>CAZIAK010000007.1:90033-94533 GCA_964537035.1 uncultured Phycisphaerales bacterium | reverse complement strand
GGTTGCCTTCGAGACCGGCGAGCGCTTCTTCGCCGTCGAGCAGCGTGGCGCCTGTGCGGTAGGCGAAGTGCACGTCGCGGAAGGCCACCTCACCACGCACTTGCTCCCGAGGCATGCCCTGGGGGCCGTCGGACACGGTGGCGGCCGTGCCCAGCAGGTCGAGGATGCGCGTGGTCGAGGCCATGGCTCGTTGAAAGAGGTCGAACGTCTCGCCCAGACGAGTGAGCGGCCAGAGCAGACGCTGCACCAAGAAGACCATCACGCTGTAGGCGCCCACGTCGAGCTCGCCATCGAGGGCGAGCCGTCCACCGAAGACGAGCATGGCCGTGAAGCCGACCACGATGACCATGCGAATCAGGGGCGAGAAGGCCGAGCTGAGGCGGATGGCGGCGCGGTTGGCGTTGCGGTAGTCGTCGCTGGTGCGGCGCAGGCGCTCGACCTCGTGGGCTTCGGCGGTGAAGCTCTTGATCGTGGCGATGCCGCCCAGGTTGTTGGCCAGCTGGTGGTTGAGTTGACCGACCTCTCGACGCACGGCGGCATAGCGCGGCGCGAGCAGGCGTTGATAGCGCAGCGAGCCCCAGAGCACGAAGGGCATGGGCGCCACGCCCATCCAGGCCACGGACGGCGCCAGGAAGAAGAACAGCCCGCCGATGACGATCACCGTGGTGGTGACCTGCAACAACTCGTTGGCGCCTCCGTCCAGAAAGCGCTCGAGCTGGTTCACGTCGTCGTTGAGCACGGCCATCAAGCCGCCGGTGGAGCGATCTTCGAACCAGGCCAGCTCGAGGTCTTGCACGTGGGACCAGGTCTCCAGGCGCAGCTCGTGTTGCACGGTCTGGGCCAGATTGCGCCAGAGGATCTTGTGCAGGTATTCGAAGACCGACTCAAGGGTCCAGATGAGCAGGGTCAGGCCGGCCAGGACCAGCAGCTGATCGTGGACATCGGGGACGCCGAGGGCGCCGATCCACGATTGCTCGCGCTCGACGACGATGTCCACCGCCGCGCCGATGAGCAGGGGCGGGGCCAGATCGAAGACCTTGTTGGTGACCGAGCAGGCGCTGGCCAGACGCAGGGCCCTGCGGTGGGGCGCGGCGTAGGCGAGCAGTCGGCGGAGCGGGTGGGCTGAGCGGGGAGAGGCCATGGGAGGGCAGGATAGCGACTGAGCGCGGCCCGAGCTGCCGGGCTCGTGCCCACAGCCTGTTACCCCGATCGCCCGGGGCCCTAGAGTCTGCTGCCCGTGAGGGGGTTCACGAGCGCAGACAGAACGGACGAGTCAAACATGCCCCTCCTGCTGTTGAGAGCCAGCGGGAGGGGCATCGTCGTTTGTCAGGCCTTGGGGGCCACTGCCGGGGCTCGCGAGGCCCGCCGGGCGCGCCATTCGTGCAACATGGCGTAGTAGACCGGGATCAAGACCAGGGTGTGCAGCGTCGAGGTGACCAGCCCGCCAATCATGGGGGCGGCCATGCGTTTCATCGGCCCGGAACCAGCGCCCACCGACCACATGATGGGCACCAGGGCCAGGATCGTGGTGACCACCGTCATCATCTTGGGGCGCACGCGCAGCACGGCTCCCTCGACGACCACGTCATGGAGGGCCGCGCCGCTGAGGGTCTCGCCCTTGGCGGCCCGCCGCTTGTAGGCCAGGTCGAGGTAGATGTGCATCAAGATCGCGGTCTCGGCGGCCAGCCCGGCCAGGGCGATGAAGCCCACGGTCACTGCCACAGAGAGGTCGTAGTCGAGCCAGGAGAGCAACCACACGCCGCCGATGAGGGCGAAGGGCAGGGTGATCATGGTGATCAACGTCTCGGCCACGTCCTTCGTGTTGAAGTAGATCAACATCAAGATCAGGCCCAAGGTGACGGGTACGATGGCCCAGAGACGCCCTTCGACTTCTTCCATGAGCTGGTACTGGCCGCTCCAGGAAAAGTACGCGCCGGTGGGGACGTCTACACGACCCTCGGCGATGGCTTGATCGATGACCTTCTGGGCCCGGGCCACATAGGTCCCTACGTCGACGCCAGCCTCCAGGTCGATGGGCACGTTCGTGAGCAGCAGCCCGTTCTCGCTCTTGATCACGGGAGGGCCATCCTGGATCGAGATCTCCGCCAGATCGCTCAAGGGGATCGACGCCCCGCTCGGCGTGGGGACGAGGGTGCGTCCCAGGCGTACCGGGTCGTCTCTCAGCTCGCGGGGGTAGCGCACGTTGACAGGAATCCGCTCGCGACCGTTGAGCGCCACGGTGACCGGCATGCCGCCGATGGCCGTCTCGATCACGTCCTGGACACTGCCAACGGTCAGGCCGAAGCGGCCGCACAGCTCACGGTCGACGTCGATGTCGAGGTAGTAGGCGCCCATGGCTCGCTCGGCGATCACCGAAGACGTACCGGGGACTTCGTGCAGCACGGCTTCCAGCTCTTCTGCCAGTCGCTCGAGCCCCACCAGGTCGTCGCCATAGAGCTTGATGCCGACCTTTCCGCGCATGCCCGTGGTGAGCATGCCGATGCGGGTCTCGATGGGCATGAGCCACCAGTTGGGCATGCCAGGGATGGTGATCTGCTCGTGCATCTCCTTCTTGGTGAGCTCGTCGAAGGTCGTGCGCCGCAGGGGAATGGGTGAGTTGCTGAACTGCCCGGCGAAGGTGTCTCGCAGTCGAGCGGCGGTCTCTGCTCCAAGGGCTTCGCCCAGCGCGCCCTGCGAGCTGACGTAGTCCACCGTGCGGTCAGCCAGCTGAGCAGCGAGCCAGGTAGAGAGGTCTTGTCGGATGGCCTTGAGCTGAACGCCGCTGTGCAGCTCCTCGCGAATCCAGCGGGTGGAGTCAGTCTGGGCCATCAAGGCCACTTGCCTGGCCGCGTCGTCCAGGCTCACTCCCAGATCGCTTTGCGTTGCGGCGGGGAGCGAGCCGAGCAGGGCTTGCGCCGCTCCCGCCAGCCAATCCAGCTCGACGATGCGCTCGGGCCAGCGCTCCTCGGGCAGCAGGGTGATGTGGGTCTCGACCATGGAGAGCGGCGCCGGATCGAGGGCCGTGTCGGCCCGGCCGATCTTGCCCAGCACCACCTCGACCTCGGGGAATCCCGCCAGCAGCCGATCCTGGATCTGCAGGGTGCGCCGAGCCTCGGTGCTGGAGATGCCCGGGAGGGTCGTGGGCATGGCCAGGGCGTCGCCTTCATTGATCGAGGGCATGAACTCGCTGCCCAGGCGCACGAAGGGGATGACGGTGCAGGCCAGCAGGATCAATGCGGCCGCAATGGACAGGGCCCGATGACCGAGGGCGAAGCGCAGCACGGGCAGGTAGCAGCGGATCATCAGTCGGCTGACCGGGTTGGCCGACTCCCGGTGCAGCTTGCCGCGCACGAAGAAACCCATCAGCACGGGCATGAGCACGAGGGTCAGCACGGCGGCGGAGCCCATGGCCAGGGTCTTGGTGAAGGCGAGAGGCCTGAACAACCGACCGGCTTGATCTTCGAGGGCGAAGACGGGGAGGAAGGAGATGGTGATGACCAGCAAGGAGAAGAACAGCGCCGGCCCGACCTCCTGTGCTGCAGCTCGTACGACTTGCCAGTGATCGGCGTCGTCCCCCGCGGTCTCGCGGTGCTTGTGGAAGTTCTCGACCATCACCACCGAGGCGTCGACCATGGCGCCGATGGCGATGGCGATGCCACCCAACGACATGATGTTGGCGTTTATCCCCAGAGCGTTCATGACGATGAACGAGACCAGGATGGCCAGGGGCAGGACGACCGTGCTGACCAACGCGCTGCGGGCGTGCCAGAGAAAGATCACGCAAACCAAGGCGACGATCAGCAGCTCTTCGATGAGCTGCCGCGCCAGGGTGCCGATGGACCGTCCGATCAGGCCGGAGCGGTCGTAGGCCTTGCGAATCACCACGCCGTCAGGCAGCCCGGTCTGGATCTCGGCGATCTTCGCCTTCACCGAGTTGATCACGTCGAGGGCGTTCTCGCCGTAGCGCATGGTGACGATGCCCGCGACCACCTCGCCCTTGCCGTTCTTCTCGGCGATGCCCCGCTTGATGTCCGGCCCGATCTCCACGGCGGCCACGTCACCCAGACTGATGGGCGTGCCCTGCCCGTTGTGGCCGATGGCGATGGTTTCCAGGTCGCGGATCGAGCTGATGCTTCCCCGACCCCGGATCATGTACTCGGTCTCGGCCATCTCGATCACCCGGCCACCCACGTCTTGGTTCGAGTGCTTGATGGCCCCGATGACTGCTGCCAGGGGAATGTCCACCGCGGCCAGGGTGCGTGGGTCGACGGTGACCTGATACTGGCGCACGGCGCCGCCAAGACTGGCCACTTCGGCCACCCCGGGCACGCTCTCCAGCTGAAAGCGAACGAAGTAGTCCTGCAGCGAACGGAGCTGACCCAGGTCGAGCTGGGAGTTCATGTCTTCAAGGGTGTACAGGTAGACCCAGCCCATGGCGCTGGCATCCGGGCCCAGGCTGGGGACCACACCCATGGGCAGCTTGTGCTGGGCTTGATTGAG
>CAZIAK010000007.1:36134-89933 GCA_964537035.1 uncultured Phycisphaerales bacterium | reverse complement strand
CCACGCAGACCAGGAAACGGTTCTCCAGGCTCCAGTCGATCAGCTTGCGCAGCATAGAACCCCGGCCCCTCGGGCGGTCGTCACGGCAACTCGGCCGGTGAGCCGCATTCCAACATCATCTGGCCCATGTACGGGTTCTGCAGTTCAGCGGACCGTTGCACCCAGAGTTCGTAGCCAAAGTCGTCCGCCATGGGGCAGCGAAAGAGGTACAGCTCGCCGCTGCCGAAGCGCCCGGGCAGGTGCTCCGCCAGCAGGGTCACGACTTCTCGTGAGATCGATCCGTACACCGTGCGCAGCTCGTCCCAGTCGAGTGCGTCTTCGTCTGCGCTGGCGGCGAGGGACTGGCTGAGTTGCTCCAGCTCTTGCAGCCGCGTCCCCAGTGCAGAGTCGTCGCTGCTCGCTGCTGTCGTCTCTGCAAGGGCTCGCGCCAGTTCGCCGAGGTTGCGGGCGTCGTCGTCGACAAGGGCCTGGGTGATGGCGAAGTAGTGGTCCAGAGAGTCTTCGATGACGGCCGCTGCCTGATCGGACAGGGGTGTCGCGCTCTGCTGGGCTTCTTCCGTGGCCACCATCTTCTTGAGGATGCCCTGGAACTGAGCCTCGGCATTGAGCAGGAAGCCCCCGGCGACCACAACCCGGTCACCGTCGTGCAGGCCTGACAGAACCTCGTGATAGCGCTCGCTCTCACCGAGGAACGACTCGCTCGTCTCCGAAGCCGCCAGGGAGAGATGGCGGCGACCCAGCGAGACGACCCGAGGGCGGAAGCGACCGTCTCCTTCTGCGATCAAGACCACGTCCCGCTTGCCCGATTGCAGGACCGCGCTCTCGGGCACCGAGAGAACCGAGGCCACGTCGCTGGCCAAGCTCGCCCGCACGTACAGACCGGGGGAGAGCTTCAAGGTCTTGTTCTGCACCCGCGCCACGGCGCGCACGGTCTGGCTAGGGCCCTGCACCTCGGGTTCGATGAAGTCGATCGCTGTCGTGAAGACCTGGTCCGGGACGGACTGTGTGGTGAACGAGATCGTTTGGCCCGGGCTGACGTAGGCCAGTTCGTTTTCGAAGAGATCCAGAGAGAGCCACAGCTCGGTGAGGTCGGCTGCCTCAAGAACCAGCTGGTTCTGGCGCAGGGTCGAACCCACGGTGAGCGCGGGCGGGGTCAGCACGATGCCCCAGTTGTTCGCATACACAGGAAACGCAGTCGTCTCCGTGCTGGGCGGCCTGGCGGCGATCTTGTCGAGGATGGACGCGGGCAAGCCGAACGAGACGATCTCGTTGGTCAGTACGCCAATCCGGTCGAGCAGTTGCTGCGCTTCTATATTCAGCTCCTGTCGGCGCAGCTCGGTGTACTCGCTGCGCATGGTTTTGTACGACTGCACCCTGGCCAGCATGCCCTGGTTCTGAACCTCCAGCACCAGGATGCCGTCCGAAACGGGCGTGCCTGCTGTGTGCACGTGGACCGTGTCCACGGTGCTGATGCCGGGGTACCCGATATGCAGCGAGGAGCGCCGCTCAGGCGGCACCTGGAGCCGGCCGCTGGCATCGATCACCCGAGAGAGGTTGCGCTGGGCCGCAAGACCGAGGCGCACTCCAGATTGCTGGACCTGGCGATCGGTGAGCACGAGCACGTCGCGGCTGCCCCCGCCCGCCGACTCTCCTTCAAAGACGACGAGTTCCATGTTGCAGATGGGGCACATGGCCACGCCCTTGCGAATGATCTCCGGATCCATGGGGCACCAGTAGGTGACGTCGTCAGCCATGGCTGGGTTTTGAACCCAAGAGCGGACAGCGTCCCATGACTTGGCGGGGCCGCCTGCTGCAGCGATGGTGAGCGCTGCTGCAGCGATCAGGGCAGCGGTGAGCAGGAGGGGCTTGCGCATGTGCTGACCGTGAGGTGGTGCCTTCGGGATCGGCTTCGGTGGGCCATGGTACTGTCAGCGAACAAGCGACCGACGACAGCCTCTCTTTCGACGGTCTGGACGATTCAGCTTGAGCGATTGAGGCCCGATATCAGCGGACATATCCCAGTTCGCGCATTTTACGCAGGGTGGCCTCCAGGTACTCGGCAGACTGCTCCTGGGTCAGGGCGAGCTGCTCCCGCTCGACGAGTTCTGCGGCCAGCAGCTTCGCCGTCAGCTGCGTCTTCTCGTCGTCCCCCTGCAAGGCGTTGTGATCCTCGCCCGGGTCGTCGATCAGGTTGAACAGCTTGAGCGTGAGGCCGAAGTCGATGCCGGCCGGGTTCGGTCGGACCAGCATCAGCTGGCGCTTGGGATGAAACACCCCCGTGGCCTGGGCGCACCACGAGTAGAGCAGGCGGTTCTGGTCGACGGTGAAGGTCTCGGTCGTGAGGGCGCTGACCAGGCTGGTGCCGTCGCGGTCGTCGACCACCTGGCCCGTGGCCAGCTCTAGCAGGGTGGGCAGCACGGCGACGTTGGGCACGGTCTCCGTCACCACGCGTCCCTCGTCGATACCAGGGCCAGCGAAGATCAAAGGCGTGGCCACGAGCTCTCGATAGAGGTGCTTGCCGTGGCCGTTCTTGAAGTAGTCCGCAAGGCGTTGATCTTTCGGCGGACCTTGGCGGCGCACCAGCTCGGGATACTCGAGGCGGTCGAAGAGGGCTTCTCCGTGATCGGCGGCCAGGGCGACCACCGTGTTCTCCATCAGGCCGAGCGTCTCGAGTCCTTCGAGCAGCTCACCGACCCGAGCGTCGACGTAGGACACGTCGGCGTCGTAGCGTTGGATCGTGTCCCGGATGCGCTGGAGCTGACCCTCGGCGCTGTCTCGCAGATCGGGCCGTCCCTCCAGGAAGAGTTCGTATCGATTTCTGCGCGCCTCGTCGATGGGCTCGTAGCCCTCGGCAAAAGGAGGCGAGTCCGTGAGAGGCCGGTAGGGTCGGTGAGGGTCCATGTGGTGGACGTAGAGAAAGAAAGGTGCCTCGGCGTTGTCCCCGACCCAGTCCAGCTCGTGTTCATTCACCACGGCGCCGAGGGAATGCACGTTATTCTGGATGGCTTCAGCTTGTGCCGGTTCGAGGTCATCCAGCGAGCGGAACACGTCAAAGCCCCGGCTGAAACCTTCGGGGCGGCCGACCACGTCATTGCCAACGAAAGCGGCGGTCTGGTAGCCCTGGGCGGAGAACAGCTCGGCCATGGCCTTGGTGTCGCCCGGCAGCTGCGGCGTGGTGCCCAGAACGTACTGGCCGGTCATCAGCGAGATCATGCTGGGCAGGGTCCACGATGACTGGGCGATGGTGTTGTTGAAGCGCACACCACGGGCCGCGAGGCGATCGATGTGCGGGCTCGTGTCGCGCCCGTAGCCGTAGCAGCCCAGGTGATCGGCGCGCAGGGTGTCGACCACGATCAACACCACTGACGGTCGCGGGCCGACGCTGGGCTCGCCAATGGCAGAGGTACCGAGCATCGTCTGGCCGTGGGACTCGCCGATCAGCAGAGTCCCCACGAGCAGGACTCCCACGCAAAGCGCCCGGGCGAGCGAGGGCCTGGGGGCCAGGCCCAGCGATCGGCGGCGAGGACGTGACGCCATCGGTGTCAGTTCGTGGAGAAGGGAGTGACGTTCGTGCGCGTGAGGGCGACGAGAGTTGGGCCGGGGCGGCATTCTAGCGCACGGCTGTGGGGGTGACGGGCCGTCCCCGCTGGCCGCTGATCTGACCTCTTCGCGGAGTGCGTCGCGAGGGCGTGCCGGGGCCTCGGTGAAGCGGTCAGGCTATGTTGTGGGTGAACAACTCAGAGAGCGCAGCGGCGCTGGCTTGAGGGTCGCTCGCCTGCAGCACCGCGCTGCCCACGGCGGCCTGTCGAGCGCCCAGGGTCACCCAGGCCAGCAGGGTCGCCAGGTTGACCCCGCCGATGGGGAAGATCGGCAGGCCGGGGAATCGTTTCAGGCAGCGGGCCAACTCCTCGGGCCGGGCCGGGGGCGCGCCGGGCTTGGTGGTGCTCACGGACATGGCGCCGAAGCCCACGTGGTCCGCTCCGGCTGCCAGGGCAGCGGTGATCTCGGCAGCCGTACGAGTGGATGTCCCTAGCAGCAGCTCGGGGCCCAGGGCGCCTCGGGCATGGGCCAGGCCGCGATGGCGGCGCTCTGCGTGGGACCCGCCGTGCCCGCCCAGGGCCTCAGCATCGGCTCGGCCCAGGTGCAGGCCATCCGCTAGCAGGGCGCCGTGGGCCTGGTGGACAGCCCCCAGGTCGTCGTTGACCAGCAGCAGCACCTCGGGGCCAACCACATCGCGCAACTGGTCCAGCCAGACCCGGCGCACCGCCGTGCTGGCGCCCTTCTGCCGCAGCTGGACTGCTCCCACCCCGCCCTCGACCGCAGCGCGAACTCGAGCCAACCAGTCCGGGCTGGGCGCAGGGGCCCGATCGGCGGTGGCGATCAGGTAGAGGCGGGTGTTGGCCAGGCGCTCGTGGCGGCTCCCTGTCATTTCGGCACCGTCCGTCCCTGGCCGTCTCCCCCGAATAACCGCCAATCTGGCAGGGGGCCGCCCGTGGCGGGGGAGCCGAAGAGCCGTGCCCGACTCCGAAGACCCCGAGGGGCGGCGAATAGGAGACGGCCCGGGCTCCCCGGTCTTGGCCAGCCCATTGGCACTCCGTTTGCTTTTCGGACTTCACCTCCCGCTCTTCGGACTTGGTTCATGGACTCCACTCGGCAGACCCACACGGTGCTCATCGGAGACGACGACGTCTCCATGAGGCGTTCCGTGGTGGATTTGCTGTCCGACCGCCAAGAACTGCGCATTGTCACGGTGGGGAGCGGGGCGGATGCGTTCGCCAGGCTGCTGCACGATTCCATCGACTTCTTGATCCTCGACGTCGAGATGCCCGGGATGACCGGTATTGAAGTGCTGCAACGGTACCTGCAAGGCGCCTGGATCGCTCCCACGGGCGGTGCGCCCGCCCGAACCAGCCGGCCTCGACGGATCCCCACCATCTTCATGTCGGGCAACCGCGACCGCGAGATCCGCCGGACCTGCGAGACCATTGGCCGCTCGTTCATCGGTAAGCCCTTTCAAGCACAAGAGTTGCGGCAGGCTGTAGACCAGATCCTGCTCGAGCTCACGCTCTGACCCCGTACTCGATCAACCCTCAACCACTTTCAACAGACAGACCACAGGAGAGCCCTGCCCCATGGCCACGAAGACGAAGAAGAAGGTCGCCAAGAGCGCCGCGAAGACGAACCTCACCCCCCTGAACGACAACGTGCTCGTGCAGCGGCTCGAGGCCGAAGAGCGCTCTGCTGGCGGCATCCTGCTGCCCGACAGCGCCAAGGAGAAGCCCCAGGAGGGCGTGGTCATCGCCGTGGGCGACGGCAAGTTGAACGACTCTGGTGAGCGCGTGGCGCCCCAGATCGAGAAGAACGACCGGATCATCTTCTCCTCCTACGCTGGCAACGAGATCAGCGTCGGCGGCCAGAAGTTCCTGATCGTGCGCGAGGATGAAATCCTCGCCATCGTCAGCTGACCCGCAAACCCCGCAATCCAGACAAGAGACAGAACACAAATGGCTGCCAAGAAAATTGCCTACGACATCGAAGCTCGCGACCTGATTCGCGCCGGTGTCAACAAGCTCGCTCGCGCGGTGAAGGTCACCCTCGGCCCCCGCGGCCGTAACGTGGTCCTTCAGCGCTCCTTCGGTTCGCCCACGGTCACCAAGGATGGTGTGACCGTGGCCAAGGAAGTCGAGCTGGAGAACGCCTACGAGAACATGGGTGCGCAGATGGTGAAGGAGGTCGCGAGCAAGACCTCTGACGTCGCCGGTGACGGCACCACCACCGCGACGGTTCTGGCCGAGGCCATCTTCGAGCAGGGCTTGAAGGTCGTCACCGCCGGCGCCAACCCGCTGCAGCTCAAGCGTGGCGTGGAGAACGCTGTCAACGCCGTCGTGACCAAGCTGGGCAAGATGTCCTCGCCGGTGAAGACCCGCAAGGACATCGAGCAGGTGGCCACCATCGCGGCCAACAACGACACCGAGATCGGTCTGCGCATTGCTGACGCCATGGAGCGTGTGGGCAAGGACGGCGTGATCACGGTCGAAGAGGGCAAGTCGCTGGCCACCGAGATCGAGTGGGTCGAGGGCATGCAGTTCGACAAGGGCTACCTCTCGCCGCACTTCGTGACCAACCTCGAGAAGATGGAGGTCGAGCTCGAGAACCCGCTGATCCTGATCCACGAGAAGAAGATCTCGTCGATCAAGGACATGCTGCCCCTGCTCGAGCAGGTGGCCAAGTCGGGTCGTCCCCTGCTGATCATCGCCGAGGACATCGACGGCGAGGCCCTGGCAACCCTGGTGGTCAACAAGCTGCGCGGCGTGTTCAACGCCTGCGCCGTGAAGGCACCTGGCTTCGGTGATCGTCGCAAGGCCATGCTCGAGGACATCGCCGTCCTCACCGGTGGCACCGCGGTCATGGAAGACCTGGGCATCAACCTCGAGACCGCCGACCTGTCGATTCTCGGCTCGGCCAAGCACGTCACGATCACCAAGGACGACTCGATCGTCATCGAGGGTGGTGGCAAGAAGGCCGACATCCAGGGTCGTATCGCTCAGATTCGTGCCGAACTCGATCGCAGCACCTCTGACTACGACAGCGAGAAGCTCCAGGAGCGCCTGGCCAAGCTCGCCGGCGGTGTCGCCCAGATCAACGTGGGCGCGGCCACCGAAGTCGAGATGAAGGAGAAGAAGGCTCGGGTCGAAGACGCCCTGCACGCCACGCGCGCAGCGGTCGAAGAGGGCATCCTGCCCGGTGGCGGTGTGGCTCTGATCAAGGCTTCGTCGGTTCTCGACGCCCTCGAGTCTGTAGGTGACGAGCGCCTCGGCGTGGACATCGTGCGCCGCGCGGTGGCCGTGCCTTGCCGGCAGATCGCCGACAACGCGGGCTTCGACGCCTCCATCGTGGTCAACCAGGTGACCAACGCCAAGGGCAACATGGGCTTCAACGCCGGTGCCGGCGAGATGGTCGACATGGTCAAGGCGGGCATCATCGATCCGGCCAAGGTCACCCGTTCAGCCCTGCAGCACGCCGCTTCGGTGGCCGCCCTGCTGCTGACCACGGACGCCTTGGTGGCGGAGATCCCCGAGGACAAGCCGGCTGTGGCAGCTGGCGGTGGCATGGACGACATGTACTAGTCGTTCTGCCGAGCCCCGCGCCTGTCTTGACGGTGGGTAGAGGGCTCAAAACCGGCCATCGCTCCGTGATTTCGGGGCGGTGGCCGGCTGTCGTCCCGCTCCTCGTCCGATCCGTGCGGAACGACTGCGCTTCCCCCTACGGGGGCGAACACATATGCTTTCGGCGTGTCTGTCGAGCAGCAGAAAAACGGCAGACTTCAGGGACGGCACCCGTCGCCCTGGCCCTCTCCCTCACACCTTCCTGCTTTCTGATCCCGAGGTTTCCAACATGCTTGCCAAGACCGCTCTGGTCGTCCTCATCGCTACGTCCTTCGCCGCCAACGGCCTCGCACAGGAAGCCGTGGCTCCCGCAGCCAAGACCGAGGCACCTGCCGCTGCGCCCGCGGTGGCCGCCGTCACCGGCCAGGTCTCCTTCAAGGGTGAGGCTCCTGCCCCGTCGCCGGTCGACATCTCCAGCGACCCGGTCTGCGAAGGCGCTCACGCCGACGGCCTGGCCCGTTCGACCGTCCTGGTCAACGGCCGCGGCGGCCTGATGAACGTCTTCGTGTCCCTGACCGGCGTGCCCGACAAGCGCTACAAGGCTCCCGAGCAGCCCGTGGTTCTCGACCAGACCGGCTGCACCTACGTGCCCCACGTGTTCGGCATGGTCAAGAAGCAGGACATCGAGATCGTCAACAGCGACGACACGCTGCACAACATCCATGCCATGCCCAAGAAGAACAAAGAGTTCAACCTGGCCATGCCGATGAAGGACATGAAGGTGAAGAAGACCTTCAAGAAGGACGAGGAGGCCATCCTGATCAAGTGCGACGTGCACCCCTGGATGACCACCTGGTGCTTCTCCATGGAGCACCCGTACTTCGGCGTGTCTGATGCGGACGGCAACGTGACCGTCAACACGGCCGATCTGCCTGACGGCGACTACGGCGTGACCCTTTGGCACGAGAGCCTGGGCACAGTCGAGACCACCGTGACCGTCGCCGGTGGCGCGGGCACCTTCAAGGCGACCTTCGAGTAAGGACTGCCGCGCAAGCCCCTGTGCTTTTTGGGTGCTTGCTCGTGGCCCGTCGGATGACCTGACGTGACCGCACTGACTCGCAGGACAGCAACCGCCTCGGCCGCTCCGGCCGGGGCGGTTGTGTCTTCTCCCCGGCGGCTCTTCGCCTTCGGTCTGGTGTGCTCGATCGTGCTGTTGATCTTCGCGGGCGCCCAGGTCAAGAGCCACAATGCAGGGCTGGCCGAGCCTGATTGGCCCCTGGGTTATGGCAAGGTCTGGCCGTCCATGGTGGGCGGTGTGTTTCACGAACACGGTCACCGGGCGCTGGCGTCGCTGATCGGTTTGGCCACGGTGATCCTCGCCATCTGGACAGTGCGCACGGACTCTCGTGCGTGGGCGCGCCGGCTCTCCGTGGCCGTCTTGGGCATGGTCTGCCTGCAGGGGCTGCTCGGCGGGCTGACGGTCTGGTTTCTCCTGCCCAGTTGGCTCTCGGCCAGTCACGGCACCCTGGCCCAGACTTTTCTCTGCGTGGCGGCCTGGCTGGCCTATGCCTTCTCAGCAGAGTGGGCCGCGGCAAGCTCAGGAGAGTTGGGCCAGCTGGAGGCCGTGGACGACCCGGACGGCAAGGCCACCCGGCGTGCTTGCTCTGCGGGGGTCTTTGCCGTGGTGGTCGTCTTCATTCAGCTCATCCTGGGTGCTTGGATGCGCCACACCGAAGCGGGCCTGGCCGTGGCCTTCTTCCCCCTCTCTGCTGCGGGTGAGGTCTTGCCCGAGTTCATCGATGAGCGGGTGATCATCCACATGGCTCATCGTGGCTTCGCTTTCGTGGCCGCCTTGGCAGTGTGGCGCCTTTGCGTGGTGGCCGGATCGGCCCGCAGCGCACTGCAGCGACACAGCACGGTGCTCGCGTTGGTGATCCTGGTGCAGGGCCTTCTGGGCGCCATGGTGATCTGGCAGGGCCGCTCCCCGTTCGTCACGTCGCTCCACGTCACCAACGGCGCCTTGGTGCTGCTGCTCACCTGGTTGCTGATGCTGCGGCTCTGGCTGCGCACCCGAAATGGCGTGACGTCGTGACCGACCAGAGACCACGCCTCGATGCTGCTGGCCTGTCGGGCCTGATCCGTCCCCGGATCGCTGTGCTGGTCCTGGTGATCACGGCGGCGGGGTATGTGCTGGAGAAGCCCAACGACTGGTCACCCTTGCCGTGGGCCCTGCTGGGAACCCTGCTCGTGGCGGGCGCAGGGTGCGCCCTCAATCACTTCTTGGAGCGGGAGACCGACGCCAAGATGCCGCGGACGGCTGGGCGCCCCCTCTGCACGGGCGCGCTGACAGAGCGACAGGTGTCCTGGGGTGGTGGCGTGGTCATGGCAGTGGGTTTCGTCATTCTCGCTCTCGGCGCGGGAAGCGAGGCCACGCTATGGCAGTTGCTGGCCATCGTCACCTACCTCGTCATCTACACGCCGCTCAAGAAGCGCACCTCGGTGAACACCTGGGTCGGCGCCCTGCCCGGCGCCTTGCCCGTGATCGTGGGAGCCGCTGCAGCCGGTGGTCCCACAGTGCTCTCCTGGCTCGTCTTTGCACTCGTCTTTCTCTGGCAACTGCCGCACTTCTTCGCCATCGCATCGATGTATCGCGAAGACTATGCGAGCGGAGGCCTGCGCATGCTCTCCGGGGATGACCCTGGAGATGCGCTGCTCCGTTGGCAGATGCCCATGCAGGTGATGTCCGTCATGCTTGTCTCCGTGATTCCTGTGCTCCTCGGCGTGGCCGGGGCTGAGTACGGCCTGGCCGCTCTGGCTGCCGGCCTCGTGTTCTTCGTTGCGGCTCTGGCTTTTCGCAAGCGGCCTGATCGGGCGCGCGCTCGGCAGGTGGTGATCGCTTCGGTGGTCTACCTTCCCGCGGTGATGGCGGCCCTGATCATCGACGTGGCCTGCCAGGACACCACGCTCGCCAACGACTCCGGCAGCGCCCCGGCGTTGACCGAAGAGCCGGCCTGTGACGCGTGCCTCACCCCCGTGGTCGCGCTCACAGACGAAGGCGTGGGTGACGTCGAGGCCTCCGGTGACGCCCTTGTTGAGGGTGCGACCGAAGCAGTGGAGCCCCCGCAGAGCCGCACGGTCTCTCTCGAAGAGCTGCTCTCCGGAGGCCCTGAGCCCATCGACGACGGCACCGGCCTGACCAACCACGGCGAGCTGCCCGAGTTCGCCCTGTTGGACGACGCCGCCAAGCCCTTTGGCAAGAAACAGCTTCTGGGCTCCCTCTGGGTGGTCGACTTCATCTTCACTCACTGCGCTGGGCCCTGCCCGATCATGTCCCAGCTCTTCGCCGAGTTGAGCAAGGAGGGGTTGCCCACGCGCTTCTTGTCGATCACCGTCGACCCTCGGCGGGACAGTCCCCAGGTGTTGGCAGAGTACCGTGCCCGGCACAAGGGCGACGCCAAGGACTGGCGCCTGCTCACCGGCAGCCACGAGGCCATTCAGAAGCTGGCCGATGAGGGCTTTCGTGTTCCTGTGAACGCGGGCGTAGAGCCAGTGGTGGGCATGCCGCCCATGTTCCACAGCGGCAAGTTCGCCCTGGTGGACAAGCAGGGCCATGTGCGGGGCTACTACAACTACAACGACCGTCTGGCCCTTGAGCAGCTCCGGGAGGACATCGTCTTGCTGGACAACGTGGGCAAGTGACCCAACCCGCTCTGCACGCCCTGCTGAATGGCACGGCGGCTGTGCTGCTGGTGCTGGGTTGGCTGGCCATCTCAGGCAAAGGGCCTTGGTCCGCGGGCCGCTCTGAGGCGGCTCACAAGCGCTTCATGCTCAGTGCGGTGGGGGCCTCGGCGGCCTTCCTGACCAGCTACGTCCATTACCACTACAACCACGGCAGCACCCCGTTCTGGGGTGAGGGATGGCTGCGCACCATCTATTTGATCGTCCTGGTGCCTCACGTCCTGCTGGCCATGGCCATGGTCCCGGCGATCCTGGCCCTGCTCTGGGCGGCGGCGAAGGGGAGCTTCGAGCGTCACAAGCGCCTGGCCCGCTGGACCCTGCCCGTCTGGTTGTACGTGTCGGTGACCGGCGTGGTGATCTACGTGATGCTCTACCGCATGGGCCCAGCCCCAGCCTGAAGCCGTCGGTGGTGGCCCCCCGGCCTATCGGCGCAGGCACCTCGGCTCATCTGCGCGGGCCCCGGGTCGTGGCGCCCGATGGGACAAATCCGTATTCTGGCGCGCCCGATCGAGGCCAGACAAGGCCCCGGAACCGCCCTCTGACAGCGCAGAAACCGAGCATTTTGACTCCCACGGCCGATAAGAAGACTTCCGCCCCCGCCGGGCTCCAAGGCGTCACCGCCGGCGATTCGTCCCTCAGCCTCGTCGATGGGGTGCTCGGGCGCTTGTACTACCGGGGTATCGCCATCGAGCCCCTGGCCGAACAGTCGACCTTCGAAGAGTGCGTGCACCTGCTCTGGTACGACGCGCTGCCCAACGCAGCCCAGCTGGCAGAACTCAAGGCTGGGTTGGCCGCAGATCAGCAGCTGCCCCAAGAGCTGCTGACCATCTTGAAGCCCCTGGCCGGGCGCCTGTCGTTGATGGACATGGTGCGCACCGGTGTGTCCGTGTTGGCGGCCTTCGATGATGAGGTCGCAGCCACCCGTGACGAGGTCGAGGGTCGCATGGAGATCGAGCTGCGCATCGCTCGGCGCATCCAGGCCAAGATGGGCCCCTTGGTGGCGGCCTGCTGGCGGCTGACCCAGGGTCAAGAGGTGCTCGAGCCCCTGGCGGGCCAGTCCATTGCATTCAACTTTCTCTACCTGTGCAGCGGCAACGAGCCGGGCGAGTACGAAGAGCGCATCTTTGACGCGGCCCTGACCCTGCACGCCGACCATGGCTTCAATGCTTCGACGTTCGCAGCGCGGGTGACAGCGGCCACCGAGTCAGACATGTACGCGGCGGTCACGTCGGCGGTGGGCACTCTGGCCGGACGGCTGCACGGCGGGGCCAACATGCGGGTCATGCGCATGCTCGAAGCGATCGGCGACCTCGAGGGCGCGTCAGCCTACGTGGACGCCATCCTCGACAAGCCCAAGGGCCGGGTGATGGGCTTTGGCCACCGGGTCTACAAGGTCGAAGATCCCCGGGCGACCGTTCTCCGTCGAATGTCTGAAGAACTCACCAAGCGCACGGGCAACGCCCGATGGTTCGAGCTGTCCCGTGCCGTCGAGGATCGGGTCCTGGAGCGCAAGGGCCTCGTGCCCAACGTCGACTTCTACTCGGCGTCGGTCTACGCGTCCCTGGGCCTCGACCCCGAGATCTTCACGCCCATCTTTGCCGTCTCCCGAGCCAGCGGCTGGTTGGGACACGTGCTGGAGCAGCATGGCGACAACCGTCTGATTCGTCCCCGGGCCAACTACGTGGGCCACCACGGCCGCGAGTTCACCCCCCTCGACCAGCGCTGAGGGTCGAGGTGGGCACACCGCGGCGTAGTCCTGCGCTCTGGCTGGACCGTCTCGGGTGATCCGGAGTTGAGCGCTCCGCTGCCAGGCGCGTGACGGCCCGGCGCATGACTGCCCGGCGCGTGACTGCCCGGCGCGTGACTGCCAGGCGCGTGACTGAGCGGCATGTGACGGCCGGGTGCGTGGGCGCTTGCTTCCGTTGGCGTTGAGCCTCGCTCCGCATGGGCCGGGCAATGCCTGCGGCGCGCTGGGACAATCCGTGATTGTGCAGAGCCTCTTGTTTGTATACTATGTGCATTGTTTGATAGTTATGCGCATATAATAGAGGCGGTGGTGGCTCGGGAGTCTGGCCCGACCCTGCTGCCCACGTTGGACTCAAGAGAGGACGTAACCCGTTCATGAACACTGAGACACAGCTCCGGGGGCAGCGCGTGGTGCTGGCCTTCTCCGGCGGGCTCGACACTTCGTTCTGCGTGGCCTGGCTGACCCAGGATCAGGGCGCAGAGGTCACCACGGTCTGCGTAGACACAGGGGGCTTCGACGAGCAGGCCTTGGCGGCCATCGAGGCCCGGGCTCTTGAGCTGGGTGCGGTGGCTCACCACTCCGTGGATGCTCGGGCTGAGGTCTTCGAACGTTTTGTGTCCTATGTGGTCAAGGGTGGCGTCCTGCGCGGTGGCGTCTATCCCGTCTCTGTGGCCGCCGAGCGGACCGCTCAGACAGAGGCCGTGGTCAAGGTGGCCGCTGCGTGCGGGGCCTGTGCCGTGGCCCACGGGTCTACGGGGGCGGGCAACGATCAGGTTCGTTTCGACGTGGCCCTGGCGACCCTGGCCCCCGACCTCGCCATCGTGGCGCCGGTACGGGAGCTGGGCTGGAGCCGCGACCAGGAAGCCGCCTGGTTGGCCAGGCACAGCGTGCCCCAACCTGCAGACGACGTGGCCTACTCGCGCAACGCCGGCCTGGTGGGGGCCACCATCGGCGGCGTGGAGACCCACGACAGCTGGTTCATGCCTCCCGAGTCGGTCTACACCCTCACCGCTGACGCGGCCAGCGCTGGCGAGGCGGAGGAGCTGGTGCTGGGTTTCTCTGCTGGACTTCCCGTGACCCTGGACGGGCGGGCCATGGACGGCCACGAGCTGCTGGCAGAACTCAATACTCGCGCAGGTGCTCACGGCTTTGGCCGGGGCATCCACGTGGGCGACACGATCCTGGGCGTGAAGGGGCGCATCGCTTTTGAAGCGCCGGGCCCGCTCTTGATGGTCAAGGCCCGGAGCGAACTGGCCAAGCTGGTGCAGACCCGGTGGCAAGCTCACTGGAACCGCCAACTCGGCGACTTCTGGGGCGAGCAGCTTCATCAGGGCCTCTTCTACGACCCGGCCTTGCGCGACGCCGAGGGCCTGCTCGACAGCGCGAACGCCCTGGTGACCGGCGAGGTCAAGGTGCTCCTCCACAACGGCCATGCCGATGTGGTGGGCGTGCGCTCGCCTCACTCCCTGCTGGGCGGACAAGACGCGCTCTACGGCGAGGAGATGGGTGCCTGGACGGGCCGTGATGCCGCGGGTTTCGCCCGGCTCCATGGGCTGCAGAGCGTGCTCGCCGCGTCTCGAGGTCGGGGTGCTGCAGTACAGGTTGATGGCCTGTCACCGGCAGGCACGAGCGCCGCCGAGAGCGACCAGGAAGACATGACAGGGGAGGCCGGGGCATGAAGATTCGTCCACACAAATTCGGCAGCGTGGTGGCCCGGCTGGGCCTGGGTGCCGAGGTCGACATCAGCCGCATGGTCGATTCGTGCACGGGCCAGGTGCTGGTGGTCAAGGCCCTGGAGGAGAAACGCGTCTACGACCAGATCGAGCTGACCAGTGGGCGCATGGCCCATGTGGGTCGGGGGGACATCCTCGTGGGTGCCCTCGGTCGTCGCGACGCCCTGCGCGGCTTTGTGGGCAGGGTGCCCGAGGCGATCTCGGCGGGCGATGTGCTGCACCTGCTCAACCTGGGCGGCGTGCTGGGGCAGGTCGTCAGCGAGAACCAAGATGTGGGTCATCCCCTGCCGGTCGAAGTGCTGGGCATGGTGCTCGTCGACGGCGAGGGCGCGAACATCGCCGACTGCGCCCTGACGCCAGCGACCCACTCGGGCGACGGCACCGCCAGCAAGGCCTCCGTGCCCCCGGTCATCGCCGTCTCGGGGACCTGCATGAACTCGGGCAAGACCTACGCAGCGTGCGAGATCATCGCTGGCCTCAGCGCCCGTGGTTACACCTGCGCTGGGGTCAAGCTCACCGGGGTGGCGGCGCTGCGGGACACCTTGAACATGTCGGATCATGGCGCCATCGCCACGGGCTCTTTCGTGGACATGGGCCTGCCCTCCACGGCGGGCCTGGAGACCGTGGCCCCCGTGGCCAAGGACCTGCTGGGTGCGGTGGCCGCAGCCGCGCCCGAGCCACTCGATGTGATCGTTGCCGAGATGGGTGACGGCATCATCGGCGCCTACGGAGTGGCGTCGATCCTGGAGGACAGTGGTTTTCGCGAGCACGTGGTGGCTCACGTGCTGTGTGCCAACGACCTGGTCGCCGCCTGGGGAGGTCAGCGCTGGTTCGCCGAGTCGGGGCTCTCCCTCGACCTGATCGCCGGGCCTGCCACGGACAACACCGTGGGGCTGGCCTACGTGGCAGACGAGCTCGGCACCATGGCTGGCAACGCCCGGTCCGACGCCCAGAACTTCGTGGACCAGGTCGAGCGGGCCGCCTTCGGTCGCGGCTCAGCCAGTGGTCAACCGGCTGACTCCGCGCCACCAACCGCTGCCAACAGCAGCGCTCCAGCCCCGGGGCTGGCCGCCGGTGAGGCGTCGTCGTGATTCGCGCAGCCATCGTGGGTGGGACGGGCTACGGCGGCATGGAGTTGCTACGGCTCTCCTTGGGCCACCCTGAGTTGCACATCACCGCGCTGACCAGTCGCAGCGCGAGGGGGCCGGTGGGCGAGCATCACGCGCACCTGCGTGGCTTCACCGATCTGCACTACAGCGATGCCTCGGTGGAAGACCTGGCCCGGTCCAATGACCTGTTGTTTTTCGCCACGCCCCACGGTGTGGCGGCGAGTCAGGTGCCCGGCGCGTTGGTGGCCAACCCGCAGCTGAAGGTGATCGACCTCTCGGGCGACCACCGGCTCAAGGATGTGGCCGTTTACAGCGCAGCCTACGGCAGCAGTCACGCTCACCCCGAGTCCCTGGCGGAGGCTGTGTACGGTCTGCCGGAGTGCGGCTTTCGTGAAGCCATCGCGGGGGCACGGTTGGTGGCCAATCCGGGCTGCCATGCCACGGCGAGCCTGCTGGCCACGTGGCCCCTGGTCCATGCAGGGCTGGTGACCGGCCGCCTGTCCGTGAGCAGCGTCACCGGGTCGTCAGGCTCTGGTGCGGCTCCGTCCGCCGGAACCCACCACCCCTGGCGCAGCGCCAACTTCAAGGCCTACCGACCGCTGAGGCACCAGCATGTGCCCGAGATCGTCGCCGCGCTCACCACCATGGACGGCACCGAACCGGGCGTCGACTTCGTTCCCCACTCGGCACCCATGGCGCGGGGTATCGCCGTCACGGCCTTCGTGCCCGTGTCCCCTGGTGATGAAGACGAGGCGGTGTCAACGGTGCGCGGTGTCTACGAGGGCGAGCCCTTCGTGCGTGTGCTCGATTCGACTCCCGAAGTGGTCGCCGTCTCAGGCAGCAACATGGCCGACGTCGCTGCGTTCGCGGGCGATGGCGTGGTCGTCGTCTGCGCGACCATCGACAACCTGGGCAAGGGCATGGCTGGCTCGGCCGTGCAGAACGCAAACCTCCTGTTTGGACTGGACGAGCGCACGGGCTTGTCCACCCCAGGAGCGGCACCATGACCAGCGCTGAACCGTGCAGCCTCGACACCGCGGCGATCATCGCGGCCGAAGATGCCTATCAGGTGGCGACGTATGCCAAGCTGCCGTTGGCGTTGGTGCGCGGCGAGGGCTGCCATGTGTGGGATGCCACCGGCAAGCGCTACCTCGATCTCTACGGCGGGCACTGCGTGGCCCTGGTGGGGCACTGTCACCCTCGGCTGGTCTCGGCCATCACCAGCCAGGCTGGCAAGTTGATGTTCTACAGCAACGTGGTCTACAGCGACGTGCGCGCCCTGGCAGCGCAACGACTGGCCGCGCTTGCGCCCGCCGGCCTGGGCCACGTGTTCTTCTGCAACAGCGGCACGGAGGCCAACGAGACCGCGCTCAAGATGGCCCGCAAGGACACACAGCGGCGCTGGGTCGTGTCCATGAACGAGGGCTTTCACGGGCGCACTTTGGGCTCACTCGGCCCCACAGGGCCAGACTCGTTTCGCGATCCGTCCTACCCCGTGCCCCTGGAGCATCGGCGGGTACCCTTCGGCGATCTCTCCGCGCTCGAAGAGGTCATGGGCGAGGACGTGGCTGCGGTGATCGTCGAGCCCGTGCTGTCCATGGGCGGTATCTCTGTGGCTGACGACGCCTGGTACCAAGGGTTGCGCGCGGCCTGCGACAAGGCGGGCGCGCTGCTCATCTTCGACGAGGTACAGACCGGTTTCGGACGCACGGGCAGCAACTTCTTTGGCGAGCAGGTGGGGGTCATCCCCGACCTGATCACGGGTGCGAAGGGCCTGGCCGGAGGATTCCCTGCGGGCGTGGTCTTCGTCTCGGACGCCCTGGCTGCACGGATCCAGCCGGGAGATCACGGCACGACGTTTGGCGGCGGCCCCATGGCCTGCGCCGCCATGGCCACAGTGGCCGAGTTGATCGTCGAGGAAGACCTGCCCGCCCAGGCGGCGCAGCGAGGGAGCGAACTCTCTCGTGCACTGGCGTTGCTCCCGGGCGTGACCTCCATCTCTGGGCGAGGGCTTCTGCTGGGTGTGAATCTCGATCGTCCTGCGAAGCCAGTGGTGAACGCGCTGCGCGAGAAGGGGGTACTGGTGGGAGGGTCCGGTCTGCCCCAGCAGCTGCGCTTGTTGCCGCCCCTGACTCTCAGCGCCGCGGAGGCAGCTCTGTTTGTAGGCGCCCTGTCCCAGGTCTTGGCAGAGACGCCTGCGAAGTCATCCGGTGAGGCCGCGTCGTGAGCAGGTTGTCGCCGATCACCCGCAGCGCCCTCGGGCCGCGAGATCTGTTGTCCAGCCGTGATCTGTCTGACGACGATTGGTTCGGACTGCTCGAGGCCGCAGAGGCTCTCGCCGGTGACAAGGGGCGCAGGCCTTTGCTGGCAGGCAAGCGTTTCGGTCTGTTGCTGCTCAACCCATCCCTGCGCACGCGCACGTCGTTCACCGTGGCCTGCTTCGATCTGGGGGCTCTGGCCGTGGCGCTCACTCCGGGACAAGGGCTGTGGCAGCTGGCGCATGGTGGCGAGACCATGGACGGCGACGCGGCGGAGCACGTGGCCGAGGCGGTGCCGGTGCTGAGCTCCATGCTCGACGGCCTGGGCGTGCGGGCCTTCGCCGCGCTGCAAGACCCGGCGGTCGATGCCAACGAGCCCATCTTCTCAGCCATCGTGAAGGCCAGCACCGTGCCCGTGTTGAATCTCGAGTCGGCCATCGATCATCCCCATCAGGGGTTGGCCGACGCCTTGGCGGCTCGGCGGCACTTGCGCGGGGAGCGCAGCAAGGTGGTGGTGAGCTGGGCTCCCCACATCAAGCCCTTGCCCCGGGCCGTGCCTCACAGCGCCTTGTCTGCCTTCGCGCGCGAGGGTCACGACGTGGTCCTGGCTCATCCCCCTGGCTTCGAGCTGGACGATGGGGTGGTGGGTTGGGCAAGGGAGGCTGCTGCGCGCCAGGGCGGTTCGTTGACGGTGACCCACGATCGGGCAGCTGCACTTGACGGCGCTCGTGTCGTCTACGCCAAGTCGTGGGGCAGCAGCAACTTCTATGGAGATCTTGAAGCGGGAGCGGCCGCGGTGTCCGACGCTGCTCATTGGCGGGTGACTGCCGCAGATATGGAGACCACTGACAGCGGGGTCTTCATGCACTGCCTGCCTGTGCGCCGTGGTGTGGTGGTCGATGCTGCGGTGCTAGAGTCTGCCTCGTCTCTCGTTGTTCCACAGGCTGCTGCCCGACTCGACGTGCAGCGGGCCACCTTGTGTCGTGCGTGCGGAGTGCAGCCGTGAAGGACATCAAGTTGTTGAAGCAGGCCTTGCCGTACATGCGCCGCCACAAGGGCAGCACGTTCGTGGTCAAGCTGGGGGGCGAACTGGCCGCCGATGCCACGTCGCTGCGCTCGCTGGCGGGAGACATCTCGCTGCTGGTGCATGTGGGCATTCGGGTGACCATTGTTCATGGCGGTGGCCCTCAGGCGACGGCCATGGCCGAGCGGTTGGGCATGGCCACCCATGTGGTCGGCGGCCGCCGAGTGACCGATGAAGCCACCCTCGACGTGGCCAAGATGGTCTTCGCTGGGCAGGTCAACGTGGACATCCTGTCGGCATTGAGGGCTGAAGGCGTGTCGGCGGTGGGGTTGTCTGGAGTCGATGGTGATCTGCTCCACGCTGAACGCCGTCGCCCCGTGGCGGTGGTCGACGAAGAGACGGGCGAAGAGAACCTGGTGGACTTCGGTCTCGTGGGCGATGTCACCGGCACCAACACCGCTCTGCTGGCCCTGCTGATGGACAATGGCTACGTCCCCGTGGTGTCGTCCTTGGGTAGTGATGCCGAGGGGAACATCCTCAACATCAACGCGGATACGGTGGCCTCGATTCTGGCCCGCTCTCTCGATGCGGCGAAGCTGCTGCTGCTCACCAACGTGCCGGGGTTGCTCGCCGACATGGACGACCCGGGCAGTCTGGTGGCGGCCTTGACCCTGGCCCAGGCTCAGGCCGCCCAGCAAGACGGCACGGTCCGTGGGGGCATGAAGCCCAAGATGGCGGCGCTCATCGACGCCGTAGAGGGTGGCGTCGATCGGGGGCACATTCTGTCGGGCAAGGACCCGGGTTCGTTGCTGCTGGAGCTGTTCACCGAGAAGGGCTGCGGCACCCTGGTGTCCCGACAAGCTGAGGGCGCGCGTGAGCGTGGGCTGCAGGAGCAGGTGGGCTCATGAGCGCTGTCATCGATCTGCTGCGCCTGCTCGTGACCCAGCCCTCGGTCTCTGGTGACGAGGCCTTGTGTCGGGATGCGCTGGCGAACTGGTTGGAGGTGCACGGCATCCGAGCCACGATCCACGGGCGCAACGTGCTGGCCTGCGTTGAAGGGTCAGCGCCGTCCGCGGGGAGCGCTGAGCGGGGATTGTTGCTCTGCTCACACATCGACGTGGTCCCGGTGGGCGAGGGTTGGACCCGCGATCCGTGGGACGGATCCTTGCAGGATGGCATGGTCTTCGGCCGTGGCGCGAACGACGCCAAGTCGAGCGTGGCTGCCATGGCCGTGGCCGCCACACAACTCCATCCGTCACGGTTCTCTGGCCGTCTGGTGCTGGCCTTCGTCTGCGATGAAGAGACGGGGGGTGAGGGCATCGAAGCCTGCCTCGATGATCTGCCCAGCTTTGACGCGGCGGTTGTAGGCGAGCCCACAGGCCTGGATGTGTGCCCCGGTCAGCGGGGACTCTTGCGAGCGAAGGTGGTGGCGAAGGGTCGTGCTTGCCATGCGTCGCGGCCGTGGGAGGGCGTGAACGCCGTAGAACTCGCCGCCCGTGATGTGCTGGCCGTGCAGCAGTTGCAGCTCCCTGGCGCCGACAGCTTGCTGGGGCCGCCCACGTTGCAGGCCACGGTCATGGCCGGTGGCACCCGTGCCAACGTCCTGCCCGGCGAGTGTTCGTTCGAGATCGACGGTCGGCCCACGCCGGGTTGCGACAACGAGCAGCTGCTCGCGCTGTTGCGTTCGGCGGTAGCCGGCGAAGTGGTGGTGCGTAGCAACCGCTACCTGCCTGTGCGCACCGCGGACACCGCCGAGATCGTGACCACCGCCGCAGCAGCCAGCCCGAGCGGTGTGGTGCGCGGGTTTGGTGGAGTGTCCGACATGTTCCACCTGGGTGACACGCCTGCTGTGGTCATGGGACCGGGCACATCTGCCGCCAGCCACGCCCCCGACGAGTGGGTCGCAGTGAGTCAGGTCGAAGCCGCTGCAGAGGCCTACACTCACATCGCCGAGAACTTCCTGGCCGTGCAACGGGATGACCGTTCGGCCCCATCCGCCGCAAGCGGAGAGAGCGCATCATGAGTCTGGACAGCCTTGGAGACGGCGCAGAGCAGGCCCGGCAGGCCCACAGTGGCGACCCCAACGAGCCCTTGCTGAGGGGACGCTTTGCCGGCGGCATCCATCCTGCACTGCACGCCATCAACCGCAGCTTCGCCTTCGATCAGCGCCTCTGGAAGGTGGACATCGCAGGCTCTCTGGCCCACGCGAAGATGCTGGGTCGCACCGGCATCCTCCCTGCAGCGAGCGTGGACAACATCGTGGCCGGCCTGCGCCAGGTGGAAGGGGAGTTTGAGTCCGGGCTCTTTCAGGATCGCCCTGAAGACGAAGACATCCACATGGCCGTGGAGCGTCGGCTCACGGAGCTGATCGGTGAGGACGGGCGTCGCTTGCACACAGGCCGGAGCCGCAATGACCAGGTGGCCACCGACCTGCGGCTGTATCTGATCGATGCGTCCGCCAGGCTGAAGGTCCAGCTGGCAGGCGTGCAGCGGGCGTTGTTGTCCCTGGCAAGCGACCATGGGCAGGCGCTGCTGCCGTTCTACACCCATCTGCAGCGGGCCCAACCCGTGCTGCTGGGCCACGTGCTGTTGGCCTATGTCGAGATGCTGGAACAGGATCGCCGGGGGCTTGAGTCCCTGCCCCAAGAATGTCCCCTCGGTGCGGGCGCTGGCACGGGCACGACGTTCCCCATCGACCGGTCGCTCACGGCTCGAGAGTTGGGCTTCGCACAGCCCTCTCCCAACAGCCTGGAAGCGGTGTCGTCCCGTCGTGATGCCACCGCCTTTGCTGCGGCCATGGCTTGCTGTGCCACGACACTCTCGCGCCTGGGAGCAGATCTCGTGCTGTGGTGCAGCCGGGAGTTTGGCTTCGCGCGCCTGGGCGACAGCGTCTCTACGGGCAGCTCGATCATGCCTCAGAAGCGCAACCCGGACGGCGCCGAGCTGCTGCGGGCCAAGGCCATCAAGGTCGCCAACGCAGTCTCGAACCTGTTGGAGCTGCAGCGGGGTCTGCCCCTGGGCTACAGCAAGGATCTGCAAGAGGACAAGCCCGTGTTGTTCGAAGCGGACGACACCCTGGGCGAGATGCTGGAGGTGACCGAAGCCATGCTGGGCGAGCTGACCTTCGACACCGACGCCATGGCTGCCGCCGTCAACGACCCGTCCGGCTATCTGCTGGCCACCGAGGCCGCAGACTGGTTGGTGCGCAAGGGCTGCAGTTTCAGAAGTGCCCACGAAGCGGTGGGGGCCATGGTCAAGCTGGCCGAAGGCCGGGGAGTCGATCTGGTTGATCTCACCGACGACGAGCTGTGCCAGTGCCACAGCGCCTTCGACGCCTCAGTGCGCGAGGTCTTGACGCCCCAAGCTGCGGTGGCGGCGCGCTCGGCCATTGGTGGAACGTCGCCGCAGAACGTGAAGGTGCAGATCGCAGCCTGGGAGCAGCGCTTGGCTTGAGCGGCAAGAGCCCAGGCGCGGTCGCTGCAGGAGATCATGAACAAGGCAAGCCGGGAGTCTGCGCCTCGGCTCGAATCGGCGTGCAGCGTGTTCTTGGTACTGGGCTCAGTCGTCGAGAGCGCCTTCCAGCTCCAGCAGTCTCTGCTTGCGCCACTTGCCACCGCCGTAGCCAGAGAGTGAGCCGTCAGCGGCGATGACCCGGTGGCAGGGGATGAGAATGGCCAGGCGGTTGTCTCCGTTGGCGCGGGCCACGGCCCGGGGAGCGGTGGGTCGGTTGAGGCTCTTGGCCAGCGCGCCGTAGCTCGTGGTCTCGCCGTAGGGGATCTCGCAGAGCGCGCGCCAGACCTGCTGCTGCCATTCGGTGCCTGGGGTGACCAGGGGCACATCGAACTGCTGCCGCTTGGCGCAGAGATACTCGTCGAGCTGGCGTTGCACGGCGTCGACGTGAGCATGGCGTCCGGGGACGAGCACGGCGGCGAGGCGTCGCTGCAACGTCTGCAGCTGTCGCTCGAGCATGGGCCGGTCGGCGAACTCCAGCAGGCAGAGCCCGTCGTCCGTGGCTCCTGCGATCAGGGGGCCCAGCGGCGAGGCCAGTCGGTCCACGTGCAGCACGGCCTTGTCTCGGGAGCGCCCTGGCGAACGTCCTGCCAGCTGCTTGAGCGCCGTGGCGAAACCGCTCGCGGACTCCCAACCCGCCTTCATGCCCACGGCCAAGAGGTCGCCGCCTTGTCCGAGATGGTCGAGGGCCCGGCCCAGCCGTCGCCCCCGTTGGTAAGCGTGAAAGGTCATGCCGTGGTGGGCGAGGAACCAACGGCGCACCCGCTCTGGGGACAGTCCGGCGGCGCGTAGATCGGCGTCTCGCCAACGGCGGCTGGGGTCTGCGTCGACCTGGGTGAGCAAATCGATCAGCCAGTCTGGTGTGGCGCCTGGGAGTTGCAGGGGCTTGCAGCGTTTGCAGGGTCGGTAGCCAGCGAAGGTCGCGTCTCTGCTCTTGGCGAAGAACTCGACGTTCTTGGGCAGCGGCTTGCGTGCGCTGCAGGACGGTCTGCAGAAGATTCCCGTGGTGCGCACCGCGGTGAAGAACACGCCGTCGTAGGCTGCGTCTCCGGCCAGGAAGGCGGCGAGCATCTCGCTTTGTGGTGGGAGTTCGGTGGTGGACATGGTCTGTACGGTGGCGCCGAGCGCAGCGCCCGTCCACCGAGGAATGGACGTCGAACTCTCTGGCAGTCTGGCCGCCGTCAGCGCTTGGCGATGTGGGATCCCTGCATCATGTAGGCCTGGCCCTGTTCTTGCCTGGAGAGGGGGCTGCCCTTGGGTGCCCAGGAGGCCGCGCTGCAGAAGACTTCGGCCAGCCCGTCTCCGTCCATGTCGAAGGTGGCGATGGCCTGGCCCACGAGGTCGAGGGTGGCGACGCCGGTGATGCGGGTGACGCTCTGGCCTGTACGTCCGTCGATGATGTGGACCGCTCCGGCGACCGCGTCTCCCACCGGGAGCTTGCGATTCCAGGGGCAGGCGGTGGGCTCGCTGGACTCGCCTCGGGCGCCCACGACGAGATCGCTGAAGCCGTCTCCCGTGGCGTCGTCGACGAAGGCGAGAGACCAACCCAGCTGGGCCGTGGGATCGTCGGACACCAGCCTTGGCGAGCCCGGCTCTTTGGCGCTGGCTGGGGCTGTGTTCGCGAAGAATGGTCGGCCGTCTGCGCCTGAGAAGAACCACACCCGGCCGTTGTCCTGGCCAGCGACAAGCGCATCGTTGACCTTCGTGATGGACTTGAAGAGCGGTGCTCCCACGACGAGATCAGGGACGCCGTCGCCGTTCAGATCGCGGGCGCCGGCCACGGCTGCGCCGAAGCCTTCGCCGAACTGCAGCGGCAGGTTGTCGTAGTCGAGCGGGCCGAACTGAAGCCTCGGGGCGGAAGACTGGGCAGACAGGGCCCAGCAGTAACCGCTCCCCGTCGCCGCGCGTTGCCGCTGCAGGTCGGTGGGGTCAACCTGAGGCGCGCCCACAAGGACTTCTGCGCCGGGCTGTCCGTCGAGGTTGCCTGCCATCGTCAGGCTGTGGCCGAAGCGATCCCCAGGGAGGAGGCCCGTCCACCGGTGCTGAGCCTTGCTGGCCAGGAGCAGCCGTGGGCTGTGGGGGAGGTCTTCCGTTGCACCGTCAGACGCGGGGGGCGCAGGCGTCGTCCCAGCGAGGTCGAGGCCGGAGAACAGGGCCACCGAACCGGCGAATCCTGCGGGGTCTGAGGCCCGACAGCCTGGGGCGCCGACGATGAGATCTGGCCGCCCATCACCGTCCATGTCGCCGCTGGCCAGGCTCGCGCCGAAGCGACCTTGGCTTTGGTGGCCCTGCAAGATGACATCCGCTGAAGAGAGGGCGCGGTGGCGTGCCGGCTCGGCGATCTCATCGAGGCTGCTGCCGAAGAAGAGGAACACCCGGCCTGAACTTCCCGCGGCCGGTGCACCTACGGCGAGTTCATCCCTCCCGTCGCCGTTCAGATCAGGGACGAAGCAGAGTGCGGCGCCAAACAGGTCGGTATGGCCATCGCCGTCGAGGGTGAGGGCGGGGGTGTTCTGGGAGCCGAGAAAGAGCCAGGCCTGGGTGCTCTGGCCATCGATGTTGGTGTCGCTGCTGCCGCCCATGACCACGTCTGCCGCTCCGTCGCCGTTGAAGTCGCCCCCGACGGCGATGGATGAGCCGAAGTGGTCGAGGGTGGCGCACTCGGGGATGTGCTCCGGCCCGGGCATGTTCTTCACCGCGCAGCGCTGGGGCGGGTGGGGGTCCGGGTTGTTGTAGATGCGTGTTGCAGTACACACAGAGAGGTCGACGGGCTGAGCGGGGGTGCTCGGGCTCCAGATCGTCAGGGCCACGGCGGCCCAGAGGGGCCAGAGGGTCTGTGGCCGGAAATCGCACGGCATGGGAAGGCTCCGCAGGGGGGCGTCACGGTACCAAGGCCGTGGCGTTCATGGGTGGATCCAACCGCCTGTGGGGTCGGGGGTTTCGCTTCGCGTGACGGGGCGCGATCATGGGCAGGAGTCGGCTCTTCAGAGGGTCGACGAGGCCGCCTGGTCTGTGGCGGCCGGGCTGTCTTCTCCTCTGGATTCGAGACCATGTCGCGCGCCGTGCTAGCAACTGCTGCCTTGTTCACCTCCCTTGCTCTTGTGTCCTGTCGCTCTGCAGCGACCGGTGGGGAGGAACTCGCGGGAGGCGTTTCAACGGCGGAGGCGATGCCAGGGCGACTGGTCCCCGAGTCCTGGCTGGTCCTGGCCCCGGTAGACGACCGGGGTCGCCGCCCCATTCGCCCGGACGCGGTGCTGCGCGACTACCTGCTGGAGCCAAACGCCCCGCTGCCACAGGTGGGTGACGAGGTGCGCGGTGAGCTGAAAGATGCTCAGCGCTGGGAGCGTTGGCCTGCCGACGAGCTGGGTCGTCCCAGGGGAGAAGGGGCTCTGGGCTGGGCGGCAACGACGATCCAGTCTCCCCGAGCGGGCGTGATGATCGCCCGGCTGAGCAGGGCGCTGAGCCTCTGGGTGAACGGTCGCTCTGTGGTGGGTGACTACTACGGATACGGTCACGGTGGCGTGCCGATCTGGTTGAACGAGGGAGAGAACCATCTCTGGGTCCATGGCATCCGAGGGCGTCTGGGCTTGGAGTTGATCGCCCCGTCGTCACCGCTGATGCACGGCCGGTGGGGCGATGTGGTCCCTGACTTGATCAGCGGGGCAGTGGACGCGGGCCCCGTCGGGGTCTTGGTCCTGAACGCTTCTCGCGAGAGTCTGGGCGGCGTGAGGGTTGCCCTGGCAGGTGATGAGCTGTTCGAGCCATCGCTGATCACCCTGGACCACGACGTGCGGCCCTTGGCCGTTGAGACCCTGACGTTGCATCAGCGCCTGCGACCCGGCGTGAGTGTCCCCAGCGGAGTGACGTCCTGGTTGCGTCGGCTGGAGATTCGGGCTCCGGATGATGCGGAGCCACTGTTGTTGGCCACGCTCGAGCTGCCCATCAAGACGGCAGACGCAGCCCGCCGGGTGACCTTCGTGTCGAAGGTTGATGGCTCGGTGCAGTTCTACGGGCTGCTGCCTCCTGATCCTGGAGCGCCTGCCGAGCCCGCTGTCGACAGGCCAACCGTGGGGCCGGGGAGAGACGCCGGGCTGGTATTGAGCCTGCATGGCGCAGGAGTCAACGCCTTCGGTCAGGTCGTGACCTACGCACCCAAGCCTGACTTCTGGATTGTGGCGCCCACCAACCGCAGTCCCTTCGGGTTCGACTGGCAAGACTGGGGGCGTCGGGATGCCTATGAAGTGCTGGAACACGCCCTGGCCCGAACCGGTGTACGGCGGAGTCGAGTCTACGTGACCGGGCACTCCATGGGCGGGCACGGCAGCTGGCATCTGGCTGCCAACGATCCCGACGGTTTCGCGGCGGTGGCGCCTAGCGCGGGCTGGGAGAGTTTCGATAGCTATGGAGGCCGTCCCGACGGGAGTCTCCGCTCGCTCTGGCATGGAGCGGATCGTGCTTCGGCAACGCTGGACCTGATCGACAACCTGGTGCAGGTGCCGGCCTTCGTCCTCCATGGAGAAGGGGACACGAACGTCGAACCGGCGCAGGCCCACACGATGGTGGCAGCGCTGGAAGCGGCCGGGGCATCGCCTGAACGGCACTTTCAGCCGGGTGCGGGCCATTGGTGGGACGGAGAGGCCTCTGCCGGAGCGGATTGCACGGACTGGCCCGGCATCTTCTCGCTGTTCCGTCGCAGTGCTCTCGAGGAGGCGCCTGCGGAGATCGCCTTCACGTCCGTAGATCCCGGGGTCGATTCGACACACTTCTGGGTTTCCTTGCTCCAACCCCAGAAATACGGCTCGCCGTCGTCGGTCACCGCGAGCTGGGACGCTCACACGGAGACAGCCACCGTCGAGACGAAGAACGTCCGGGCTCTGGCGGTGTTGGAGATCGGGGGAGAGCCGGTACCCCATGTGCAGATCGATGGCAGCACCCTTGAGCTGGGTCGCTGGGCAGGCTCACGCATCTTGATCCAGGACGACGGGGGCTGGCGCCACGGACAGCTCGATCAAGAAGAGAAGCGCCCGTCTCGCAGTGGGCCCCTCAAGCGGGCCTTCGATGACGACTTCCTGTTCGTGGTAGGCACTCAGGGTGGGCCGTCCATGAGCGCCGAGCTGATGCAGCGTGCTCAGCAACTGGCACAGGAGTGGCGCTACCGGGCCAATGGGCAAGTCACTGTCCTGGAGGACGACGACTACCTTCGGCGGCCACCGCCGGGCAATCCCATCTTGCTGGGCAATGCGACCTGCAACTCGGCCTGGACGACTCTCCTGCCAGAGGAGGGCGAGCCCATCCGCTGGTCTTCAGCGCCCTGGCCTGACGATTGGCGTAGCCAGGCTGCAGTGGGAGGCGATCTTGTCGTGACCCAGGGTTCGGTGCGCTTGGGTGAGCAACGGTGGGAGGGTGATGACCTGGTCGCGGTGTTCGTCCGACCCAGACCGGGTGGCTTGGTGGGCGCTCTGGGCTTCAGCGGTGTGAGAGCGGTGCGGGAGTCGTACGTGCTCGCCCCGTTCGTCTCCGGCGTGGGCTTCCCGGACTATGTAGTCTTCAACAGCCAGGTGCTCAGCGAGGGTGACGGGGGAGTGCTCGCGGCGGGCTGGTTCAATCACCGCTGGGAGCTGCCTTAGGAGGCTCTTTGGCAGCCTTCTGAGAGAGGCTGCTAGAGCACGCTATAGACCATCTCGCCCGGCGCGAGGTCAGCGGCTGGCGTGGGCCGCCCTGGCCGCAGGATCCCGTGCATGTCGGCCCGATCTTCAGAGTCGGGGCACAGGAGCTGGAAGACGATGTCATTGGGCTTCTCGTCCCGCCCCACCCACAGGACGGCATCGATGACGCCCTCATTCTCAGCCAAGAACTCGGACAGCCTCTCGTAGGTGTCCCTGTGGCGGGGATCTCCCAGGCCGATGGCGGCGCGGGCTGCGGCGTCGAGGTCGAGAGCCAGCTCGTCGGGGAGGCTGTTCTCCCGATTGCCGAGGATCAGCTCGAAGCGGGCCCGCTCAAGCAATGAGAAGAGGTCGTCAACGTGACCCTGAACCGCTGACGATGCGGCTACAGGCACATCGTCGATGACGAGGACCACCGCGGGCTCTGGCCGGTGCTCTGCCCAGAGTCGCTCGGGGTACAGGCGTTGTGTGCGATTCGCCGCCGTGCTCGTGTCCACGGCGTGCTCGTGATCGTGATTGATCTCTGGCTGCGCGGGCCGCGGGGGCGAGGTGCTGAAGCGATGGCTCGGCGAGCTTCCTTCCATCACGACCAGAACGCCGAGGAACGCAGCAGCGAGGGCACCGACAGCGATGACTCCCCGAGCCAGGGAGCCTCGGCGGCGGCTTGCTGGTTGGGTGGAGTCACGATCTCGAGCGCGGCGCCCCGGGGACGTCATGTTGAGAGGTGGAACGTTCAGCCCGTTGAGATCGCCGTTGGCAGTCATCTCGGCGCTGAGGGCTGCCACCACCTCGGGGTCTCCGGCCATGGACGGGAGCTGGGCGAGGGTGACCTTGTAAGGGTCCCGAGCGCTGATGACGGCTCGCAGGTCGGCGAGCATGTCCACCGCCGTGGCGTAACGGTTGTCGATGTCAGCCATGGCCCGGCGGACGATCCAGTGCAGGGTCTCAGGGCACCTGGCCTTGATCTGACTCAGGTTGCCGTGAGCGGGGAACGAGTTCTCGATCATGGAGAACAGCACGGCACCCACGGCGTAGATGTCGAACTTGACTCCATCGACTTCGTTCACCTTGACCCCGCGCATGGCCAAGCGCACCAGCTCGGGATCACGGAAGTACTCGGTGCCGTGTGTGGTCAGGGTCATGGCCGAGGCCAGTGGCGTGATCAGGCCCAGATCGACGAGATGCACCCGGCCCTCGGAGACGATGATGTTGTTCGGCTTGATGTCCTTGTGCCACAGGCCGTGGGTGTGAAAGCGATGGACGATCTGCAGCAGGTCGGCGGTGTAGCCCAGGGCCTTGTCCAGCTGGCGCGGGCCCAGGCCGTCGGCACCTGACTCGTCGTGCATGCGCTGGCTGACGATGTTCAGGTCTTCGCCCGGAACGTAGGGCATCACGTACCAGAAGCAGCTGCCGCCGAGCTCGTGCTCCAAGACCAAGCCCAGCTTTCGGGCGGCCTCCAGGGCTCTGCTCTCTCGCACGATCTGGGGCATTGTCGAGCCGTGGCCCAGGGAGAAAGACTTGATGACCACGCGGTTGGGGGAGGCGACCCCGGTGGCCTTGAACCCCGCCTGTTTGGCTTCGCTGGGTTCGGCCAGGTACAGCCGAGCCCCCGATCCGCCGGAGGGGAGAGAGCCCACGATCGTGTAGTCGGGAAAGGCGTCGGGGCGGCCACTGGGGCTGTCCGGCCCTGGGGCTCGGCGCATGGCATCAGGGACGCGGCGCTCGATGCCGTCGGTGAGGCTGGTCAGCCCGAAGAGCTTGGAGACATGGCCCAGGGTGAGGCGGTAGACCGCTGTGCCGACACCGACCGCCTCGCGTTCCAAGGCCTTGCCGTAATGGTTGGCGGCAGACCAGCGACCCAAGGCGATGTTGAAGATGGTCAGGGGGACGAAGACCAGGCAAGTCACCAGGCCGCCGATGAAACGGGCTGCATCCCCGATCATGCCCGCGATGAAGGCCCCGATCCGGCCGAAGACGCTGCTCACGCCTCGCGCTGCGCTGCCGACCATCCAGCCAAGGCCCATGAGGACCTTGACGAGCAACCAGATGCCCACCACAGCGATGGCGATGACCGCCAGCATGCGAGGGATGAAGAGGAGGAATGTACTCATGCCCGCGATTCCCGGCAGGGTCAGCGCTCCGCCCCTGGCTCTTGCCGGGGACGGCCCTCAGTCGGTCAAGGTGGCTTCATCTTGCCGGCGGCGGTCTTGTTGCCGGATATAGATCTCAGCCATGGCTTCATCGAAGAGGGCGTCGGCGGCCTTGGTGGGATTGGGATCGACCCCATTTTGCCCTGCTTCTGAGAGCTCGTCGTCGGTGAAGCTGTACTTGGAGATCACCTCGCTCAGCCGCTCGCGCACCATGTCGCGAACCCTGCTGAGCCGACGGCTGACGGTGGGCTCGCTCACGCCGATGGCCGTCGCGACGTCCTTGCCGCTGCGCCCGTCGAAGATGCGCATGCGATAGACCGAAAAGTCGACGAAGTCGGCTTCTCGCTCGACCATGCGGATGGCTGCTTCGACCTTGGCATCGAAGACGGCCTGCTCGAAGGGCTTGTCTGGCGCCGGGCCCTTGCTGGCCCCTGCCCAGGCCTCGTCGAGCGCTACGGGCTTCTTGCCAGCACCGCGTTTGAGGGCCATGCGCCGGTCAATCTCGCCGCAGAGGGTGTGCTTGGCGATGGCCAGCAACCACGTCGAGAAGCGAGCGCCCTTCGAGGGGTCGTGGCGGTCGATAGAGGTGGACAACGCGGCCAGGGTCTCTTGAGAGAGGTCTTGGACCGTCTCGAAGCCGATGCGGCCACCGCCCCATTTTCTCAGCTGAGCCCGCAGGATGGGGCCGAAGGTCTCCCAGAGCTCGAACCAGGCATCCGCGTCGCGGGCCCGGAGTCGTCCGATGAAGCCAGTGGTGAGGTTGCTGAGCATGAGGGTCAGATTGTAGTGGATCGCGGTTGGCCTGGGGGCCTCTGCCCTGAGATCGCCATGAGCAGCCTCCCCGGGACGAGGTGCCGTCCAGCGTGAGCCGCCGTTCATTGCCCTGGATTCGCGTCCCAGTTCTGCGGCTTGGATCTGCTCTCCCAAGAAAAATCGCTGGTGTCCCGTGAGCAGGTGAAAGCGAGGCGAGCTTGCGCCCAAAGAGGGCCGTCGCCCTGACAGCCGAGGGGCGCGAGACCGCACTTATCTCTCTACCAAGGAGCCAGCCATGCTTGGCATCATCAAGACTCTCTTCCGGGTGGGACTCATCACCGTGGCCTGCGGAAGCGTGGCCTTCATGCTGGCCGGCAGGGAACGAGTCCACGCTGTCTACAATCAAGCGCAGGACAGCCTGCTCTCCGCCATCGACGCCAATATCGATGATCCCCACGTCCTGCGCAGTCAGCTCCGCGAACTGCAGCGGGAATACCCGGATCGCATCAGCCAGGTCGCAGGAGATCTGGCCGAACTGAAAGAACAGATCAACCAGCTACAGCGGGATCAGGCCATCTCTGAGCGGGTCGTGGGTCTGGCCGACAGAGACCTGGAGGCCATCGAGCCGCTGATCGAGGAAGCGGAAACTGCTCAGATCGAGAAGACGGCTTTCTACGGTGGTCGGGTCCAGAACGTCGTCAGCATTCGCTTCGATAATCACCTCTACAATCTGGATCAGGCGCACAACCGGGTCTCGCGGATGAACCAGACCCGCGTGGCCTATGCCAACCGTGCTGCCGATGCCGCTCATGACCTGGTCTACTTGCTGCAGCAGAGCGAACGCCTGGAGGTGCTGCTCGATCAGTTGCAGACCGAACAGGCACAGTTTCAGGGCCAGCTCTGGCAGCTCGACCAGCAGGTGGATGCCATCGCTCGCAACGACAAGTTGATCGGCATGCTCGAGAGCCGTCAGCAGACGATCAACGAGATGAGCCGCTACGAGTGTGCCAGTCTCGACCAGATGGTGAGTCGCTTGGACGAGGTGCGCGCTCGTCAGCAGGCTCAGCTCGACTTGCTCACGACCGGCGACCAACGGGTCGAGTACGAAGACGTGGCTCGGATGCAGCTGAACGCCGAGCAGGTTCTTGGAGAGCCCGTCACGGCGCCCTCCGACCTGGACACGCTGGTCTACCAGAGCCCGGAGAGTCATCCGAAGCTTCGCTGACCGACACGCCCAACAGATCAAACGACCCCGTCGTGGATTCTTCCACGGCGGGGTCGTTCTGTTTGCGGGCAGCGCACGTCGACCGTGAGGGTGATGGCCGTACCGAAGACAGCGCTATTCGATGGCAGCCCTGAAGTCGCCGGGGATGGGGATGGACCCGCCGCCCTCACCACTGAACACCATGACCGTGACGGCCTCCGCGACCACCACACGATCTGGCGAGAGCGTGGGTTCGGCGTTCTCAGCCACCTCTGGCGCCAGACGAAGTGTCTGTTTCCAGCGCACGCTGCTCCGGCCCAGGGACTCGATCGCTGTGGTGAGCTCGGCGGTCTGCCCCTCGCTCAAGGGCTGGCGGAAATCAACCTCCGTGCGCGCCACGACGAACCACTGCTTGCGGGCAGCCAGGCTGTCGTAGGTGTAGCCCTTCGTCTTGAGCCACAGCTGGCGCCCATGTTCAAACCAGGCGATGTACACGCCGTTGTTCACGTGGGCGTAGCTGTCGATCTCATAGGACCGGACCGAGAAGACAGAGCGGACATCGTGTGGCTGGGGCGACATGGCCCGGATTCTATGCTCTCCCCGGGGCATTGGTAGCAGAGCTGTCGCCGCGAGAATGTCGCAGTGGCTGGCGGCGGGGCCCGCAGTGGCGTACAAGATGCGTCCCCCTGCCCCTTCGTTCTGCTGCTGGATACGGTCCTCCTGTGAATTTCGTCACCACTGATCTGCCGGGCGTTGTTGTCATCGAGCCCGTCGTCCACCAGGACGATCGGGGTTTCTTCCTCGAGACCTATCACGCTGAGAAGTACGCCGAGGGAGGCGTGGCTCTGCCTTTCGTGCAGGACAACCACAGCAGGTCGGTCAAGGGCACGCTGCGCGGCTTGCATGCTCAATGGCGCCGACCTCAGGGGAAGCTCGTGCGCTGCCTCGATGGCTCCATCTGGGATGTGGCCGTCGACATGCGCAAGGGTTCACCGACATGGTCACAGTGGTTCGGTGTCGAGCTGACGAGCGACAACTTCAAGCAGATCTATGTACCTCCCGGGTTCCTGCACGCCTTTGTGGTGCTGAGCGACACGGCTGAGGTCGAGTACAAGTGCACCGACCTGTACGACCCCGGGGGAGAGATCGGCGTGGCCTGGGATGACCCCGAGATCGGCATCAAGTGGCCCGTGGCAGAACCGGTGCTCTCGGGTAAAGACGCCGACGCCCCCCGACTCTCCGAGATCCCGGCCGACAAGCTGCCCGACTTCTCAAGCTGACAGGTTCGCCACTGTGGTCCACGAGTACACAGCCGAGCGCCTCGCGGGATGGGTCTCTGACTTCTGCCAGGGGGACAGCTTCGGTCCCTATCCTGGCGGGCTGGCAGAGAGTGCAGAGACGCTGTTGCTCCACTGGCTGAGGGCCGCGTGCGATCGGCGGGATGTCGAGCCAGAGGACCTGACCGTCGACGATTTGAGGGAGGCCTTGCTGAGCGACTGTGCGCGGCTCGATTTGGCCGCCGACGCACACGCCGCCGTACCCGCCCTGTGCCGGGACTTCCTCGCAGATCTTGAGCCCGCCGGCCGCCTGGCTGATGGGCGTGCGTTGGGCCAGTTCGTGTTGGCCGCCGATGCGTCCTACCAGCGAGCAGTCAAGGGAGAGGTTGAGCAGCTACGGCGCCCCGGGGACAAGCTGGGGCGCAACGACCCGTGCCCCTGCGGCAGCGGCAAGAAGTACAAGCGCTGCTGCCTGGGACGGTGACCCGCTCAGGCTCGCGCTGCCAGCGCTGACCGACCGATTGACCGCTGGTGCGATCAACGGTGGGATGGGCTGGTGATCCTAGAAGGGCCCAACACGTGGGCCCCTGGGCTCAGCCTCAGCGTCGTCGCAGGCGCAGGAAGCCGAGCATGATGCACACAGTCGCCGCGACCAGGTTTGCGGTGGTGCCTTTGGCCAGGGCATCGAGGCCGGTGAGATCGGCGATCTCGTCGCCGAAGAACACCAAGGCTACGCCGATGGCGACAAGGACCACTCCGATGGTCTTCTTCATGGTTGGCGTCTCACAGTCGTTGTGGTGGTTTCATCCCTCATGGTGATCAGGTTCAGCCCTCGCCCTCGCCGCTCTCGCCCCGATCCTCCTCAGGGGCCACGTCGAACCGAACCGGCGGCGGCTTGCTCTCGTCGCCCAGGTTGAAGGCAGACAGGATCTCACGGGCAGACCTGCGCCCCTTGAGAGAGGCCTGGCTGATCTCTCGCTGACTCATGAACGGCGCTGGCTCTTGCTCTGGTGCCGGGTCTCCCGCTTGCACCACGTGCAGGGTCTGGGTGGGGAAGGCGAACTCGACGCCCAGCTGTCGGGCCAGACGCATGATGTCGAGCATCAGCCGTTGTCGCTCGCGCAGCTCCGTGCTCCAGTCAGGGGTGGAGAAGAAGATGTAGAGCAGGACGTCGAGGGATGCCGGCGCGAAGGCGTTCAGGTAGACCTGAAAGTAGTCCTTGCGAGTGTAAGGGTGCTTGCGCACGAGCTCCCGGATGCCCTCGCAGAAGGCCTCGATCTTGCCCGGTGGCGTGTCGTAGGTCACCGAGAGCGTGGTCCGCCAGCGGCGATATCGCCGGCGACCCAGGTTGTCCACCGAGGAGGTGATCAGGTTGCTGTTGGGCAGGGTGATCAGCGAGTTGTAGAAGGTGCGAATGCGCGTGGAGCGAAACCCCACCTGCTCGATGGTGCCTTCGATGTCGCCGATGACGACCCAGTCGCCCACTTGAAACGTGCGGTCGGCGATGACCATCACCGAGCCGAACAGGTTGCCCACGAAGTCCTTGGCGGCCAGGGCGAAGGCCAATCCACCAAGCCCAAGGCCAGTGAGCAAAGGCGCCAGCTCGATGGCCATGCGATCAGCAAAGAAGATGATGCCGAGAACCGTGATGAACAGCTTGAGCGACTTGACCACCAGGGGCACGAGCAGATCGTCGAGGGTGCTCTCGGTGCGTTCGGCCCACTGGGTCAGAAATTCGCCCAGGATGTTGGTCAGGCGGTAGCTGCCCCAGACGCCCGACACTGCCAGCACGAACTGGCTGGCCACCACAAGATAGACGTGAGCCAGGGCAGGCAGGTCGAGAAAGGAGATGCCTCCGAGCCAGACCAGGCTCATGGCCACCAGGCCCGACGGGCGCAGGTTGATCCGGGCCTCTGCCCGGTGCTCGTCGTTCAGGGGGCGTTTGCGAAACGCCGCCAACAAGATCAGCAAGAGCAGCGAGATGGCCAGCTTGTCCGCCACCACCCCCACGAAGGCCAGGGTCAGCAGTGCGAGCCATTGCCAGTGTTCGAGCAGGAAGCCCTCTTGCTGCAGGCTCTCCGGCACCAGATCCCGGAGCAGCTGGCTGCGCACGAAGCGGCTGACATCCATGGCCTCGCCGTCGAGACGATCGAGGTCAAGGGCCTTGATCGATGCGAAGAGCAGCGGCGCTGCGGCGACGGTGTCGGCTGTGAAGAGCCACTCGCCCGTGTCGCTGCGGGCCAGGGTGATGCGACCCTCAGGCCGGGTGACGAACGTCCAGGGTGCTCCGTCAGGTTCGTTGGGGATGTTCCAGCTGCTGACGTACTCGAGGTGGTTGATGGCCTCCTTGAGTTGGATGGCCGTCGCGACCCCCACTTCATCCCGGAGGATGGTGCTGACCTCAGAGAGGTCGAGGCAGGGCACCGCATCGGCCAGACGTCCCTCGAGCCCACGGGCCACGTCGTCCATGGCCCCCAAGAAGGTGAGCATGGTGGCCCGAGCCGTGGCGCGCTCGGCAGGCACATGGGGCGCCACATCCTCAGTGGTGCTGGCAGGCTCGTCACCGCCCAGACCCGGCACGATCTCCTGGCCCCAGGTGCCTGGAGCGGCGATCAGGAGTCCCGCCAAGACCAATGCGGTCAGTGCGGGGAGGCGCGTCGGTTCTGCAGGGCTCGGTGTCGTCATCACCGGGGGATCATAACCAGACTCGCGAGGTTCTTTGAGCCCATGGCCCGATCCCTGCGCCTGTGGGGCCGTGCCTGCTGTCCGGAGCGGCCGAGGCTATGATGAGCCCCGGCGTTGAGGCCCCGTTTCACGGGACGCGCCCTCTCGGAGACGGCCATGCACTTCCAGCAGTTCTATCTCGATTGCCTCGCCCACGCGTCCTACCTCATTGGCGATGCCGGGCAGTGCGCCATCGTCGACCCTCAGCGCGATGTGCAGATCTACATCGAGGCCGCCGCAGCCCGGGGGCTGACCATCACCCACGTGATCGAGACCCATCTCCACGCCGACTTCGTGTCGGGCCATGTCGAGCTGGCTGCGCTCACGGGCGCCGTGATCCATGTGGGCCATCGGGGCGGGGCCGCCTACGAGCATCAGCCCGCTCACGATGGAGACGAGATCGAGCTGGGCGACGTGTTGCTGCGCTTCCTCGAGACTCCCGGGCACACGCCAGAGAGCCTGTGCGTGCTCGTCTTCGACCGCGCCCAGTCGTCAGACCGGCCGCTGAAGGTCTTCACGGGCGACACGCTCTTCGTGGGCGATGTGGGCCGCCCGGATCTGGTGGGTTCGAAGGGCTACAGCGCCGAGGACATGGCCGGGATGATGTACGACAGCCTGGCCAGCCGCCTGTTGGTGCTGCCCGACGAGACCGAGGTCTACCCGGCCCATGGTGCAGGCTCGGCCTGCGGGCGAAGCATGTCCACCGAGAGGTCGTCGACCATCGGCGCCCAGAAGGCTTCAAATCTTGCTCTGCAGCCCATGTCCCGGGATGAGTTCATCGCCATGCAGACCGCTGGGTTGGGAGCGCCTCCCCGGTACTTCCCTCGCAGTGCTGAGCTGAATCGCCTGGGGGCGAAGCCGCTCACCGAGCTCGCGGCCCCGATGACCCTGGACCCTGAGGCCGTGGCCGAGGCCCAGGAGCGCGGTGCCGTGGTCCTCGACCTGCGCGATGCTGCGGCCTTTGGCGCGGGGCACTGTCCCGGCTCGGTGAACATCGGTCTCGACGGCAACTTCGCACCCTGGGTAGGGGGGCTGATCGACGTGGACAGCGAGCTCGTGTTGGTGGTCGACCGCGCCGAAGACGTCGACGTCGCGGTGACCCGCCTGGCGCGGGTGGGCTACGAGTCGGTCTTGGGCTACTCGTCGGAGGGCGTGGCAGCCTGGCAGTCCAGCGGACGGGACCTGGCCACCGTGGGCCAACTCACTGTGGACGAGCTGTCCACTCGGCTCGCGGAGGACCCTGGCGGCCTGCTCGTTGTTGATGTCAGGCAACCGGGAGAGTACGCCGCGGGTCATGTCCCCGGCGCCCTGAACCTGCCGGTACGCGAGCTCGTCGAGCGGCGGGGAGAGCTCGACGCGTCGCAGCCACTGGCCCTGATCTGCGCCACGGGATACCGCTCGAGCGCGGCCACCAGCCTGCTCCAGGGGCACGGTTTCCAACAGCTGTCGAACGTGGTGGGCGGTACCGCTGCATGGGTCGAAGCCGGGCACGACGTGGACGCCGACCAACCTTCGTGCACCATGGGCTGAGGCCAGCTCCCTTCAGCGTTCCGTTCAGCGACGAGTCTCCCACGATGTGCACCGTGACCTACCTGCCTCTGCCGGACGGGGGCTACCTGTTGGGCACGAATCGCGACGAGCGGCCTCAGCGTGGTCTTGCCAGCGGGCCCAGCCAGCGGGCTCTGGGCGACCGTCAAGTCCTGGCTCCCATCGATGGGGACGGGGGAGGCACGTGGGTGGCCCTCGACGACAGGGGCCGCAGCCTCTGCCTGCTGAACGGCGACAAGAAGCCCGCCGCCAAGCCGCCGGCCGACCCGCGCAGCCGGGGGCTCCTGGTGCTCGACCTGATGGGCGACGCTGGCGTCGACTCCGTCACCAGCCAGCTGATGGCCTGGGCCATGAGCAAGGAGCTGCCCTATCGCACCTTCAAACTGCTCAGCATCGAACAAGACCCTGCTCTGCGCGCACGGCTCCACGAATGGAACGGTCGCGAGCTCACCGTGCGCCAGCTCACCAGCCCGTCCATGATGGTCTCAAGCAGCTACGAGCCCGACGCAGTCTCCGCCCGGCGACAGCAGTCGTTCACCCGTCTTGTGGACCGCCTGGCTGAGGGTGAGACCGCGGCCTGGTCTGATCAGCTGGCCTCATGGCATTGCGGGCACCGACCGGGGGGCGACGACGGCGACGCCTTCTCCATCTGCATGCATCGCAATGACGCCCACACCGTGAGCCGCACGCAAGTGCAGGTGTCCCCCGACGGGCTGCTCATGTCCTACCAGCCAGGCCAACCCTGCGCTGGCGCGGACGTCGAGCTGCACGAGCTGCCCAGGGCTCCTGGCTGAGCGCAGAGCCAGGCGCGACGCATCAGCGCATGCAGCGCCGCTGGCTCGCAAGCCGCCTTGCGTGTGCCGAGAGATCGGGGGCGGCCGGGCTACGAGCCCAGCACGATCACCTGCAGGGCCTTGTGTCCCTCGGCCACCTCGCCTGTGAGCACCACGTCGCCTCGGCCGTCACCGTTCACGTCATGAACGAGGATGGACAGATCTTTGCTGTCATGGGCGAAGGGCGTCTGCAGGCGCAGCACGGGTTCTTGGTCGGCGGTCAGCTGACGTAGCTCCCAGCCAGGGGTCAGGCGCAGCTCGGTGATGTCCTCCAGGTCGATGGTGTGCACGTCACCATCAGCCAGGCGATCAAGGTCAGACAGGATGTACGACTCGACCAGGCCGTCGAGGGTGGTCTCGCTCAGCTCCTCGGACAGACTGCTCTCGAACTCGCTGGGCACCAGGTCGCGAAAGAGCAGCAGGTCGCCATCCGCGAGATCGACCACGTCGTTGCGGGAGCCGTCGCCGTCGAGATCGATGCGCCGGGCGGGCACTGCCATGCGCTCTCGCAGATCGTCCTGCATGGCTTCGAGGCGCTCGAAGAAGGCCAACAGCCGGGGGATCTCGAGAGTGATGCGGGTGCGTCGCGTGGGCTTGCGGGCGAAGCTCCCTGCGGTGTTCTCGTAGGTGAAGACGTCGAAGTCGAGGGCGCCGGGCACGGCCAGCAGGCGCAACACGTCGCCCAGGGAGATCACGTCCCCGCGGATGATCTGCAGTTCGGGGAGTGGGCTGCCCAGCACGTCGCGGATCGTGTAATGAAGCACGCTGCCGCTCGACTTGAGCAGCAGATCGGGGGGGCGTTCGATGTCGCCGCTGGCCCCGCCCAGGTAGACCCTGAACGAGCCACCTTGCTGGATGATCAGATCGAGGGGGGCGGTGTGATCGAGATCGTCGAGGCGCCAACTCACCCGCTGACCCACGCTGCGCAGCAAATCGTCCATGTCGAGCACGACCTCTTCGAGTTCATCGCGCAGGGCCGCCAGGTCGAGGCGCCAGCTGGGCTCCGTGGACAGCGCGGGCTGGGCCAGGTGAAAGAGCACCTGGTCGCCGGTCTCGCTGATCAGGTCGAGCGTGCCGTCACCGTTGATGTCGCGCAGATGGAACCAGGGCACGATGACCGCCTCTCCGAACCGACCGTCGACCCGCTCGCGATCGCCCAGGCTGTACTCGATGTCGGCTTCGAAACTCACCACGATCGGTTCGTTGTTCAGCCCGTCGTCGATACCGAGATGAATCCAGTACTGGCCCAGGCCTGGCAGCACGGCGTCCAGGCGTCCGTCGCCGTCCACGTCGCGCAGGCAGGGCACCCGGCGGATGCCACGAGGCAGGTGGCCCTGGGGCTGCTCCAGCATCAGCTGACCTTCGTCAAAAACGCCGTCGGCGGTGACCCGGTGTTGCACCAGTCTCTGGCCCTCGACGAGCAGCACAAGGTCGGTGGATCCGTCGCTGTCGCAGTCGGCGAGATGCCAGCCCACGTCGGGTCCGGGCCAGGCCACCAGGCTCTCGTCGTCTGCAGGGTATTCACCAGCGGCATCGAGCCGGCGCAAGGCCACCCCGGCGGCGTCGATGCGCAGCAAGTCAAGATCGCCGTCGCCGTCCATGTCTCGCAGGGCGTGCAGCACGTCATCGGCGGCGATGGACAGGGTGCTCACGGCCAGCTTGGGAGTATCAGTCGTGCCTGCCGCAGCGAGCGGCGCCAGGCACAGAGCCTCCAGCGCAACCCGTGCCAGGAGCCAGGACGTCTTGCTCTTCGGCCTCACCGCTCGGCTCCCACCCGTTTGGACAACAGCAGGGTCAGGCGATCGCGCTGAGTCGAGAGCACATCGGCCAGGCCGTCTCCGTTCAGGTCGCTGGTGCTGAAGTCCTTCATGCTGGCTCGGGTGCCGAAGCGACGCCAGGCGGTCTCGTCCACGGTCCAGCTGTCACCGCCAAAGAAGCTGCTCTCTTTCATGATGCGATGAATGCGCACCTCACCGGCGAGGTTCACGTCGATCAGGTCGCCGATGCCATCGCCGTTGCAGTCGGCTCCGATGATCTGGTTCGTCACCACGTCACCCAGGCTGGTCTCATCGAATGACTGTGGCCGGTCAAGGGCTGGCCGCCTCTCGAAGAGCCCGTCTTCATTGCCGAGAAACACGAGCACGCTGCGAGTGAGAGAGAGCCCGTCCGGGCTGGCGATCTCGCTCAGGCTCGGGGCGGTCACCTTGTCGAAGACCAGATCGGCGCGCCCGTCCCCATCGACGTCGGTGAGCGTGGGCGTGATGGTGGCCGCTTCGAACTTGAGGATCTGCTGGGGCTGGTCGGGCAAGAGCCGGCCGTTGTTGAGCAAGACCAGAAAACTCACCTGCTGGTTGCTCTCCAGTCGACTGCCGCCGTCCGTGCTGAGCTTCACCAACAGGTCGATGTCCCCGTCGTCGTCCATGTCGAAGAACTCGAGGTCAGTGTCCGTGTCGTCGCCGTCTTCGCCGAGCCCACGCAGGTAGAGGGGGAAGTCCTCGGTGAGAGTGACGGCGTTGCTGATGCCTTGCGCCGAGGCCAGGTGGACGTGGAGCTCTTCGAGACCGAGCCGCACCAGGTCGTCCCGGCCGTCGCCGTTGACGTCGACCAGGGCTGGCGAACGCAGTCGGCTCCCGGCGTCGACGAGGGGGCCCTGGTGCCCGTTGCCTTCTACGTCGACAAGGGCGTTGCCCAGGCGACCGCTGGAGACCACCACGCCTCCGGCTGAGACCTCGATGCGCCGCCTGTCCCCCGGCGTTGTCTGCACCAGCCGTGGGCTGACCCGAAACCGTGAGCCCCGCACGAGCGCGCCGTCCGTCTTGGCGTCGTCGCCTTGATCAGGCACCCAGATCGAGTAGCCATCCAGCTCGGGCAGGAGCAGCTGGTCTCCCTCGGGGCAACTCAGGACGTAGTCCCAGTGGGGCAGGCTTTCTGGAGAGGGGATGTCATAGAGCAGCTCAACGTCGACGAGACGGCGGATGTTGTCTCGGTAGCCATCCAAGGTGATCGAGTACGACCAGGCGCCAGAGCGAGAGAGGAAGATCAGCTCCTTGCCAGCTTCGGCGCGCACATCGGCCCAGCACCAGGCCACCACGTCGTCGAGCACGGGCACGGTGTAGAAGGGGGCCTGCTCCCGCTGTCCGGCCTCGGTGAGCCGCCAGAGCCGTAGCTCTCTGCGGGACAGGGACCGATCGTAGACCGCGACCGTGATCTCCTGCCGTCCGTCGCCGTCGATGTCTTCTGACTCGGCTGCGAGCACCTGGCCATCGACGACGACAGACGCGTCGACCCAGGCGACGTCATCGGCCGGGGGCACGGCGACAGTGGGCTCTCCGAGAACAGTCGACGGGGGCGCGAGCAGCATGGCAGCGGTGATCATGAGCGACGAAGCGTTGAAGGGGGGGCGAACCCAGCGCCTCGCACCGCCGCCTCGGACAGAGCGCGACCCGTTCATTCGGCCAACTCACCTAGCCCGGTGGCGTACTCGAACAGGTCGAAACCGAAGAGTTCGAGGATCACCCACCGTCGTTCGCCACCGTCCCGCCTGTACTGGTAGAGCTGAAGAAACCAGAGGTCGAGAAACGATGCGCTCGACCGGCTGCCATCGGCGGCGGCCTCGTAGTCGAAGAGCACGGGCAGGCCGAACTCGGTGACCACGGTGGGGACTTCGTGAAGGGTCACGTCGGTCAGGAACAGCGAGCCGTCCGGCAATCGGGCCTGCACTTTGACCTCGTCCCCCGGTGCCCGCTCGCCGAGAGCGCGCACCAAGGCACGGGCCGAAAGCATCTCTTCGCCGTCGACGGTCAAGACCAGGCTGCCCAGGGTCAGCCCCGCCAGTACGAAGGGCCCGTCGTCTGCAGAGGAAGCCAAGGCCACGCCCACAGGTGTGGTGGTCCACCCGGCCCGTGAGCGCGCCGGGTCGAGGACGTAGAGGGGCTGGGCTGGCTGGCGCTCGCCGCCGCCCGACGTGGTCAAGGTGATGGGCACGGCGAAGACCGTGTCCCCACGGAGCACGGAGAGGGGCAGCTCGCCCTCGAGCCCGTGGTTTTGCACGACGACTTCGAGAGCGTCCGGATCGTCGACCTGTTGCCCGCCGGCCTCGAGAATGACGTCGCCGTAGGAGAGGCCTGCGGCGGCTGCCGGCGAGTTCTCGACCACCCGCAGCACCCGCACGCCCGGGTCGAAGCTCATGGCATCCAATGAGCCGCCGCTGTTCTCTTCGCCGTACACGCCGAGAAAGACGGTGTGGTTCTCGGCGACCTGCCATGACCCGGAGCGAGGCAGAGGGCCGGGGAGCGAGGCCACGGGAGCTGTGCGACAACCGGCCAGTACGAGCACGGCGATCAGGGTTGAGCGCATGGCCATCAGAGAGCTCTCCGGCGGGTGGCCCACCAAGCCACCGCTACCAGGAGCAGCGCCTCGGGCCAGGGCAATAGCATGTTCTGGTTGTAGCGCGCCGCGGAGTAGCCTGCGTCTGACAGCCCCCGGGCCACGCCGGTCATCTCTTGCATGGCCGACGCGTCCGAGAACGAAGGGGCGAACGAAGCGAAGATCCACCACTGCCCATCACCCAGCACCTGCTTGAACAGATCGAAGCCCAGGTAGGCCGCCAGGCTGGTCCCGAGCGCCAGGCTGGGCGATCGCGAGCAGGCGGACACAGCCAGCCCGAAGGTCCAGTTGGCCAGCAGTGGCGGAACGGTCGCGACCACCGCCCGCCGCAGCTCGTCATAGAACGTCTCCGTGCTGAGCAGCTCGAAGCCGTGCTCTACCAGAGGGCCGAAGTCGAAGAGCCAGGCCGCCGTGAGCCAGGCCGCGGCGCCGCTGATGACCACCAGACCGAGGACCAGGGGGATGCCCAGCATGGCCCGTCCCACCACCATGGCTCCCCGGCTCGCCGAGCGGGTGCGGGCAAGGCGCAGCACGCCGCTCTCCCGATCGGCCGCCAGGCAGCGGGAGGCCAGGATCAGCAGCAGCAGGGAGCCCACCGTGAGCGCAGAGAGCCAGCCCTCGACGAGGGGAGCGAAGGCGTTGGCGGGGGCCATCTCAGGTGGTGTGGCCCCTCGTTCCAAGGCCCGCTGCACGATCGCAGCTCGGGACGCCGCCTGGATGACGGACTCGCCCCAGACCCTCATCACGGCGACCACAACGATGAACAGGGTAGACAGGTGCACAGACCTGTGCCGAGAGAGCCGGTACAGCTCGGCTCGTAGCACTGCCACGGACCCGCTCATGGCAGGACCTCGTGGGGGCCGTACTCTTCGAGGAGGGTCTCGAACACGCTCTGCAGACCCGATCGCCTGGGCTCGACGGCCCACACGGCGCAGCCTCCGTCGACCAGGGCCTTGGTGATCGCCGGCGCGCCCTGAGGGCCGGGGTCGAGGCGCAACAGGCCTCTGCTCTCGTCGGTCTTGCCCAACACGGCGCCGGTCACCTGAGCCAGGGCGGCCTGGGCTCGGGGCACATCGTCGACGCGCACCCGCAGCTGGCCAGCGACTCCGTGCAGGAGATCGTCCAGGGTGGCCTCCCGCACCACACGGCCGCCGATGAGCACACCCACATGGCTGACGATGCGCTCCAGCTCGTGGAGCCGATGACTGGAGAGCACGAGGGTCAGCCCCTGATCGCGCAGCTCGGAGAAGAGCCCCAGCATCGAGGTGACACCCAGGGTGTCCAGGCCCGAGAGGGGTTCGTCGAGGACGAGAAGCTCGGGCTGTCCCAGGAGCGCCCGGGCGATGGCCAGCCGCCGGGATTGGCCGAGGGACAGCCGCCCAGCCCGGCGGTCCGCGAGGTCTGCGATGCCTGCGAGCTTCAGCGCGTCGGCAGCAGAGCGGCCACCCGTGTGGCCCAGGAGCTTGCGGGCGTAGACCAGGTTCTGGGCGACGGACAGGCCGCGCACCAAGGTGGGTTGATCGAAGACCACGGCCACCTTGCCGGCCAAGGTGTGAATCTGCGAGGCAGGCCGACCGAGCACCGAGATCTGCCCGCCGTCCGGCTGCAGCAGACCCAGTGCGCAGGCCAAGGTGGTGGTCTTGCCAGCGCCGTTGGGCCCCAGCAGGCCGTAGAGCTGGCCTCTCTCCACGGTGAGCGACACATCGTGGACGGCCATGGTGCGCCCAAAGGCCTTGGAGAGGGATTCGATGCGCAGGGCGGGCATAGGCCCAGAATCCTAGCAGGCCGCCCGGGCATCGAGAGCGGCTGGCTGATGGCAGTGGGGGCGAGGAGCCCTCTCGGGGCAGCTGAGGACGGGCTAGCGGGGGCTGCCTGTTCCCTGAATCGCACTTGTTGATTACGATCACACGCGAGTCTGCTCACCCCCGGAAAAACAGGCCCATCGTGGACCCCGACGGTTCTCCATTTCGCTCTGACACGTCCTCTCCGCCCAGGGTCCCTGGGCAGGGTGTAGGCGACGATTTGTCTGTTGACGCTCAGTCGCCCCAGGCCGAGTTCACCGGGGCCGCGCTCGACGAAGAGCCTCCTCAGCACGTCCCGGGCTCGTTCTTGGAGGCCCTGCCCCAGTTCTTCGTCTTTCCGGCGATCCTGGTGGTGACCCTGACCGCCATCTACCTGCTGTTGCGGGTGGTGGTGGGCACCGACGCAGACAGCGCTCGGGAGCTGCTCGACGAGTTCCGGGTGGCTGGTCCCCACGGACGGTGGCAGCTGATGCACTCGCTGGCCAACGGCCTCAATCGGGAGCAGCTGACCCTCGACGAGGTCTCCGCTGCCGAGCTGGCCTTGATCTACGAAGCGGAAGCACAGCGCACGGGTGACGCCCAAGAGGCCGACATCATGCGTTCAACGTTGCTTCATATCATGGCCTGGAAGGGCGATCCGTCCCTGACCCCGTTCGCCGTGGAGGCCCTCGACTCGGCCTCGGAGGACCTGGTCATGGCAGCCTTGGCGTCCCTGGCGAGAATGGGTGATCCCACGTCGGTCGACGCCATCGCGGCTCGGCTCGATTCGCCGGTGCCCGGTGTGCGGCTGCTGGCCCTGGGGGCCTTGGGCAACTTTTCCGAGTCTTCGAAGGCCAGAGAAGCCGTGGCCGGGGCGCTGATCTCCTTGGACCCGATGGTGGCTCGCAACGCCGCCCTGATCTCGGCCCGCCAGCGTAATCCGGCTGCGTTGCCCATGCTGCTGCGGCTGCTCGACCCTGACTCCTACGCTCAGGACGGCTCCATGGACCTGGGCCTCTCCGAGTTCAGCGAGGCCAGCCGGGTCGAGGCCCTGGGCGCCTCCGCCGAGGCCTTCTTGATCCAGGCCTGCCAGGCTGCTGCCGAGCTCGGAGATCCCTCCGTCGTGGCCAGCCTCCAGAAGTTGCGTGAGCCTGACCGCCCCGTGAAAGTAAGATCCGCCGCCATCAACGCCCTGGACGCTCTGGGCGTCGAGAGCGTCCCCACCGAGAACTCCTGACATGGCTACCTCAGAAGCCTCGCAGCAGGCCATTTCCAATCAGAACCCAGCGCGCACGGGCGACCCCACCCGTCGTGGCGTGGTGGGCTCGTTGCTGGCTGGCTGGTCGCTGTTCCTGCTCGGCGCCGGCGCTGGCCTGCTGGGCTGCGTGCGCTTTTTGTTCCCCAACCTGCTCTACGAGCCCCCGGCGACGTTCAAGGCGGGCAAGAAAGAGGTCTACGGTCTGGGCGTCGACGAGACCTACAAGGCCTCGAACGGCACCTGGCTGGTGCGCACCGAGTCTGATCCGCTCTCTGATCGCGAGGGCATCTCTGGCATGTACGCCCTGAGCACGACCTGCACCCACCTGGGCTGCATCCCCAACTGGCAGGCCGCGGACGCCAAGTTCAAGTGCCCCTGCCACGGCAGCGGCTTCCGAACTTCGGGCATGAACTTCGAGGGTCCGGCGCCGCGCCCCCTCGAGCGCTGGCGCATCGTCGAACAAGACGGCGAGATCCTCGTCGACAAGAACCAGAAGTATCAGTGGGAGAAGGGTCAGTGGATCGCCCCCGAGGCGTTCCTGCCCGTCTAGCCCCCGTCCGCTTCTCCCAGCACCAACCCACAGGAGGGATCGAGCGTTGAGCTTGTTCCAAAAGATCGCCGAGACGCAGATCTGGAGATCGATCTTCAGGCACGGCTATCCGAGCACACCCCGCAACCGTGCTCTGGCCGCCCTGTCGAACATCTTCTTGCACCTGCATCCGGTCAAGGCCCGCAAGCACGGCATCAAGCTGTCATTCACCTGGTGCATGGGCGGGATCACGTTCTTCCTGTTCTTGCTCGAGACGATCACCGGCGTGCTGTTGATGTTCTACTACCGGCCAACGATCGAGTACGCCTACAACGACATCATCGCCCTGCGCGAACATGTGCCCCTGGGCATCATGCGTGAGCTGCACCGTTGGGGCGCTCACATGATGGTGCTGGCGGTGTGGCTGCACATGCTGCGGGTGTTCCTCACCGGCAGCTACAAGCCACCGCGGGAGTTCAACTGGAACATCGGTGTGATCCTCTTGCTGCTCACGCTGCTGCTCTCGTTCACCGGCTACCTGTTGCCCTGGGACCAGCTCGCGATCTGGGCCATCACGGTCGGTAGCAACATGGCCCGTGCCCACCCCGTGATCGGTCACGAGGGTCCGGGTGCGAGCTTGCTGGCTGTGGGCGACGTGGCCCTGGTCACGCCCGCCAGCGACATCCGCTTCGGTCTGCTGGCCGGGCGTTTCGTGGGGGCCGCGGCGCTGCTGCGGTTCTACGTGCTGCACTGCGTTGCCCTGCCGCTGGCGGCGGGCATCTTCATGGCAGTGCACTTCTGGCGCGTCCGCAAGGACGGCGGCATCTCAGGCCCGATGTAAGGGAAGACTGAAGCCTTGGAATCCTTCGAGAACTTCTTCAACGCCCTGGCCTCACCGCAGCTGGTGATCGGTATCGCCACGGTGATCTTCTTCGTCTACCTGGCGCGCATGCGGCAGATGATGACGCCGTCGGTGTCCTTCGGGATCATGGGCCTGGTGGCCGTGTTCCTGGTCATCGGCAGCCAGAACCACGACTTCTTCAAGATCATCACGAAGGGCGACAACATGCCCATCGTGATCATGATCTACTCGGTGTTGTTCTTCCTCTGGCTGGCCATGCGCCAGGCCACGCAGAACGACATGCGGCTTGAGAAGGGTCTGCCGCCCAATGAGGCGGAGGACAGCGGCAAGAAGATCCTGGTCTGGCCCGATCTGGTCTACTCCGAGTTCGTGGTCACCGTGCTGCTGGCGGCGGTGTTCATCCTCTGGGCAGTGGCCGTCGAGGCGCCGCTCGAAGAGCCGGCCAGCGGTGCGCGAGCGCCCAACCCGGCCAAGGCGCCGTGGTACTTTCTGGGCCTTCAAGAGATGCTGGTCTACTTCGATCCCTGGTTGGCGGGCGTGGTCCTGCCGGGCATGATCGTGGTGGGCCTGATGGCCATCCCCTACATCGACGTGAACCCGAAGGGCAACGGCTACTACACGTTCAAGGAGCGGCCCTTCGCCATCTCGGTGTTCCTGTTCGGCTTCCTGATCTTGTGGGTGCTGCTGGTGATCATGGGCACGTTCTTGCGCGGCCCGAACTGGAACTTCTTCGGGCCCTTCGAGTTCTGGGATCCGCACAAGGTCGAGGCGCTGAGCAACATCAACCTGTCGGACTATTTCTGGGTCTCCTGGCTCGATACCCGGCTGCCCGACAACTCGCTGATTCGTGAGGCCCCCGGCATCTTGCTGATCATCGGGTACTTCACCATCGCGCCGGCCTTGCTGGCCGTGACGGTGCTCAAGAAGCTGTTCAACGAGATGGGCTTTGCCCGCTACAGCGTGTTGGTCATGTTGCTGCTCTTCATGGCCTCACTGCCCATCAAGATGCTGCTGCGTTGGTTCTTCAACCTGAAGTACCTGGTGGCCATTCCTGAGTGGTTCTTCAACATCTGAGTCAGGTGATCACACCGACTCACAGGCGACTGAAGGTTCTTCCATGAGCGACGGCAAGATGGACAAGGCTGCTCTGATTGCGCAGATCAAGAAGCGTTTGGCCGAGGGGCCAAGTGCGGGCGATGCTTCTGCAGCGGCAGGTGCGCCGAGTGACGGCGATTCGGGGGCACAGGGTGGTGGCGAGCCAGACATGGCCGCACGTATCGCCGCGCTGAAGGCCAAGATGGATGCTGGCAAGGCGGAGGCCGCGGCCCCGGCGGCGAAGGCGGCGCCCAAGGCTGCGCCCAAGGCTGCGGCGAAGCCACGCAAGGCTGGGGGCGCGAAGAACATCTTCCCCGTCCAGCCGATCAACAAGCGCATCTTCGGCGATGACCGGCTGTACAAGGCCAACACGTTAAACCTGTGGTTCATCGTGGGCGGGCTGCTGCTCACCGTCGCTGTGTTGCTGATGTGGCGCCGTGACCACGTGCGCGGCTGGAAGCCTTACCAGGAAGAAGCCCGGCTGCTGACCATTCAGCGCTTCGAGGCAGATGTGGCCGCTGCAGAGGCAGGGGCCGACGGTGAGCTCGAAGAGGCCGTGAAGGCCGAGCTGGCAGCTCTCGAAGCCCAGATAGAGGCCCAGTCTTCAGAGCTCGACGCCTTGACCGAGCGTGAACTCGAGGAGAAAGGCCAGTACTACGCGGCCAACCAAGCCTTCCAGATCGCCAAGAGCGAGATGGACGCCATGCGCTACGCGTTCGAGGAGACGCGCCTGATGCACGGCGACGACGCCGAACTGCTCGCCGAGTCGCAGGAGGAGTTCCTCAAGGTGCAGGAGGGCGTGCGGGAGAAGTTGGCTGCGGCTGATGCAGCCAACGCCGCGGCGCTGGGCACCAAGAACGAGATCAAGGCCATCACGGCGGCTCACAAGAACAAGGGTCGCGAGTTGTCCGCCCTCACAGAAGAGCGGGATCGCCTCACGGCCAGCCTGGCCAAGATCGAGCACGGGGTGTTCAACGACTACCTGCGCAACGCGCCGGTGCTCGACATGCTGGCGCCCACGGTCAAGATCGAGAAGGTCGTCCTCGACAAGCTCCGTGACAACTACAACTTCATGCACGTCGGCAAGGTCGACATGTGCATCACCTGTCACGTGAACATCAACAACCCGGCCTACGCAAACTGGGACGACGCCAACGAGAAGGTCTGGCTGAGCGACGAGAACCGGGTAGGGCAGCGGGTGTTGAACGCGCACCCCAACCTCGATCTGTTCATCGCCGACAACAGCCCCCACGCCCTGGGCGAGTTCGGTTGCACTGTGTGCCACCTGGGTCGTGGGCAGGCGGTTGAGTTTGAGCGTACCTTCCATACGCCTACGGCTGACTCCTGGGAGACGCGGCACGAGAAGGAAGAGCGCTGGGTCGAGGAGTACAACTACGACCCGGCGAAGCACTACTGGGACTGGCCCATGACGCCGTCCGACAAGCTCTACTCGTCATGCTACATGTGCCACTCTGATACGGAGCGACTCAACGGTGTGCCCGAATACAACGAGTCGCGAGAGCTGGTGGAAACCCTGGGCTGCGCCGGTTGCCATAAGATCAAGGGCCTCGAGTACCTGCGCAAGGTCGGCCCCGATCTGACCAACCTGGCGCTCAAGACCCCGCGCGGCTGGTCATACAAGTGGGCCATGAGCCCCAAGAGCTTCCGACCCACCACGCGCATGCCGCACTTCTGGAACCAGTCGAACGCCGGCGCACCCAGCGCGGCGACCATCGCCCCCGATGTGCAATGGAACAACAACTCCGATGCCTTCGTCGACGACTGGGGCAAGCGCAACCAGGTCGAAGCGCGCGCTGTGGTGAACTACATCTACAAGCTCTCCGAAGACTCACTGGCCAGCAGTGGCTGGAGTCTGAATCCCGTGCCTGATGGAGAGGCCGACGTGGACGCAGGGCGGGCCACCTTGGAGCAGCGTGGCTGCCTGGGTTGCCACTCCATCGCTGACGAAGGGTGGCTGCTGAACGATCACGGGCCGGACCTCTCGGCAGTGGGTAGCAAGGTCGATGCCCGTTGGCTCTACAACTGGATTCTCGACCCCAAGCGCTACTTCCCCGATACGGTCATGCCTGACCTGCGTCTCAGCGAACAAGAGGCCTGGGACATCACCGCCTACCTGATGACGTTGACCGATCCCACCTGGGAGGCCATGGCTGAACCCAGCACCGATCAGGCCATCGTTGACCAGATCGCGGTGGAGCAGCTGAGCGCCGTGGCCGGTGAGGCCTGGGCTCGTGAGCAGGTGGCAGAGATGGCCACCACGGGTGACGACGCGGTAGAGCTGTACGTGGGTGAGAAGCTGTTCTCCCGCTACGGTTGTGCGGGCTGTCACATGGTTCCCGAGCACTACAACGACACGCCCATCGGCACCGAGCTGACCTACGAGGCGCTCAAGGAGCTGACCAAGTTCGACTTCGGTCATGAGGCGTCCCATGGAAACCCGGAGGCCATTCATCACTCGTTGCCGGAGTTTTTCCGCTACAAGATGCGCGACCCCCGGGTCTATGACCGCATGCCCGTGGTCGACGAGGACGCTGACGGCGAGCGCTTCGTGGCTCGCTATGATCAGAAGGTGAAGCTGCCGGGCGAGAAGCTGAAGATGCCCAACTTCAATCTCGACGATCAGGAGGTCGAGTTGATGGTTCAGTTCTTGCTGGGCCTCCGTGACGACGGCATCGATGACTCCATGAAGGTCAGACTCGATGGCGACGCCGCCCTGATCGAGGCTGGCAACCGGGCCATCACCAAGTACAACTGCATCGGTTGTCACCGGGTGGGTCAATACGAGCGGCTCGTTTCCATGCCTGGGGCTGACAACGACGAGCGTCTCGAAGCGCTGGCGGGCCTGATCAACCGGTCTGAGGAGTACGGCCTGTGGACCGCCGAAGAGGTGACCAGCGGCGACATGACCTTGTTTCACGAGGGCAGCTGGCTGGCCAATGAGTTCTACTACCCCGAGTGGGAAGAGACCATTGGCATCATCGACGAGGACGCGTACGACGACGACTTCCTCGATGCCGTCGACGAGAGCGGCATCGTGGTGCCCGACCACTTCGTGGTGTTGGGTGAGGGCGAGGGAGCCATGGGTGAGTACATCGAGGAGCCCGCTCTGCGCCCGCCGACCCTGCGCAAGGAGGGTGAGAAGGTCGACCCGGAGTGGTTCTACAACTTCCTCCTCGACCCCTTCATCGTGCGCACCCACGTCGAGGTGCGCATGCCGACCTTCGGCATGAGCAGCGACGAGGCCCTGGGCCTGGTGCGTTGGTTCTCCGCCCAGTCGAACGAGGCCTGGCCCTTCGAGTCAGAGGCCCATGCCGACCTCGATCAGGCTCTCTACGACAAGGGCTCTGAACTGTTCACGGTGAACCAGTGCAACCAATGTCACCCGTCCGGCGACGTGATGCCCACGCAAGAGGACAAGACCCAGTGGGGTCCCGATCTGTCCCTGGCTGCCGAGCGGCTCAAGGCCGGCTGGATTCACGACTGGCTCGTGAACCCGCCGGAGTTCCAGCCGGGTACCCGCATGCCGAACTTCATGGGCGAGTTCTCCGATGGGGAGTACGCGCCGATGTACGACGACTACGAAGAGCGGGTCGACGCGCTGGTCTACTACCTGAAGAACTTCGAGCAGTAGGGTCTGGAGACCAGTAGGGCGCTGGGTTGGCGCCCGGTTGGGCTGGACGCCTCGTCGCCCAGTGGCACTTTTCGATTTCAGCTCGGTGTGGATCCGCCGGCTGAATGCCGGGCGTTGCTCACGCCTTACACGCAGCCAACCCTCGGCGTAGCTCATCCCGGTCCAGATTCCGGCCAATGAACACCAACCGGTTCCTGCGCTCTTCACCGTCACCCCAAGGCCGGTCAGCCAGGGCTTCGAAGAGCGTGTGCACCCCATGAAACACCAGCCGCCGGTCGCTGCCAGCCATGGCCAGGATGCCCTTCATGCGGTAGAGGTCCTGGCCGCGGCGGGTGGCCAGAAAACGTAGCCACATGGTGGTCTTCTCCGGGTCGAGCTCGCCGGTGTCCTGCAGACTGACCGAGCCCACGCCCTCTTCGTGGCCCTCGCTGGGCAAGGGCGTCTCGCCATCGAGAAAGCCTGGGTGGCTGGCCAGGGTGCGCTGCAGATCGAACGAGCCCACGTCGAGCACCGCATCGAGGGGGACCTCGCCGTGCACCGCCCGATGGATGCGGGCCAGGCCATTGAGCTTCGACAGCCGCGCCGCGATGGCGTCTGCCTCCGGCTCGCTGACCAGGTCGGTCTTGTTGAGCAGCAGCACGTCGGCGAAGGCGATCTGGGCTCGGGCCTCCACGCCGGTGTCGAGGTGCAGGCCCACGTGGCGGGCGTCGACCACGGTGACCACGCCGTCGAGGCGATACGCATCGCGCAGTTGCTGGGTGACGTAGAACGACTGGGCGATGGGGGCGGGGGCGGCCAGGCCCGTGGTCTCCACCAGAATGCCGTCGAGCTTGTCTGCCCGGGGGATGAGGTTGATCAGGGTGGCCACCAGGTCACCGCGAAACGTGCAGCAGAGGCAGCCGTTGCTGAACTCGATCACCTCTTCGTCCGCGCCCACCACCAGGGCCTGGTCGATGCCGATCTCTCCCAGCTCGTTGACGATCACCGCCAAGCGGCGGCCGTGGTCCGCGGAGAGGATGCGGTTCAGCAGGGTGGTCTTGCCCGCGCCCAGATAGCCGCTGAGCACGGTGGCGGGCAGGGGCCCGGTCACGTCCCGCCCTCGCTCACCTCATCGAGGATGCGCAGGTAGATCTCGTAGCGTTCTTCGGGATACCGCCCGTCTTCAACAGCCTCCACGACCGCGCAGCCAGGCTCGGTGTTGTGCCGGCAGTTGCTGAAGCGGCAGTCGCGGGGCAGGTCTTCGAAGCCCGGGTAGAGCCGGGCCAGTTCGATGGGGGGCACGTCTTCGAGGGCGAACTCGCGCATGCCCGGGCTGTCCACCACCCAGCCGCCGTTGTCGAGCTGCAGCAGGGTCACGGTGGTGGTGGTGTGTCGCCCGCGACCGTGATAGACGGCCACGTGACCTACGCTCAGCTTCAGGTCGGGGCTCACCGCATTGAGCAGGCTCGACTTGCCCACACCCGAATGGCCCACCAGCAAGCTGATGCCCTGGGACATCTCGGCGGCCAGCTCATCGATGCCCTCGCCGGTCATGATGCTGGTCTGGATCACCTTCACCCCGGCTTCGATATAGGGGTCTGCCACCGAGCGATCGCAGGGCAGGTCGGCCTTGTTGAGCACCACCACCGCGTCGATGCCCTGCATGTCCGCGGCCACGCAGAAGCGGTCGACCAGGCCGGGGCGAAACGGAGGCTCCTCAAGGGCGGCCACCACGATGAGCCGGTCGAGATTGGCGGCGATGACCTGCACCGGCGCCACCCGACCCTGCTTGTGCCGAGTGCGCCCGCTGAACGTCCCGAAGGCCTGGGGACGGGCCAGGCGGTTGTGCCGCTCGTGCACCGACTCGACCACGCCCGCGT
>CAZIAK010000007.1:16400-36034 GCA_964537035.1 uncultured Phycisphaerales bacterium | reverse complement strand
CGGCACACGCTCATCGGGTGCGCTTGCGGATGTAGCCGTTGAGCGTCTTGATGTAGGCCGGACCCTTGGGCTCGACCTTCTTCTCGGCGGCCTTCTTCTCCTGGGTGCGCACGCCGTCGTAGCGGATGCCCTGGATCTCCTGGTTGATCAGCTTCTCGATGGCGGTCAGGTACATGCCGTCCTCGCCGGTGACGAAGGTCACCGCCCGGCCGGTAGCACCCATGCGCGCCGTGCGTCCGATACGGTGCACGTAGTCTTCAGCGTTCTCGGGGATGTCGTAGTTGATGACGTGGGACACGCCGTCGATGTCGATACCCCGGGCCGCCACATCGGTGGCGATCAGGTATTGAAACTTGCCTTCGCGAAAGTCAGCCAAGATGCGCTCGCGGCGCTTCTGGTGCAGTCCGCTGTGCAGCTCTTGAGCGGGCAGGCGGCGCTTCGTCAGGCGCATGGCCAGGCGATCAGCGCCGATCTTGGTGCGGGTGAAGATGATCGAGCGGTCGGGCTTCTCGCGCTTCAGGACCTCGACGAGCAAGTCTGTTTTGAAGGGCTGGTCGACGGCGAAGACGGTCTGGTCGACCTCTTCGACGGTCATCTTGTCCGGAGCCAGGAAGACCTGCACCGGATCGTTCATGTAGCGCTCAGAGATGCCCAGCACCTCTTCGGACAGGGTCGCCGAGAAGAGCATGGTCTGCCGTCGGCCGGGCGCCTTCTGCATGATCTTGGCGATGTCCTCTCTGAAGCCCAGGTCGAACATGCGATCGGCCTCGTCGAGGATGAGCATGTCGAGCTCGATCAGGCGCAGGGTGCCCCGGCCCAGGTGATCGAGCAGGCGGCCGGGCGTGGCGGCGATGACCTGCACACCCTTCTCGAGCGCGTCGAGCTGCCGCTTCATGGGGTCGCCGCCATAGATCGCCAGGGCGGAGAGACCCATGTGCTTGCCCAGGCGCTCGGCCTCGGCGTTGACCTGCATGGCCAGCTCGCGGGTGGGCACGACGACCAGCACGCGAGGCCCGGGTTTGTCGGAGAGCAGCTGCAACGACGGCACCAGGAACGCGGCGGTCTTGCCCGTGCCCGTGCGGGCCTGGCCCACCACATCGCGCCCTTCGAGAGCGTGGGGCAAGGTGCGCGCCTGGATCTCAGACGGTGTGCGGTAGCCGCTGCCCGCGATGCCCTTCAGCAGGTCTTCGCGCAGCTCGAACTCGGCGAAGGCGCACTCGTCGAGGGGCACGGTCTGGGAGTCGTCGGTCTGGCTTTCAGCCCCGGCGTCAGTCTTTGACTGCCTGGCTTCGCTGCCCTGCCCGTCGTCGGCAGAGCCACGCTCATCGCGGCTTCGGCCCTCACGGGGGCCCTTGTTGTCGGAGGAACGTTTGGAGGGCCCGCGGCGACGGCGTCTGCGGCGGGGCGTATCGGATCGGTTCGGTTGTTCGTCAGTCATCGGGTCGGTTCGGAGTGGTCGCCAGACGGGGCGGGAGCTGTCTCCGTCGCCCATCACATCTAGCCCAGGACCCCCTAGTGTGCCTGACCAGCAGCGGTTCGTGCCACTATCGGATAGAACCGCCCGGGGCCGACCTGTCCCCAGGGAGCGCTGGCTATCATGGCCAGCGGACGCCGGTCTGCGCATGGATCGGGTGTCATCAGGCCGCCTGACCTCAGCTAGCCGTCACCTCGCCCAGACCCTGCCAGGGATGTCCTCCATGAGATTGAAGAACGGCCAGCACCTGGGCTACTGCACCAACGTCCACCCCTACGACGACGTCGAAGGGATGATCGCCGCGCTCAGGTCCCACGCCGTGCCCCTGGCAGCCCGCCTGGGATTGGGCAGGGCTCGCGGGCCGGGGGATGGGGCAGACCTGGGAAGCTCGGCAGAACCGGGCAGCGGCTCGGCGCTCGATGGTGCCCTGGGTGTGGGCCTCTGGTTTCCCCAGACCGTGGCCAGCGAGGTGGAGGCGGACCCCTCGCGTCTCGTGGAGGCCCTGGCCGAACTGGGCCTCTACGTCTTCACCGTGAACGCCTTCCCCTCCGGCAGCTTTCACGGGCCCCGGGTAAAGGACGAGGTCTTCAAGCCCAGCTGGTCCGACCCAGAACGCCTGTCCTACACCCTCTCGGCGGCCCGGGCCCTGGCCGCCTGCCTGCCCGAGGGGGTCGATGGCACCCTTTCTACCCACTCAGGGGCCTACAAGCCCTGGGGACCCGCACTCTGCGACGAGGACGGCGTGGTGGCAGGCCTGCTGGCCGCCGACGAGGGCCTGGCCCGCCTGGCTGACGAGACCGGGCGCCGGGTGACCCTGGCCATCGAGCCCGAGCCCCTCTCGCTGCTGGAGACCACCGACGAGGTGGTCGACCTGTTCACCCGCCGCCTGGCGCCCCACAGCCAGGGCCATCTGGGCCTGTGCTACGACGCCTGCCACCAGGCCGTCGAATTCGAGGACATGGCCCCATCGCTCACCGCCCTGGCTGCAGCCGAGGTGCCTATCGCCAAGGTCCAGCTGTCCTGCGCCATCGTCTCAGCAGGCCCGGCGGGCCGTCGACAGGCCCTGGCTCCCTTCGCGGAGGACCGCTGGTTTCACCAGGTCGTGGCTCGTCAGGAGGGCGAGCCTCTCCGTCGCCTGGCCGACCTCCCAGAGGCCCTGAGCGACCGTAGAGCTCTCGCCGCCGACGAATGGCGGGTGCACTATCACGTGCCTCTCTTCGCGGACCGCCTTGACTCGGCGGGCCTCCTGACCACCACTCGTCCTGACCTGGAGCAGCTGTTGGCGCTGGTGCAGAGCACGGGGGCCACTGACCAGTTGGAGATCGAGACCTACTCCTTCGGCGCTCTCCCAGTCGAGCGGCGAGAGTCCCTGGGCGCGGTGACCCTGCTCGATTGCCTGGAGCAAGAGTATCGCTGGGTGCTGGACCAGCTGGGGGAGGGCGCCCAGCCAGGCTAGCTTGCCTGGTCGCACTTCTGCGGCGATTCTGTTGAGAAGTGGGGCCTGGGCCAGTGGGCTGCTCAGAGGTTTAGCAGGCCCCGGACCACGGGCTCCAGGCTGCTGAGGCCGTGCTCGATACCGATGGCCAGAGCCTGATCGGCAGGGAGCCCATCGACCTTGTACGCGTTGAGGGCGAAGAGAGCGCCCACACGATTGCTGCTGCCGCAGTAGACGATGGTGGGCTCAACACTGTGCTGGGCCAGGACGTCGGCGAGCTTCTGGGCGTTCTCGAAGGTGATGCCCCGCTTGCCCTGAATAGGGATGCGCACGTAGTCGGCGAAGCTGCTCTCCATCTGGGCTTCTTCCCAACCGGCCCCGTTCTCGTCCGCTGGACGCAGGCTGATGAAGACGAACATGCCGCCGTCGGAGAGGGCCTGGAGCTGCTCTGAGGTGAGCTGGCCAGAGGTCCAGAGCATGGGCTCGTGGTGGGCCAGGTTGCGAATCTTCAGCCCATCGGCCAGGTGGATCAGCTCATTCAAGGGTGAGGCGTCCACCGTGGGCAGGGCCATGGTCTTCGGCTCACTGGGGGCCTCACTGGCATCGGCTGGGTTCGAGGTGCAGCCGACGAGGAGCAGCGGCGACAGAGCGGCAAGCAGGGCAGAGCAGAGCACCATCTTCACGGTGGGGTGTCTCGAAGGGGTGATTCGGACCGGCGGAAGGCGCCGAGTATAGGACTGCCCGATCGTCGGTGGATCGAAAGATGCGGATCTGTAATCTTTTCCTCTGTCACAAGGGAGGACGGATCGCGTAACAGGACGTGAGCAGCTGAGATCGATGCGACGGCTCGTCAGTTTTCTGCAGGCCTCGTAGTCGATTGTCGCGGCCAAGAATCAGGGTGACATCGTGGGCCGTCCCGCGACCTCGAGATCAAGAAAGATGGGAGCAAACGGCACGATGGATACGACGAGAGACAGGAACACGACATGGTCAGCCTGATCGCCTTGCTGATGACGCTCTTTGCCCTGGGACCAGGCACCGAGAGCCTTGAGTACCGAGATGAGCTGCTGGCCTTGGCTTATCCCGAGGGCAAGGCCCCCTTCGAGGCCGGTCGCACGGGCTCGGGGCAGTCCTTCCTGGCGACTCTCGAGACACCCCTGTTTCTCCATCGGGCAGTGGGGCCGTTCGACCTCTACGTGATGCAGGCAGACGGTCTCGCCGCAGAGGGGGTGGCTCGGCAGGTTCTCGACGACGCAGAAGAAGGCCTGCAGCCCCTGGTGCCCCTGATGGAGGAGCACTTCAGCGGCGCAGCGGGCCTGATCGCGGGCCGCCGGCTGCCCATGGTCTTGACCCACGCCGACCGCTCATCGGGCGAGCGTTCCTTCGACCAGATGGTAGCCATGCTCGATTGGGCCGAAGACGACTACAGCGGTTGGAAGCAAGGTCGCAACCCGATCTGGTCCAGCGACCTGCTGCGCGGGCTCAACGTGCGCACCTGGGAGGTGCAGATCTTCAACCTGGCCCACGGCTATGCCGCAGACCAGGGCGAACTCTTTCTGGAGCATGGTCTGGGTTATTACACCGTGGCTCAGGTGGTGGCGCGGCTGTTGCGTCAAGGGGCCTGGGGCATGGTCCCGCCGTGGTTGGCCCAGGGGATGATCGACGAGCTCGATATTGCGGCCTATGGCGAGTCGTGGGTGGGCCACGACTCCTGGAAACGCGAGACGCCCGGGTGGTTCCGGCCAGGCTGGTCGGGCTTCGTGCCTGAGGGTGCGTCGCCGCCGCGGCCAGTCACTGGCCCTCCCAAGGACCTGGCCGTCACGGTGAGCAAGACCGGCGACAGCTGGCAGCACAGATCGCACAGTGGTGAGCGTCACTGGTCCGATCTGGTCGTCGACCGCAAGAGCGAGGCGCCGGCCAGCTTCGAGTTCATGGCGAGGAATGAGAGCTTCCTGCCCCGTGATCGGGCCTACGCCCGCTGCACGCTGCACCTGTTGCTGGGCGTGGTGGTTCAGGACGGCGCCAGCAACCTGATGCAGATGCTCGACCGCGTGCCCACCACACCACCGAGCGGGATGATCGACTCCGACCCCATCACGGCCATCATGAGCCGGGCGCTGGGGGGCGTGGCAGCGGTCGATGACCTGGAGTCCATGCCGCTGGGCGACATGCTGATCGAGATCTCACGAGAGGACATCGCCGAGAAGTTGACCGCTCTCGACGCCGCGGACCTGCTGCGCATTCCCGATCACCGGGAGCAGGCTGAGTGGCTCTACGGGTTCAACGCCGAGGAGATCTCCCCGGCCAAGCGGCAGAAGATCTGGAACCTGATCCTCGACGCCGAGTACTTCCAGCAGCTCGAAGAATGGCGGATGCTGGGCCTGGCCCTCGATCAGGCCGTCGACGGAGTCTTCATCACGTCGAAGCGGTTCCCGAAGCGCGATCGTGATCGCAGCCGCACGGCCGCAGCCTTCTGGAAGGCGTTGGGCGGCGACTGAGACGGGCTGACACCGACCGACTCCAGCATGAGTCCTGAGGGGGCGTGACGAGGCACGGATCGCGTAGAGTGTCGCTCCCCCAATTCCAGGAATCACGCGGTGGCAGCGAACGCAGGCTCTCAGAACGATTTCGAAGATCTGGCTGATCTCGATCATGATCCGCAGCGATTGCGGGTGATGAGCGAGGCGGTGCTCGAAAAGGTCATCGGTCATCTGGAGGCCTTGCCCCACATGCCCGTTCGCGGGGTGCAGGGCGCCGAAGACCTGTGTCGTGAACTGGAAGAGAACGAACCCCCAGAGGCGGGCTCGGCGCTCGACGACCTGCTCGAACCCTACTTCGCGAGCTGGGTCGGGACATCGTTCAACACGGCCAGCCCCGGTTACATGGCCTACGTCCCGGGGGGAGGGCTCTTCGAGTCGGCCCTGGCGGCGTTCGTGGCCTCGGCGACCAACCGCTACACCGGAGTCTGGCAGGCCTCGCCCGCGTTGGTGCAGCTGGAGGCCAACGTGCTGCGCTGGCTCTGCGGCTGGATGGGCTTTCCTGAACAGTCCCGGGGGCTGCTCACCACGGGGGGCTCGTCAGCGACGTTCACCGCGGTGGTCTGCGCCCGGGAGGAGAAGCTGGGGGCTGATCTGCGCGATGGTGTGCTCTACACCTCGAGTCAGGCCCATCTCTGCGTGACCAAGTCGGCGCGCATGGCTGGCATCCTTCAGGATCGAGTGCGCATCGTGCCCATCGATGACGCCTACCGCATGGACATGGGCGCCCTGCGGTCCCTGATCGACGCAGATCGCAAGGCAGGCCTGCGACCATTCATGGTGGTCTCCTCTGCGGGGACGGTGAACACGGGCAGCATTGACCCGCTGAACGAGATCGCTGATCTCTGTGCCCACGAAGGTCTCTGGCACCACATCGACGGTGCCTATGGCGCCTGCTTTCACATCGTCCCCGAGCTGCGGCCGCTGCTGGCCGGGGTCGAGCGGGCCGACTCCCTGACCCTTGATCCGCACAAGGGCCTGTTCTTGTCCTACGGGGTGGGGGCCCTGCTGGTCCGTGACGGAGAGGCCCTGCGTCGGGCACATGCAGAGACCGCGAGCTATCTGCCCGAGCCCGTCGAGGCGTTCTACGACCCCAGCCAGTTCGGCCCAGAGCTCTCCCGAGACTACCGGGGTCTGCGCCTGTGGTTGCCGATCAAGCTCCTGGGGGCTCAGCGCTTCGTCGCAGCCCTGGCCGAGAAGCGGGCCTTGGCCCTCGATGCCGCCGACCGTCTCGCGGCCCTGCCAGGTGTGGTCATGGATGCCTGGCCTGAGCTGTCCCTGCTGGCTTTTCATGTGACCTGGGCCCAGGCCTCCCTCGACGATGAGAATCGTGCCACCGCCGAGCTCATGGAGCGGGTGGTGTCCCGGGGCCGGGTCATGCTCACGGGGTGCACCATCAACGGGCGCCATCTGGCGCGGGTCTGCGTGCTGTCCTTCCGCACCCGGGCGGCCCAGATCGATGCCCTTGTAGACGACTGTGAGATCGAGTTGTCAGCTCTGCTGGCAGAGCAGGCTTCGACTGCCAGCTGATCTTTCAGAGGATCTCCCGGACATGACACAGCGGTGACAGTCCAGGACAGGCAACGGGCTAGAATGCGGCCCTGATGGATCGCATCGCAATCGCTGGCTTCTCGTTGCACCGCACCGACGTGGGTGCCTTGGAAGCGGTCTGCCGACCCCAGGGCGCCGCCCTCGATGGCTTCGTCCGCGAGCTGTCCGATGAGCTGGGCGCCTCCGAGCTCGTCTTCCTGGTCACCTGCAACCGGGTCGAGGTGATCTACGCTCGCGAAGAGGGTGATCTGCCCGGCCTCGCTGACCTGCGGGTGCTTGGTGGGGCCTTGGCTCGCAGCGAGAGCGACGCCGCGTCCATCGCCAAGTTGCTCACCCTGCGCAGCGGGCGCGATGCGGTGCGGCACCTGTTCAGGGTGACCAGCTCCCTCGACTCGCTCATGCTTGGCGAAGACCAGATCATCAGCCAGGTGCGCGGCGCCTATGGCCAGGCGGCGGACATCGGTCTGGTGGGCACGCTGCTCGGGCCCCTGTTTCACCACGCCCTGCAGATCGGCAAGGCCGTGCGCAGTGAGACCGACCTGGCCCGGCACCCGATCTCGGTGGTGAACCTGGCGGTCGCGGCCCTCGACAAGCGCCCTCAGAGCGCAGATCTCAACATCGCCGTGCTGGGCGCGGGGGTCATGGGCAAGCTGCTCGTGCGCGCGCTCCACGAAGCGGGACACACGCCCGGGTGGGTGGTCAATCGCAGCCTGCCCCCGGCGACCGAGGCGGCCCAGAGCTGTGGCGCCCAGGCCCTGACCCTTGACCAGTTTCGCCACGCTCCTCCGGCCCTCGATGTGCTGGTCAGCGCGACCTCAGCGCCGGGCTATGTGCTGGAGACTGACGAGCTGGTGTCCCTGGCCGGGCGCTCCCCCGCCGGCGCCGGGCTGCAAGCCATCGACCTGGCCGTGCCTCGGGATCTGCCCGAAGTGGAGGCCGCTGCTGTCGAGGTGCTCTGCCTGGACCAGCTGCGGGCCTTGGCCGATGAGCATCGCGCTCTGCGGGCGGCCGCGGCGCAGGACGCCGAGCGGCTTGTAGAGCGCAAGATCGACACGTTCTCCCGCCGCTTCCGCGAGGACGTGGTCGCCCCCGTGCTGAGCGACCTGCGCCAGGCCTCCGAAGAGCTGCTGGGCAAAGAGCTGACCGGCTTGCTCGGCGGACGGCTGTCCCACCTGGCCGAAGAAGACCGTCGGGCGGTGGAGCGCTGGGCGCGAAAGACGTTCGGGAGACTGATGCACCTGCCGGTGACAGCCATCAAGCGTATGGTCTCCGAGTCGCCCGTGGAGAACGGGCTCAACGAAAGTGTCGAGGATCATCCCGGATGAAAGTGCGCATTGGCACACGTGGCTCAGACCTGGCGCTCTGGCAGGCCCATTACGTCGAGAGCGAGCTGGCTGAAGAAGCCGAGGTCGAGATCGTCATCATCAAGACCCGGGGAGACGCCATCCAGGATGTGCCCCTGACCCAGGTCGAGGGCAAGTCGTTCTTCACGGCCGAGCTCGAGCGGGCCCTGCTCGATGGCGACGTCGACCTCGCCGTGCACAGCCACAAGGACATGGAGACCCAGGCGGTGCCGGGACTGGCCATCGCCGCTGTGCCCGAACGAGGCCTGGTCGACGAGTGGCTGCTCATCTCCAAGCAGGCCCATGATCCGTCTGCCTCGTTGCTGCCTCTGAAGGCTGGGGCGAAGGTGGGGACGAGCGCTCCCCGTCGTCAGGCCCAGCTGCTGGCCTTGCGCGGCGATGTGATGGTGGAGACCTTGCGGGGCAACGTGCCCACGCGTGTCGACCGTCTGCGCGAAGGGCGCTACGACGCGATCGTGCTCGCGGGGGCGGGCCTCTCGCGACTCGAGATCGATACCACGGGACTGGTCGTCGTGCCCTTGCCCGTGCTGCACTTCGTGCCTTCCCCTGCACAGGGCGCCCTGGCATTGCAGGTGCGCAGCGATCACAGCGAGCTGGTCGAGCTGTGCCAGAAGGTCTTTCATCACGAGCCCACCGCCCAGGCGGTGAGCGCCGAGCGGTCCATGTTGGCCCGAGCCGGTGGTGGCTGCCATCTGCCCCTGGGTGCACTGGCTCGTCCTCTGAGCCAGTCCGCTGACGAGGCGGCTGCGTGGGAGGCCATCGTCTTCGTGGGTGCCGACCACCCGACCATGGGATCTCCCGATCGCTGGGGGCATGGCAGCGGTGCCACGGCACAGGGGGCAGTCGACGAAGCCTGGACCTCCGTGACCTCGGGCGGCCCGACCCTGGCCGGCCCGCTGGCGGGCTTGTCGGTCACCTTGGTAGGGGCCGCCGCCAGCGACTCGCTCTTGGGACAGCGCATCGAGCAGTCCGGCGCGGCGGTGAGCTATGAACAGGTGCTCGCGTTTCAGTCGGTACGGGTGCCTGACCTGCCCGCCAAGATGGCCCGGCTGAACCCGGGCGACGTGGTCGCGGTCACGAGTCGTGAAGCCGCCCGGCGACTGTCCGGTCAGCGTGTGCCCACGGGCGTCGTGGTGGCAGCCGTCGGGCCGGGGACGGCTCACGCCTTGTCCGCCCAGGGGCTCAACGCGCACATCGTGGGACGTGGGGGGGCCGCCGCCCTGGCCGCCCTGATCGAGGTCCCCGAGGGTGGGCGTGTTCTGTTCCCCTGTGCTGAGGACAGTCGCCCCGAGCTGCCCGAGGCCTTGGCCGCCAGAGGCATCGCCGTGGAGCGGGTGCCGGTCTACCGCACGGTGAGCCAGGCCCAGGGCGACACGGTCTCGGATGCGGACGTGGTCATCTACATGAGCCCGTCCGCGGTGGCCTCGGCGGTGTCTCTTGGGCGGGTCGACCCCTCTGCGCGCCTGCTGCGCATCGGCCTCGGCCGCTCGACCTGCGAGGCCTTGCAAGACGAGAACCTCGGTCACGAACGCCCGGTGGGGTCGGGCCCCGATGCCACCTTGGCCCTGCTCTACAAGATCTTCGCCCATCGCCTCTCCGACTCGGCCACGAGCGGTCCGTGACAGCGCCGACCGCACCGACAACCTGCAAGGACAGCCCATGATTCAGCGCCCGCGACGATTGCGCAGCAGCGCGCCTCTGCGAGAGGCCGTGGCCGAGACCAGGCTGCACAGATCCCAGCTGATCCAGCCACACTTTGTGGTGGAGGGCAGTGGCGCCGATGTGCCCATTGCCTCCATGCCGGGCATCGTGCGGCAGTCCATCGGCAACCTGGTGCAACAGGTGGGTCGCGATCTTGAGCTGGGTCTGACCAACGTGCTGCTCTTCGGCATCAGCGAACACAAGGACGCGCTGGCCACGTCGGCCACCGCTGCGGACAGCCTGGTGGCTCGGGCCGTGTCTGCCCTGCGCGATGCGTTCGGCGATGCCCTGGTGATCATGACCGACGTGTGCCTCTGCGGATCCACAGAGAGTGGACACTGTGGCGTGCTCCGCGAAGGCAAGATCTTGAACGACGAGAGCCTGCCTCTGCTCGCGGCCATGGCCCTCTCTCATGCCCGAGCGGGGGCCGACGTGGTGGCGCCCTCCGACATGATGGACCTGCGGGTGGCGGCCATTCGCGAGACCCTCGACGACGAGGGCCTGAGCGACACGGCGATCTTGTCCTACTCGACCAAGTTCGCCTCGAGCTTCTACGGGCCCTTCAGGGATGCGGCAGACAGCTCGCCACAGTCTGGCGATCGCAAGACGTATCAGCTCGACTATCGCAACGGCAAGGCGGCTCTCCGTGAGTCGCTCCTCGACGAAGACGAAGGCGCGGACATGTTGATGGTCAAGCCGGCCCTGGCCTACCTTGACGTGCTCACCCGCATCGCCGGCTCGACCCACTTGCCCGTGGCCGCCTACAACGTCTCGGGGGAGTACTCCATGGTCAAGGCCGCCGCCGCCCAGGGTTGGGTGGACGAGCGGGGCATGGTCACCGAGATCCTTCATTCGATGGCCCGCGCCGGAGCGGACCTGATCATCACCTACCACGGGCGCGACGCCCTGCAGGGAGACTGGCTGGCATGACCTCGAACGAGCTTCTCTCCCGAGCCAGGGCGGTCATGCCCGGCGGTGTGTCGAGCCCGGTGCGTGCCTACGGCGCGGTGAACGGCGAGCCTCCCTTCGTGACCCGGGGCGAGGGTGGATTCATCGTCGACGCACAGGGGCGACGTCACGTCGACCTGGTCTGCTCATGGGGACCGCTGATCCTGGGTCACGCCCATCCTGCGGTGGTCGCCGCGGTGGAGCGGGCTGTGCGCGACGGCATGAGCTTCGGCGCCACGTGCGCCGCCGAGGTCGAGCTGGCCGAGCGGGTGCTGCAGCGCTTTCCTTTCGCCGACAAGGTGCGCTTCACCAGCAGCGGCACCGAGGCGGTCATGGGCGCGGTGCGCCTCGCCCGCGGGGTGACGAAGCGCGACCGGGTGGTGAAGTTCGAAGGCTGCTACCACGGCCACGTCGACTCCCTGCTGGTCAAGGGCGGCTCAGGCTTGGCGACCTTTGGCAAGCCCTCGTCCTCCGGTGTGCCCGCCGCCTATACCGAACTCACCGAAGTGCTGCCCCTCGACGACAGCGCTGCCGTGGCCGATCTGTTCGCTCGCAAGGGAGATGAGCTGGCCGCCCTGATCATCGAACCCATGCCCGCCAACGCCGGGCTGCTGGTGCAACGTCAGCAGTTCCTGGAAGAGCTGCGAGCCCTGTGCACGAAGCACGGCACCCTGCTCATCTTCGACGAGGTGATCTCCGGCTTTCGGGTCGCTCCAGGTGGCATGACCGAACTCACAGCCATCACCCCCGACTTGGTCACCGTGGGCAAGATCATCGGCGGGGGCATGCCCGTGGGCGCCTTCATGGGCCCGGCCGCCACCATGGATCACCTGGCTCCCGAGGGGCCCGTCTATCACGCCGGCACGCTCTCCGGAAACCCAGTGGCCATGGCCGCAGGCATCGCCACTCTCGACGCATTGGCACAAGACGGCGTGTACGAGCGCCTCGACGCGCTCGGTGCCCGGCTGGCCGCAGGTCTCACGACGGCCCTGGCCGCTCACGACGTACCCGGCTCAGTGGTGCGAATGGGCTCCGTGCTCTGGCTCTGTCTCCAGGCAGGAGACGCCCCTCGGGCCTTCCATCTCATCGGCGACGAGGGCTCCGAGCTCTACGGCCGCCTTCACCCCCAACTGCTGAACCACGGCCTGTGGATGGCTCCCTCGGCGTACGAGGTGGCCTTCGTCTCCACGGCCCACGATGAAGGGTCCATCGACCAGGCCCTCGCTGCCTTCGCTGCGGGTCTGGCAGAGACCGCAGGGAGCGCCGTGTCGTGACCAACGGCGCCGGCCAAACGTCTTCGCTCAGCACGCCGGGGGAAGTCCCCCCGCGTCAGAAGAGCGATGTGCACTGGCCGGTGCGCCTGTACGCCGTCATCACCCTGATGTACATCGCGCTGATGACCTGGTGGGTGACCTTCTTCGCGCGCCAGGGGACCGCCCTCGCCGAGCTCGCTCGCGATGCAGGCGTACCCTTTGGCCCGGCTCAGCTGGAGGTGCTGAGCATTTCCAGCCAGGAGACCTCTCGCATGCTCCTCTACGAGGGGAGCTTTGTGGGCGTGCTCCTGGTCACCAGCGTGTGGTTGGTCGCTCGCGCCCAGCGTCACGAACGGGCCCTGGCCCGTCGCCAGCGCAACTTCCTCTCGGCGGTGACCCACGAGTTTCGCAGCCCCATCGCTTCGGCGCGCCTGTGCCTCGACTCGATCTTGCTCGGCCGGACCGATGAGCAGAAGACCGAGCGCTATCTGCGCATGGCCCGGGTCGATCTCGACCGGTTGAGCACCATGGCCGAAGATGTGCTGGCTACTCGCGCGCTCGTCGAGGGTCGGGGGCCCATGCGTTTCGAGACCGTGAACATGTCTGACCTTGCGCACCGCGCCATCGCCGCACGGAGCGAGAGCCCCCTGGCCAGCGAGGTGCCCTTGCGGGTCGAGGCCCCCGAGTCCGTGCGGATTCACGCTGACCCCAAGGCTGTGGGGCGTCTGCTCGAGAACCTGGTCAGCAACGCGCTGAAGTACTGCGGTGGCAAGGGCGAGGTGGTGGTCTCTGTCTCCCGAAGCGGTGGCATGGGTCTGCTGGCGGTCAGCGACGCGGGCCCTGGCCTGCAGGGGGTCCACCCCAAGAAGCTCACGGGGGCCTTCGTGCGGGGTGGCGACGAGCAGCTGCGCACCCAACCCGGTGTGGGCCTGGGGTTACACATCGTCGAACAGCTGGTGGCCGCTCACGAAGGCAAGCTGACGTTCATCGATCAGGGTGCAGGGCTCACGGTGAAGGTCGAGCTGCCCCTGGCCACCGACACCGACGAGGACCCGTCATGACCCAGCCCCGTCTCCTGGTGGTCGAGGACGAGACGCACCTGGCAGAGGTCGTCGCCGACAACCTCCGGCTCGAGGGCTACGAGGTCGACGTGGTCGGCGACGGCAACGACGCCTTGAGATCGATCGCCGAGCGCTGTCCGGACCTGGTGCTGCTCGACGTGATGCTGCCCGGGGTCGACGGATTCACGGTCTGCGACACGCTCCGCCGCCAAGGCAACCGGGTGCCGATCTTGTTCCTCACCGCCAAGGGCAGTCGGGACGATCGGGTGCGGGGCCTCGAACTGGGCGGTGACGACTATCTTGGCAAGCCCTTCGATCTCGTCGAACTCATCTTGCGCGTCAAGGCCATCCTGCGCCGAGGCGAATGGATGGCTGAGCCCTCACCGGCGGGGGACACCCTCGTGCTCGGCGAGGCCCGGATCGACTTCGCCACGCACATGGCCCAGGTGAAAGACCGGGCCATCGAGCTGTCGCCAAAAGAGACCCTGATCTTGCGCTGTCTCGCGGAGCAGCCGGGGGTGGTGGTGAGCCGGGCCGAGATCGTCGATCGGGTCTGGGGCTACGACGCCTTCCCCACCCTGCGCACGGTGGACAACTTCATCGTGCGCCTGCGCCGCCAGCTGGAACCTGACCCCAAGAACCCTTGTTACATCCATACAGTCCGCGGCAGCGGGTATCGCTTGACGCCTTGAGCGACAGCCCTCGCCCGCCGCAATCACAGCCACTCTTTTACGCAAGCCTCGCACGACCCGGCATTGGGATGGCCTCATGAACGCTTCTTTCGACAAGCCCCTGTTGGCGGCCCTGGCTCGCCAGGCCATGCCCTCTCCCCCCGTGTGGCTCATGCGTCAGGCAGGACGCTACCTGCCCGAGTATCGCGAGCTGCGTGCCAAGGCCGGCGGTTTTCTGGCCATGGCCCAGACGCCCGAGCTGGCCGCCGAGATCACCCTGCAGCCCGTGCGCCGTTTCGGTGTCGATGCGGCGATTCTGTTCAGCGATATCCTGCTGCCCCTGCAGGCCATGGGCATGCCCCTGCGCTTCGACGAGGGCAAGGGCCCGGTGCTGCCTGAGCCCTTGAACAGCCCGGAGCGCATCGCCGACCTGACCCGCCCCGACCCCGAGGCTGACCTGGCCTACGTGGGCGAGGCGTTGAAGCGGGTCAAGGCCGAGTTGTCGAACTCTACGACCCTGCTGGGTTTCTGCGGCGCGCCCTACACACTGGCCTGCTACGCCGTCGAAGGCGGGCACTCGAAGAGCCACGCCACTCTGCGCAGCATGATGTACAGAGAGCCTGCGTTGTTCGATGAGCTCATGGGTCAGCTGGCCGACGTGGTGGCCGACCACTTGAACTACCAGATCGCGTCGGGTGCCGACGCCGTCGTCCTGTTCGACACCTGGGCCGGCACTCTCAGCCGCGAGGACTACATCAGTCGCGTTCGCCCGTTCACCGAGCGGGCCCTGGCCCCCGTGTTGGGCAACGCCCCGGTGATGGCCTTCGTGCTCGACGGCGGGCACGTGCTCGATCAGGTGGTCGATCTCGGCGTCGACGGCGTGGTCATCGATTGGCGCGTCTCTCTCGGCGATGCCCTCTCGCGCTATGGCGACAAGGTGGCCATCCAGGGCAACCTCGACCCGGCTCTGCTCCTGGCGCCCCCGGATGTGGTGGCCGAGCGGACCCGCGCCCTGTTGGCTGAGGCTGGCGGACGCCCCGGCCACATCCTGGCCCTCGGCCACGGCGTGATGAAGGAGACCGACCCGGAGAGCGTGGCCGCATTCGTCGAGACGGCAAGGGCCGCCGTCGTGAGCGGAAGCTGCTGACCATGGAAGCCAAGGTGCTGCACCTCGACGACGAGCTGCTGGGCCGCCTGGCGGTGGCCGGTCCTCGTTACACGTCCTACCCCACAGCTCCCGAATGGACCGACGACTTCGGCGAGAATGACGGCCTCGCTGCCTACCGCCGCGCGGCCCAGTCTCCAGACGAGCCCCTGTCGCTCTACGTGCATCTGCCCTTCTGCGAGCGCATGTGCCTTTACTGCGGCTGCACCATCGAAGTGAACGGCCAGCCTTCGCGGGCCGACGCCTACCTTGATGCGGTCGAGCGCGAGGTGGCGCTTGTGGCCGACGCCCTGGGTGATCGTGGCGACGTGGTCCAGCTGCATTGGGGTGGGGGGACGCCCACGTTTCTCACCACCGATCGTCTGCGGCGCCTGTTCGCCATGCTCACCAAGCGCTTCAACCTCACCGACGACGCAGAGGTGTCCATCGAGGTCGATCCCCACGTGACCACCGCCGAGCAGGTGGACTGCCTGGTCGACCTGGGCTTCAACCGGGTGTCGATGGGTGTGCAAGACTTCGAACCGGTGGTGCAGCAAGCCGTCCGGCGCGAGCAGACGTTGGAAGAGACCCAGGCCCTGATCGAGCACTGCCGCGCCGGCGGCGTCTCTGGCATCAATGTCGACCTCATGTACGGCCTGCCCGAGCAGACCGCAGAGGGTTTCGGCCGCACCCTCGACCACGTGGCCAGGCTGCGCCCGGATCGCCTGGCGGTCTTCGGTTACGCCCATGTGCCCTGGCTCAAGCCCGCCCAGAAGGCCCTGGAGAAGTACACCATGCCTCCAGCGGTGGAGCGGGCCCAGCTCTTCGGCCTGGCGCTCGATCGCCTGGGCGGCGCGGGCTACACCGTGGTCGGCCTCGACCACTTCGCGCTCGACGATGACCCCATGGTGGAGGCCCTGGGCAAGGGTGACCTGCACCGCAACTTCATGGGCTACGCCACCCGCCCGGCCAAAGACATGGTGGGCCTGGGCATGAGCGCCATCGGCGATGTGGCCGGTGCGTACCTGCAAAACGTCCGGGACACCAAGACCTACGAGAGCTGTCTGGGGCAGGGCCGCCTGCCCACTGACCGGGGCATGGTGCGCAGCGCCGAAGATGAGCTGCGCCGCTCGATCATCTTGTCGCTCATGTGCCGCATGCGCATCGACTGGGACGAACTCGAGCAGGAGACCGGCCACAGCGGTCTGGCCCAGCACTTCGCGGGCGCCTGGGAGCAGCTGGCCGAGTTTGCCGACCAGGGCTTCTGCACCATGGACGAGCGGCGCCTGGACGTGACCGCCACGGGCCGGCTGTTCTTGCGTCACCTGGCCATGGTCTTTGACGAGTACCTGGCGCGCCGCCGTGCAGAGGCCAACGATCAGTCTGGCCCCCGCTTCAGCAAGACGATCTAGCAAGGGGTGGCACAGGTCATGTCCGCAGAACGAGAAGCCCCTGAGCGTGTGGACGGCGCGTATCACACCATCGTCGTGGGCGCTGGCATCGCCGGTCTGGCCTACGCCCACGCCCGGGGTCCGGACGCCGACCTGTTGGTGCTCGAAGGCAGCGATCGCCCGGGCGGGGTGATCCTCACCGGCCAGGGTTCTGCGGGCGGGAGCCCGGGGGGCGAGGGCGCAGGGAACGCAGGGAACGCAGAAGGCTTTAGCGCGGGCGACGGCGGCACCGGCTTTCACTACGAGTGCGGCCCTGAGGCCCTGCAGGACAACGCCCCCGCGACGGTAGAGATGATCGAAGAGCTGGGGCTCACGCCGTTGCCAGCGTCGTCCGCTGCGGCCAACCGCTGGGTGTTGCTTGATCGGGACCGGCTGGTGGCCGTGCCCACGGGGCCCGGCGCCATGATCGGCTCGCCCCTGTTGAGCTTCGGCACCAAGCTGAGGCTGCTCAAGGGGCTCTTCACCAGCAGCCCCGGGGACTGCGAGGGTTCTCTGGCCCAGTTCGTCCGCTCGCGCTTCGGCTCGCAGCTGCTGGAGCGCCTGGTCGACCCGGCCATCTCGGGCATCTATGCCGGCGACCCGGAGCAGCTCTCGTTGCGCGGAGCGTTTCCCTCGCTGTACTCCCTGGTGAGCGAGCACGGGTCGCTGTTTGCGGGCATGAGAGCCAAGGGCAGGGATCGCCGTGCCGCTGAACAGAAGGCCCGGGAGGCGGGCGAACCCGAGGCTCCCAGGCGCAAGGGGCCGCCGAGCCTGCTGTCCGTGGCGGGGGGGCTGGAGTCCATCCCCAAGGCGGTGGGGGCGCGGCTGGGTGAGCGGCTCAAGCTCAACAGCCGCGTGAGCGACCTCTCGCGAGAAGAGGATGGCCGCTGGGTGGTGACCACCGCGGACGGCGTCCGGTTCGAAGCTCAGCGCGTGGTCTTGGCTCTGCCCGCCACAGGCGCCGCAGCCTTGCTCTCGTCGTCGATCCCCGAACTGTCTGCCGCCCTGGGCACCCAGCCCAGCGAGTCGGTGGTCAATCTGGTGCATCTCTGGCGTCGCGAAGACGTGGCCCATCCGCTCGACGGATTCGGCTATCTGGTGCCCTCGAAGCTGGGCTTGTCCCACCTGGGGACACTGTTCAGCTCGTCGATTCAGCCCGATCGTTGCCCCTCTGGACAGGTCTTGCTGCGCACCCTGTTGGGGGGCTCCCGGCACCCGGAGCTGCTGCAGCTCAGCGACGAGGAGCTGCTGGCCATCGTGGTCAAAGAGGCCGGCGGCGTCCTGGGATTGGACCCGGGAGCCCGGCCCCTGTTCAGCCGCACGGTGCGCTGGCCAGGGGTGTTGCCCCGTTACGATCTGGATCACCCGGCCCGGCAAGCTACGATCGAGCGCATGTTGGAGCAGAATCCGGGCCTCGAGATCATCGGCAACCACCGCAATGGCATTTCGGTGAACGCATTGATCGCGTCGTCCCGGGTCCTGGCCCGCCGTCATGGCGAGGCGGACCTGGCCCATGCGTGAGGCCGAGGCCCAGCTGGTCCTGCTCGTCGCCGCCTTCGAGGAGGCCGACGACGAAGGACGCCTGCTGTCCCCCAGAGAGCGTGAGCGCGCTGCCGCTGGGGCACGAGCGAGCGCCGGTGAAGAGCCGGGCCCATTCTTGGAGGCGCGGGCCCACCTCCTGGCCCCGCTCCTCGAAGAGCAGGTGCCGGGGCTGCGCCGCCTGCTCTCCGTGAGCCGTCTGGGTTCCGGTCTGACGCCTCTGGTGATCGTCGTCGCACTGGTCATGGGCCTGGGTACCAACGCCCTGGGGCCGAACGGCCGCATCCATATCTTGTTCGCGCCGCTGATGGGCCTCGTGGCCTGGAACCTGTTCGTCTACGCCGCGGAGTTGGGGGGCCTTCTCTGGGTTCGCTTCGGACGCAAGGGCGCTGAGCCGGGGCTCGCCAGCGAAGAACCAGACGTCTCGGCGAGGCCGACCTCTCGCACGCTCCCCGGAGGCGGCCTGATCTTGCGAGCCGCCAGCTGGCTGTTGGAACGTGCCCCTGGCCGCTCGCGCATGCGCGACGTGAAGCACCAGGCGGTGGTGGGCGCCGGCATCTCTCGCTACCTGGCCTCATGGCGGCCCGTGGCCTTGCCGCTGGTGGCGGCCCGTCTCGAACGGCTGTTGCATTTGGGGGCGTTCTGCCTGGTCTTGGGGGCTGTGGCGGGCATGTACGTGCGCGGGCTCGCCTTGGCCTACGAGGCAAGCTGGGAGAGCACCTTCCTGGACGCGCCCGCGGTGCAGACGTTGCTCGAGATTTTTCTCGGACCGGCGGCGGCCCTGCTGGGCTGGACCATCCCCGACGTGGCGCCCCTCGAATCCACGCTGAACCCTGCCGCAGGCGTAGAAGCCGCCAGCTGGATCCACCTCTACGCGGTCACGGGCGGACTGTTCGTGCTGCTGCCACGCATGGTGCTTGCCTGGTTGGCCCAGCGCCGGGTCACGAGGCTCGCTGGCGACCTGCCCCTGCCTCTCGACGGCCGCCCTCTGCGGCGCCAGCTCTCCGCCCTTGGCGGTGAGACCCGGCGGGTCGAGGTCACACCCTACAGCTACTCGCCGCCAGCGCGCACGGTCGATGCGCTGCTGTCCCTGCTCCACGACCACTTCGGGACCCGGGCCGAGGTGCGCATGCAGACCGGGCTGGAGTACGGCGACGAGGTTCCCGAGCCCCAGGCCAGCGCATCGAGCAACGGCTCGTCCGGTCGCTGCCAGGTTCTGCTCTTCGCCCTGGCTCAATCGCCGGAGGTTGAGGTGCACGGTCGTCTGCTCGGTGATTTGCGTGCGAGCCTGCCCGACGGCGACCACCTGCTGGTGCTCATCGACGCCTCTGGGTTCGCCCGGCGGGCTGGTGCGGTCGCAGGTCGCATGGACGAGCGGCGCCGAGCCTGGAACCGGGTGGTGAAGGATGTCGGGCTGAACGCCGTCCACGTCGATTTGCATCTCGCGCCCACGGACAGGGTGCTGGCGGCGCTTGGCACCGGACTCTGGCCCACCGTCCCGGTGGCTCGCGTCTGATGGAGACGAT
>CAZIAK010000007.1:7637-16300 GCA_964537035.1 uncultured Phycisphaerales bacterium | reverse complement strand
TGCCCGTGTCGAAGCGGGCCGCCATGTCCTCGGTGATTGCCGCCTGGAACAAGCGGCGCATGAAGACGTTTGGCAGGGTCATCGACCTGCTGACAGAGACCCTGGTTGACACGGCGGCCGATCGCGAACTGGTCCCCCGGGGGCTGTCGTCGGGTGCTGCCCGTCGGCGAGCCATGTCGTCCCTTGCGGACCGCCTGGCCCTGCGTCAGCGGGATGCGCTGGAGGCGCTGCTGGAGTTGCACGAGCTCGAAGGCCGAGCCGCCGCACAGGTGCGCGAGAGCCTGACCGACTTCGCCGTGGCCAACTTGTCGCCCGTGGGCGTCAAGGGTGGCGCGCTCTGGGGCGGGCTGGTCAGCGGCGCGGCCAGCGGACTCACCGCCGAGGTGCTCACCGGCGGGCTGACCTTTGGCGGCGGTCTGATCTTGGGCGCCATCGCTGGCGCCGTCGGTGGTGCGAGCCTGGCCCGGGGCTACCAGCTGGTGACCTCTGCGGGAGAGCCCGCCGTGACCTGGCAGGCAGAGGCGCTGATCGCTCTGGCCTTGCGCCTGTCCCTGATCTACCTGGCGGTGGCGCAGTTTGGTCGCGGCCGGGGAGAGGTGGATGACGCCTTGCTGGCAGGTGCGGAGACGGCGAGCAACCCCTGGCGTGCCGATCTCGAAGCGGCGCTGTCGGCTCGCAGCAAGGCCTGGGCGAGCGCGTTGAGAGCCGTGGCCGAGCTGGCTGCGAAGGGCCCGGGGGTGAGCCAGGCTGCGGCCCAGGATGCGGCCGCAGAGGTCGTGTCCCAGCAGGTCGAGACCCTCTTGCGCGCGGTGTTGTTGCAGCGCTATCCCGACGCCGCAGGTCTGCTGGGTCAGCGCGCCTGAGCGTCGACCGCAGCTCGCGCTGCGTTCAGCTCTGGGCCCGGTTCCAGAGCACGACCGACAGGAAGAGCAAGAACAGCTGCGCTTGCCTGGGCACCAGGTCAGACAGCTCGATGTTCACCCGCCGCGACAGCAACGACGGCCGCTTGATCGTGCCCAGCTGAGACCAGTCTGGTCCGACGACCTGAAAGCCACGCATGGTCCAGCTGGTGGGAGACAGCTCGAGGCTGGCGCCTTTCACGCTCATCTCGAAGCGGTTCTTGATCACCGACACCTTGAACGCTTCGAGCAGCACCTCGTTGCCGTCTTTCAGCTGCCAGGGCCCGCTGAACATGGTCTCGCGCTCGATGCGCAACACCTTGTCGTCCATGAGCAGCCGGCCGCCCTCCTTGACCATGGCGATGGCCAACTCGGCGACGTGGTCTCCATGGACATCAGAGATCTTGTAGTTGTTGGTGAAAAGACCTGTGGGTCGGGCGATAAGCATGGTGGGCTGACGGTGGAGGGGACAAGGGGGCGGCCTATCCCTGAAGGCGGATGACAGGGCTGTGTCACGCCGCCTTCAGGCTCGGTTCAGGTGCGTCTTGTTTGATGACACGCTATGGCCAACTCACGTGTCCAGACCACAATCGGTGACGGGCTCCTTCGGTTCCTCGTCTTGACCTATCTGTTCGTGCTGGCGAACACAGCGACCTTCGTCACGGAGGTCCATTTCCTCAATGGAGCGACGGTCGCTTACGTCTTGGCGGTGTGGCTCACCTATTCGGTGATCTACCTGCTGCCTGTGGCGATGCTGTTGTTCCTGCTGGTCAAGCTCTTGGGTATCGGGCCTCTCGCCCGTGGCCTGGCCGCCCTCCGCTTACGGCCCGACCGGCTGGTCGGCGTTGTCGCTGTGCTCTGTACTGCCGGGGTTCAGCTGTTTCTGTACGCTGATGGCATCGTCTTTCGAATGTACGGTTTTCACGCGAACGGCTTTGTATGGAACATCCTCTCAACTCCCGGAGGGATTGAGTCGCTTGGTGCGACCAGATCGACCAAGTTCAGCTTGGTGGCCATCGTCCTGTCCGCAGTCGCAATTCAGTCGCTCCTGCTTGTGTTCTCCCGTCGTTCCCGCTGGCTGGCTTCGCTTGTGGGTCGCAGCCTCTCCTGGAGAACGGCGGTGGTTGGGGCGAGCCTGTTTCTCATTCTGGCGGGGGGAGAGCGTATGGCCTACGGCCTGAGTGACGCCGGCGACTACCAGCCTATCGTGACCGCGGCGAGCGCCTTTCCGTTCTATACCCGCGCGCGCATGCACTCCTTCGCACAGAGGGTCGGCATCAAGCCCCGTCGCGACCGAGGCGTCCACATGGCTCCGGGCAGCGTGCACCTGAACTACCCCGTCGCAGACATTGAACGAGACCCTGCCACCAGGGACCTCAACGTCGTCTGGCTCGTGTCCGAGTCTTGGCGCTGGGACATGCTGAATCCGCAGACCATGCCAGCGACTTCATCGTTCGCAGACCAGGCGCTGTCGTTCGTCAACCACTACAGCGGCGGCAACGGGACCCGCATGGGCATGTTCTCCATGTTCTACGGACTCTTCGGGTCGTACTGGTTCTCCTTTCTCAACGAGACGAGGAGCCCTGCAGTTCTCGATCTCATGGTGGATGGAGGTTACGACCTGCACGCCTTCACGAGCGCCCGGTTCAGCTTCCCCGAGTTCGACAAGACGATCTTCTCCAGATTGCCGTCGGCCGCTCTCACCGAAGGTGACCCGGACAAATTGGGCTGGGAGAACGACCAGGCCAACGTCTCGATGCTGCTCGACAGCCTCAAGAACAGAGACTCTGCGCGACCGTTCTTTCGTTTCATGTTCTTCGAGTCGCCCCACGCGAGCTACTACTTCCCCGACGATGCCATCATCGCAGAGCCCTACCTGGAGGACATGAACTACGCGACCATGGACCTCGACGGGGACATGCCGTTGATCAAGAACCGCTACATCAACGCCTGCCACCACCTCGACATGCAGTTCGCTCGGGTAATCGAAGGCTTGGAGCAGAACGACCTGCTCGACTCCACCATCGTCGTCATGACTGGCGACCATGGCGAAGAGTTCATGGAAAAGGGTCGCTGGGGGCACCACTCGGCGTTCTCTCAGGAGCAGATTCGCGTGCCCCTTGTGCTCTGGGTCCCAGGACAGAAGCCCGAGGTAGTGCAGCGCATGACCAGCCATCTCGATATCGTCCCCACGTTGCTGACGGCCCTCGGGGTGACGAACCCTGTGGAGGATTACTCACTGGGCCTTGATCTCCTCGGAGATGCAAGGCGAGATCACGTGGTGGTCGCCGACTGGGATCACCTGGCCTGGGTGGACGAGGAGGCGAAGGTGACCTTCCCGGTGGGCAGCTCAAGCATGTTTCGCCAGCACGTCACCACGAGGGACGACGAAGAGCTTCTGGACGTCAGCGTGGTCATGGAGTCTCGCCGCTCCGACTTCGTGAGTGTGCTCAGTGATCTCGGCAGGTTCTCTCCCTAGAATGGAGACGCTGCGCAGGGCAATCGCTCTCGTCAAAGGGGCGCGATGGGGCCGGTCCCCCGGCGACCCTGCACCCATGGCCCATGGGCTTCGTTGTCCGCCGTGCTGCGATTGAGGTTCATGCCATGAGACTCCTGGTGGTGGAAGACAACCTCGCTCTCGCCTCGCTCTTGCAGCGCGGCTTCACAGAAGCTGGCTATGCGGTGGACGTCGCCATGACCATGGATGACGGGCTCTGGCGTGCCGAGACGGTCGACTATGACGTGGTGGTGCTCGATCGGATGCTCCCCGGCGGGGACGGCATCGAGATCGTCAGAGGCATGCGTAGGGCGGGGCGTACGGCACCCGTCCTCTTTCTCACAGCCCGTGACTCTCTACCCGCGCATGTCGAAGGCCTCGACGCGGGTGGCGACGACTACGTGGTGAAGCCGTTCCGGTGGGAGGAGCTGCTCGCTCGGGTTCGTGCGCTCTTGCGCAGACGCGTCTCGCAAGCGCCCGTGCATGCGGTCGGGTCCTTGCAGGTGGACCCCGCCCGGCGCGTTGCCCTGCTCGGCGGAGAGCCCCTTGAACTCACGGCCAAGGAGTTCAACTTGTTGCACGTCCTGGCGCGCGATCCGCATCGCATCCACAGTCGTGCTGATCTGCTGTCCCGTCTGTACGACGATGACCACGAGCCAGCGAGCAATGTCCTGGAGGTCTACGTCAGTCGCCTGCGCCGCTCCCTGCGTGGGGTCCCCGGTGCTCCAGAGATTCGCGCGGTGAGAGGTCTGGGGTATGAGCTCCGAGCGGGAAAAGACCATGCGTAGTCTGCGTTCGACCGCGGTCTTGGGGCTCGTCGGCGTGGCGACTGTGGTCGTTGTGACGATCACGTCGGGTGTGTACTGGCACGCACGGTCTGCTGCCCACGCTGCCCTCATCGAAGAGCTGTGCCTGCGCGGAGAGATCGTCGCCAGCAATGTCGAGGTCGAGGACCACCAACCCGTTCTCGAGGTGCCGCTGCCCATGCTGCCGGAGTACGTTCGCTCTGCCTCCGGGGTGTACTTCGTCGTGTGGTCGCGGACGGGCGAGGAGCTCTTTCGGTCGCCCTCCCTGGGCGATGAGAAGATCGGCGCGGCGCCCGCATGGCGGCGAGCTGCGATGGATCTCGATGAGCTGGACGACGGGCCTTTCGGCACACGCTGTGCCCGGCTGCACCTGTCGTTCGTCGCCCGAACCGAAGAGGACTATCATGGTTGGGTCGCCACAGGTTTGATCAGTGACCGGCCCAGTGAGGCGTTCCTGGATGCCCAGGCTGACGAACGGCGTTTTCACCTGATGCTGGCGATCGACACGCAGGACAGGGACGAAAGCCTCGCGGGGCTGCGCCAGTTTCTGCTCGCCGTCGGTCTAGGCGCGATCGGGTTGTCCGGGCTTCTGGCTCTGGGCGTCTCGGGCCGCCTCGTGGCTCCGCTCGGTCGCATGCAGCGGGAGGCGACCAGCCTGGGCCCAGAGGCGCCGGGGCGCCGCATCAGCGCCGACGCGGTGGTGCCCGAACTTGAACTTCTGGCCCACGCACTGAACGACGCGCTCGATCGCTTGCAGGCTTCCATCGAACTGCAGAGGCGGCTCACGGCGGACGTGAGCCACGAGCTGCGCACGCCGCTGGCGTTCCTGCGCGGCAACGCCGAGCTCCTGCTCCAGCGCGATCGCGACCTTGACGAGTACCGCGATGGCCTGCGGGAGCAGCTGCACGTGGCCGAGCGAATGACCACGCTCGCCGAGCTGATTCTCACGCTCGCGCGGGAAGACGCAGGGCTCGAGCCGACACCCAGCGAACCCGTGGACCTCGGGGCATTGGCCAGCCGGTCCGTCAACGAAGCGCAGAGCAGAGCAGGTGAGCAGGGGCTCTCCCTCACCGCCGAGATCTCTTCGGGCGTCGTGGTCGCCGGCGACGCTCAACGCCTCGCGCAGGTCATCAACAACCTGGTGGCGAACGCGCTGACGTTTACACCAGAAGGTGGCAGTGTGACAGTGCAGGTCACCAGCAACGATGACCAGGCCCTCTTGACCGTGAAGGACACTGGCCCAGGGGTCCCCGAGAGTCTGAGAGACCGTCTCTTTGAGCGATTCTTTCGGGCCGACATGTCACGCGGCGCTGCGGGCGGTTTTGGCCTCGGCCTCGCCATCGTCCAGGGGCTCGTCGAGGCCCACGGGGGGGCTGTCAGCGCCTCGTTCCCAGAAGGCGGCGGCTCGGTTTTCCAGGTTCGATTGGCTCTTTTTCAGGTGCGTCGATGGTAGCTGGTCAACCCATACCCAGCGGCGCAAGAGTCAGGATGCGCCTTGCGCATTCCGCTGCGCCAGCAACGGCCCCTAGCCTTCGTGCCGCGTTCCTGGCAACGTTCCTGGCGTTTTTCATGGCAGTGGCTGGAAACCTCCGAGTCTGGCAGACAACCGTCGAACAGATCGGAGAAGCAAACGCTGGCGCGGTACTGACCGCTGTGTTGGCCCTGGCGCTGTTGTTGCACATCGCCATGCTGCTGGTCTGCTGGAAGTGGGTGTTCAAACCTGTGGTGGTGTTCCTGCTCATCCTGACTGCCCTCTCGTCCTACGCAGTCGACGCATGGGGCGTCTTGTTTGACGAGGCCATGATTCGCAACATCCTGGAGACCGATCTACGGGAGGCCAGCGAACTGCTGAGCTGGCCATTGGCGTGGCGTGTAGCCTGGTGTGGGCTTCTGCCCTCGGTCTTGCTGTGCAGAGTCAGGCTGCGCTTTGGCTCCCTGCACCGCGAGCTCGGCTTGCGCGTGGTGTTGATCCTCGGCCACATGGTTCTGCTCGCAGGGGCCTGGACGCTGACTGGCCGGGAGCTCACGCTCTTCGCCCGGGAACACCGCTCCCTCCGCTTGATGTTGTCTCCCTCCGCAGCGCTCGTCGCGACCCGGGACCTGATCGCCGAGGTCCTGCATGTGCCTGCGGGGCCGCTGGATGTCATTGCTCCTGACGCCAGGAAGAAGGCTCCAGCTGACGGTGCCGCTCGGCGGGTGGTTGTCCTCGTCGTGGGCGAGACCGCGACGGCTAGCCACTTCTCGCTGAACGGCTATGAGCGCCAGACCACCCCCGGTTTGGAGGAGCGCGGTGTGATCAACTATCCCGATGTCCATTCCTGCGGGACGTCAACTGCGGTGTCAGTGCCCTGTATGTTTTCTGCGAGGAGCCGCGACGCCTTCTCTCGATCCGCTGCTGACAGTGAGGAGAACCTGCTCGACGTGCTCCAACGGTGCGGCGTTCAGGTTCGCTGGCGAGAAAACAACAGCGGTTGCAAGGGCGTCTGCGACCGGGTGCCCGTCGAGTGGGGCTACCAGCTGACCGACGAGCCCTCGCTGCTCTCTGAAGACGGGGTGTATGACGGCGCCCTTCTAGAAGGCCTGCCTGACCTCATTGACCAGGGCAGCGGCGATCTTCTCGTCGTCTTGCATCAGCTCGGTAGCCACGGACCGGCCTATGCCAAGCGGGCGCCTGATGATGCAAAACGCTTCTTGCCCGAGTGTTCGCAAGCCGACCTGCAGAACTGTGCGCAGGAGGAAATGATCAACGCCTATGACAACACCATCGTCTATACGGACATGGTCTTGAGCCAACTCATCGATCTGCTGGAGCCTGTAGCGGCCGACGCCAGGGTGGCCATGCTCTACGTCTCCGACCACGGCGAGTCCCTGGGCGAGAATGGCGTCTACCTCCATGGCTACCCCTGCTGGTTGGCGCCTGACGAGCAGACCCATGTGCCCATGGTGCTCTGGCTGGGGCCCGACAGCGCCCAGGGGTTGGGGCTGGACATGTCCCTGGTCGAAGCGGGTCGCCATCAGCCCCTGAGCCATGACAACCTGTTCCACACCCTGCTCGGTCTCTTCGACATCGTGACCGAGACGTACGTTCAAGAGCTTGACCTCCTGGCGCCCGCCCGAGTCTTCAAATGACATGCGCCGGGGAACTCGTCTGTGGCTCGGTCGCCGGGATCGCGATGGAGTCCCCCGTCTCTCTCCCGTCGGCATGCCCCAACGGCCAACTCCGGGTGCTCACCTTCAGGCACCAAACCCGAGGACACTGTGAGTCTCAATGGACACTCTGGTAGGCACTCTCTATGGCGTCGTCGCCCTGTGGGCGGAGATCGGAGCGCAGATGGGTCGATACCCCCTCGTGCTCGTACTCGGTGCCGTGGGCCTCGTCTTCTCGCTGGTGGTTCTCGCTTGGTTTGCGCTCGCAAGTATCCTCCTAAGATCTCTCGGCCCGTGGCCGTGGCGCGCCCACCTGGCAGGGCTCCTGTTGCTCCTCGGAGCCACTGCCATGGTGCATCTCGACGCGCGTATCGCCAGGTCCACAGGCTTGGTCAAGCAGCTGGGTTTCGACGCGCTCATGGAGGCCATCCGGTCCGAGGGCGATCGATTCGCTGTGAGCAGACAGAACCATCTCCAGCTCATCGATGCAGCTGCAACCAGGGCGCGGATCGCAGGTCTCTTCCCTCGCTGTGATCTTGAAGTAGTGGCCCTCGACCAGGCCGTGGAGTTCGCCTACCTACGCGTGCGCGAACCGCCGTACTGCATGGTCTACGCAGCCGTCATCGATCTCACCGACCCTTCGATCAGCATCGAGATCACCGACGCCATGGGCGACAAGACTCTGACCAGCGCCTTCGCTGCGGAGCGTGATTGCATCGTGGCCATCAACGGTGAGGCAGGTGTGAGCCCGGCGCTCGATGCCCCTCTTGGAAGATACACGGGGGCCTGGGTCTCAGACGGGGTGGCTGTGCTTCGAGATGAGGTCAGTCGGCGTCCGTTTCTCGCGTTCGATCGCCAGAACCGGGCTCGCTACATGCCTGGTGGTGAGCCTGCAACGGACACCGGCCCCGAGATGCACAACGCTCTCTGGGGACGGGGCACCGCGCTACGCGACGGGGCACTCGCGGTGAACGAGAAGGAGCGTTGGATGCGCATCAACCCACGCACCCTGATGGGTATCGATGCCCGTGGCGAGCGCCTTGTCCTGCTGGTCGTCGACGGTCGCCAGCCCAACTACAGCCTCGGTCTCGAACTCGATGACGCCGCCTCCGTGCTGCTCGCGTTCGGGGCCAGCGACGGCATCTGGTGCGATCAAGGAGGGTCGTCAACGATGGCCCTCGGCTTGTTGGGAGGCATCGTCAATCAGCCCAGCGACGGCTTCGAGCGTCCGGTCTACGCCCACTTCGGCATCGCGCGAACAGAGCCCCAGGCCAGCTCAAGCGGCGGAGTCTCAGGCTCGCAGCCGGAGCAGAG
>CAZIAK010000007.1:0-7537 GCA_964537035.1 uncultured Phycisphaerales bacterium | reverse complement strand
CTGGAGCATCTTCCCCTTCTCGCTCTTCGGGGGCACCCACGAGAGGGCGACCCTGGGCGCGCTGCATACCGCGACGGAGAACGCCTTCGAGAGGGCGCAAGCGGACTTCATCCTGCGGCCCAGCACCAAGGTGACCTACTACAACTTCGTGCTGTTCGACTACGCGCAGGCCGAGGCGGTCGGGCGTGCCGTGCGGCTCAGGTGAGGAGAAGAACGATGACGCAAGCTGAGAGCGCGACACTGGAGATCAAGACCAGCTTCATGTTGTTCCCCCCGTGGCTGCAGGCGCTCGCCTGCCCGGTGATCGAGATCGATGGCACCCGTCACAAGAAGTACTGGGGCACCCATGCCTTCACCGTGCCGCCAGGGAAGCACACCGTGAAGGCCTGGCACCGGTGGTTCTTCTTCAGCCAATGCCACCTGAGCAAGTTCACGGTGGACGTGGCCGACGGCGCGACGACCCGGCTGCAGTGGGCCACGCCGATGATGGTCAGTGCGCCGGGCAAGTGGTCGCGGGTGAAGGCGGTGGGGTGAGCGGGGTGATTCGGGCGGACGGTGTCTCCCATGGACGGCGACATCGTGGGCCGCAAGAGAGCAGACGAGCGGGCCCCGCCCGCCCGCGAGCGTTCCTGCCCGAGCCCTTGCGCCTCCCCCGCGCGAACCCCATCCTGATCACCCCGGCACGAAGCGCCTCGCGCCGGGGTGTCTCTTCGCCAAGGAAATCACGCCATGGTTCGCCACGCCGCACGACTCGTGCTGTCTTTCGCACTCTTGGGCCTGATCACGGCCTGCGCCACGGACGCCGCGGCCACGTTGCCGCCGGGGGTCTACGATGGCGCGGTGGTCGAGGCCTCTTGCGGGCAGTGCCAGTTCGATCTCGCGGGGGAGAGCTGCGATCTCGCCATTCGGGTCGACGGACAGGCTTGGTTCGTCGACGGCACGCTCATCGACGACCACGGCGACGCTCACGCCAGCGACGGCTTCTGCAACGCGGTGCGCCACGCTCGGGTGACCGGCAAGGTCGTTGACGGTCGCTTCGTGGCCAGCGAGTTCGAGCTGCTGCCTGACGACGACGCACCCGCAGACGGCTGACGTCGGCGCCGTGCCGTTGTCCCATGGCACAGTATCGGTCTGGCTGGGAGCTGCGCTGTGTGCGCTGCTCGTCAGCGGCTGCTCTGCTCCACAGCAGACGCCGCGCACCGTGGGCTCGACCAGGGCCGCGCCCGCGTCTCGGCAAGCGGCGGCGCTGAGCGAGGCGCGGGACGCCCTGGACCTGGCCCCGAATGACCCCGCAGCCCAGCTGGCCCTCTCCATGGCGCTGTTCAACGCCGCCGACCTGAGCTACACGGCGGCGCTGGTCGATTGGGGCGCTGGGGCGACGGTCGATGATCCTGGTCAGCTGATCTCTGGCGACGAACATCTGCCGGCTGAGGTCCGCGAGACGGTGGGCCGCTACTGCAGCGAGGGGCTGGCCCTTGCCGAGCAGGCCCTGGAGCGGGCTGCGTCGTCAGCTGATGGCCATCTCTCGCTCTACGCTCGCCTGCTCACGGGCCTGCACCTCTCCCTGCTGTGCTGGTCCGACGGCGCGACGGCGGCCCTGTTCAGCGGGCGAGTGGGCCGTTTGACCGGTGCCGTTGAGAGCCTGGTCAGCGACGCGCCCGAGTTCGCCCTGGGCGCACCCCTGCGACTGCGCGGTCGCTTCCTGACCCTGGCGCCCTGGCCCCTGGGGGACATCACCGAGGGCCGGGCGCTCCTTGAGCGTGCTTGCACCTTGTCGCCCCTGCCCATCAATCACCTTTTTCTGGGTGACGTGCTGTGGCTCGACGGCGATGCGCAGGGTGCGCGAACGCACTGGCAGGCAACGCTCACCGCTGAGCCCGACGCACACACGGCGCTGTCTACGCCGCTGCATCGGCGCCTGGCCGAACAGCGGCTGGGCCAGCTCTGAGGGGGGCGAGCTGACCTGTGGAGCGCACCGCCGCTCACTCGCTCGATCTCCCGGCGCGCTCAGTCGCCGCTGATCTCGCTGCCGTTGGACTGACTGCCGTTGATCGCGCAGTCGGGGTGGGTCAGGGAGAAGCCGTACCAGCGGGTGAAGATCTGCATCGGGCGCTCGCCGTCGTCTTGCCAGCAGGCGCTGGGCACGTGGTCGACGGGGTCGATGGCGAGGCGCAGCTGGCGGCCTGACCACTCGTCGCTGAGTCCGTCGCCGATCTGATCGAGGCCATAGAAGCGGGCCTCGCTGCCCACGACCACGCCCAGGCCGATGGTGTCTCCAGGCAGGCGCTCGTCGACGGCTGACATGGTCTTGGCAAAGCCCGGGGGCAGGCGGCCGTTGATCAGGCCAAGCTTGTGTGCCCAGCCGAAGAGCCGTCCCAGGAGGCCGGGCCGTGATCTGTGCAGCCGCAGCTCGGGGTCGTCCCGCAGGGCCGCCGCCACGTTGGTCATGCGCAGGGGCCACACCGGCAAGGTGCTGCCGGCCAGGGGCCCGTGGACCGCTTCACCGGTGATGTGGTCCCAATAGGTGCGGGACTCGTCGTCGATGAGCAGCACCAGCCCGTTGTAGAGCCCGCCGGCGCTGAAGTGGTGCAGCTGGCCGGCGATCAGCGGCGTCAGACCGACGCCCGTGTTGCAGACCGCTCAGAAGCTGACCAGATAGGGCTCGCCGGCCAGCTGCCCCTGAGCCAGATGGTGGTAGACCATCTCGCGCAGGAGCAGGGCCAGCCGCTGCCCGCCTCGTTCGACGACCAGCAGCGGCGTGTCCCCGTCGAGGCCCAGACTGGCCAGGCGCTCACCCCGCCCCTCGACGTTGAGTCGGGGAAATCTGTCTGGGCCCTTGAGCCGGGCGCGCGTGGCGTCGAACGTCACGGCGCGCCCGGGGTTGTGGATCGTTCCGCTGGACCTTCATGGGGGTCCAACGGGAGATCAGCCGTCGATCTCGGCCTTGAGGTCCGCCATGGCTTCATCGGCGTTGCTCTCGTCGATCTCTTCTTCAGCCGCAGCATCAGCCACGTCCTGGCTGGGGATGGGCTCGGCGTCGAAGGCGCCCTCGACGCTCTCTTCGATGGACTCGGCGCTCATGCCGTCACCAGAGTCGGCGCTCGAACCGCTGTCGCCGCAGGCGGGGAGGAAGAGGGCCACGGCGAGGGCCGCAGGGATCAGGGTCGTGTTGAAGGTGGTCATGTCAGTCGTTTCCCAAAAGAATGAAGGTCAGGCCTGTGGGCTCAGGGTAGGTCAGCCGTCCCGCCCGCCCCGACCGCTGGATGCGGCTTCGGCGGCCTTCTTTGCCGCCCGCTCACGTTCTGTGGCCGCCTTGCGCTCGGCGTCCGAGGGCTTGTGCCCGCGCAGGGCCTTGTCAGCGTCATGCATGGCCTTGTCGGCCGCACCTCGGGCCTTGCCGTGGGCTCTCTTGGCCACACCGTGGGACCGACCGGGGTTCTCCTTGGCCCAGGCCTCCAGGGCCTTGCGGCGCTCGGCGGGGGTCTTGGCGGAGGCCTTGCGACCCTTGTCGAGGGCACGATCCATGGCAGTGAGGCCAGCCCTGCCCAGGCGACTGCGGAGCTTCTTCAGCTGATCTTCGTGGTGAGCCGTGGCCTTGCGCTGCAGGTCGTCGAGCTCTTTCAGCCGAGCCTTGTCGCCGCTCTTCTCGGCCAGGGTACGCAGGCGCTTGATCTTGGCCAGGCGGCCGCGGTGGGCGGTCTCGGCCAGGGCGACCTCTGAGGCCAGGGAGCGGTGCTCGGCGGCTGCGGCCTGACGAGCCTTGGCTGCGTGAGCGGCGTCTTCTCGCTTGGCAGCCACTCCGCGCTCGGCGGCAGCAGCGTGTTCTTCGGCAGCACCACGCTCAGCAGTGGCGTGCTCTTCGGCCTGGCGAGCAGCCCTGGTGACTTCGGCGGCGGCATCCTGGTCGTGGGTCTCGCCCCGTTGGGCTGCGGTATCGCCGGACAGCAGGGCTGCGGCACAGAGGGCAAGGGCGCAGTGAATGCTCGTGCGCATGATGACTCTCCTGGATCGTGGTGCGTTCGTTGGGAATGAGAAAAAGTGGGCTTCGAGACCCGGACCTGGGTTTGGCGATCTGGTCCCGGCGGTGGACCCGCTGACAGGGCCAGGGCAAGGGGCTGCCCCGGCACCGGGCGGCAGTGTCCGCTCCCGAAGAGGCAGGGTACACCTCCGTGATACATGGATTCGTGACTTCTCCCTGGAGACGCCATGAATGCCTCGTATGGGCCCTGTGGGCGCCCTCAGCGAGCCGCGGCGACCATGGCGGTCAGTCGCTCGAGGCCCATGGCCAGGTTGTCCATGGGCGGGCCGAACGAGAAGCGCATCCATTGCTCGTAGGGGGATCGGCCGCTGCGGCGCTTGCCCGGGTTGATGTCGAAGAACGTACCGGGCACGGTCATCACCTTGTGCTCCAGCGCCCGACGGAAGAAGGTCATGGAGTCGTTCAGGGGCTCGGGCAGGCCATCGAGGCAGCCCCACACATAGAAGGTACTGGCGGGTTCGCTGGCGAAGCGCACGCCCATGGCGGAGAGGCTCTCCACCATCAGATTGCGCTTGGCCGCGAAGACCTCGCGTACGGCGTCGGTCTCCTGGTCGGCCACTTCGGCCTTGAGCGCGGCGAGGGCTGCTCGCTGGGCGATGCGAGACGGGCCGCCGTCCATGGCCGAGGCCACCCGGCCGATGGTGTCGATCATCTTCGAGGGGCCGACCACCCAGCCCATGCGCCACCCTGGGTAGCGGTGGTTCTTCGTGAGTCCATCGAAGAGCAACACCGGGTCGTTCTCCACGTCATCGATGGAGGCGGCGGCGCTCACCGGGCGGTCGCCTGGCCCCCAGCTGCCGTCGGCGTTCTTGGAGTAGATGAAGTGGCTGTAGAACTCGTCGAGCAGCAAGGTGCAGTTCTGTTCGCGGGAGATCGACACGAAGCGCTGCAACTCGTCGCCAGAGATGACGGCACCGGTGGGGTTGCAGGGGTTGCTGACCACGAAGCTCGACAGGCCGGCGTCGATCACGGCGCGTTCGTACCGCTCGGCGGTGAGGCGAAAGCCCTCGGCTTCGCTGGTGCGCACGGGATAGGCCGAGGTGCGAGCCATGTGCAGCTCGAGCATGTCCTCGTAGGCGGTGTAGTCGGGCAGCTGGTAGCCCACGTTGATCGGCGCCAGGGCCGCCATGGTGCGCGAGAGGGCCAGGCGACCGCCCTGGGCGATGGAGACGTTCTCGGGCCCGTAGGGGCTCTTGCCCTGGCGGTAGAGCCGGTTGTAGTGCTGGGCCACGGCGGCGCACAGCTCGGGCGTGCCACCCAGCGGTCCGTAGGCATGGTCTTCAGGGAGTAGCTCCACGGAGTGGATGCGCTCAGGGGCGCCCGCCATCTCGCCGACCTCGGGCTGACCTTGTCCCAGGTTGCACCAATCAGGATGGCCGTTCTCGAAGCCCAGCTTGGAGGCTTCGGCGACCACGAAGATGACGCCCATGTAGGGCACATCGCGCAGGGCGTGAGACACGGGCGGCGATCTTTCGATACGAGTCGAGGCCAGCCGTCGGGGCTGGCGGGCGAAGATTACCCGGTCGCCGGGATTCTGTGAAGACGGGCCCGATGCCCAGCCCATGGTGGACTAGAATCGCGGGCCACCTCGTGACTCCCCAGCAGGCCTCGCCGGGCCGTGATGTTCCCAAGGCTCCCTGGGGTGCCCATTGACCGAGCACCTGAGAAAGTCCCCATGGCACCTGTCTCTCCTTCCGTTTCGGGTGGGGCGTTGAGCCGCACCCGCGCCGTGCCGATGCAGCATCGATGGCTCTCCATGACCTGGTTGGCCTGCCTTCTCGTGGTCTTGTTGGCCTCTGGGGTTCGGGCCGTCGCCCCTGCGGTCAGCGCCCCGGTCAGCACCCCGATCAGCGCCCCGATCAGCGCCCCGATCAGCGCCCCGATCAGCCCGGGCGACGGGTCGGATGACGCGGCAGGCGGCGCGGCAGGCCCCGTGCCCCTGGCTCTCGAGATCGTGGCCAGCGGCCTGAACGTGCCCGTCTATGCCACCTCTCCGCCGGGAGACACCTCGCGGGTGTTCGTGCTCGAGCTTTACTCGGGCCTGATTCGTCTGGTGAAGGACGGCGTGCTGCTGCCCACGCCGTTTCTCGACCTTTCGGCGACCGTGCTGGGTGATGGCGAGCGGGGCCTGTTGGGCCTGGCCTTTCATCCCAACTTCGCCAACAACCGCTTCTTCTACGTCTTCTACAACACCCTCGATGGGGCCACGAACCTTTTCAGGTATCGAGCCAGCATGGGCAATCCAGACATGGCCCAGCCCAACGGACAGCTGATGCTGAAGATGGGCCAGCCGTTCAAGGAACACAACGGCGGGATGTTGCAGTTCGGCCCGGACGGCATGCTCTACGTGAGCACGGGCGACGGTGGCGGGGCCCTCGACCCATTCAACAACGCCCAGGACCTCACCAGCTTGCTGGGCAAGATCCTGCGCCTCGACGTGGACAGCGGATTTCCCTACGTCATCCCCGCCGACAACCCCTTCGTCGCCACCCCGGGCGCCCGGGGCGAGATCTTCGCGTCTGGCCTGCGCAACCCCTGGCGCTTCTCCATCGATCAGCCCACGGGCTCGCTGTTCATCGGCGACGTGGGTGCGGACACGATCGAAGAGGTCAACTACCTGCCCGGGGGGACCAGTGGCCAGAACTTCGGTTGGCGCTGCAAAGAGGGTGTCTTCTGCACGGGGCAGTCCGGCTGTGTCTGTCCCGCGAGCAGCTTCACGGACGCCCTGTTCGAGTACTTCCATTCGCCAGCTTGCGCGGTCATCGGTGGTTTCGTGTATCGGGGCCAAGACCTGCTGGGGCATCAGGGCCGCTACTTCTTCACGGACTTCTGTGATGCGTCGGTGATCTCTCTCGACTGGCAGGGCGGCGTGGTCAGCGATATCTCTGACCACTCGGCCGAGCTGATCCCCCCGGACGGCTCTCCGCTCTGGCTCGTGCCCTCGTTTGGACTCGACGGCCGCGGAGAGCTGCTGATCGTCTCCCAGATCGGCAACGTCTACAGGGTGATCCCCTTCGCTGACTGTGATGGGGACGGGGTAAGCGACAGCGCAGAGATCGCAGCAGGCACCGCCTTCGACGTGAACGGCGATGGTCTTCCCGATGAGTGTCAGCCCCTGCTGCAGGGCTCGCCGATGGTGTTGGGGCAGACGGGCTACCTTTACTTCATCGGGGCCCAGCCTGGTCAATCCGTGCTGTTCTTCCTCTCGCTGGCCGGTCTGGGCTCTGGCCCCTGTTACTTCAGCGGGACGCTCTGCCTTGATCTGGCACCGTTCTCGCTGGCAGGCAATCCCCGGGATGTGCCCTTGTTCGGCATCACCACCGCCGACGCGGAGGGGGGCTCACTGTTGCCGGTGGGTGTGCCGGCAGCTCTGATGGGCTTCCCTTCGGTGGCTTTTCAGGCCATCGCTGCCAACGGTTTGTACAGCACGAAGTCGAACCCGCTGGTGTTGCCCCTGCTGCCATGATGGAGAGGCTGCCCACTGCGGGTTGGCTGGCC
>CAZIAK010000006.1:128506-144145 GCA_964537035.1 uncultured Phycisphaerales bacterium | reverse complement strand
TCCACGAAGGCGCAACCGCGTTCGCAGCAGGAGTCCGTGAATAGGTCGGACTAGCAGCCCATCGCCACAGCTCCGGCGCAGCGGCTAGATGGGTGACTGGCCGTCGACCTGGCCGTCTTCGGCGTCGATGGTGCGCATGGTCGAGGTGAACTCCTCGGCGGTGCAGAGGCCCTTCTCGACCAAGACTCGTTGCATGGTCTTCGTGGCCAGGGCCAGCTCACCCAGGGCCCGCTCCAGCCGCGCGGCGTCGTGACCGCCACCAGACGAGCGGAGTTCGCTCAACTCGCGGCGCACAGACTGGGCCTCGCGGGTCGCTGTTTCGATGCGGCTGTGCTGGTAGGCGTCGAAGATCCAGTTGATCAGGCTCATGGCAGGTTCCGGAAGGGAGAGGGCCAGCCATGATGCGCTACTTGGCCCCCGCCGCCATGTGCGCTCCCTATTCGGCGAGCTTGTCCAGCTGGTTCTGCAGGTCTGCCAGCTCTGTCTCGACGGTCTTCGTCTCATCGTCGAGGTCGATGACCGTCTCGTCGTCCTTCTTCGCAACCGCCGTAGGCAACCGCGCCGTGAGGGTCATGGAGTCGAGGGACAGGGTCGGGCGGGGCCCCGTTGTCGTCGCCGGCGTCGAGGTGGCCTTGATCTGTATCGGCGTGCCGCCAGTGGTGTTCGCGGGTCCACTCTGACTGCGGGGGTCATCGTTCTTCTCTTCCAGCGCGTCACGAATGGCGATGATCAGCTCGGCTTCGTTGCAGGGCTTGGTGAAGAACTTGGCGATGCGCCCCTGATTCACGGCGGCGATGATCACCTCGAGCTGGGCCGTCCCCGTGAGCATCATGCGCACGACGGCAGGCCAACGCTGGTGCACGAGGGCCAACAGCTCACTGCCCGTCATGCCGGGCATGTTCTCGTCGGCGAGCATCACATCGACGTGCCGGCTCTCGAGAATGCTCAGGGCTGCCTGTCCGCAATCGGCGTAGACGATCTCGAGGGGCTCGCGATGCAGGGATCGTCGCAGGGCCTGGTAGATGCGCGGTTCGTCGTCGACGATGAGCAAGGTGGCACCCATGGGCTGTTCTCTCAGTGAGTTCGGTATGGCAGCTGGGCAGCACGGCTGCCCGGTGATCCAGAATGACGGGACCCTGAGTCAGCTATCGACCCTAGGGATTGGCAAAGTGAGCCCTGAATCGGAGCGATCCCATGGTGCAGGCCAGCACGGCCTCGAGGGCATCGGCGGCGAAACCCCAGCCTGGCAGGAGCCAGGAGAGCAGCGCCAGCCCCTCAGGGTCGGAGATATGGGTGGCCAAGGGCGACAGCAGGCAGGACAGGGCCGAACCGTCCGGGCGGTTGTCGTCCAGCTCTGTGCCCTCTGTGAACCAGGGCCCTTGGTAGCCAGGAAGGACGGTGTCCACGGCCTCTACGGACAGGCTCGCGAACAACACCTCTCGAGGACCTAGCCGATCGACCAGGCTTCGAGGCGAGGGGTCGCTGGCCACCGCGCTCGGCTTGACCTCGCAGATCGCCGCGACCACCCGTCGGTAGAGATCGTCTTGCTGCTCAAGAAACTGGGCCAAGGGCAAGCGAAGGCTCGACGACTCGCTGGCCACCTCCAGCACTGCTGGCCAGGCCTCTCGGGCGCCGAGGGGGCGGCTCCACAGCGCCTGCAACCCCGTGTCGCTGCGACCAGCCAGCAGCTCGGCCATGGCCAGGGCCTGCTCGAGTTCGAGTTCGACCAGGGTCACCGGGCAAGGCTTGTCCACGAAGCGATGGGCGCCGCCCGCCACCACACCGATCGACTCGTTGGTGTGTCCCGAGAGCATCAATCGCGCCGCGCCGGGATTGTGCTCGGCGACCCGAGCCAGCACCGCCGCCCCGTCCACCACCGGCATGCGCATGTCGCTCACAACCACGTCGAACACCTTCTCGTCGATGCGTTTCAGCGCGTCGCCGCCGTCGCCCACGAACTCCATGGACCAGTCGCCCCTGCGGCCATGCAGCTGACGCCGCAGACCGCTCAGGATCCGCCTCTCATCGTCAACAAACAGGATCTGCTTCAGCGGTCTGCTCCTCAAAGCTGTGCTGTTGAAGTGCGGGCAAGCGGATGACAAACGTCGTCCCCACGCCCATCTCGGTCTCGAAGTCGAGGGTGCCGCCGTGTTTGTCCACGACGACCGAGCGGGCGATGGCCAAGCCAAGCCCGGTCCCTCTGCCAATCTCCTTGGTGGTGAAGAACTGGTCGTAGATCTTGCCCCGGGCGTCCTCGGGGACTCCGCAGCCCGTGTCTCCGAAGCGCAGCTCGACGAAATCGCCGTCCATGCGGGACGTGATGGTCAGCGTCCCCCGCTCGCCGCCGTCACCCAGCCGGTCGTGGATGGCGTGGGCGCCGTTGACGATGAGGTTGAGGAAGACCTGGTTGAGATCATCCAGCCAGCATTCGACGCGGGGTAGCTCGCCCAGGTCGGTGACCACATCTGCGTGGTACTTGTATTCGTTGCGAGCCACTTGCAGCGTGGTCTCGATGGCGTGGTTGAGGTCAGACAGCTGCACGCCGTCGCCCCCTGGGTGGCTGAAGTCCTTCATGGCCCGCACGATCGAGGTCACCCGTTCGATGCCCTCCAGAGTCTCCGCCAGGGCTTGCGGGATCTCCTCGCTGATGAACTCCACATCCACGCCGTCCAGGCTCTTCTCGACCTTTGCCAGAAGCTCCCCGTCGAGGTGTTCCCGCCCCGGGTCCAACAGCACCTGGGGCACCAACGACATGAGATCGGTCACCGTGCCAATGGACTCCTCGACAAAGCGAACGTTGTCGCCCACGAACTGCATGGGCGTGTTGATCTCGTGGGCGACCCCCGCTGCCAACGTGCCCACCGACTCGAGCTTGCGCGAGGCGTGCAGCTGCACCTGCAGCATCTGCCTCTCGGTGACGTCTGCGCCGATGATGGCGAAGCCCCGACGACCGCGCTCTTGCGTGGGGTTCACCGTGAAGCTCACCAGCAGGGGCTCAGAGTTTCCGTCTTTGTCCTTTCGCGCCACGGAGAACAGGTCTCTCAAGACCCGGCGACTGCCGGCTCGTGCCTCCGAGATGGCGTCGTTCACCGCGCCCTTGTCCCAGGGGATGTCCAGCTCGGCGAAGACCCGACCCACCGCTTCGTCAGCGCCCAGACCGAAGACCTCGCACGAGACCTGGTTCCACTCGACCACGAAGCCGTCGCTGTCCACGCCGATGAGGAAGGCCGAGAGCGAATCGAGCACGCGGCGCTTCTCCTGCGCTGCCCTGCTCAATCGTTGCTGCACGGCAGTCAAATGCAGGGCCTTCTCTTCGAGCCGCTCGTTGGCGTCGTTGAGCGAAACGAACTGCTCTTCGATGGTCGCGTTGGCCTGCTCGAGGGACACCGCCCGCTGACGCCCGAGCTCTGACTTGCGCACCGCAAAGGCTGTGGAGACCGCGAGGAAGAGACCGATCCAGAGCACCAGGGTGTTGCTCGAAGCGCGATCCCCTGCCGCAGAGGAACCCCGCACCGTGCCAGCCAGGTTCCAGAGCTGATCGCCATAGGAGACCTGGCCTTCGAACTCGTCCGTGGCGGCGGGATCACTGGCCGCTCGTACCGGGAGGCCCGAGCGAAACAGTGTCTCGGCGCCCTTGCTCACCTCCACGTTCATCACCTTCGGACCCTCGTTCGGGAGGGCGGCGAGCACGAGCTTGTCCAGGTCCTGCTCCACCAGCAGGCAGTCGTCTCCGTGAAGCGGAACACAGGCGTAGACCCGGTCGGGCTGGCCTGCGTCCCGCTGCACGGGGCTCACGCTCATCACTCCATCGCTTCGACAGCGATCGATGACCTTGGAGATACCTGCCAGATCACCGGGAAAGCGACTCTCTTCATCGCCCACCTGAAACTGCACATCGCCGTTGCCATCCAGCATCCAGGCCGAACGGATCGCAGGCATGTGCGAGAGGTAGACGTCGAGCAGTCCATGGGAGGACCCGGCGTTGACCAGCAGGTCACCCAGGCGCTTGAGGTCCTTGCCGTGTTGGTTCAACGCCCAGCGCGTGCGGTCCACCACGTTGACCCGCACGTGGGACTTCGACTCGCGCATCATCCGCTCTTCGTCGGTGGTCAGGCCGACCCACAGCCCGATCACCAGCAGGCCCACGCCCGCACCGGAGACCCAGGGCATCCAGCGGGGGATGGGCCGGTTCAGCGAGCTTCCGCGCAACTTGCCCACCATGACGAAGAAGGCCACGCCCAGCCCGGCGAAGGTGAGCGCCGAGCGAGGGTCCATGCCCAGGGCACCGGTCGGTCCGTCACCAGGAAAGAGCCCGATGACGCCGCATGCCAACAACAGCGCGGCCAGGGTGCCTTCGGTGGCTTGTCGCCACAGGCCCCGGACACCTGGCGCAAAGAAGACCAGCGCCAGGGAGACGATCACGCCCACGGCGAGGATGGTCACCGGAGCCATGACCAGGCCCCCGCCCTGTCCACGCATGAACAGCATGTCGAGCAGGGCTGACGGGCGGGCGAGCACCTCGTCGGCCAGCACCACGCTGGTCAGGCCGGCGGCCAGAGCACCGAAGAGGTTCACGAGCCGACGTTGGCCGAGGCAGTGGGTGACCACAGCCAGACCTGCAAACACGAACGCTGCCGCCGTGGCTGGCTGCATGGCGCCGGTCGTCCGGGAGACCGTGACCTGTGCAATGGCGTCGGCGTAGCGGTCCACCAAGGCCAGACCCATGGCAAAGCTGGCCAGCCAGATCAGCTGTGGCCAGCGGGGGGGAGTGGCTGACGACGGAGCGGTATCGACCATGTGGCGAGGCACCTGCAGGGCACGGAATCGTCGGGCAGACGATGGAATGTCCGTTCCCTATCGGCTCAAGCTGCCACCCCACCTGAGCCCAGGTCTGGTGAGCCCCCCAGAGCTACTCGCTGAAGGTCGCCCGCCGGTCCGTCACCGTGATGATCGGCTGCCAGTAGTCGTCTGGCGTGGCATTGCCCTGATCCATGGTCAGCTTGAGCTTGGTGACCCGCATGCGGGTGGTGTCCTTCTCGACGAAGAGCAGGAAACGGGCGATGGCCTCTCGGCTGAAGCTCTTCACACCCACCGCAGGCTTGAGCTCAAACTCTTCGTCCTCGTAGCCACTGTGCTGGGAGGCGTTCTTGGGCTTGTCCATCTTGAAGCTGTTCTTGCCGATGCCGCTCTTGGTCATCTGGGCGAACAGGTATGTGTTCGGGTTGGCGCCCTTGGCCACGCTGTCCTTGGCCAGATCCATGCTCAGGTTGTGGTTCTCGCGGTAGGCCTTGCCCACTTCGGCGAGCTGACGTTCGGCCGCCGGCATACGACCCAGCAGCTCATCATAGATCGAGTTCTGCCAGAAGATCACGCCGACCATGCCCAGGATGAGCACCAGCATGAAAGCCAGCAGGCCCTTCTCGACGTCCCATCGGATGTTCATCAGCTTTCGCTCCGGCGGGCGAGTTCGTCGACGTCGAGATGGACGGTGGTGTCACCGAAATCGATGAAGCCGTCTTTGCTGGGGCTGATATCCCCTTGTTCGAGGTCCTTGTAGAGCGGGTCGTCCTTGAGCAGCGTGAGCAGCTCGTCAAAGACAAAGGCCGTGGTCATGCGCCCGCTGAACTTCAGCGTCTGGTCACGCTCACCCATGGTGATGTCGATCTTGCGCACCCAGATCTGCCCCAAGGCCTCTTCTTCTGAACGCAGGAGGTTCGAGAACTCCATCCAGACAGCCAGAGCCGACGGTTGCTGGGGGATCTCAGAGCTGCGGCCGAGCTTCAGGGCGAGCTCGTTGTGGCGGTGCTCGAAGGCCTGCGAGATGGCTTGCATCTGCTCGGGACCCACGGGCTTGCCGTTCCAGACCGCCTCAGCCGTCTCTCTGTCGCCCACTTCGATGAGCAGCTGCTCTCTGGCGTCGACGAGCATCAGCTCGTACTCGTTGTTCACCTTGCGCACCTTGTAGAACGCATCGATGGCCATGAGCGAGACGATGAGGAAGATCACGAACGAGAGCACGATCAGCGGTGACTTCACCTGATCGAACTTCTTCGTGTAGGCGCACTCTTCTTGCCTGAAGTCTGTGTGGGTCGCGTCGACGCCGTTGAGCTTGAAAGCCACACCCAGGGCCACGCCGATGTCAGGGCCATAGAGCTCTGCGTCCTCGTCGCTGAGCTTGTGGTCGACGTGCGACAGCAGGTCGAGACGCTCGACGGTCCCGCCAAACGACTCGTTCATGGCCTCGAGGAAGCCGGGGATCAGCGAGCCCGAACCGCTCAGCAGGACGGTGCCTGAGGCGTCGAAGCTGGCCAAGGTGGTCAGGGTGCGGCGGATCTCCCGCTGCAGTCGCCCCAGGTAGTCGTGGGCACGAGCCGTGGCGATCTCATCCTGGGGGACGCCCGTATCTCGGGGGATGCCGTGGGCGCCCATGCGCAGCGACCGCACGGCGAACAGCTTGCCACCCTCGATGAACAGCAGGTGGGTCGAGCGGTCTCGGGAGTCCACCAGGACGAAGCGCTCGTGCTCATCGGCGACCCCGGTGGCCACCACCGCATTGAGCAGGGCGAACACGTCGAGTTCGACGAAGTGCGGGTCCATGTCGGCTTCTTCGAGGACGTCGAAGCGGTCGAGCAGATCATCTTTGTTGATGACCGCGGCCAGCAGGTGACTCTTGTCGCGGGCCTTGCGCAGCACCAGGTGCTGCATGACCACGTCCTCGATGTCGAGGGGGATATGGGTCTCTGCCTCGAAGCGCACGACCTTCTCGATCTGCTCGTTCGACGTGAACGGCAAGGTGAACTCGCGAAAGAGAGCGTGCCCGGCGTCGAAGGACATGGCGCTGGGGTCAACCGTGATGTCGGCCTCGTCTGCGGCGTCGGCGATGCTCTCTGCGGCCAGGTCCTCGGCGGAGACGTCTTCGTCACCCCCTGCAGGCTCGGGCAAGGTGACATCGACAACCTGGAGCAGGCGCACCTTGTGCCCGGAGCCGTCAAACTCAAGCAGGCGGACCCGGTCGGTCCCGTATTCGATGGCGGTCTGGCTGGCCATGGGCTCCTCAGCGTGCGGATGAATGCTCGGCGGTCAGGTCGTGATACCGGGCGAGCTGCTCATCATCGAGCACAGCCAGCATCGCTTCCACCGTCTTGTCGAGTCGAGCGGCGATCGGCCCCTCGAGCTGACGACGATGTTGCTCGGTCAACTCCTGGATGTCCTTGTCTTCACTGGCCAGCAGCTGCCCGATGGCCACCACCTGCTCGTCTCGCAAGCTCAGGTCGTCGGTCAGGGTGGAGAGGAAGCTCTGCCCGCCACCCTGGTCGGTTGAAGCTGCGCCCCTCGCCCCCCAGACGAATCCGAGCACAAGGCAAGCCACGGCCAGCACGACCACGGAGAGCCTGCCCATCATCGGCCGTCCCCGCCAGCTGTGCCCTTGCCGTCGTCAGCCTGCTCGGTCTGCAGATCGTGCAGCTCAGCGTCGGACGCAGGGTCGCTGCCAGCACCTTCGGCCTGATCGAGGCGCCCGGGAAGCAGCTCAGCCAACCCCACGTCGAGCGCGGGAGGGCCATAGGGCTCGGGCCGGAAGACGTCGCCGCGGTAGAACTGCTGCTCAACGGCTGGATCAGCGGCGGCGGGTGTAGGCCGCAAGGCATCGAAACTCAGGGTCAGGCTGAGCAGCAGGGCCGCAGCCACGGCCATGCGCCGAGCCAGCTGAAACGACAGCAGTGAAGGGGTCGGCCTGGTCTCTCGCGCCGGCTCGTCGGTCGCTCCAGGCCCGTCGTTGATGGCAGGTTCAGCCGTCGCGACCTCTCGGACCCGGCTCACGAGCTCGGTTGTGAAGCCAGCTGACGCAGGCTCGGCAGCCTCTGAGCGGAACACCTCTGACATCAGGCAGAAGTCGCCCAGGGCCTCGGCGACCGCCGGGTGGGCCTCGCCATGCTGGTGGGCCAGGGCGCTCAGGTGCTCGGGCACCGAGCGGCCATCTTGGATCAACGAGAGGACGAACAGCGCCTCTTCGTCCGTGAGAGGGCGGGCCTCAACAGAGACCAGCAGCTGGGCCAGGGTGGGCCCACGGTCATCGCCGGCAGGGTCAGTCATGACAGATCCTCCTCGGTCTCGGTGAGCAGAACGCGGAGCTTCGAGCGGGCCCGGAACAGCCGGGATTCGACCGTGCCGATGGAGACCTCGAGGATGGCCGCCACGTCCTCGTAGCTGTGCCCTCCCAGTTCGCGCAGGGCGAGGGTCGACTTGAAGGGCTCCGGAAGCCGCTCCATGGCTGCCCGCACCCGGGCGCAGAGTTCATCCCGGGTGAGGTTGGCCAGGGGGCCGTCCGTTCTGTCCACCGGATCGACCACCCCGGGCTGAAACGCGTCGAGGGAGACCGCGGGGCGCCGACGACGGCTGGCGCTCCAGTCACGGGCCGTGTTGACCCCGATGCGGTAGAGCCAGGTGTAGAGCGCTGACTGGCCCTGAAACCGGTCAATGGCCTTGAAGGCCTTGAGAAAGGTCTCCTGTGCCAGATCTTCGGCGTCAGCGGCCAGGCCGCCGATGCGGCCCACCACGGCGACGATGCGATCTTTGTAGGCGTCGACCAGCTCACGATATGCGTCCTCGTCTCCGGCTCGGAGCCGGACAACGAGACGTCGGTCGTCCTCGTTCATGCCGATCTCCTACCGGGCTCGCTTGGACGCCCGCCAGGTCTGCGGTCTTCCCGAACTCAGCTGGCTGAGTCCGGATCAGAGGAGCCCAGATCGTGGCCCATCTTGTCGCGTTTGGCGTCGAGATAGGCCTGATTGTGCTCTCCGGGCTCCATTTGGAGCGGCACGCGAGAGGAGATCTCCAGGCCGTAACCCCGCAGAGCGTGGTACTTGGCCGGGTTGTTGGTGAGCAGATCAAGGGTGCGAATGCCCAGATCACGGAGGATCTGGGCGCCCACGCCGTAGTCCCGCACATCGACGGGCAGGCCCAGGGCTTCGTTGGCCTGGACTGTATCGAGCCCCTGGGTCTGCTGCAGATGATAGGCCTTCATCTTGTTGGCCAGCCCGATGCCTCGCCCCTCTTGAGCGCGCATGTAGAGCAGGCACCCTTCGCCTCGCTCTTGGATGCGGCGCAGCCCGGCGTCGAGCTGCTCCCCGCAATCGCAGCGCAAGGACCCCAGCACATCGCCGGTCAGGCACTCGCTGTGCACCCGCACCAGCACGGACTGCTTCAAGCCGTCCTGCGCGCCAGGCTCCAGGCCACCCACGGTGAGGGCCATGTGCTCCGAGCCGTCCTCAGACGAACGATAGAGGTGGCAGCGAAAATCGCCGTGGCGCGTGGGCAGATCGACGCTGACCACATGCTCGCACAGACGCTCGACCCGCCTGCGATGGCTGATGATGTCCGCCACCGAGGTCATGAGCAGATCGTGCTCGGCGCAGAAGCTCTCCAGGTCGGGCATGCGCGCCATGGTGCCGTCGTCGTTCATGATCTCGCAGATCACGGCCATGGGATGGCAGCCCGCCATGCGAGCCAGATCGACCGAGCCCTCGGTCTGCCCCGCGCGACGCAACACCCCACCGGGCAAGGCGCGCAGGGGGAAGATATGCCCGGGGCGCACCAGATCGCTGGCCTTGCACTCCGGCTCGGCGGCCGTGCGAATCGTACGCGCCCGGTCGGCCGCTGAGATGCCCGTGGTCACGCCCTTGCGCGACTCGATGGAGACCGTGAAGGCCGTCCCCATGGGGCTCTCGTTGCGACTCACCTGAGGCGGCAACTCCAGGCGATCGGCGATCTCCTTGTCCATGGGCAGGCAGATCAGGCCCCTTCCGAAGCGAGCCATGAAGTTGACCATCTCGGGAGTGGTCTTCTCAGCCAAGCAGACCAGGTCGCCTTCGTTCTCCCGGTCTTCGTCGTCGACCAGGACGATCATGCGGCCAGCCGCAAGAGCGGCGATGGCGTCGGGCACAGAGGCCAGGGCTTGAGTCCGGCTCATGTGTCGTCTCCATCGTCGTCAGTGTCGCCGCCGTCGTCAGCGTTTCCGGCATCGCTGTCAGCGTCGCCGTCGATCCGCGTCTCGTCAGCAGACTCGCCGTCCGCGGGGGCTACGCCCGCCGGGTTCAGATCTTCGTTGCCCTCGACCGGCGTGTCGTCAGCGCCCTCTTCGAGCTCTTCGCCGCCGCTGTCCTCCTCGGGGATGACCCGGGCCACCGACGCCACCTTGTCTTCGTCTTTTCGCAGGGACACCAGGCGCACGCCGTTGGTGGCGCGACCGATCACCGAGATACCCTTGACCGGCGTGCGAATCACTTGACCCCTCGTCGTGATGTAGATCACGTCGTCGTCTTCAGCCACCGCACGAATGGTGAGCACGGGCCCGTTGCGCTCCGTGATGCGCAGGTTGAGCACGCCCTGACCGCCGCGATGACGCAGGGGGTACTCCTCGAAGGCCGTGCGCTTGCCGTAGCCGTTCTCGCTCACGGTCAACAGCGTGGTGCCTTCACGGACCACAGCCATGCCACACACTTCGTCGTCGCCCAGCAGCTTCACGCCCCGCACGCCTCGAGCCGGACGTCCCATGGAGCGCACGTCGGTCACGTGGAAGCGAATGGCTCGACCACCGCGAGTGCCCAGGATGATGTCCTGGTCGTCGTTGACCACGTGCACGTCGATCAGGCGATCGCCGTCGTCGAGGTTGATGGCGATGATGCCGCCCGACTTGGGACGCCGGTAGTCGAACAATGGCGTGCGCTTGATGACGCCAGCGGCCGTGGAGAAGACCACCGTGCCGTCAGTGAAGTCGCGCACCGGGATGACCGCCTGAATGGTGTCCTCAACCGGCAGCCCCGGGATCAGGTTCACCAGCGCGCGGCCCACAGACTGCCGCCCCAGGTTGGGGATGCGATAGACCTTGAGCTGGTGCAGACGGCCACTGCTGGTGAAGAACAACAGCGAGTCATGGGTCTCGGCAATGAACAGCCGCTCGACGAAGTCGCCCTCTTTCGAGTCTGCGCCCTTCACGCCCGAGCCACCGCGGCGCTGACTGCGGTACTGGTCGAGGGTCATGCGCTTCACGTAGCCGCGATTGCTGATCGTGACCGCCACCGTCTCGTCGACGATGAAGTCCTCTTCTTCGAAGCCCTCGACCGGCTCGCCCACCACCGTGGCCCGGGGCGCGTTGAAGCGCTCGGCCAGCTGATCGAGGTCGCCCAGGATCAGATCATCGATGAGCTTGGGATCGCCCAGAATCGAGAGGTAGTAGGCGATCTTCTCGGCCAGCTCCCGCCACTCGGCTTCGAGCTTCTCGACCTCAAGGCCGGTCAACGCCCGCAGGCGCATGTTGACGATGGCCTCAGCCTGACGCTCGCTGAGGGCAAACGTGGCCCGCAGCTCGAGCTTGGCCGCCTCGGTGTTCGGCGCCGCCCGAATGATGCGGATCACCTCGTCGATGTTGTCCTGGGCGATGCGCAGGCCTTCGACGATGTGCTGCCGATCTTGCGCCACGCCGAGCAAGTACTCGGTCCGCCGACGGATCACCTCCCGGCGATGGTCGAGGAACTCGATCATCAGGCCACGAATGGGCAGGGTGCGAGGGCGGTTGCGCACCAAGGCGATGTTGATGATCGACACCGTGACCTGGAGCTGGGTGAACTTGAACAGCTGGTTCAGGGTGATGTGAGGGTCTTCACCCTTCTTGAGCTCGATGATGAGCTCCATGCCCTTGCGGTCGGACAGATCGGCGATGTCGTAGATCGAGTTGATGCGCTGGTCTTTCACCAGCTGGGCCATGGATTCGATCAGGCTCGACTTGTTGACCTGGTAGGGGATCTCGCTGACGACGATCTTGGCCCGGGTCTTCTTGGCCTCTTCGAAACACTCAGCCTTGGCCCGCAGGATCAACGTGCCACGCCCGGTCTCATAGGCCCGGCGGATGCCCCCTTGACCACAGATGATGCCGCCCGTGGGGAAGTCGGGCCCGGGGACGAGCTCCATGATCTCTTCGACCGTGGCCTCGGGGTTCTCGATCAACAGGCGCAACGCCGAGAAGATCTCCCCCGGGTTGTGCGGCGGCATGGACGTCGCCATGCCTACGGCGATGCCGTTGCTGCCGTTGATCAGCAGGTTCGGAAAGTTCGCCGGCAACACCGACGGCTCTTGCCGCGAACCGTCGTAGTTGGGCACGAAGTCGACGGTCTGCCGCTCGATGTCCTCGAGCATCACCGAGCCGGCGGCGGTCATGCGAGCTTCGGTGTAGCGCATGGCCGCAGGCGGGTCGCCGTCGACGCTGCCGAAGTTGCCCTGGCCGTCGACCAAGGGCACGCGCATGTTGAACTCCTGCGCCAGGCGCACCAAGGTCGGGTAGACCACGCCCTCGCCGTGAGGGTGGTAGTTGCCGCTCGTGTCGCCAGCGATCTTGGCGCACTTCTTGAACTTGGAGCGGGGCCCCAGGTTCAGGTCGTTCATGGCGACCAACACCCGGCGTTGGCTAGGCTTGAGACCGTCTCGCACATCGGGCAGAGCCCGGGAGACGATGACGCTCATGGCGTAGCTGAGATACGAATCCTGCATCTCGCGCTCGATGAGCACGGTCGATTCGTCTGGACTCGTAACGTCAGTCATGGAGGACATCCAGGTGTTCTGGGGGCTTCCCCACGAGGGGCCTTGAAGCACCGCCCGGGAAGCCGCGACATCATCGCTGAAAACGGCTTGATCTTCAACCCAGCGCGGCCCTTGTAAGATCCTGTCACTTCATGGGTTATGCTCGCTCCCAGTCTTTTGTCCAAGAGCCACGCTCGCGACCGTCCCAAGCGTCTTCTTCACCACCTACCCACCTCGACACACAGGCCGATGAAGCCAGACGAGAAGCTGCTGATCGACCGGGTCCTGGCCGCCGAAGAGGGGGCTTTCGACGACTTCATCACCCGCTATCGGGCGCTGATCTACTCGGTGCTCTACAAGCGTGGGTTCGGCTTCCCGAACGACTACCTCGACGACATCTACCAGTCGTTCATCCTGGCCGTCGCGAAGGACGACTTTCGCAAGCTGAGGGCTTTCCAGGGGCGCAACAATTGCTCGCTGGCCACGTTCTTGCAGGTCGTGACCACCCGCTTCGCCCTGGACGAACTGCGCAAATGGAAGCGCCACCCCCGAGGTCGGGGCCAGGTGTCCGACAACGACGAGGCGACGCTGCAGATCGAGGATCCTCACGGCAACACCCCCTTGCTCGAGAACCTCGACTCCGAGCGCCAGGACCTCTTTCACAATCTGCTCTTCAACCTGGAGTGGAAGCGGGTCTCCGTGGTGCTGTGGGTCTTTCAGGGGGTCTCCCGAGAGACCATCGCCGATGTCATGGCCACCAGTCGGGCCAACATCGACGCCCTGTACAAGCGAGCCAAGGACCAGATGGCCCAGGCCTTCGCCGACGGCAACTACTCCCGGGAGACGCGCGAGGCCGATGACCGGGTGCTGAGCACCGATGTGCGCAGGGCCTTGAGAGGCCTGGTGGGTACTCCCAAGCAGCAGCTCCATCGAGCCCTGCTCCAGTCGGGCGCCAGAGAGAGAGCCGTCATCGGTCTGATATTGTCCAATTACAGTCAATTCAAGTGCTCCTTAGAGGAGTTTCAGTCGCTCTCCAAGGGCGCCCAGATGCCCGAGTTGTTGCACACCGTGCTGGCCGACCTAGGCGCGGAACTCTCTCCGTGACAGCGCTCATGTCAGATCAGCCCCCGTGGGCCGTCCAGGGCCTCGCTCCCCACGGGAGGTCCGGCAGCTCTCCCCTGCCTGTCTGAACACCCCAGTACCTCCTCGATCATCGAGGCCACACCCATGAACCGTCCTTTCGATCTCATCGCCAGCGCCTTCGCCAACCGAGGCCAGGCCGACTTCACGCCCTGCGCCCAGTGTCCGACGGACGACGCCCTGGCAGGTTTCTTCGATCGCGCGCTCAGCGCCACAGAGACCCGGGCCATCGAAGATCACGCGCTGGAGTGCGCAGCGACCCACCAGCTGCTGACCAACCTGGCCGATCTGCGCCTGGCAGAGGCCCCGGCCACGGCCAAGCCTGGGCTGCGCATCCGCGCCCGGCTGGCAGAGCAGGGCATCGCTTTGCTGAACGCCATCGACCTCACCGTGCGTGGCCTCACGGCCGAGCCCGCTCTCGGGGCCGTTCGCGGTGACAACTCCGGAGAGAAGGCCTCCGAACTGGTCCGCATCAGTGGACCCGGCGCCGGGCTCGACGAGATCGAACTCCAGGCGCAGGCAGACGGCACGGTGCGGTTCGTGGTCAGCGGCGACCTGTCAGAAAAGCCCTCCGAGCCAGGCACAGCCCCGGCCGGCAACCAGCGCACGTCCGTGGTGCTCGAGGTCGACGGCACACTCCGCGAAAAGCGGCCCTACTCCGGCGGACGGGTCACCTTCGCACCCCTCGCTGGCGGCGACTGCCGCATCACCGTGCTCCGGCGACCGCCCGGCGGTCCCACGGTCGAGGTCAGCGAAGCGCGCATCGAACTCTGCGCCTGATCGCAGACTGCTGGCCCGGACATCTCACCACGATCGTGGTGAATCGTGGTGAGATGTCCGGGCTAGAGCTTGGCCAGGCTCCGCGCCCGGGCCAGGGCTCCCTCTGCCAGCTCGGCCTCCAAGGCGACCAGAGCGACGTAGTGGTGCAACAGCGCCAGGCGCCAGGAGGGCATGGCCTCGCAGTTGATGGCCTCGAAGGTCTGGGCAAAGCGGGTCAGCTCGTCCTCCCGGGCCAAGGGCTCGAGCAGGGCGGCCACGGCGAGGTGCAGCAGGGGATTGTCCGCAGCCGTCTGCACAGCGGCACGGTAGGCCTCGACCTCTGCGTCGAACGCTGTCCACTCCACGTCGTCGAGAGGCTCGACCATCATGGAGCCACGCAAGCGGTCGAGCTCGTAGAAGTACGTCGAGTGCACGGCCATGCCTTCCAGCAGCGCCGTCTGATCGAAGGCGCGAGCCTGCGCACCGCCTGTCACCTGGGACAGCTTCGCCTCTGGTGAGTAGACGCCGGCCACCGCAGCGGCCCCGTGTCCGGCAAGCAAGGCCGGTGGCACGGGGCGACTGCGATCGTGGACAGGGCCAGAGCTGGCCAGAGCCGCCAGACCGTCCCCGTCGAAGAGGAGCATGGCCGAGAGGTCGTCCAGGTCTTGCAGCCTGGAGCGAAAGCCGTCGGCGTCGGGTGGACCAAGGCGGGCCGTGAGCTCGGGGCTTGTGGGCTGCCCCGCCCGATCGCGCCAGCCCACCATCAGGACGAAGGGTGCCTCGAGCTCGCGCACCTCGAGAAGGGCCATGCTCGACGACCCGAACACATCGCCAAAGGCAGCCAGCCGGGCGGACAGGGCCCGGGCGTCGAGGTCGGTGGTGTCGATCCAGGCCAGCAGGCGCCCTCCGGGAGCCAGTCGATCGGCCAGGCGGCTCATGACGCTGCGGGACAACAGCGCCCCCGCCCCAGGCCACAGCCCCCGCTCAGGCGCCAAGACCACAGTCGAGAAGGCCCCCATGGTTGCCGACCGCAGGGTTCTCAGCTCATCGTTCAGCACCACCCCGAGGCCGACATCCAGGCCCAGCTCATCGAGCAGGACATCGGTGATCAAGGCGCCCATGGGCACCCGGCTCGCCACGGTGACCGCCTCGCCCGCAGGACCAGCAGGG
>CAZIAK010000006.1:87415-128406 GCA_964537035.1 uncultured Phycisphaerales bacterium | reverse complement strand
GCCCATGGGCACCCGGCTCGCCACGGTGACCGCCTCGCCCGCAGGACCAGCAGGGTTGCCAGCAGGGTTGCCAGCGGGGTTGCCAGCGGGGTTGCCAGCAGTCGTGTCACCGGAGATGCCAGCGGCGGGGCCGCCCTGGGCCAGACCCCCGGCGAGCAGATCGGCCGCCACCAACTCGGCGCCCACTCCCAGGGCCAGAGTCCGCCCGGGCACGGCCAGCAACCGATGCAGGCGCCCCATGCTGCCCTGAGGCCCCACGGGATCGTGGTTCTGGTGCATGGCCAACCCGGCCACCCGCACGCCGAAGTAACGCTTCACCGGAGCATCGTCCGCGGGATCAAAGCCCGGCCTGTACGGCGACGGCAGCTCTTCGGCTGCAGACGACTTGCCCTTGAAGAGCAGCTCTCCCCCAGGCGAGAACGACAAGAAGGGCTCGCGATCGGTGAACGAGCTGCGGGCCTCTCGCCGGCCCTCGACGGCCAAGTTGTCCAGAGAGCCGGTGGAGAACAGTGACAGGTCGGCCACCACGCTCCGGCGCCAGCCGTCGGCGGCAAAGTCCCCCACCCGACGGACGCCGTCGAAGCCCAACCAAACCGGCTCGGGCAACAAGAAGAACGGCAGCACCACCGCGGGGAGCAGCACCAACCAGCGCCGATGCCAGGCCAGCAGACAGCAGCCCAGCCCCACCCCGCTGGCCAACAGCAAGAAGTGCAGAGGACTCCAGACGGGCTCGTAGCTCACCCACACCTCTGCCAGAAGCCCCAGTCCCACCCCCAGGGCCAGGGGGCCAGCTGCCAGACGACGGAGGGAGGACAGAGCCACACCCCACGCGGCGCCAGGCAAGGCAGTGAACATCAGCAGCCACAGATGCCACTCGGTCACCAGGGGCCAACCCCGGTTGGCCAGGTTGCGATGCTCCCGGGTGATCTGGACCATCTGCATGTTGTCGGTGTAGAGGCCCAGGCTGTGGGCGATCTTCCAGCCACCGAAGGCCAGGCCCAACATGCCCGCGGTGTAGGCCAGCCTGCGGACCAGGGTCGCTTCGGTGAGCATCACGGCGAAGACCGTCACCAACGCGGCTGGCACGAGCAGGGCCAGCAAGGCCTCGCTGCTCACGTCTGCGCCGGGATCTGAATAGCTGGGCACGACCCGCCGAAGCACCACCACCAGCAAGGCCAGCACGGCCCCCAGGGCCATGGCCTCCCAGGCCACCCGCTCGTCGCCGCTGCCCACGTACGAGGTGCGCCGTCCCGTGCCCATCTCCACCAGGGCCGCCAGCAGGGCCGCGGCCACAAAGCCGGTGATCAGCCCAGGGCACCAGGCCACCACGCCCAGCTGCACCAAGGCCTCGCCGGCGATCCAGCCCAGCAGGGGCCAGAGGACTCCGGCCTGCAACAAGGAGGACAGCTGTCGACCCAGGGCATAGCCCACCGGGCCGAGCGAGACGACCACGGCCAGCAGATCTCCACCCCAGGCCGGGGGCAGGACGGCCTGGGACGCATCGCACAGCCAGCCCCTGGCAGGCACCAGCAGGGCGATGGCCAAGGCGTCGGCCAGATAGGGCAACTTGCCCCGGGAGAGCAGGCCCAGACCGACCGCCAGGGCCAGGACGCCGGGAGCCAGGACCCACGAGCTATGGCTGATGTCCATGGCGCTGCCTGCCAGCAGGAAGCGCACGAGAACGACGGTGATGGTGACGGCGAAGGCTTGGATCACGATGGGTGTAGCTCGCCATCAAAGACCAGCGACGCAGAACCACTGAGCCAGGCTTCACCGCTCCCGTCCCAGCGCACGGGCAACTCGCCCCCGGGCATGGAGATGGTCACCACATCGTCGCTGACCCAGCCCAGGCGGCGCGCCACGGCGGCCACGGCCACCGCACCGGTCCCGCAGGCTCGCGTGGCGCCCGAGCCCCTCTCGTAGGGTCGCGCCGCAAGCCCCTGGGCTCCCCGAAGACCCACCAGATGGACGTTAGCGCCCTCCTCCAGCAAGGGCGAGGCCTGGAGCGTGCGCCCCCAGAGCTCCAGATCGGCGCCCTCAGGGTCGGCCAGACAGACCACCAGATGGGGATTGCCGATCGACACCGCGAAGGCCACGCCAGGGTCGGCGCGCCCGGGGGCGGCCAGAAGCTCGGCGGGCAAGGGCAACTCGGCAGGCTGCTCACCATCGCCAGGCAGGTCGATGGGCAGGGCTGCGGGAGAGAAGTCCGGCGCGCCCATGCCGACCCAGATCGAGCCGTCTGGCGACCGAAGTCCCCGGCGCGGGCCCGCGGCCGTGCGGATCGCCAGCTCGCCGTCGCTCATGCCCCACCGTTCGTGGAGGTAGCGCACCACGCATCGAAGGCCGTTGCCACACATGAGCCCTTCGCTGCCGTCGGCGTTGAAGATGCGCATGCCCGCGTCAAAGGGCGCCGGGGCTCGGCTCAGCAGCAACAAGCCGTCGCTACCCACGCCCCGGTGTCGGTCGCTCACCCGCCGGGACAGCTGCTCCGGATTCTCGACCACGCACTCGGTCTCGTCGACCAGCACGTAGTCGTTTCCAGCGCCTTCGACTTTTGTGAACCGCACGACGGATCTCCGAGGCCGCCCATCATAGCGGCGCCGGCGACAGCCTTCAGCGGCCTTGCCGTTCGATCCGGTTCAAGGTGCGCTCCAGCTTGCGAAACGGCTCGGACAGAACCCGGGAGATGTCCGCCTCTGACCAGTCCTTGGCCTCCAGATGCGCCCTCACCTTGGGTTCGAAGAGGGTGCGCAAGCCACTGACCAGCTTCTCGTCCGAGACCCCTGCCAGCCAGGAGCGATCGGCCGCAGAGAGATCGAAGTCACGGCTGGCCCTGCCGAGCAAGCCCCTCCGGCGACGGGCCTCACGCATCTTCTCGGCCACATCCAAAGGAGACAGCTCCTGCAGGCCCAGCACATCGACCTGTTCAAGAGGGGGCGCCCCCTCGGCGTAGAGATAGATCTCTTCGCGCTTCTGCAGGGTGAGGGCTTCTGAGATCAGCTCGGGGTAGGGCAGGCCTTCGATGTCCTGGCTCTGCCCCTCATCGAGCCGCCCGGTCTCGGTGAGCCCGTTGAGGAACGAGAGCACCAGCCTCCGTGTTCTGTTCTGCATGCGCTCGTGCAACAGGCCTGGAGGCAGGCCGTGACGGTCCAGAACTCCTGCCAGGCGCTCGGGGTAATCACCGAGCAGGGTCAGCAGCTCATCGTGGGTCACCTTGTGGCCCGTGCGCGCCCGCCGTCGCTCCAGCAGCCGAGCCACCGTGGCCAGACGTCTCTGGGACGTCTCCCGCAGACCGCCCTTGAGCGAGGAGAGCTCGCGCCAGGTCCGTCGCATGTCATCGCGAGCACCTTCGTCCATGCGCTGCCATTCGATCAGGTTCTCCCGCTCCTGCTCGGCAGACACATGGAACAGCTCGAAGCTGGCGCTGGCCATCAACAGGCTGGCCAGGAGCGCGATGACAGCCAGGCGGTTCATCCCTCGATCTCACCTTCGAAAGCACGCAGCACGTCGTAGTCGGCGTGCAGGTCGAGCTCAGGGCCCATGGAGTCGAGGACGCCGTACTCGCGCAGCACGTGGAGGTAGCGCACCACGTGCTGATCCTCGGCGGAGAGCTGGCTCGTCGGCGACCGGTCGCTGAGCATCCAGGTGAAGAGGGTCAGGCCCAGGGCAAGGCAGGCCGCGAGGGCCAAGAGCTGCTGAGGAGGCCAGGCCCGGGAGGTCGAGCTGCCGTCGACGTCAGCGGTCACCCGGGCGCGGAAGGACTCAGAGGGCTGCACCACGGCTTCGATGGCCGGATCGCCATAGGCCTCGGCCAGGGCCGCCCACGCCTGCTGATGCTCGCGCACGAAACGGGCAGCCTCCGGGTCGGCGGCAATCAGCAGCTCGACCTCGGCCCGCTGGCTGGGGGGCAAGGCGTCGTCGAGATAGTCGATCAACAGCTCGCGCAGGGTTTCATTCATCGCTGGATCCTCCGAGGATCGGCTGCAACTTGCGGCGGACGTTCTCCCGCGCTCGCCAGAGCAGGGACTTCACGGCCTGCAACGAGAGATCCATGATCTGACCGATCTCTTCGTAACCCAGGCCCTCGAAGCGCGACAGCAAGAGTGCCCGCCGCTGGTTGTCGGGCAGGGACTCCACCGCTTGTTGCACGAAGACGGCTCGCTCGTCTTGCTCAAGTTGATCCAGGGGCAAGCCAGCCCGGGGGTCTTCGGGGTCCATGATGCGACCGTCCTCGTCACCCACGGGGGTGTCGAGAGACCAGGTGCGACGGCGGGCTTGGTACTGGGTGTGGTTCACGCAGAGATTGAAGATGATGCGATAGAGAAAGGTTTCGAAACGGGCCGTGGGCTGGTAGCGATGCCGGGCCTTGTAGAGCCTCAAGAAGACCTCCTGGGCGAGGTCGTCCACCGATGACGCATCCCGGATCGACCGGTACACGCCTGCTTTCACGCGGGTCTCGTAGACGACGACCAGACGCTCGAAAGCGCCAGGATGGTCGGCGGCCACAGCCAGCATGAGCTCGCGTCCATCCGGTGGGTCCGTCACGGGGTCGGGGCACTCCGGTGCGGGCGTAAGCAAGGGTTCAACCCGAGCCCCAGGTCGAAGTTGCGAAGTTTCACCAGGAGGCCTCCGCGCCTGAGCGACTCATCCAGCGAGCCCGAGCCGAGGGGTGGTAGATGGCCAGGGGACGGCCCAGCAGCCCCGCTTGCGAAAGGGCCCCGAAGTGCCTGCTGTCCCGGGACGTCTGAGAGGCATCTCCGAGAAGAAAAAGGTCTCCTGGCAGCACGTTATAGGGTGTGAGGGCACCTCCAGGCTGAGTGCCGCAGGTCCCCAGGCAGGTGTAGTGCAGGTCTCGCAGCACGGACACGGCGGCCACCTCCAGGGCTCCCTCCTCCAGGCCCAGCTCCGGGGTGTTGACCATCGTGGTCCCCGGAGGCTGGCGGGTGTTGGCCTCATAGTCGTAGGCCAGCACCAGCTCGTCGTCGACCCACAACCTGACATGGTTGTCTACATTCCAGAAGAGGATCCGCTGGCCGGGGCTCAGACCTGAGAAGCCCGGGGCCCGGGCCACCTCTCCCCCGGCGGTGTTGTGGTTCAGGCTGGCGCCTCCCGCCTCCGGGCTGGCCAGGCGGGCCCTGAAGGTGTCGGCCCCCTCGCGCAGGCCCAGCAGGAGCGTGGCATCGACCGCGCCCACTCGCACGGCCAGAGCTGTGTCTGCCACCAGCTCGCCCGCGGTGTTCGAATCCCCATCGGTGATGGCGGCGCCGAAATGGGCCATGGCCCGAGACTCAGGCGCCTTCAGCCTGACCGTGCCGTCGGCCAGGGGTTCAGGCCTTGCGGAGCCGTCCCACCGCCAGGGCTCAGGCAAGCCCAGGCCCTCGTGAACCGGGATCAGCAGCTCCCGCACCAGGCGGTCCGGCTTGGCCGCCAGCTGCAGGCTGCCTTCGGACGCCCCGGCCCAGACATCACCGTTGCGCACCTCGATGCGCTCGCCGGGCAGACCGGCCACCCGCTTCACCACCGCGTCGTAGAGCTCGTCTCCCAACGCGTCCAGGCCACGATCGTCCATGACCACGATGTCCCAACGGGCGATGGGCTCAGGGTCGATCGCTGCTCTCAGCACGAGCAGGTGGTCGCCCGATTGCAGGGCTGGGGCCATGGATCCCGACTGGATCTCGTAGGTGGCCAGCACGATGCTGCGCACCAGCAGGGCTGGGACGAGAATGGCGGCCAGCACGATCAGCCGGCGGCGCTTCGAGGACGATGCCCGCTCAGCCGTTGCCAAGACCGCCGACCTCAAGAGCTCCCATGATCACCAAGGCCACCGAGAAGTAGATCAGGTAGGCAGCGATATCGTTGAGGGTGAGCAGGAAAGGTCCGCTGGCATAGGCCGGGTCGACCTTGAAGCGGTGGCAGGCAAAGGGCACCAGGGTGCCCACCAGGCCCGCCACGAACACGGCGCAGGGCAGGGCCACGCCCACCACCAGGCCCAGCCACGACTGGTCGCTGTGCACCACCGCCGTGGCCAACCCCACGGCGAGGCCGGACATCATCCCGATGGCCGTGGCCAAGATCAGCTCGCCGGGCAGGACCCGCCCAGGCCGCAGGGGGTCGACCTCGCCCGTGGCGAAACCACGCACCATGATGGTGGACGACTGGCTGCCCACGTTGCCCGCCATGCCGCCGATGAGGGGGATGAAATAGAGCAGGGATTTGAACTCCCGGCCCACGCCCTCGAGAACCGGCAAGGTGAACCAGCTGTTCTCGACCCACTCGATCAGCATGCCGGCAAGGAAGGTGCCGATCAGGGTGACGGACAACCACGGCGCCCTGGCAAGGAGTCGAGTGAGCAGTCGCTCGGCCGTGGGGTGGGTCACCCCCGTACCGGCCAGACGCAAGATGTCCTCGCTGGCCTCTTCGGCCAGGACATCAATGATGTCATCGGCGGTGATGACGCCCATGAGCACGCCCGAGCCATCGACCACCGGCAGGCTCGTGAGGTGGTAGTGGTCCATCACTCGAGCGGCGTCTTCCTGGTCGGCCTCCGCCTCGATGGTGACCACATCGCTCTCCATGACCGAACCCACCGAGACCTCGGGGGCCGCGTTGAGCAGGCACTTCAGGTCGACGAAGCCCACCAGACAACCCGCCGGATCGACCACGAACGTCGATCCCATGGCCTCTGGCTGTTCGGCGTCCCGCAGCTTGGCCAGGGCAGACTTGACCGTCTCGTTGCTGCCCACGGCCACGACTTCGGTGGTCATGACGCCACCGGCTGAGTCTGGCTCGTAGCCCCCCAGGAGGGTCACCGACCGGCGGGTGTTCTCGTCGAGCCGGGCCACCGCCGCGTGGCGGGCGTGCTCGGACAGCTCTTCCAGGACATCTGCCGCGTCGTCCGGGTCCATGGCGTCGAGGAGACGCACCAACCTGCCCGGGTCGAGCCGCTCCAGCAGGCCCTCTAGCAGGGGCTGCTCGGCCAGGGCCAGCACCTCGGCCGCCTTCTCGTCATCGAGAACCGCCAGGAGCAGTGACTGGGCCGATGGGGCCACGTCCAACAGCGCCGTGGCGATGTCAGCGGCATGGATCTCCCCCACAGCGCCCATGCTCTGGCCGCCCAGCCCCTCTCCGAGGCTGTCCACGAGATCCTTGAGTTCGGGTGATTCCATCGTGTCGCAACGTACCGGAGGGCTGGGCGCAGGTTATCGCCGCCGCGTTCCCAACTCCATGGTTCAAACGAGGTTACCCTTGTACAGCCGCCCGCTTGAAAGGGAGGCCAACCACCTCTGACGCCATCATGGACCCGACCACAGAACGGGCCGCCTTGCGAGCCCTGCTCGACCAGCTCGACGCAGGTTCGGCGGCCTTCCTCGACTCGCTCTCCAGCCGACCCCGCCAGGGCCTGCTCTTCGGCCTGATGGAGCAGTACGGCCTCCACGATCTCGATGCAGCCCTGGTTCTGGTCAGCCTGGCCGCGCGCATGGCCGGGCATGAGAGCCGCACGGGCCACGAGCTCATCAGCGCCCTGCCCTGCGGCACCGCCGTGCGCATGGCGGCGGTGAACCGGCTCATGGGCGACGCGCCCCTGCTCTCTGCGGGCCTGCTGCTCCCGGACGTGACCCCGACCACGGTGGTCGATGTGGCCTCGACACACTTTCGCACCAGCACCCAGACCTTTCGCCAGGCCTGCGAGGTCTTCGGGCAACCCGCGGCGACCCAGGCCAACGAGCCCACCGGGGCCTATCGCAGCAACGCAGAGGTGTTGCGCGACCTGCGCCGGCTGTCCCTGCACTACCGGCGTCGGGCCGCTCGGGTCTTCAACCTCGACCCCTGGGCCGGCGCGGGGCTCGAATCTGCCGACGGGCCGACTCTGCTGCTGGAGAACGCCCGGGCCGCTGCGAGCCATGTCTCCCAGAGGCTGAAAGCCACGGAGCAGATCCAGCACATCCCGGTGCTGACCCTGAAGCGCGCACACGATCTCGACCTGGACGCCCTGGTCATCCTGTCCACGGTGTTGTTCCTGGAGATTCTTGAGGGCGTGGGCGCGGTGGATGCGGTCGACCTGATCAAGCTGGTCAGCGAGAACGAATCTGACCTGATGCGCCGGCGAGCCACCCTGCGGCCCTTGCAGCGGGCTGGCCTGCTGCATCTCGAAGGCAACTTCCCGGGCAAGGACCTCACCGCCGACGCCTCGCTGCCCAACGCCGTCGTCGACAGCCTCCTCGGCTCACCTGAGTCCATCGGCGCAGACGATCGGATCGACTTCCACTCGTACCTGGAACAGCTCGATTCGTCCGATCCGTTCTTCTTCGACATGGACGGAACCGGGTTCGACGACCTCTGACAGGGCCCTGCGCGGGCTTCACAGCCCGCTCTCAGAGGACAACTCCCCCCATTTTTGTGGGAGGTGGTAGATTCCGAGGTTGATTCGGGTAATGGGCCCCACCACATCTCCCCCGCCAACGCGAGGTCTGTCAGATGAGCTTTCCTGGTTGTCATGTTCTGTCCACCACTCTAGCTACTGTCGCGATGTGTGCTTCGCTGACGGCCCAGGGTGCCATTGAGATCGCCGACACGGGCGCAAGCGTCCGCAACCTCACCGTGAACGGCGAGACCCTCAGCGCGGTCAGCCGCGACGGAGGCTCGACCTGGGTTCCGCTCCCGGAACCCAAGACCACCTTGAACTGGCGAGATCGCAGCTTTGATCCGCTGCTGGGTGACTCCAGTGTTCCGGCCGCGCTGATGTCCGACGCATCGAACAAGCTGTTCTACGTGCAGTTCGTGACCGACATCATCTCCGAGTACGCCGAGGCCCTTGATGGGCTGGGCGCCGAGGTGACCCGCTACTACCCGCACCAGGCCTACATCGTTCGCATTCCCCGGGGACAGGTCGAGACCGTTCGCGACCAGGCGTTCGTTCGTGCGGTCATGGAACTCCAGGTGGCGCACAAGCTCGACACGCCGCTCCAGTCCGGGCTTGTGAACAACACCCTGGGCACGGCGCGCTACAACATCATGCTCGTCGACAAGCAGATCGACGCGACCCCGCTCGAGCAGCGCATCCAAGCCCTCGGTGGTGTGCTCGACGCGCCCGCAGGTGGCGGCGTGGTCCTCTCTGCGACCCTGACCCCCGAGCAGCTGATCAAGGTCGCCCGTGACAACGGCGTGCTCTGGATCGACGAGTGGTCCGCACCCGAATACGACATGGACAACGCTCGCATTCAGACCGGCGCAGACTACGCCGAGATCGAAGCCAGCATCGACGGCAAGGGCATGCGCGGCCACGTGAACGAAGCGATCCACGACACGCACCCCGAGTTCGCCGCCATCCCGCCCTTCAGGGCCAAGCCCAGGTCCTGGGGACCCAACCAGTCTTCGAGTCACGGCACGAACACGGCTGGTGAGATCTACGCCCAGGGGCTCCCGGCTGGCGTCAAGGGCCTCATGCCCTACGCGCAGATGATCGAGAGCGCCAGCGTCGGCTCGCAGCGCTACCAGATGGTCATGGACACCCAGGACCCTTTGCAGAACTGGCAGACCATGGTCATGACCCAGTCGTGGGGCGCCTCGACCACGCCCAACTACACCTCGACGTCGGCGCTGCTCGACGACATCCTCTTCGACTTCGATCACCTCTTCGTGACCAACAGCCAGAGCAACACGGGCAACACGAGCTCGCGGCCCGAAGCCTGGGCGAAGAACGTCGTGGGTGTTGGAGGCTTCAACCACTACGACAACGCCCAGGCAGGCGATGACTGCTGGTGCAACACGGGCAGCACCGGGCCCGCCCAGGACGGCCGGGTCGGTGTCTCTTTCTCCGCGTACTACGACAACATCCGCACGACGAGCGGCACCTCGGGCTACTCCAACTCGTTTGGCGGCACGTCCGGGGCCACGCCCATCGTCAACGGCCTCGCTGGCAGCACGATCCAGATGTTCACCGACGGCCTGTTCGGCTACCCAGGTGTCGAGTGGCCACTTCGGTTCGGCGCGCGTCCCAACCTCACCACCACCCGGGTGCTCATGGCTGTGGGCACGCGTCAGGTGGACTTCTCTGGCCCGAGTTCTTCAAACCGTGTTCAGCAAGGCTGGGGACTGCCCAACCTGCAAGACCTCTACGACAACAGGAACAACCTGCTTGTCCTCGACGAAGAGGACGTGCTGAGCCAAGGTCAGCAGCGCGACTACTTCGTCTGGGTCAAGCCGAACACCGCCGAGTTCCGTGCCTCCATGCACTACCTCGAGGACGAGGCCGTGCCCTCCGCGATCCCGACCCGGATCAACAGTCTCGACCTTTCCGTGACCGAGATCGCTTCGGGTACCAACTGGTGGGGTAACGACCAGAACGGCAACGGCATCCTCCAGAGGCCCTGGAGCGCTCCCGGTGGCACGGCCAACGACATCGACATCCACGAGAACGTGTTCATCCAGAACCCGACCTCTGGCCTCTATCGTGTCTCGGTTCGGGCCACGGCTGTTCGCGCTGACAGCCACAAGGAGACCATGGCGGTCGACGCCGACTTCGCCCTGGCGATTCGTGGCATCGGCGGCGGTCGTGACAGCTCAGGCATGGCCCTGGACCTGTCCTCCACCGGCACCGGCGACCTGGACGTGGCGGTCAGCAACGTCCCCGGTGGTTGGACTGCCGGGGTCACCATGTTCTCCCTCGACACCGACCGGCACCTCTCGCTCGGCAACATCTTCGGGCTCGAGCTCGACGGGCTCTCCGTCGCTTCGTTCACCACGCCCCCTACAGCCGGCGGCGTGTTGGCCTTCACCAACCCGGGCGCTGGCGTGTACCCCTACACGACGTTCAGCTTCCCCGTGTCGGTGGCCACGTCTGTCTCGGGGATGACCCTCGACGCCGTGGTGGTCTTGTTCGACGCCACGGGCACGGTCGTCGATGTCTCCAACGTGGATCGCGTCACGGTCCAGTAACAGCGACCTGAAAGCACAGCGGTAGCCCAGGGGCTCCGGAGAGTTCGCGCTCACCGGGGCCCCTGGTCCGTGAAGGGCTCGTCAGGAGCAGCCCGCATCCCACGAGAACGAGACCGGCGCCGGTTGTGAGAACGAGGGCTGAAGGACTTCTCTGTTCGGTCCAGACGCGGTGTGCCTTCGTCGGTACAATGGGCGGCCCTCCCGACGCAGAGCACGAGCCCTGCGCAACGGTCCCGTCGCACGCTCAACTGCCGAGGCGCCAAATGTCTGACCCGAATGCCGCCGACCTGATCTACGACTGGAACACGGTCGAGGACTACCTGCCGCCGCCCAACCCCATCGAGTTTGACGACGAGACCCTGCGCGATGGCTTGCAGTGCCCGTCGGTGATCGCGCCGCCCATGGCCGAGCGCATCAAGCTGCTGCACCTCATGCACGAGCTGGGCATCACCTACGCCAACGTGGGCCTGCCCGGCGCTGGCCCCCATGTGGTCGATGTGGTGACCCAGCTGGTCACCGAGATCCGCGACTCCAAGCTGAACATCGAGCCCAACTGCGCCGCAAGGACCGTGATCGCGGACATCCAGCCGGTCGCCGATATCGTGCAGAAGACCGGTGTGCCCATCGAGGTCTGCACGTTCATCGGCAGCAGCCAGATTCGGGCCTACACCGAAGACTGGAGCCTGGAGACCATGCTCCAGCACTGCCGCAAGGCGCTCAAGTTCGCCGAGGCCGAGGGGCTGGCGGTGATGTTCGTCACCGAGGACACCACCCGCGCCCACCCCGACACGCTCAAGGCTCTCTACGGCGAGGCCTTGCAGAGCCCGGCCACCAAGCGCCTGTGCTTCTGCGACACCGTGGGGCACTCCATCCCCCAGGGCGCGGTCAACCTGATCAAGTGGGGCGTCGACCTCGTCGCCGAGAGCGGCCGGGACGACGTGAAGATCGACTGGCACGGGCACATGGACCGCGGCCTGGGCGTCCCCAACTCCATCGCAGCCTTGCAGGCCGGCGCACACCGGGTGCACGGCACCGCCCTGGGCATCGGCGAGCGCGCCGGCAACTCTCCCATGGATCAGCTGCTGGTGAACCTCAAGCTCGCCGGCTGGATCGACAACGACCTGAGCAAGCTGGGTGACTACGTCGAGACCACCAGCCGCTCCACCGGCGTGTCCGTCCCGGTGAGCTACCCGGTCTTCGGGCGCGATGCCTTCGAGACCGGCACCGGGGTCCACGCGGCGGCGGTGATCAAGGCCCAGAACAAGGGTGACGAGTGGCTCGCCAACCGGGTCTACTCGGGAGTGCCCGCCGACATGGTGGGCCTGCGCCAGATCATTCGGGTGGGCCCCATGTGCGGCAAGAGCAACGTGGTCCACTGGCTGGTCGAGAACGGCTACGAGGCCAGCGAAGATCAGGTCGAGCGCATCTTCGCCGCAGCGAAAGACGCCCTCGCCCTGCTCGAAGACGACGAGCTGCACCGCCTGGCCAAGGGCGAGAGAGAAGCCGCGGCTGGCGCCTGATAGACCCGCGCCAGCGGCACGACGCGCCCCTGACGATCAGCCCTCATACCGCCTGCTCAACATGAGAGGACGATGAGAACCGGGCCACGGTGCGACCGGGCCGTTGCGCAGGTGTAGACTCCCCTTGTCGTGCACACCGGCACGAAGGTCTGCAGCTCAAGCACACAGGGTTCTCTCATGCGCATCCTCGTCGTGGAAGACTATGCGCCCCTGCGCAACGCGGTGGTGCAGGCGCTGCGCGAAGACGGTTGCTCGGTGGACGAAGCTGCCGACGGCATCGAAGGCTCGTTTGCCGCCGAACATGGTGAGTACGACGTGGTCGTCCTCGACATCATGTTGCCGGGCCTCGACGGGCTGCAGCTGCTCGCCCGCTTGCGCAAGCTGGGCAGCGACAGTCACGTTCTGCTGCTCACCGCGAAGGACACGGTCGATGATCGGGTGAACGGGCTCGACCACGGCGCGGACGACTACCTGGTCAAGCCCTTCGCCATGGAAGAGCTGCTCGCGCGGGTGCGCGCCCTTTTGCGGCGCAAGTACACCAAGAAGAACCCGCTGATCACCATCGCCCACATCACCATCGACACCGCCGATCACTCTGTGCGTGCCGGCGAAGAGGCCGTTGAACTCACCGCCAGGGAGTACGCCCTGCTGGAGTACCTGGCCCTGCGCTGCGGCGAGGTGATCAGCCGCACGGAGATCTGGGAGCACCTCTACGACGACCGCTCCAGCGCCTCCAGCAATGTGGTCGATGTCTACATCGGCTACCTGCGCAAGAAGCTCGGCCGGGACGGGCAGCCCTGCCCGATCCAGACCCGGCGCGGTGAGGGCTACATCCTGGTGGCAGACCCGTCATGAAGTCCCTGCGCGCCCGGCTCCTGGCGGGCTTGCTGACCAGCTCGACCCTTGTGCTCGCGGCTCACGGCGTAGGTGTCTATGCGGTGGTCAGAGCGCGGCTCGTGGGAGAGCTCGATCGCTCGCTGGTCGACACCCTGCGCTCGAACGCGGCGGACATCGCGCGGCAGGCCCTGGCCCTGCCGAGAGGACAGCCCTTCGCTGGCGGGCCAGGAGGGCGGCGGCCTCTTCCAGGAGGTGGCAGGCCAGCGCCCCCATCCCCTGCCAACCCTGGACCTGCCGGGCGAGACGACCTGATGTTTCAGGCGCGCACCCGTGGCGGCGAGGTCTTGCTCTCCTCTGACTCCCTCGCGGACCAGGACCTGCCACGCCTTGGCGAGGAGCTGGTCTCGGCGACCTTCGACGACATCGACGGTGCCCTGGCACGCTTCACGTCCCTGACCCTGCCCACCTCGGGGCAGCCGGGCCGGGCCGTGGGCCTGGTGTTGCAGCTGCAGGCACCCGCCGATCTGGGCAACCGTGGCCCGCCCCGCGCACATCCCCAACCTCCCCGCCCGCCTGCGGTCGAGATCGTCATGGCCATCGACGCCGACGAGGTCGCCGAGACCCTGGAGCAGCTGCGCTGGCTGCTGGTCCTGGGCTGGGTCGCCGCCAGCGCCCTTGGTGCCGCAGTCATCGCCTGGCTGCTCAAGCTCGGCCTGGCGCCGGTGGCTGCTCTCCGGGAGCAGATCGACGCCTTCGACGAAGCCCGTCCTCGAGGGCGCTTCGAGTTGCCCGGAGCGCCCAGCGAGCTGCTACCCATCGTCGATCAGTTGAACTCCCTGGTCGATCGCATGGCTGCCACGCTGACCCGAGAGCAGGAGTTCACCGGGCACGCGGCCCACGAGCTGCGCACTCCCCTCGCCGGCTTGCGCGCCACCCTCGAAGTGGCGCTCTCCAAGCCCCGGGAGACCGCCGCCCACGTCACCTCTGCCGAGCAGTGCCTGGAGATCACCTTGCAGATGCAGCAGATGGTAGAGGTGCTGCTCACCGTGGCGCGCAGCGCCGAGCCCCCGCGAGACGGAGCCGACGACTCGATCACCTTGGGCAAACTGCTGGCCTCCAGCTGGGAGCCGTGGAGGGACCGAGCCGCCGAGCGCCAGATCAGCCTGTCGCTGAACTCTGCCGATTCCCTGACCCTGCAAACGGACAGCGAGCGTCTGAGCCTGCTGCTGACCAACCTGCTGGGCAACGCCGTCGACCATGGCGATCGCGACAGCGACATTCAGGTCGACTGCAAACGCCACGACGAGCGGGTCGTGCTGACCCTGTCGAACTCAGCGGCGAAGGCCACGGCCGAGACGGCGCGGAGAGCCTTCGACCCCTTCTGGCGCGGCGATGTGGCACGACATGAAACGGCGCGCCACTCGGGCCTTGGCCTCACCCTCTGCCAGCGCCTGGCCTCCAGCCTCGGCGGTCAGCTGAGCGCCAGCTGCGAAGGCGGTCGGTTCACGGTCAGCCTGACCCTCCCTGCCTGAAGGACGCCTGCCGCGACAGGCCACGACGAGCCGCGCGATGAATGAGCATGGGGTGGACCGCGAGGCGCCAGAGGGGGCCGCAAGGCGGGGGGAGGGGAGCACTGGTGAGGGCGCGCCACACTGGCGCTCGCGATCCATGGCCTGATCCTCCGGGACGACCATGGCCAAGGCGTTCGTTATTGATGAAGATCCGATCAAGACCACCTCGGCGCCCCAGCGGGCGGGCTCGCCACTCCGTGCTAGCTGTGCCGACCCAGAACAGACCCCGGCCCTGACGCCGCCAACCATGACCGCGAACATCAGCTCACAGACACGACGCCGACTGCGCCGGGCGCTCTCTCCCGTGGCCTTCGCCATCTGCGCCGTCCTGGCGCTCGGTTGTGGACACCCGCCGTCGCCCGAGCGGCCCGTGGTGCTCGTGTCCGTGCCGCCCCAGGCCTGGTTCGTCGAAGCCCTTGCCGGCGATCTCGTCGACATCGTGGTGCTCGTCCCCCCTGGCGCCAACCCGGCGAACCACGAGCCCGGTGCGGACACCATGCGAGCCCTCTCCGTGGCCAGCCTTTGGTTCAAGGTGGGCCACCCGAGCTTTCCCTTCGAGGCCGCCTGGCTCGACCGCCTGCTCTCGGAGCACGAGACCCTGGCCGTGGTCAGCTGCGCTCCGGAGACCCTGCCCGATGGCGCTGGAGACCCGCACCTCTGGTTGTCTCCCACCGTGGCCGCTGGCGCAGCCCGTCGCCTGACCGCAGCGCTCGTCACCCTGCTCCCCGCACACGCAACCGAGCTTCAACAACGCGCCAACGCCCTGGTCGCACGCATCGACGAGGTCGACCGCCTGGTGACCGCACAGCTCGCTCCCTATCAGGGGCGGTCGTTCTTCGTCTTTCATCCGGCATGGGGTTGGTTCGCCGAGCACGTGGGCCTCGAGCAGGTGGCCATCGAACACGATCACAAGATGCCCTCTCTCGCACATCTCGCAGAGATCATCGCTCTGGCCCGGGACGCAGACTGCAAGGTCATCTTCGTGCAACCTCAGTTCTCGGACATCGCCGCCCAGCAGGTCGCCGAAGCCATCGAGGCAGCGGTCGTCGTCATCGACCCTCTCGCCAGCGATTGGGATGACAACTTGTTGAGCGCCGCGCAGGCCCTGGCCGACGGGTTCTCAGCATCATGAGCCCATCGCAGACCAGGCCAGAGGTCGCCCTGCAGCTCAACGGCGTGTGCAAGTCCTACAGGGGCGTGCCTGTTCTGGAAGACGTGTCGCTCACCCTGGACCACGGCGAGTTCATGGGCCTGATCGGGCCCAATGGCGCAGGCAAGAGCGTGTTGTTGCGGACGATCCTGGGTCTTGAGCAGCCAAACGGTGGCAGCGTGTCGATCTACGGTCGCCCTCCCGCCTTGTCCCACCAAGACGTGGCCTACGTCCCTCAGTACGCCCGCTTTGATCGGGACTTCCCCATCAGGGTGAGAGACGTGGTGCTGACCGGGCGCCTGCGTCCAGGCAGGCCGGGCTACAGGCAAGACGATGAGGACAGGGCACGAGCCGACAGCGCCCTGGAGCGGCTCAACCTGACCGAGCACGCCCAGCGACAGATCGGCCGGCTCAGCGGCGGCGAGATGCAGCGGGTGCTCATCGCCCGCGCGCTCACCAGCGACGCCCGGCTGCTCCTGTTCGACGAGCCCACCGCAAACCTCGATGCCAGCCTGGTCACCGGCCTCTACGACTTTCTGAAAGAGCTCACCGGCGAGCGCACGGTGGTGCTGGTCTCCCATGACATCGGCGTGATGACCTCCGTGGTCGACAGCATCGCCTGCCTCAACCGGCGCATGCATTATCACGGCGACAAGGAGATCACCCACGAGATGATCGAGGAGACCTACGGCTGTCCGGTCGACTTCGTGGTCCACGAACATCGCCACGTGGTGTTGTCGCCCCACGAAGATGAGCAGCCGTCATGATCGCCGAGACCATGGCGTTGATGTTGGCCGCGCCGCTGCAAGTGCAGGGCGGGCTCGATGAGGGCGGGATCTTGCAAGCCCTGCAGTACCCGCTCTTTCAGCGGGCGCTGCTGGTAGGGCTGGCGGCCAGCGTGGCCTGCGGCGTCGTGGGCAGCTTCGTGGTGGTGAAGCGCATCACATCGCTCTCCGGCGGACTCTCCCACGCGGCCTTCGGTGGCGTGGGCCTGGGCTACCTGCTGGGCTTCCCGCCCCTGCTCGGTGCGGCGGGTTTCGCCTTGCTGTGCGGTCTGGTCATCGGGCTCACCCACCAACGCATGCGCTCGGCTCTCGACACGCTCGTGTCGATCGTCTGGTCTGCGGGCATGGCCCTGGGCATCCTGTTCATCGCCCTGAGCCCGGGCTACGCGCCAGACATGGAGACCTACCTGTTCGGCTCGATCCTGTACGTGCCCTCCGACTCGGTGGTCATGGTGGCCCTGCTCGACGCGGTCATCGTGTTCTTGGTGGGCCTGCGCTTTCGCGAGCTGCGAGCGATCTGCTTCGACGAGGAGTTCGCCCGCACGCTGGGGCTGCCGGTCGAGCGGCTGTTCCTGCTCTTGATGGCCCTGGTCTCCTTGGCGGTGGTGGTGCTGATCAACGTGGTGGGCATCATCCTGGTGATCGCCCTGCTCACCGTGCCCGCTGCCACGGCGCGGCTCTGGGTCGACAGGCTCGCGGCCATGATGGTCCTGGCCACTCTGCTGAGCGCCGCCTGCACCACCGGTGGACTCTTCTTCTCCTACGGGCTGTCCAACCACCTCGACGTGAACATCCCGCCGGGGCCCGTGATCATCTTGCTGTCCGTGGCCTTCTACGCCGCGAGCCTGTTGCTGCGCGGGCGCAAGAGCGCGGACGCAGCGGGCTGATCAGCGTCGTGCTTCAGCGCACGTCGCCAGAGACGTAGGACGTCACCGGCGTGATGAACCATGTCACACCCGGCACGAGCCACCAGAAGTTCATGCCGCCAGACTGCGTGATTTGAACATTTGTGTCGCCAGACTCCTTGGCCTGACGCGTGAACTCGTCCACCGTGTTCTCAAGGGAGGCGTCCCCGATCACCGACCACACGCCGAAGATGGTGTGCAGGGCCACGATGGACGTCTCCTGGTAGACGATCGCCTCGCCGTCGTTGTTGGTCAGACCGTTGAGGTTCTCGCAGCGGGTGTTGAAGACGCAGCCGGTGCAGAGCAGGGCGGCCAGAAGCAGTGTCAGGGAACGGATCATTGGAGCTCAGTCTGTAGGGGAACAGCGGAGTGGGTGGGGTGGAGTGGACTCGTCCGTGTAGCTGTATCAATGTCGCAGCAGGCGCGACACCCCCCAAGAGAGCCCATGACAACGATTCTGGCACGTCCCCTGGCTGCTCTTGTGCAGCCGTCGCCAGCAGCCGACCCGCACTCTCTTGGCCACAGGCTGCTTGAGCCCGCGCTTCTCACCAGCTTCTGCTGCGGCCGCGCCTCGTGAGAGGGGTTGGCAAGCCCGACCTATTCGCGGAGTTCGTCGCGAGAGCGTGGTTGCGCCTTCGTGGCAAGGCGGAGGGCGCGATGGCACCGGAGGCGGGGTGCCACCCCGTTGAGGATGGCATCGTGGACTCCAACGCAGTCCACGAAGGCGCAAACGCGTTCGCAGCAGGAGTCCGTGAATAGGTCGGACTAGTCCGTGGCTTGCAGCTCGTCGAACCAGACCTTGCCTCTTCGCGCCGTGGTGACCGGGTCGAAGTCGTGGCGGGGCAGCTCCAGGCAGGCCAGGCCCTCGAAGCCCGCGTCGTGGGCTGCGCTGAAGACCTCGGCGAAATCGAGCTCGCCGTCACCGGGAAACAGGTGCTGATGCACGCCATCCATGCTGTCGTCGAGCTGCAGCCCGCCCAGCCGCGGAGCCAGTCGGCGCAGCGCCTCGCCAGCAGAGATCGTCTCGGTCACCGGCACGTGGCCCACGTCGAGCATGACCTTCAGCTCGTCTCGGCCCAGCATGTCGAAGAACTCATCGAGGTCGGCGAGGGAAGCCACGAGCATGCCGGGCTCGGGCTCGAAGCAGACGGTGACGGCGCTGCCCTTGGCGGCATCGAGCAGAGCTTCGGCTCCGACGCAGAGCCGTCGGAGAAGCTCCGACCGGTTCGGCGAGGCTCCCGGTTCCTCAGCATCTGGCGCCCAGGTCCCCGACCAGAAGGAGAAGGTCTGGGCTCCCAGGGCCTGGGCGATCTCGAGGCTGGCCAGCAAGCTGTCTCGCCGGCGGGTGGCTCCCTTGGCCGCAGAGAGCAAGGTCGGCTGGTGCTTGATGCGGTGGTCGAGCAAGAAGCGGGCGCCTGTCTCCACCGCCACCGCCAGGCCCAGATCGTCGATCAGCGGGCGCAGCTCTCGAGCCTGGGCCAGCCCACCCTGGTAGGGGTTCAGATGAAAGACATCCGGAGTGATCGCCACGCCGTCGTAGCCGAAGCCCGCCAGGAGCCGGGCCACATCGCTGAGTGCGTGGTGGGGAAAGCCGTTGGTGTTGTAGCCGAGGAGCATGGGCGTCGAGGGTAGCAGGCTGTAGGTTGAACATGGTGAAGCTCTGCCCGTTGTCGGCAGCGCGCTCCTGGAGGCACAGACCTCCCCAGCTCTCCGCGTTCACTGCAACGCCGACTACCCGGGCCCTGCTGTAACTGCGATCACGAGCGGACTGAGCCCCAAACCACGCTTACTTCAGCACCAGCTCTCCCGCCTTGCTCAGGGCCCAGCCGCCGGGGTTGGGCGCGCCGTTGTCCTTGACCGCCCACTGGGCGTAGTAGGTCGCGTACTGCACGCCCGCGGGCACCGGCAGCGAGAGGGTTGCGTCGCCATTGATGTCGGTCATCACCGGGACAAACACGTCACCCGAGACAAACAGCTGGGCGTTGGGAGCGCCGACGCTGGTGAGCGTCAGCGGCAAGGGCACAGGCCCCCAGTGGGTGTTGCTCGCTCCCAGCACCAGGTAGGCCAGGGCGTTGGGCGCCCCGTTGGTCAGGCGCAAGGCGAAGTCGTCGTTGCCCGGCGAGGGCGGCCCGAACGACCACCACATCTCGGGCACGACGCCGCCGCTGCCTTCTGATCCGCTGCCGAAGGCCGGGAAGAAATCGAGGGTGAACAAGCCCTTCGGTCCGCCCGGCGTGTTGAGCTGCTGGTTCATGTAGATCGCGTCGTGATCGGGGATCGACTCCCATGCGTCATCCCAGAAGAAGCCCGTGTTGTTCGGGTTGTTGTCCCAGATGCCTACCTCGACCGGGTTGCTCGGGTCGCGCAGATCGAGCACGCGCAGCTGGTCGAGGTAGTAGCCCAGGTAGGCGTAGGCGCCCTTGACCTCGACGTTGTGGATCGAGGTCGAGCCATTGGTGGGTGTCTGGTACATGGAGAGCCACTGTGGCTGACTTGAGTTGGTCACGTCCCACAGGTTGACGTGGCCGCCGGGGTACTCGTCGCAGGTCAGCAGAATGGTCTCGCCGCTCGGTGCGAAGTACAGGGCGCTGGAGTGTCCACCGTCACCCAGCTCACCGATCTGCACGGGCTGGATCGGGTTGCTCACGTCAAGGATGCGCGTCGGCCCTGCGGACGAGCCGTTCACGTAGACCACATCGCCGTCCGGGCGGCAGTCGTGGGAGCCGCCACTCCAGATGCCCATCAGCGCCGGCGTCGTGGGGTCAGCGAGCAGGTCGTAGATGTACAGGCTCGAGCTGCGGTTCAGGTAGAGCCGACCGTTGCTCTGGTCGACGCGCAGGGTGTGCCCCCCGAGGCCGAGCTGGTTCACCACGCTGGCCTGTTCCGGAACCGACAGATCGATCACCGAGGTGGGCCCCGAGTCGGTGGTGGCGTAGGCGTAGTTGCCGAAGACCTGCACCTTGCGGAAGTTGCCCGGCACGGTACGCACGACCGTGGGGTTGGCGGCGTCGGTCGTCTCGACCACGTACATGCCGTTGTTGAGGTGGGTCTGCAGGCAGAAGCGCCGCCCACCGCCCTCGTAGGCCCAGAGCCCCGAGGTGAAGCTCGCGCCGGGCAGGCTCACGAAGCCAACCTGCTGCGTGTTCTTGACGATCGTCTGGGCGCCGAGTTCACCCGCGCCAAGCAGCACGAGAGCGACGATCAAGATGTGGGACGCGAGACGCGCTGAGAGACAACTGGTCATGGTGAGCCATCCTGCGCAAGCTCTGCCGAAAGCAAAGCCCGTGCGAGTCGAGTGCGGGAGAGAGGCTGGTGTGCTGGTCACGAGCACCCGGCCTGGATCGAGCCGAGCCGAACGATCAAACGAGTGAGGTGCGACGCCGCCTCAGGAGTTCGAGGTCTGGCGGGCCACTGTAGCACCGACTCGGCGGGCGCAACGGGCGACAAGCACGTCTGTTGCTCGCGCGACACCCGCTCGCGAGCGAGACCCGCATCAGCGTGCCACTGACGCAACCTGTGAGTCACCTGACTGTGGCCAGTGTCAGCAGGCTAGACCTACTGCCCCGACTCCACGTCCATCATCCACAGGTCGCCGCGGGTCTGGTACCAGGGGAACCAGACCTGCTCGCCATCGGTGGTTCCTGGGCCCCCTGGCGAACCGGGGCGTCCCGAGAAGTCGGTGATGGGGCGCACCTCACCGCTCTCGAGGTCAAGGGCGCGGAGCTGCTTCTCCCCGAAGTACAGCGCAAACGTCTTGTCGGGGGTCAGCACGGTGGAGTTGCCCTCGCTTCGTGCCTCAGGAAAGGTCCGGGCGATGACTCCATCGTCACCCACAATCGTCAGCAGACCGTCCCAGCTGACGAGAAAGGTCTCGTTGTCGACCCAGCTGCAAATGGATGTGCTGGGTATGGAGTTCTGGGTTCGTGGCAAAGGCTGGGGGTCGAAGGAAGCGAGGGGCGATGTGTGCGGCCAACCTCGCCCCATGCGGGAGCTTGACCAGAGAATGTGCTCCCCGTCTGGTGACCAGTTGCCGAACCAGTCGGTGCCTGGGTCGGTCGTGAGCTGACGAGCAGGCCCGCCCTCGGAGGGCATGACCCACAGGTCGCGATTGCCGCTGCGGTAGGCGTAGAAGAGCAGCTACTGGCCGTCTGGCGACCAGCGGGGATACCAATCTGGTGTGGGGTCTGAGGTGAGCTGACGCATGGCCCCACCCTCTGCGGGGGTCAGCCACAGATCGGAGTTGCCCGCACGGTCCGAACTCAGCGCGAGCCACTGGCCATCCGGCGAGAGGTCGACGTACTCGATGTTCGCCTCGTCGTAAGTCACCTGTTGTGCGTCAGCCCAGGTGGCCGGCCGATCAGTGAGCAGCGGGAAGCGCCAGACGTTGCTGACCAGGCCGCCGCGGCTGTAAACCAATCGTCGGCCATTCGCCGAGAGGCTACAGCGGCCCATGCCCAGACCCGCGCTGAGCACCACCGGGTCGCCGTCAGGCACACCGTCTGAATCGATGGCCTGGCGCCACAAGTCCATGGTCCCACCCTGGTTGCTCACGTAGAGCAGGGAGCGCCCGTCGGCGGACCAGCGGGGGCTGCGCGTGCGACTCCGCCCTTCGGTGAGTGGTACGCAGGAACCTTCGCTCTCGTTGAGGACCCAGAGCCGGTTCGTGTCCGACGTGTGGGGGTCGGCCGTGACGATGAAAGCAAAGAAGCGGCCGTCAGGGCTCCAGCTCAGGTCAGCCCGTGCTTGAGTCGGCATCTCTGGCAGGGGGATGTCCCGCAGAGTCTCGCCCGTGACGCTGGCGATGCGCACAGTGACGGGCTCACCTGCACTGCCCGGCGGCTGATGGAAGTAGGCCATGCGCGTGCCGTCTGCGGACCACTGCAAGGGGCCGTAGCTGTAGGCACCACTGACGAGCACCCGCGCGGCGCCCCCGAGAACGGGCATGGTGTAGAGACCACGAGAGCCGATCATTCCGCCCGGCTTGTCGAGATCGTCCACAAGCCAGAAGGCGATGGTCCGGCCATCCGGTGAGATGCTGGGGAAGACCGCGTCGCCATCCAGATCGGGCGTGCGGTTCACGGGCGTGCCAGAGCCCTCCTGTATGAGCCAGATATCCCGCTCTTCACCGTGCGCCGCTGCCATGTAGGCGATCAGCCCGCCCTCCGGGGCCCAGCACGGCGCATCCTCCATGCCCACCGCGGAGGTGAGCTGCTTGGGGTTGGTGAGCCGCAGCCCTTGGTCTCCGCCCGTCGTGAGCAGACGCCAGCCGAGAACCGCGATCACCAGCAGCGCAACGGGCAGCGCGAGGCGGCGCAGCTTGGTCGTGCTGCTTCCGGGGACGCCCCCAGCAACCGGAGGCACCACGCCGCTGTCCGTAGAGCGCTTGAAGTGGCGCAGGTCGGCCACGGTCTCGCTCATGGACTGGTAGCGCTCGTCGGGGTTCTTGCGCAGAGCCTTCTCGACGATGGCCACGAAGTCGGAGGGCAGGTCGCGACGCACCCGAGCCAGGGGCTCAGGCTCGGAGTGCAAGACCTTGTCGAGGGTCTCCTGAATCGTCGTGCCCAGGAACGCCGGCTTGGCCGCCGCCATCTCGTACAGCAGCGCGCCAAAAGAGAAGACGTCGCTGCGAGCATCGACGGTCTTGCCCAAGGCCTGTTCTGGAGACATGGCCGACGGCGTGCCGAACACAGCGCCGCTGATGGTCAAGGTCGTGGACAGCTCCTCCAACTTGCCCGGCCCCTCTTCGGGCTGAAGCACCTTGGCCAGCCCGAAGTCGAGCAGCTTGGCCTGGCCCCGGCTGGTGACGATGACGTTGGCCGGCTTGAGGTCGCGGTGGATCACACCGCAGCTGTGGGCGTACTCCAACGCGTCTGCCAGGGGCACGGCCAGCTCAGCCAGTTCGTCCAAGGGCAAGGGACGCTCGGCGATGATCTCGTTGAGCGGCCGCCCGTCGAGATACTCCTGGGCGATGTAGTCGCGGCCGTCTGCCTGCCCCACCTCGTGAATCGTGGTGACGTTGGGATGGTTGAGCGCGGCGGCCGCCCGAGCCTCGCGCAGAAACCGCGCCCGCCGTTCTTCGTCCTCGGCGAGGTCTGGCGGCAGCAGCTTGAGCGCCACCTCGCGATTGAGCCGCGTGTCCCGCGCCAGGTGCACCTCGCCCATGCCGCCCCGGCCGATGAAGCTGATCAGCTCGTAGGGTCCTAGCGTGTCGGTCAAGGGGAGGTCCCTGTGGGCTGGCTGAGCGTAGCGCCCCTCTGGGCGAGTGAGGTCTGGGGAGATCCTACCGGGAGAAGCAGGCTGGCACCCGCCCATGCCGGGTCCGCTGGTCTCCGGCCTTGGCGTGCAACGGGAGACAGCCCGTCGCGTGTCGGTCAGCTCAAGAAGCAGAGACGTCAGTCTCCGGAGCCCTCGCGAATCTCGCCGTCGTCACGTGGCGGGACGGACAACTCGTTGAAGACGGCCTCGCCGTTCATGGGACCGAGCGGGCCAACGCAACCACCCGATGGTCGGTGCCTCGCTACCTCGCCACGCTCTCCACTGCCCTCGTCGCGGCAGGCGACCTGGGCGGCGCCCTGGACGCCCAGCGCAAGGCCCTCTCACTGACCGCGGCTGACAATCCCATGCGCGAGGATCACGAAGAGGTGATCGCCGAGTGGCTGGCGCTCCAGGAGAGCGGCGGAAGCCCTGGATTGCCTCCCTAACCTGCGTCTCTCGCCAGATTTCTCGGGAGGATGCGACTGGCTCTGCCGGGCAAGGAGTAAGGGGGCGCAGGTGTCTGACCAACCGAGCCGGGGAGCAGACCAGCCGAGAACCCCCGAATCCGCTGGGATTCCAGGCCCCGCCAGCCTCCCGCACCCACGATCCCCAAGAATTGCCCCAATCCTTTTCCACCAATAAGCCGACATCGGGGTAAGAATATATCCAACCCCCGAGGAATCACCGATGTCGGCGAAGCTTTCCCGTGAAGAGTGGCAGCAGCGCAAGGTTTCTGGATGGACCAACCCCCTGGCCCGCTGGGTCACCGGGCTGACCCTCTTTCTGACCCTCACCGGGTTGGTGGTGTATCTGGCCCCCTTCAGCCTGTTCAACCAGCACGCGGTGCTGGTGCACACGGTGCTCGGCCTCGCCTTCGTGCTGCCCTTCTTCGTCTACATGGCCAGACACATCATCGCCTACTGGGATTACCCCCTGACTCACAGCAAGTTCACCGGCTGGGTCTCCGGTGGCATGGCCCTGGTCTGCCTGGTCTCCGGGCTCGTGCTCACCTGGCAGGCGCTGTTCGGCAATCGCATCGGCGACACCTGGCAGCTGGTGCACATCGTCACCACCTTCGGGTCGCTCATCTTCTTGGTGCCGCACCTGATCTCCGTGCTGGTGGTGGAGCGCAAGCGCAAACAGGAGCCCAGCGCGGCGGCGCTGTTGGCCGGCGCTCGCTCTCACGGGTTGAAGGCCATGGCCATCACGTTGGGTGGCTTGCTGATCACGGGCGGGCTCTGCTTCGCCGTGCGACCGGTCGCGTTCGACAACAGCTTCCCCGACGACTACGACATGGGCACCACCAGCCCCTTCGCTCCCAGCCTGGCGCTGAGCGATTCGGGCGACGCCCTCGACCCGCGCTCCCTCTCGGGCAGCGCGAGCTGCGGCTCGTCGGGATGCCACCCGCAGATCTACAAGGAGTGGCAACCGAGCGCCCACCGCTACGCCTCCATGGACGCAGCGTTTCAGGCCATTCAAGGTGTGATGGCCGAGCAGAACGGCCCGGTGACCACCCGCTACTGCGGAGGCTGCCATGACCCCATCTCGCTCTTCAGCGGCACCAAGAACATCGGCGCCGAGAACCTCACCGAGCTGAGTGGCTACAACGAGGGCATCTCCTGCCTGGCCTGCCACGCCATCTCCGAGACCGACGTGAAGGGCAACGCCAACTACGTCATGACCCAGCCCGAGCGTTACGCCTTCGAGCTGAAAGACGACACCACGTCCCAGTTCGTGAGCGACTTCATGATCAGGGCCTACCCACAGCAGCACATCGACAGTCTCTCAAGGCGCATGTTCAAGACGCCCGAGTTCTGCGCCGCGTGTCACAAGCAGTTCATCGACGAAGAGGTGAACCGGGTGGGCTGGGTGCAGCTACAGAACCAGTTCGACAACTGGCGCGCCAGCCGCTGGAACCACGAAGGGGACGTGACCAAGACCATCGAGTGCCGCGAGTGTCACATGCCCCTGATCGAATCCACTGACCCGGCTGCCGGGGACGTGGCCGACTTCAACCGCACGGACGACGACGGCAAGCATCGCAGCCACCGCTTCCTGGGCGCCAACCAGTTCATCCCCGCGCTGCACGAACTCGAGGGAGCAGAAGAACATGTCGCCCTCATCGACGCGTGGTTGCAAGGTGAGTACGACATCCCCGAGATCGCTGATCGCTGGAACGATGGTCCTGCCGTGCCCATCGAGCTCGACGTGCCTGGTGAAGTCATGGCGGGCAACACGGTGGCGGTGCGGGTCAACATCACCAACAACAAGGTGGGCCACGACTTCCCCACCGGTCCCCTCGACATCATCCAGGCCTGGATCTCCATCGACGTCACCAACGAGGACGGCGAGGTGGTCTATCACACCGGTTCGCGGGACGACCACGGCACCATCGAAGAGGGCACGTTCATGTTCAAGGCCGAGCCGGTCGACCGCTACGGCAACCTCATCGATCGGCACAACCTGTGGGAGATGGTGGGCGTGCGCTTCAAGCGCAGCCTCTTCCCCGGCGCGGCCGAAGTGGCCAGCTTCGACTTTCCCTGCCCGGGCATGACCGACGAGTCGATGAAGGACCTGCCGCAGACAGAACGCCTGACCCTCACCGTACCGTCTGACGCCACGGGCGAGCTGACCGTGAAGGCTCAGCTCAACTACCGCAAGATCGATCAGTACATGCTCGACTTCGCCTTCGGTGACGACTCGGGCCTGACGGCAGCGGTCACGGTCATGTCCACCGACGAAGCGGTGATCAACGTGCTGCCCCCTGCGCCCGAGGGGACTCGCTGACCGCGATGGTGAAGCTCTTCAAACGCAAGCGCCAGATGCGTCTGGTGGGCTTGGCCACGATCACGATCGCAGCACTGGTGGGTTGGCGCCTCTGGGCGAACGGCGTGGCCGACTATGTTCCTGGTGCGGCGGTGGACGGCCTCACCGACAGCCTGGCGCGACGCCTGCCCAGCGATCGACCGGCCGTGGCCTTCACCGACGTCACCGAGAGCGCGGGCCTTGTGTTCAGACACTTTCCGGCGGTGCGGGGCAACAAGCTCCCAGAAGACATGGGCTCGGGCGTCGCCCTCGGCGACATCGACGGCGACGGATGGACCGACATCTACGCGGTGAACATCGCCGGGTCATTGGCCAGCGCCAGCGCCAACGGCAACGGTGACGGCGAGGGCGAGGGCGACAGCTCCAAACCTGCGCTCGACGACGGCCGCTGTCGCATGTTTCGCAACCAGGGCGATGGAACTTTTGAAGACATCACCGACGCCTCTGGCACAGGCCTCTCCGTCATGGGCATGGCAGCCGCCTTCGCGGACATCGACGGTGACGGCGACCTCGACCTCATCGTCACGTCCTACGGACACAACACCCTGTTCGTCAACGACGGCAGCGGACACTTTGTCGATCGCAGCGAAAGCTCTGGTGTGGGAGTCGGGCAGGCCTTCTGGGCGGGTCTTGCCGTCGCAGACTACGACGGTGACGACGACGTCGATCTCTACATCACCGGCTACGTGCGCTTCGAAGACGCTGCCGGCGGCGGGATGGCCACCCAGTACGCCACGGACATCCCGGCCATGATCAACCCGTCGGCGTTCGAACCCCAGCACAACCTGCTGCTGCGCAACCGGGGCGACGGAACCTTCGAAGACGTGGCTGAAGCGGCGGGAGTCCCCGATGCCATGGGCCGCGGCCTGGGCGCCGTCTTCGCCGACCTCTCCGGGGATGGCCTGCTCGATCTCTACGTGGCCAATGACGTCTCCGACAACGTGCTCTATCTCAACAACGGCGACGGCACGTTCTCCGATCTCACCGCCCGTGCGCTGGTGGGCGACTATCGCGGCGCCATGGGCCTGGCGGTCTCCGACTTCGACAACGACCTCGACCTCGACCTGTTCATCACCCACTGGGTCGCTCAAGAGAACGCGCTCTACGTGAACATCACCGCCGACCTGGCTCAAGCGGGTCAGCCGCCCACCATGATGTTCATGGACGAAGCCGATCGCTCCGGCCTCGGCCACGTGGCCCTGCACAAGGTGGGCTGGGCCACGCGCTTCTTCGACTTCGACAACGACGGCGAGCGCGATCTGTTCATCGTCAACGGCAGCACCATCCCACTGGGTGACGACAAGGCCCATTTGGAGCCCATGGTCACCCAGCTCTTCTGGAACGGAGGAGAGGGCCGGGGCTTCTACGAGCTCGGTCCTCTGGCCGGTCCCTTCTTCGAGCAAGAGGTCGTCGGTCGGGGCGGCGCCACATTCGACTACGACCGGGACGGCGACGAAGACCTGCTGATCATGGTGCACGGCCAGGGGCTCGTGCTGCTCAAGAACGAAACACCGTCAGGCAACAGCTTGCGCCTGCAGCTTCGTCAGTCCAACGGCAACAGGTTTGCGCTGGGCGCCTGGGTCACGGTACGTGCAGGCGACCAGGCCTGGACCGACCAGATCGGCACGGACGGCAGCTACCTCTCGCAACACGCGGTGGGCGAGGTGTCGTTTGGGTTGGGCGCCATCAACACCATCGAAGCGCTGGAGGTGACCTGGCCCGACGGTGTCTCCGAGACCTTCGGCCCGTTGCCCAGCGATCGCCTTGTCACCTGGGAACGGGGGACAGAACCCCGGTTGAAAGCCCACCTTGGCGACGACGGCGCTGTAGAGGGCCTGCAGAGCAAACCCACGGACTCCGACAGCCTGCGACGTTTCTACGCCCTGAAAGGCGACGGCGACGACGCACGCCTGGCGGGTGACGCAGACGCCGCGCTCAAACACTATCGCAGCGCGCTCTTGATCTGGCCCGGACATGACCACTGCACCTATTACCTGGCCAACACCCTGGGCGAGCTCGGCTTTGAAGACCAGGCCCTGGCCGCGCTCACACAACTGGTCGCCGACAACCCCCGTTCGAGCCGTGCCTGGATGCAGCTGGGTCGCATCAGGTTGCCCGGTGGTGACCCATCCCTCGACGACCTGAACGGGGCGCACACCGCCTTCGAGACCGCCCACGAGATCAACGGCGAAGAGAGCGGGCCGGTGGTTCAGCTGGGCGTGGCGACCCTGCTGCAAGGAGACCTGGCTGAGGCCGACAGGTGGCTCGCTGCAGCCGCCGCGTCGAACAGCCGCTCCGTCGAGGCGACCTACTACCGCGGCTACATCGCCTGGCTCGGTGGCGACGACGATCGTGCCGCGCAACATCTGGCCGAGGCGCGACAGCTGTCCAAGGGGCCCGACACTGACTCCAAGTCCGTGTCGTCAGAGGGGCAGACCCGGGGTGGAAAAGCGCTCACTGCGAGGGGTGGAAAAGATAGCGACCATGCCCTGGCCCGCTGGTCGACCCTGCTCTCACGTGAGACAGATGCCGACGCGGAGTACGCAGGTCTCCAGCGGAGGTTGGCGCCCTGACCTGGCCTCAGCTCGCGGCCAGCTGCTCTTCGAACACCAGCTCAGACCGGGTGGGCTGCAAACCGTGCCCCGCCCCCTCTTCTGGCTCGAACGTGCACACGCTGTAGATCAAGCGACCGCCTGGCTTGAGGTGCCGACGTGCGGAGACGATGAGCTGCGCCTGCAGCTCGGCCATGCGCGCCGGGGTCTGGTTGTTCCAGCGCCAACGGGCTTCGGGACGCGCGGCCAGCACGGCGGTGTTGCTGCACGGTGCGTCGAGCAGCACGGCATCGAAGCCCCCCTCTGGCGCGCCGGGTGGCGGCGACTCGGAGAGCGCATCGTGCTCGACGACCTCGATGTTGGTCAGCCCCAATCGCTGCACGTTCTCTTCAACCCGCTTCAGCCGCGAGCTGTCCGAATCGCTGGCCACCACGCGACCCGAATCTTGCAGCAACTCGGCGAGCTGGGTGGACTTGCCTCCGGGCGCGGCGCAGGCGTCCCAGATGACCTCATCGGGTCGGGGTGCGAGCAGCTCCGCTGCGTCCATCTGCGTGCTGTCCTGCACGGTGAACAAGCCCTTGCGGTAGGCCTTGCCTGAGAACAGCGAAGACTTGCCCGGTGCAGCGATCAGGGCATCGAGCCCGTGCTCACGACTCAGGATCTGTGAGGGGATCTGCTCATCTCGAAAAGCTGCAGCCAACTCCTCTGCCGTGCACCGGCCGCCCCGAGGTCGGAGCACCATCTGGGGGATCGCGTTGCCCCGCTCCATGCGCTCGATGGTGCGCTGCTCGCCCACCTCTTCGAGCCAGCGACGCACGAGCTCGACGGGGTGGCTGTGTACGGCGGCGAGCCAACCGGCGAGATCTTTCTCCGGATCGGGGAACACCTCTCGAGAGAAGAAGAAGACCGCCCGACCCTTGCGCTCAAAACGCTTTCTCGGGCTGGCCCCGCCGCGGTCGAGCTCGGGATCGACCTTCTTGCACTCCCGCTGAATCGCCCGCAACACACCGTTGGCGTAGGCCCGCTTCGACTTGGGCCCCAAGACCTCGACAGTCTCGGAGACCAGGGCGTGAGGCGGGACGCCATCGAGAAACATGAGCTGGTAGAGGCCGATGCGTAGGGCCTGGCGTACGTCGTCGTCGAGGTCTGCAGCTGGCCGTCGACTGAAACCGTCGTGCACGGCGTCCAGTGTGCCTCGGCGGCGCAGCACACCCATGACCAGCTCGCGCACGAAGGGCGGGTCGTCCTGGCGCAGCAGGTCGGCGGCGAAGCCGTGGCCCTTGTCGACGCGACGAAGAATGGAAGCAGCACGGCGTCTCATGGACCAAGTCTCGAACCGGTGGACAACTGAAAACCGCGCAAGAAGGCGTCCGCGTCCATGGGCTTGCCTCCTTGTCGCTGCAGTCGGGTGATGCGATAGGCGCCTGAGCCGCAGGCGACGACGATGCCCTCGCGCCCCACCTCGACGATCTCGCCAGGCAAGGGCCCGCGCACGCAGGCCATGGGTTCGCCGGCAAGAAGGGTCAACCGGGTGTCGCCATCAGCCAACGCGAAGGCGCCGGGCCGGGGGGTCACCGCACGCACCCTTCGGTCGACATCGACGGCGTCATGTTCCCAGCGCACCCGGCCATCGTCTGCGCTCAGCTTGCGCGCCCGGGTCACTTCGCTCTCGTCTTGGGGGACCCGTTCGAGGTCACCGCGAGCCAGGCTGTCGATCACATCCATCATCAGCAACGCGCCCGTGTGCGACAGCTCGTCGAGTAGCTGGGCCGCGGTCTTCCCTCGCGTGGAGGTCTTCTTGCACCCGAGCACGGCGCCCGCGTCCATGCGCTCGACCACGTCGATGATGCACACGCCGGTCTCTTCATCGCCGGCCAGCAACGCGGCCTGCACGGGAGCGGCTCCACGCCAACGAGGCAACAGAGAAGGGTGCACGTTGATGCAGCCCCAAGGCGCCACCTTGCACACCGCCTGCCCCAGCTTCTGCCCGAAGGCCACCACTGCCAACAGGTCCGGCTGGGTCTCGGTCAGCCAGGACATCCCTTCGGGACTGTTCACGTCGTCGAGCTCGACCGCGTCGAGCCCCAACTCAGCGGCAGCGCTGGCGATGGGCGTAGGACGCAGACGCCTCCCCCGCCCTGCGGGCCGAGAAGGCTGGGTGCCCACGGAAACCTCGTGACCCCGCTCCAGCAGGGTATGCAAGGTCGGCACAGCGAACTCGGCCGTGGCCAGCAGGGTGACCTTCATGGTGACAAACCGCTCGGAGACTCAGGCCCTGCGAGAGGCCCCCAGCTCAGCCCGGCGTCAGACGTTGACGCCGAAGACCTTGCTGAACTCGGCCTTGAAGTCAGCGGCCGTCTTGCCCCCACCCACGATGCGACCCTTCTCCTTGCCATCGGCAAACAGAAGGATGGTCGGGATGGCAGAAACGCCGAACTTCGCCGGCGTGTTCGGGTTGGCGACGATGTCCATCTTGCCCACGGTGATGGTGCCGTCGAGCTCGTCGGCGAGGGCCTCGATGGTGGGGGCGATGGCCCGGCACGGTGCGCACCAGTCGGCCCACAGATCGACGACCACGGGGGTCGCAGACTGCAGCACGTCGGTGTCGAAGTTGTCGTCGGTGAATTCGCGGGTCTTGCCAGCCATCGATTGCTTCCTAGAGTCGTCTTGCTCGTGGTGTCGCGCCCCGGGATGTCCTTGAGCGCCGCCCTTGTCTAGCGCGGCAAGTGCAGGACTTCAGCCGTCTGTCGCCGGAGGGTGAGGGTCGGCCACGATACCTTGCTCGTCCCCCGAGGCCAAGCCGACCTGAGGCGACGGCTCGGCAGAGCCCTCGGGCTCCTCCGCCTGGGTGGGGTCAACCACGTTGACCTCGGGATCGTCGTCGTAGATGAAGGAGAGCCGGGACTCGTCCCGATCCTCGCGCAGCTCGACGATGACCTCGCCGCTGGAGCCGTCGGCGAGCAGGTTCACCTGGCGGGTCTTGACCAGCTCGAGCAGGGACAGGAAGTAGCCGAACAGCCCGTCGCCGCTGCCCGCCTCCATGACCAGCTCCCGCAGGGTCCAGCGGTTGCGCGAGCCCAGACAGGCCAGGGTCTCTCGCAGGTAGGTGCGCAGGGGCTTCTCTTCTTTGAGCGTGTCGAACTGGCGATGGAGACCGATCTCCTCCATGAGCCGCACGAAGGAGCCCACCAGGTCCCAGAGCTCGACCTCGCCCAGCTCGTTCTCCTCGTCTGGCGGCACCTCGCGCTGGCCCCGACCAAAGCGCAGCACCCGCTCCTCGGCCCGGCGGCCCAGTTCGATGGAGAGGGTCTTGTACTTGCGGTATTCGAGCAGCTGCTGGATCAGCTCATCGCCCGGGTCGAGCTCTTCGTCGAGGTCGACCTCCTCTTCGCGAGGCAGGATGGCCCGGGACTTGATCAGCACCAGCGTCGAGGCCAGCACCAGAAACTCACCGGCCACGTTGATGTCGATGGCCTCCATCAGCTTGATGGCGTTCAGATACTGGTCGCAGACCTTCGACAGGTTGACCTCGGAGATCGAGAGCTCTTGCTCGCGGATCAGGTGCAAGAGCAGGTCGAGGGGCCCACGGAAATTGTCCAGTTCGAAGACCTGGTCGCTCATGAGATCGGGTCCAGGGAGATGGCGATGTCGGCGACCGCGCCCAGGGCGGCAAGCACCGGCACCAGAACGTAGAAGATGTAGCGAAAGCCGTTCATGAACCAGAAAAAGCCGATGACCATGAGCAGGCCGTAGCGATCAAGGCTGTACCAACCCCGCTTCAGGCCCGCGGGCAGCAACCAGCCGATGACCCGTGAGCCATCAAGGGGCGGCAAGGGGAACATGTTGAAGATGGCCAGCAGCACGTTGATCACCATGCCCCAGACGAGCCAATGCTGGCCCACCGTGTAGAGGGGCTTCAGCTCAGAGGCTCGGGTCAGATCGCGCAGCAAAGAGGGCACGTTGCTCACGTCGCTGCCCCCGTAGGGGTTGGCGATGACCGCCCCCCCGTCAAAGACCCCGAACCAGGCGCAGAGGACATAGATGATGGCCAATCCCAGGGCCATGAGCAGATTGGACGCTGGCCCGGCCAGGGCCACCAGCATGAAGTCCCGGGACTTGTGGCGAAAGTAGGCCGGATTGATGGGAACCGGCTTTGCGCCCCCGAAAACGAAGCCCGTGAGGTTGTACATGAGCACGGGCAGGATCACGGACAAGAAGGGGTCGAGGTGCCGGATGGGATTCAAGGTGATGCGGCCCAGCTTGCGGGCCGTGGGGTCGCCCAGCCGGTCTGCAACCCAGGCGTGGGAGGCCTCGTGCCAGCTCATGGCCAAGACCAACATGAGAATGACCCCAACGAAGTTCAGGGTGTCTGGGTCCAAGGCTCTCCGCTCTGCGAACTCGGGGGTCGAATCGCTACTCTAGCAAGCCCTGCCTGCCGTCAATCGCGCCGAATGCTGGCACGCCTGCCGAGGCATGGCCCAGCTCTGACATGCCGCCCAACGGAAACCCCACCCTCTTGTCCGACGACGCGCAGATCCTCGCCGGTGCCAAGGAGCTTCTCGAGACAGAGGCCCGGGCCCTGGGACAGATGGGCGAGCTGCTCGACGGCAGCTTCGTCGAGGCGGTGCGGCTGATCTCGTCCTGCGAGGGGCGCATCGTCACCACGGGCATCGGCAAGGCCGGCATCATCGCCCGCAAGATCAGCGCCACCCTGGCCAGCACGGGCACGCCATCTGACTACCTGCAGCCCGCCGAAGCCATCCATGGCGACCTGGGCCGAGTGACTCGCGGCGACGTGGTCCTGGCCTTGTCGAACAGCGGCACCACCGAAGAGCTGCTGCGCCTGGTCGGGCCCCTGCGCTCCATCGGCGCCCCCATCGTGGCCATCACCGGCAATGGCGACTCGCCCCTGGTCAGCCACGCCAACGTGAGCCTGGTCTACGGCCGGGTCACCGAAGCCTGCCCGCTCGGCCTGGCCCCCACCACCAGCACCACGGTCATGCTGGCCCTCGGCGACGCCCTGGCCATGGAGGTCCTGAAGGCTCGGAACTTCTCGCCCACGGAGTTCGCCCGCTTCCATCCCGGGGGCAATCTCGGCCGCTCGCTCATGCGGGTGCACGAGGTCATGCGTCAGGGGGACAGCCTGCCCCTGGTGGCTACAGGCACCTCGCTGGCCGAAGCGGTTGAAGTCATGACCTCCACCCCTGGCCGACCAGGTGCTGTCATTGTCACCGCAATCGACGGTCAATTCGCAGGTTTCTACACAGATGGCGATCTGCGCCGCAACCTGCTCGCGGCCCGGGGCAGGGGCAACTTCGAGCTCCTCAGCCGGCCCATCGACGAGTTCATGACCCACGACCCCATCACCATCGGCCCCGAAGATCTGGTCGGCGACGCCCTGCGGGTGCTACGGGAGCGCAAGATCGACCAGCTCGCCGTGGTCGACGGCGAGCGCCAGCCGTCCGGGCTGCTCGACATCCAGGATCTGCTCGACATCAAGGCCCTCGCCTGGGGACCGCTCACCTGAGAGCGGGAGAACTTCGTGACCCAACTCGACGACCTGGTTCTGATCGTTCTCGACGTGGACGGCGTGCTCACCGATGGCAGGGTGATGCTCGGTGCCGGCGACGAAGAGCTGAAAGCGTTCAGCACTCGCGACGGAGCCGGCCTGGCCCTCTGGCGCGACGCGGGCTACCGCTGCACCTTTCTCACCGGTCGGGGCGGCGCCGCCGTCCGGCGGCGAGCCAAAGAACTGCGGGTCGAGCGCATCTGGGAGAATGTGCGGGACAAATCCGCCGCCTATGACGAGATCTTGGAGCACTTCAAGGTCGAGCCCCATCAGGTCGCGGTCATGGGCGATGACCTGCCTGACCTGAGCATCTTGCGCCGGGCGGGCTTCTCGTCCTGCCCCACAGACGCGGCCCAAGATGTTCTCGAACGGGTCGACTGGATCGCCCCCTCCCGCGGAGGACACGGCGCCGTCCGTGATCTGGTCGAGCACCTTCTTCGCGCCCGGGGCACCTGGTCAGAGTGGGTGGAGAAGCTGACGTGAGCGCCCAGCGGCCAGTGATCCAACGACCGATCAGGCCAGCCCCCGGCCCCCATCGCACCAAGGTGCCGAAGGCCGCCCGGCGCCTGATCACCTTCGCCGTCCTGGTCTCGGTGAGCCTGGGCTCGCTGATGCTCTTCAGCGACAGCACCGAACCTGTCCGTGGCAGCAGCCGCACCGACATCCCTGACAGCCCGGGGGTGGTCGCCGGCGAGTCCGAGACCACCGTGGTCCTGGGCCTCATGGACTTCGACATCTCCAACCTGATCGAGGTCGAGCCGGGGCGCTTCGAGCGGCGGGTCGAGTACAAGATCCGCTTTGAGGAGGGCCGCCCTGAGAGCGACGGCTTCTTCAAGCTGCTCGCGCCGCACATCACCCTGATGAACCCCCTGACCCAGACCGTCAGGGGCGAGGTGTCGGCCAAAGCCGGCCGCTGCCGCACGAACCAGTCGACCACGGGCAACATCGGCATCTCCACGAGCGGCCTCTCCCTTGAGGCCTTCAGTCTGTCGGGCGACGTAGACGCCCGTTACCTGATGGACGACGGCAGCGAAGTCACCCTGCAGGCTGAGCAGCTCGATCAGGAGGGTGATCAGCTCACGGCCCCGGGGCAAGTGGTCTGGGCGCGGCAGGGTGTGAGCCTGGCAGGCCGGGACATGCTCTGGGAGCAGGCCTCCGGGCGGCTCGAGTTTGGCTCCGACACGGTCATTTCCCTCGACTCCCCCGATGGTGGGCTGAGCGGGACACTTCGCGGCGCGGGTGGCTTGATCTGGCAGCAGCGGCCCCCGAGCGAGGGCGGCGACACCAGCGCTGCTACTGATGCCAGCGGCCTGGGCTACGGCTCCCTGCGCGGCCCCGTCACCGGCGAGTTGTCCGACGGCTCGTCGCTCAAGGCCGGCCTCCTCGCCATCGACGGAGACGCCACCTCGCTGACCCTCTCCGAGCAGGCCGTGCTCGAGCAGGTGCTGCCGGACGGAGGCCTGCGCCGGGCCCTGGCCGAGCACATCACCGTGGTTCAAGACGAGAGCGGCGAGCTGTCCCTGCTCCACGCCCAGGACGGCGTGCGCCTCGAACAGGTGAGCGAAGAGGGCGAGGTCTCCTGGCTGGAAGCGCCCACGCTCACCGAGCTGGGCAGGGTGGTCTCCGCCAGCGGACTTGTGCGCTGGGGGCGGGGCAACCTGACCTTCTCCGGGCGTGACCTGACCCTCGACGAGACCTCCCGGCAACTGAGCTACGTCTCCGACGTGACCATGGAGATCCCTGCGGACGCGCCGTCTCCCCTCGCCGGGATGAGCTTTTCGTCCCCCGGGGGCATGACCTGGCTGCTGCCCGAGAACTCCCCCGACCCCTGGGCTGAGGCCTTGGGACGGTTCACCGGCACGGTGAGCGGGCAGACGCCCAACGGGCTGGCCTTTCGCTGCGACTCCCTGGTGCACGACGGGCCCGGTGGGTTGCTGCTGCTGACCGGCGCCGTCCATGCCGAGCAAGACCAGGGCGGGCGACGACAGCTGCTCGACGCGGCCCGCCTCGACCTGGCCCTCGATCAGGCCAGCAGCCCCGTCGACCTGTTGGCCCGGGGCGACGTGGAGATTCGCTGGAGCTCGCCCCAGACCGACGACGGCGCCAAACCCGGTTGGTGGTCACTGTCTGCACAGCAGCTGCGGGTCCTGGGCGATCGGGTCCTGGTCGCCGGGCCGGTGACCGCCACCCAGGAGGGCTTCTCCCTCGCCGGCATGAACCTCACCTTTGACAGCAGCCTGGGTCACCTCGAGCTCGAACGGGCCGTGGTGGTGAACCTCGCCGACGGCAGCGTCATCCGCTCACCCAGCGGCCTCGTCTGGGACCAGCCCGATCCGCTGCTGGGCATCGACCAGGGCTCGGGCGTGCTGCGCGGTCCCGCCACGGGCGAGAACGACCAGGGCCTCTCGTTTCGATCCGACGTGATCGAACTCGACGGCCGCCTGCAACTGGTCGCTCTCGTCGGCGACGCCCAGGTCAACCTGCCCGCCAACCGGGTGATCAACGCCGAACGCCTCAATCTCTGGGGAACAACAGGCGGCCGACGCGTCGAGGCCCCTGAGCTCGTGCAGTGGCGCGGCCCCCTCTCAACGGGCAGCGGTGTGGGCCTCACCTATGACATGGCCGACCGCTTGCTTGCCTTCAGCCAGGACGTCGCCATCAGCTTTCTCGATCTGACCGGCGACAAGCAGCTCGACCTGAACAGCAAGGGCTCGCTCTCCTGGCAAGGCCCGGCCGACGAGACCCTGCCCCTGTGGTTCGGGGCGGGTGAGATTCGCGAGGGCGTCACCGCCGTGACTGGCGCCGGTCAACGCTTCACCACCGACCTGTTGCAGCTCGACGGCAGCTCCGGGCGCTTTGATCTCATCGGCCCCTCGCAGGTGTCCCTGCCCCAGGTGCGCGGCCTGGGAGACCTGTCCGCCAACGAACGGATCACCCTGCTGCAAGACGTGAATGGCGAAGTGATCTGGCTCGACGCCTACGGCGACGTCTCCGGCACCGTGGGCTCGACGGACGAGAGCTTCGAGTATGGCGCAGAAGCCCTGCTCTTCGACCGCGACGCCAAGGCCGTGGTGCTCGATGGCGAGTCGCGTATGGAGCGCGTGCGCGACGGCAAGACCGTGGGCCTCAGGGGTGACGCCAAGACCCGCCTGATCTCGGTCTTCGACGACCTGGGCGCGTTGATCTCCCTCGCCGGCGAGGGCCGCATCTCCAGCAACATGGGCAGCTTCGTCATCCTCAGCGACTCGCTCAACTGGGATGTGCCCGAGGACTACATGGTGCTCACTGGAAACTGTCGCGTGTTGCGCTTTGGCGGCGAGGTCGACACGGCCATGGTCGAGGTCTGGCCGAGCGCCTGGCGTTGGCACGTGCACCCACCCGCGAGCGCGACCGGCGATGGGTAACCGCTGCTCTCTGGGCCTTCGTCTGGCCGGGTTCGCCTTGCTGGCCCTGCTTGTCTTCGACAAGAGCGCACAGGCGCAGAACCTTGACCCGCTCATCCCCGTGAGCCTGGGCAGTGAGTTCGGCTTCAAGAGCCCCAACAACCCTGATCACCACGTCGTCGTCGTCATCGGCGGCGTCGAGCTGGCCCAAGGCAAGCGCAGGCTGCTGGCTGACACCCTGGTGTTGGTCCTGAACAAGGGAGACGACGGTGATGGTCTTGGCCTGGGTCCGAGCATCCCTTCGAATCAGCTGGTCGAGGTGTTTCTTGATGGCCACGTGACCATCGAAGAGGGCGACGAGCTGGTGGTAGGCGCGCAGTCGGTGCTCCTCGACGGGGCCACCGGCTCTCTGACCGTTGTTGACGGCAGCTGGCGCACGACCCTTCAGACCGAGACCGTCCAGATTCGCTTTGAACTCATGCGACAGTTGCGGGACGGCACCCGAGAGCTTGAGCATCTGTCCTACACGACCTGCGACTACGCCCACGCCCACTGGGGCGTCGACACGCCCTGGGCCGTGCTCATCCCCACGCCGGACGGGCGCATTCTCAAGACTTCCTTGAACACGGGCTGGGTCGGCGGCGTGCCCCTGGCCATCGCGCCCAGCCTTTACTTCAACATCGACAGGGACAAGCCTCCCTTGCGGCGCATCGAGTTCGGGCGCTCCCGGGAATTTGGCACAGAGCTCGAGACCTATTGGGGCTCGGACGCGTCAGACATGCTCTCTGACTTCGCTCGTTCGGTGCTCGGCGTTGACGAGCCCGTGACCGGCTCGTGGGAGCTCGAGCTGGACAACTACAGCAGCCGGGGTGTGTTCGTCCAGCCGGAGTGGTTCTGGACCACGGGATCATCACGTGGGCGCTTGTTGCTCTCGGCCATCAACGATCACAACGACCAGGACTATCTCCCGACCGCTAATTTTGCCGGCCTGGGTGATGTCATCGAAGACAACTCACGGGGACGCATCGAACTCGAGCACCGCACCAAGCTCGACGACAACCGCACCCTCGATGTCGAGCTCTCCTACCTGAGCGATCGCGGCTTTCTCGAGGAGTACTACGAAAACGAACCTCGCGTTGACAAGCCGCCAGAGACCTACGTCAGCTATCGCGATGTTCGGGACAACGAGGCCTACACCGTGCTGGCCAAGGGGCGGGCCAACGACTTTCTCGATGTGGTCGAGTACCTGCCGAAGCTCGAGCGCCGTGAGGTGGGCGAACCGGTCAGCTGGCTCGGCGGCGGCTTCATGACCACCCGGGACACCGCCAGTTGGGCCAGGCACCGTGACGAGAGTTCGCCCGAGGGCGTGCCGTCGACGGTGCTGCCGGCCCCCACTCACGATCGCTCCAACGACAGCGTGCGCATCGGCACCAACCGTCGCGTCGACTGGCCCATCGACATCGGCCCTGATCGCATCGTGCTCAGCGCGGGCGTGGATCTCACCGCGTTCAACCACCGCTTTCAGGATGATGCTTCCACGCCCGGCACGCTCGAGACAAACGAAGACCCCTTCCTTCGGCACGCGCTCATCGGCGGCGCTCGCTGGTCCCAGACCTGGTCAGGCTCGCGGGCAGCCTCTGACCAGACCTGGAACATCGAGGGCTTGCGACACATCTTCGAGCCCTCTGTGGCCTTCAACAGCGTGCTCGAACTCAACCGACGACCCCACTCCGAGGGGGCGAACCATCTGCTCGGCGGCGATTTGATCCCCATCGACGATGTGGAGACCTTGGACAAGCTGCAGCAGTTCGTCGTGGGAGTGCGCCATCGCATGCAGACGCACCAAGACGGCAAGGCGGTGACGATCCTGGATACAGAGATCTTCATGCCCTTCTACCCCAACGAGGAGCGGGACAACCCGGGCGCGCCGCGCACCAGCGGCAACCTGATCGTCGAGTCTCGTTGGTACCCAGGCGCGAACATCTGGGGACTCAAGACCGGGCGCTTCTCCTGGAAGGCCGTCCTCGATCCGAACAAGTCAGTGGGCGTGGTCAAGTCGCGGCTGTCCTACCGAGCCAACGTGGGCGACGGCAAGTCCATCGAGCTCAGCGAGAACCGGGCCCGGCGGGCAGCGCACTTTCGGACGGTGGGCGCCCAATGGGACCTCACGCCCAAGTGGAGCGGCGCGGTGTTCGTGAAGAGCGATGTGCTCAACCACCAGATCTCCTCACAGGGTGTGATCTTGAGGCAGCTGGCCCACAAGTGGCTCATCGACATCGAGCTCAGCCTGCGCCGGGGCACGAACACCCTCACCGGCGCGAGCCAGAACGAGAAGCGCTTCAAGATCAGCTTCCGCCCCACGGCTTTCAGCGACCCGAATCAGACCCTGCTCGACGAGCTGGGACGCTTTCGGAGGTAGAATCGAAGCCGTGCTCGCCATCCTCAACATCGGTCCCCTCGAACTCCTGCTGCTAGGCGCTGCTGCTGTCCTGTTGTTCGGTGGCGACTTGCCTGATGTGGCGCGCAAGGCAGCACGTCTGGCCGGGCGTCTGCGAGGCATGACGAACGACCTCACCCGGGAGTTCAAGGAGAACACCGACTTCGAGGACAAGCTCAGGCGTCCTCCTCAGCTCGACCAGCCTCCGCTTGAGAAGAAGTTCTCCGTCAGCGACTGGCGCCCTGTCAACTCACCCCCAGGTAGCG
>CAZIAK010000006.1:40616-87315 GCA_964537035.1 uncultured Phycisphaerales bacterium | reverse complement strand
CGAGCCCGGCTGAAGGCGGGGCCGCAAGTCTCGAAGCTTCAGAGGCCTCAAGCACGACCAAGCCAGTCTCCGTTGAGCCGAACGCCAGTGACGATGCGGGTGACGAGAAACCTGCCTGACGACGACCGTTGAACCAAGAGGTCAGACGTCGAGGTTCTTCACCTCAAGCGCGTGCTTCTCGATGAACAGTCGGCGAGGTTCGACCGTGGGGCCCATGAGCACCGAGAAGAGGTGGTCGGCTTCGATCTCATCGTCAAGAGCGACCAGGTGCAGGGTGCGCGTTTCGGGATCCATGGTCGAGTCCCAGAGCTGCTCGGCGTTCATCTCACCCAGACCTTTGTAGCGCTGGATATCCACGCCGCTCTCGGCGAACTCCTGCAGCCGTGCCAGCACTCCCTTGAGGCTCAGGGCTTCAGCTGACTTGTCGCCGCCCTCGTGTACGGAGAACCGTGGCTCGTCGTCCGCCCCCAGGTAGTCGACCAAGGAGAGCCCGAATCGCTCGAGGTTCTTCAGCTCGGATGCCGCTGCCTCTGAACCCCGGTACTCGATCACATCGTGACCTTCGCGGGCCTCGTCTGTCAGCTCACTCAAGAAACCGGTCACGGACTCGTGGTCATAGAAGAAATGTCGCGCATCATCGGCCATCACCACCTGGTGGCTAGGCAGCTGCTCGTCTTTCATCAGGGCGAAGTATTCGTCAATGGCCATGGCTTGCCGGCCGTTGGTCACCGTGGATTCAAAGCCCTCGAGCAGCTGCAGATGGCGCACCAGGTCGGCCAGCTCTTCTCCGTCGAGTTGCACCTTGCTCTCGACCAGTGACTGAACAGACGCGCTCTCCACCGCGATGTCGAGCAGCGCCGTCTCGAGGGCCCGCTCGTCGAGGATGTAGCGCTCCTTCTTCTTGCGGCGCAGTTTGTAGAGAGGCGGCGCGGCGATGTAGATCCGGCCTGCGCGCACCAGCTCGGCCATCTGGCGATAGAAGAACGTAAGCAACAAGGTGCGGATGTGCGAACCATCCACATCTGCGTCGGTCATGATGATGATCTTGCCGTAGCGCAGCTTCTGGAGGTCGAACTCTTCAGTGCCGAAGCCCGCGCCCAGGGCAGAGATCAACACCTGGATCTCTTCGTGGTTCAGCATCTTGTCGAGGCGAGCCTTCTCGACGTTCAGGATCTTTCCGCGCAAGGGCAAGATGGCCTGGTTGATGCGATTGCGGGCGCCCTTGGCCGTCCCGCCTGCAGAGTCTCCCTCGACAATGAACAGCTCTGTCTCGTCGCGGTTCTTGCTCTGACAATCAGCCAGCTTGCCAGGCAGGTTGCCGCTGGCGAGAGCCCCCTTACGGCGGACCAGGTCGCGCTGCTTGCGTGCGGCCTCCCGGGCTCGCGCTGCCAGCAGGGCCTTGTTGATGATGGCCTTGCCGATCGTCGGATTCTCTTCGAGAACGGTGTTGATCTTGTCCGTCACAACCGACGAGACGAGGCCCTCGATCTCTCTGTTGCCCAGCTTGATCTTCGTCTGGCTCTCGAACTGCGGGTCGGCCAGCTTCACGCTCAGCACCGCCGCCAAACCTTCGCGGAAGTCTTCTCCAGAGGGTGCCGTCTCGTTGGGCTTGAGCAGGTTCGAGCGCTTGGCGTAGTTGTTCAGCGCCCGGGTCATGCCGCTGCGGAAACCCGAGAGGTGGGTGCCGCCCTCTGTCGTGTTGATGTTGTTGACGAAGGCGTAGACATCTTCGCGGTAGCTGTTGTTGTATTGCAGCGCCAGCTCGATGGCGACCGGCGAACCCTGGGCATCCTCGACCTCTGCAACGATGCTGACGATCTCTTTGTGCAGCGGCTCCTTGGCTTCGTTGATGAAGCTGATGAAGTCGTCGAGGCCATTGGGATAGCAGTAGCTGTCGCTGCGCCCGTCACGATCATCGGTGACATGGATCGTCAGCCCGGCGCGGCCCATCAAGAAGGCCATCTCGCGCAACCGCGAGCTGATCATGTCGAAGTTGAACTCAGTGACTTCGAAGATCTGGTCGTCTGGCTTGAAGGTCAGCCGCGTGCCGTGCTTGCTGCTCTCGCCAGTCTTGGTCAGCTCGGTCGTCTTGACGCCGCGTGCGAAGCTCTGCTCGTGGATCGCCCCATCGCGGAAGATCTCGATGGTCAATGTCTCTGCCAAGGCGTTCACGCAAGAGACGCCCACCCCATGAAGCCCCCCGGACACCTTGTAGCTGCCCTTGTCGAACTTTCCGCCAGCGTGGAGCTTGCAGAGAATCACCTCGACCGCAGGCACGCCCTCGGTGGGATGCATGTCGACCGGCACACCACGCCCGTCATCGAGCACCGAGATCGAACCATCGGTATGGACCGTGACGAAGATCTCGGTGCAGAACCCGCCCAGGGCTTCATCGACAGAGTTGTCCACCACCTCGAACAGGCAGTGGTGCAAGCCTCTGATCGAGGTGTCCCCGATGTACATCGCGGGGCGCTTGCGGACGGCCTCGAGGCCTTCAAGAACCTGAATCGAGGACGAGTCGTAGGTTTGGCTCATGTGCTGAAATTCCCGACACGAAAGGTCAGGCTTCGGACGAGAGGAAGGGTCTTGTCGGCCTGCAGCAGACCGAGCAGCTGAGCGCCCTGGAAGGCCTCAAGCTCGTAACGTTGAGTGGCAGACGAAACCTCTATGGTAAGCACTCCGTCCCTGAATTGGGCCACCCGTGAGCGACTTGCCAGCCGATCTCCTGCGGCTTGCCGCCAACCTTCGGCCAAGGTCTCGTTCTGCAGCCCTCTGGCGTAGGCCTTTTTCTGCATCAGGCCAGCCAGGATGTCTCCCAGCTTCTTGGGCTTGCCGCCGCGGTAACGTCTCACGGGAGGGGCCAGTCAACCATCAAGGTGCGCCCATCAGGACGTTATTGGCATGAGTACGTAAACAGACTCGTCTGAGACCTTGAACAGCCCGGCGGAGGAACGGTCTTTGAAACGGAAGGTGACCTGGTTCTCAGGCATGGTCTTCAAGAACTCGCCGATGAAGTTCGGGTTGAAGCGGATGACCACGGTCTCGCCAGAATAGTCGATGCCCATGTCGCTTCGTGACTCACCGATGCCCTCTTTGCTCGAGACCACGGTGAGGTTGCCGCCGCTGAAGCTGAGTTCGACCTTGGGTCCGTCGTCCCCCGCGGTGACCAGAGCCCGCTGAATCGCGGTGGCCAGCTCGTCCCTGCCGATCGTGGCGATGCCAGGAACATCCTCCTCGCCCGGGACGACTGCCCTGAAGTCCGGGAAGTCCCCCTGGACCAGCTGGGCCTGGACCTCTGCGTGAGGAAGCAGCAGAGCCACCATCGACTCGCGGAGCTCGATGCGCAGCGTCTGGTCCTCGTCGGTCATCAGGCGTTGGAGCTGAGCGAGGCCCTTGATCGGCACCACCGCCGAGCGGCGGTCCGCGATACCGGTCTCCAACGGCAGCTTGGCCAGAGAGAGCCGCCGACCATCCGTGGCCACCAGCGTGATCTCGTTCAGGTCGACCTCGAGCAACACGCCGTTGAATGCGTAGCGGCCCATCTCCTTGGCAGCGGCGAAGGTGGTGCGGTTGCACAGGTCGACAAACGCGCTGAGCGAGACATCGACGCCAGCGGTCGGCTCGATGGTGGGGATCGACGGAAACAGGTCGGGGTCGTCGCCGTTGAGCTTGAAGAAGGCCTTGTCCCCGACGATCTCGAAGACCTGTCCTGCCTGGTTGATCTGCAGGACGTCAGAGTCCATCGAGCGCACGGCTGAGAGAAGCGTGGCTCCGGGCAGGGCGACTCGGCCCTCGCCGCTGATGCCCTCGTCTTCGCAGTGCAATCTCACCGAGAGATCGCCGTCAGTGGCCAGGATCTCGATCTTGTGGCCTTCGACGCTGATCAGCACGTCAGACAAGATGGGCCGGGGGCTCCGAGAAGGGCACACCGATGTGGCGAACTGAAGCTGCTGGAGAAAGGGCTCCCTGGGCGTGACAAGGTTCATGGGCTGTCTCGATGGTGCAGAGCTGTTGTTGTTCTTCTCTTCTTATAGAGAAAAGACTTCTTCTTCATGGTGTCGTTCGGATTGTTGAGAAGGGCGCTCGGTGCGGCCGAAGAGCGTTTGCCAGACACGACTTGTGGCGCTCCGAGAGTCTGCCGGTTCATGCACAGTATGCCCCGCAGCCCGGGTGTCTTCCACGCACGGGGGCCAGGCATCGAAGAGCTGGTCTGACTTGTCGCCATTGCGTCCCCGGTGTTGTCACGAGCAACGCACAGTTCATGCACGATTCGATCGCGACTTTCGAACCCACTGCTGGGGTCATGGGCCGGCTGGCGCACTAGGTCCACAAGAGAGGTGTTCGAATTCATCGCTTCAAGCGCTGCTGGAGATCTCGGACCCGTTGCGCCAGAACCGGGTCGGCAGCCATGCGGTCCTTCACCTTGCTCACGGCGTAGAGCACGGTGGAGTGGTCCCGGCCGCCAAGGTGCTGTCCAACTTCTTCAAGCGAGAGGTTGGTGTGGCTGCGCAGCAAGGACATGGCGACCTGTCGTGGGATGACCACAGATTGGGTGCGCCGCCGCCCTCGCAGATCTGCAAGGCGCACATCGAAATGCTTGCACACCTCATCAAAGATGCGGTCTACGCCGGTCACAGGCCCCCGTGATCGCTCACGGTCGAAGCCGAGCGCCTGACGGGCCAGGTCGAGGTCGATCTCGCAGGAGATCAACTTGGCGTAGCCCACCACTTTCGTGACCGCACCTTCGAGCTCGCGGATGTTCCGGTCGATGTTCTCGGCCAGGTAGGTGAGCACTTTTTCAGGGATGGCGACGTCCCGCTCGCGAGCCTTTCTGCGCAGGATGGCCAGGCGCGTCTCAAATCGAGGGGAACCGATCTCGGTGACGAGCCCCCACTCGAAGCGGCTGACCAAGCGGTCGCGCAGGGTGGGGATCTCAGAGGGCGGACAGTCGCTCGACAAGACGATCTGCTTGGAGCTGTTGTAGAGCGTATTGAAGGTGTGAAAGAACTCTTCTTGGGTCCGCTCCTTGTGGGCCAGCATGTGGATGTCGTCAATCAAGAGCACATCGACGTTGCGGTATCGGTAGCGGAACGTGTCCAGATCGCCGCGGCTGATGGCGGCGATGAACTCGTTGACGAAGGTCTCGCTCGACAGGTAGCGCACCTTGAGCGGCTTGCCCGAGTGCAGCGCCTTGTGGCAGATGGCCTGGAGCAGATGGGTCTTGCCGAGACCCACGTCGCCATGAAGGAAGAGCGGGTTGTACGAGCCAGCGGGCGCCTCGGCCACGGCACGGGCGGCGGCGTGTGCCAACTGGTTGCTCGGCCCCACGACGAAGCTGTCAAAGGTGTACTTGTCGTGGAGGGAGACGTCCGAGTTGTTCTGGAAGAAATCATGGTTCGCTGCGGCAGGGGCGACCACGGGCGCGGGCGTCGACTCAACCGTGGCGGACATGTCTGCTACAGGGGCTGGCTGGGCCTCTGGACCGCTGGCGATGGTCATGGCCACTTCCGCTTCGGTCTTGTAGGCCTTTTGCACCGAGGCGACGACCTCCTCCATGTAATGGCTCTGGATCCACTCGCACAAGAACTTGTCGCCCACGGCGAGGGTCACCTTGTCTGGAGTGACCGACACCGTGTGTAGTGTGGAGAACCACAAGTCATACTTGCGCTTGCTGAGCCGAGCGCGCAGGGCGTCGCCCAGGTCGTCAGCGCTGGCATCGAAGGCAGGTAGGTCGTCAGGTAGCTCAGCTGGGTTCATGCGACGCTCCGAGTGATCGAGGCGGTACGGACCACAGCTGCCCGGCATCGGAAGCCCACACTTCCGACTTCGGATGGAACGCACCGACATGCGCCCATCACGCAAATCCAGACCACAACCGCGACCGCCGACGCAAGCGTCGTTCCCGTCCCCGAGTGAAACGCCGATGGCCCCGTTGGCCCAACGGCGAGGCGCCACTATCTCCGTTTTCCAGAGGCTGTCAACGGCTCGCTCGCAGTCACTGACGAGTCCTGTGGAGAACGGCTGACGCAAACCGAGATCGGACCATTCGTTACTGCTTGTCGACCGCCCCAGCTTTTCTTTTTTCGTTGCGCGGGGGGACCAAATGCAGCACTTCATCGAGCGCGCGAAGCAAGCTGTCGACGTCGGCAGAGTTCGTGTCCCGGCCCATGCTGATGCGCACGGACGAGCTGGCGAGTTCTGGCCCGGCACCGATGGCCGTGAGTACGGCGGAGGGCTGGAGCGAACCGGAAGAGCACGCTGAACCATGAGAGACGGAGACGCCTGCCAGGTCGAGCCGTTGCACCATGGCTGGCCCGGGCCGGCCGGGGAACGAAACACAAAGGGTGTTGGACAGACAGTCGGCTGTAGCTGAGTGGAAGACAGCGTCTGGTTCCATGCTCTTGAGCTGTGACCGCAGTTGCTCCTTCCACGCCGACCAACGAGCGACAAGCGATTCCCGTTCTTCGCAGGCCTGTTCTGCTGCAGCAGCAAAGGCGGCGGCGAGCACGGCCGACTCCGTGCCAGCACGGAGTCCGTCTTCTTGTCCCCCACCCACGACTGCCGGACGTGGGCGAGCGGCTTCACCACAGACCAGCGCGCCGATGCCCAGCGGTCCGCCCACCTTGTGTGCAGAGACGGACAGCAAGTCGGCGGCGGCCGCTGTCGCCGAGACGGGCACGCGCCCGAAGGCCTGGCATGCGTCAGAATGAAACAGGGCCCCCATCTCGTGTGTGGCTGTCACCAGCGACGCAACATCTTGGAGCTGTCCGGTTTCATGATTGGCCCAAGCCACGCTCACCATTGCGACCGCAGGCTGGTCACGGCATTCAGTTTGCGCCCGGTCAGCCAGGTCCGCGATGGACTCGACGCTGACCCGACCCCTGTGATCTGCGGGCAACACGACGTGGTGAGGCCGCTGCGAAAGTGCCGCCAAGACGGACGGATGTTCTGTGGCCCCGCTAGCGACACACGCAGCGTGGCTCACTGCGCGAAGAGCCAGGCCGTTGGACTCACTGCCCCCTGAAGTGAAGATCAACTGGTCTCGCTTGCAGCCCAGCACGCCGGCCAACCGCTCGCGCGATTCTTCGAGCAGGGTTCTCGCCCGCCGCCCCTCGAGATGCGCGCTTGATGGATTGCCGAGGATCTGTCCGTCGAGGGCGTCCTGCAGAACGCGCCGGGCCGCCGGCCTCAGGGGATGGCTGGCGTTGTGGTCGAAGTACACGCGTTCGGTCACGGATCTTCAGCCAGGAGCCGTTCGTAGAGGGCCACGTGCTGACTCATGCTTGAGTCGAGAGAGAAGAGCCGCAAGGCGCGGGCGGCACCCGCCTCTCCCATGCTCTGACGCAGGGGCTCGTCGCGCAGGAGGGTCTCGACATGACGAGCCATGCCCGCGCAGTCGCCGACCTCGTCGAGGTAGCCGGTCACACCGTGAGCGATGACCTCCGGGAGCCCGCCCACGTTGGTAGCCACAACCGGCACACCACATGCCTGGGCCTCCAACATGGACAGACCGAACGACTCGCTTTCACTGGGAAACAAGGCCACGTCTGCCGCGGCCATGATCGACTCGACTTCGTCGATCTCTCCGAGGAAGTCGACTCGGTGGCAGAGGTCATGCTGGGAGGCGAGGTCACGCACCAAGGCCTGGTCGGGCCCGTCCCCCACCAGGAGCAGCTTCACGGGCAGGTCTTCTGGGAGCCGACGCATGACTTCAATCGTGTCGGGCGTGCGTTTCAGCGAACGGAAGTTCGACATGTGCACGATGAGCTTGTACTCGTCGCCGCCAAGCTGTTGCCGAACCGTCGAGTCTGAGGCGGGTCTGAAACGACTGTGATCGACGAAGTTTGGCAAGACATCGACCTTGCCTGTGTAGCCGAGCAGGTCACGGGTCTGGTGCTCAAGCCAGTCGGAGACACAGACCACGGCGTCGCTCTTGTCGAGCCCGAAGCGAATGACATCCGCATAGGCAGGGTCGCGGCCCAGGATGGTGGCGTCCGTGCCGTGCAGAGTGGTGATGATGCGCGTGCGACAGTTGGGCACCATCTCTTTCGCCACGTAGGCGCAGATGGCGTGGGGCACGGCGTAGTGCACGTGCAGAATGTCGAGCTCATGATCGACCATGACCTGACGCATGACCGTCGACAGGGCCAGGTCGTATGGCGGATAGCGAAACAACGGATAGGACGACACGGACACCGAGTGAAACTCGACGCCCTTGTGCCAGGCGGCGAGCCGCGTCGGTCGCGCATAGCTGAAGAGATGGACATTGTGTCCGGCGTCGGCGAGGGCCAGACCCAGCTCAGTGGCAAGGACGCCGCTGCCGCCGTAGGTCGGGTAGCACGCGATGCCGATGTTCAATGCCTTCACAGGAACACGCTCTGTCCGAAATCTCGAACCACCGGGACCGGGTCGCTGATGGCCAGGGGGCCGTCGACGCAATAGGCCTCACCAAAGGTGACGCCGATCAACGAACCGTGGTGACGGGCTTGAGCCTCGATGACCTGAAGAAACTCAGGGGAAGCGATGGTGGTGATGGCGCCCTCTGAGCCCGGTTGGTGCAACTGAGAGACGTGGGCGGAGATGGCGGCCATCTTCTTCTCGAACCAAGGCGTCACGTCGATCACCAGTGAGGGCGGCAACGCTTCTCGCGAGGGGTAGAAGAGCACCCGCCCGGGGCGCCAAGGTTCGCCCGGAGGACCGATGCGCGCGCAGCCCGCCAGAAAGCGCGCCTCCTTGACCATCTCGCCCGTGCGGCTGTGGTCCGGGTGATGGTCGATGGCAGCAGGCGCGATGACGAGTCGTGGTCGATGGCGACGAATGACATCGATGACCAGGTCTCGCGAGGGTTCGTCGTTGCGGATGTGACCGTCGGGCAGGCCGAGGCACTCTCTGAAACTGAGCCCGAGCAGCTCGGCGCCCCGCTGGGCCTCGTCGTTGCGCTCTTGCATGTGGCCGCGGCTTCCCGCTTCGCCTGCGCTGAGGTCGACGCCGCCCACGGAGTAGCCCTGGGAGATGAGACTGAGCACGAGCCCCCCCGCGCAGATCTCGATGTCGTCGGGGTGCGGTCCAAAGACCAGGACATCAACCATGGGAAGGATCCTCTGGGTAGGCGTGCACCACGTGTTCGGGCTCTGCCATGGGGCGGGAGAGGGAGATGATGTGCTCGCCCCACCCAGCAGGGTCGCCAGCCGACCAGGCCTGGGGCAGCCACGACAACACGCTGTCCTGGTACCGGCCTCTGGGGTGAATGGCCTGGGCGGGGCCAAGCTGTCCGCGGCCCCGCCAGTGAGGCGCTTCGGCCAGCTGCTGCACCGTTCTGGACAGGCGTTCTTCGAAGCGATGCAGCCGGGGGCTGAGTCCGGGGTCCTGGGTGGCCACGGCGCCAGCGAATCGGTGGGCCGCCGCCAGAAGGTCCTCGGCGTCGGCCTGAGCAGGTGTGGGGCTGGCAGCCAGATCGAGCCGGCTGAGCAAAGAGGCTGGGCTCTCGCCGGGATCAAAGGAGGCGGGGTTGAGGTGGGTCGCCTCGAGCCGGGGGATCAGGGCCGGGGCTGGCACATTGAAGAGCTCGTGCAGCCGGCGGGCCTGGCCCAGGTACACGATCTCTGAGGGGCCGCAGACCTGGGCCACCACCGGCAAGCCCGCCGCCTGAACGATGGGCCGCAAGGCCGCGTGCGGAGAGAAGGAGAACGGGTCGGCCTCTAGTCGGTCGAGGGCGCTCTTGTCCTCGGGCTCAAGCCTTCGCCTCCGGCCGTCTCGGGACTCGAGCACCAGGGGGCGGGGGTCCGCGGGGTCAAAGGAGGGCCTTCGGTCGACGGACTGAAGCGCCTCGGCCCCCTGGGCCAGTGCGTTGGCAAGACGGGGCGCCTCGGTGAGCCCCCGGCGCAGGATGGCTGTGGTGGGCTCCTGCGGCAGGCGGTGTGCCTCTACAAGGTAGAGACCGTGGGGCCCCAAGGTCTGGTCGAGCAGCTTGGCGACATGATCTGCCAGGGAGCCTCCAGGCGACATTGATGTTATTTTACCATTTAGATATTCGTAAGATGACTCTATAGACTCTTTAAAGAGCCTAAACCCGGTGGAGTCCCAATGAGATCGACAGAACATGTCGCTCTTGGGGCTCACCGGACACCTAATGCGACTTAGAAGTCCATTTCGAGTGTCAATGATATCTAAATGATCAACCTCTGTGCTGTCGTGGTCCTGAGTCGCCAGGAGAAAGACCGGCACCACCGGGCGTCGCCAACGCTCCGTGAGTTCTCTGGCCAGGGCGATGGCGGTGGCCGCCTTGTGAGCGACCAGGGCGGCCCCCCCACCCAGCACAGGCTGTTGTCCGGCCAAGACGACGAGGGCGTCGTCGGGTGGCGCGGTGGTGCGGCAAGCAGGGTGCAGCGCCGCCGTCCAGTCAGCAGAGGGGCGGATCTGTGGAGCCACCTGGTCGAGAGCGGCTGGCCGCGGCGCCGGACCCAGGAGTTGGGTCCAGGTGGAGTCCCCTCCCCACCAAGCGGCCTGCCAGGCCCCATGAACCAGGGGCTTTCCCAGCCTGAAGCTCACTCCGCGGAGGCTCCGAGGGCGGCATCCCTGAGCTGGTCCCGCAAGGTGGTGGCCGCGTCGCCGATGGCCTGGCGCCAGTCTTCTTGCCCTGGGTCGCCATACGCGTAAAGGATGCCCCGGGACGAGTTGACCACGGCACCGAGCCCTTCGTCATCAAAGGCGCAGGCGACGTCGGCAGCGGTGGCGCCCTGTGCGCCGACGCCGGGCAACAGAAACCACGTGGAGGGCATGCGCTTGCGCAGGGCCGCGAGCTGCTCAGGGGCGGTGGCCCCCACCACGGCGCCCACGCTGGAGTACCCGCACTGGCCCACCCGCTCAGCGCCCCAGCCAGCCACCAGGTCGGCGACTCGCTCATGAACGGTGACCTCTCCTGATGGCTGGTCCTGCAGCTCGCCAGCGGAGGGGTTGGAGGTGCGCACCAGGACGAACAGGCCAGACCCCAGGGCGTCGACGGCCTCAAGGTATGGAGCAAGGCAATCGCTGCCCAGATAAGGGTTGACCGTGACGGCGTCGGCCCGCACGTCAGGCAGGGGCGGGTCGAGATGGGCCCGCACGTAGGCCGCTGATGTGGAGCCGATGTCGCCACGCTTCACGTCGGCGATCACCAGCAAGCCCGCGTCCCTGGCCATGATCACGCTCTGCTCGTAAGCCACCAGGCCCGGGGGGCCCCACTGTTCGAAGTACGCGATCTGAGGCTTCACGGCGCAGGCCTTGTCCGCCACCTGATCGATGACGGCCCGGCTGAACTGGATCATGGCCGCAGCAGCCTGGTCTCGAGGGTCATCGTATTGGGACCGAGCGGACTCAACCAACTCGGTGGGCAGCCGCTCGAGCACAGGATCGAGCCCTACCACGAGGCTGGAGGTCTTGGCTCGCACGGCGTCGGCGAGGCGGTCGGAGAACGGGGTGATCATGGGCAGCTGAGGAAGTTCTGGATGAACGAAGGGCCGTCGGTGGTCATAAACGACTCCGGATGAAATTGCACGCCGACATGGGGGCGCTCTCGGTGCCGCAGGGCCATGATGTCACCTGCCGACGAGCGGGCTGTGATCGCCAGGCAATCGGGCAAATCTGACTCCATCACGATGAGCGAATGGTAGAGGGCTGCGCGAAGGGGAGACGGTAGCCCGCCAAAGGCAGCTTCGCCGTCATGGTCGATGGAAAGGGGCTGGCCGTGGGTCGGGTGGGGGGCTCGGCCCACCTGGGCTCCGCAGGCCAGGGCCAGGGCCTGGTGCCCGAGACAGACACCCAGAAGGGGGGTCTCGGGGAGGAGGTCGGACGCCAGGAGGGAGAGCCCCGAGGCTCGTGGATGCCCGGGCCCGGGAGACAAGACCACTCGCTCGGGCTGAAGCCGCTGCAGCTCTGGCCCGGACAGAGCGTCGTTCCTGACCACTTGCAGGTCGGTCTCCGGGCCCGAGGTGGAGAGCAGGAGTTGGTATAAATTAAACGTAAATGAGTCGTAATTGTCTATTAAAAGTATCAACAGGAGCCCCAGCATGAATCCAAGGCTTCGTCCGTCTGGTTGAGAAAGCTAACGAGTTGAAGTGTTATGTTATCGGCCAATACGATGTTGTTTGAGTGTAATTTAATGTGCGTCTTCGTGATGCTCACGAATCCACCCTCTTGCAGCGCCTGCAGCGCTCCGAGCGTGCCCTCCCTCCAGGCCGGGGAGAAGCGCCGGTCAAGATCGGCGAGCGAGAGGCCCTGTTTCGTCCGCAGGCCCACCGCCAGGCACTCGATGAGCCGTGCCATGGGCTGAAGCCGCTCGACTCTGTGCCGGACCGACTGCCCACTGGCTGTGGCTTCGAGGTATTGGCTCACGTCGGGAGTGTTCGACCAACGCAGCGTGCCCAGGGAGCTGGAGGCCCCGGGCCCCAGCCCCAGGTAGTCCTGGTTGAGCCAGTAAGCCGAGTTGTGTCGACTGGCGTGGCCGGGCAGGGCGAAGTTCGAGACCTCGTATCGGTCGAGGCCGGCGCGGACGATCTGCTCCGACCAGAGGGTGTCGTAGTCGAGGGACAGCTCGGGGTCGGCGGTGACCCGGTGGCCCTGGTCTTGGAGCGCGTGAAGGGGCGTGCCTGGCTCAATGGTCAGGCCATAGACCGACAGGTGGGGCGGTCCGAACTGCAGCAGCTGGTTGGTGTCGCTCTGCACGTGATCCGTGGTCTGGTCTCGCCAGCCCACCAGCAGGTCGGCGGACCAGCTGCCGGTCCACGACGCCGCGATGAGGCCGAGTGCTCGCCTGGCGTCGTCGCCGTCATGATGGCGGGCGAGCTGGCGCAGGGTCTCGCTCTCAAACGTCTGCACTCCCAACGACAGTCGGGTGATGCCAAGGTCACTCCAGGCAGCCAACGCGTCGGTGTCGACGTTGAGCGGGTTGACCTCCAAGGTGACCTCGGCGTCTTGCGCGATCGGTGTCTGTCGTCTGATGCCGTTGAGCAATGTGGCGAGCGTGGCGGGCGTCAACAGGCTCGGCGTGCCCCCGCCAAGATAGACCGTATCCCAGGGGCCTGCGGTCTGGTGGCGCTGCCACTCGGCAAGCAGCGCCGTGACCAGGCTGTCGTGTTCGCCCGGTCGATCGAACACCGTCGTAAACGCACAGTACGTGCAGCGGTCCCGACAGTAGGGAACGTGCACGTACAGGTTGCGCAGCGGGCCTCTCGGGCCACGGTCGACAAGTGTCTGCAAGGAGCTCCAGCTTCTAGACCGGCTCCTCCTCGGACATGGACATCAGGAGTTTCCTGAGCGCCTCGTTTTGAATCTGGCGAACCCGTTCGCGAGTCAATCCGAGAATGGCACCGATCTGTTTCAGCGTCATGGGTTGATCGTCGTCGAGTCCAAACCGCAGGCGGAGAATACGCCGGGGCCTGTCCTCGAGCGTGTCGAGCAGGTCCATCATGCGCGTCAGCTCCGTAGATTGCAGGAGTTCGTCGCCAGGATCCGGACAGTTCGCATCCACGATGATGTCAGAGAGGTCGCCAGACTCTTCATCACAGGAGAAAGACTGGGTGTAACGAGAGGCCGTGCGCAGGGCTCCGCGAACGTTGCGCGCGCTGTCGCAGTTGATGTCCATGTGCGCGGCGATCTCTTCGCTGGTGGGTTCGCGGCCCAGTTCCAGCAGCAACAGCTCGGTGGTCCTGTTCCACTTGTTCATCAGCTCGACCATGTACGACGGGATGCGCACGGTCTTCACGGTGTTCGTCAACGCCCGCCGGATCGACTGCTTGATCCACCAGGTGGCGTAGGTCGAAAAGCGGCAGTTCGCGTTGGGGTCGAACTTCTCCACGGCACGGAGTAGCCCCACGTTGCCTTCCTCGATGAGGTCGAGCAGGGTCAGGCCCCGACGGGCGTATCGCTTGGCGATGCTGACCACCAGGCGCAGGTTCGCCAAGGCGAAGTGGTCCCGAGCCTGACTGGACCCGGACTGAACCTCCCTGGCCAGGTCTTTTTCTTGGTCGGCCGTCAGGAGCTGCACCTGATTGATCTCCTTGAGGTAGATCTCAATGGTGCGGTCAGAGGCTGCGGATCGTCTGCGTTCGGCCATGGTGGTCGCCGTGGGTGCAAAGGGGTGCTGGAGAGAGGTGAAACATCGGCAGCCGCCGCGGAGACCTTTACCGAAGCCCGGTTCGGGAGGGGCTTCGGGCCGAGGTTTGGCCTCTATGATAGGTTGGCTGACCAGCAGCGCCTGCACGCGTGTTCGTGGCGGGCTTGCCAGATCGGCCCCTCAGTTGACGGATCACAGGACGCCATATGACGCCGACTCCCACTCAAGACGCGATCCTCCGTGAGGAGGAGTTCGCGGGGCTGCTTCAGGACGCGTCCGCCGAGTTCGGTCAGTGCCTGGCGTCTGTCCAGGGAGATGCTCAGGGGTTCGACGAAATGGGCTTCATGTCCCGGTTGGTGGGGGCAGCGAACGCGTTCGAGACGTTTCTGGATGACCATGGAGCGCGGCAGAACCGGACTTTTGTCACCCTCGGAGAGGCGGTGGCGTCGGTCAGGGGCCTCGCTCGGGTGCGTGTCGACAATCTGCATCTGGTGTCGCGACTGCCCCGCTACAAGCTGCTCGAAGGCTGTTCCGAACTGGAGCAGGCGCTGGGGGAGGCAGAGGCTGTCCTCAGACGCTCTCTACAGGGCCTTGTTCGGGCCTTGAAGGAGGAGATGGGTCGCCTGGGCGTCACCTGGCCAGAGGCCCAGCCGAGCAAGGCGGGCCCGCTCTCACGGCAGCGCCAGCTTCCCCGAAACCTGGACACAGGCTTCGCGGTGGACGAAAGGGAGCACATCGCCGCCATCGGCTCGCGCTTTCTGTCAGTGGTCGCCGCCAGCAGGAACCTGGGCCTCGAGAGGCATCGCCGCATGGGCGATCTTCCGACCTATGTGTCGCATCATGCCACCGAGGAGCGTTGTCGCTGGTACCAATCAGCGGTTCACAACATTCAGTCCATGTACGACACCTACGTGTTGGGGACCGCGACAGAAGAGGAGCATCCCTGGCTTCATTTTCTTCGCGGGCACGCCACGGTGTCGTTTCATTTGCTGGAGATGGCGACCGAGCTCGTGCACTTCTATGAGCGGCATGAGAGCGACATCCGACATGAAGCCGCCAGGGAGGCCATTGCGCAGGTGGTGCCCAAGGGAGAGATCCTGGATGTCGCCATAAATACTTACCTTCACTATGCTTATGTCTTTGTTGAGGAGGCTTCCGAGCTCGCTGCAAAGGTCCTCACGACCTTTGTTTCGCAGCAGTCAGCCGACCTCGAGCTACCCGAGGGAGTTGTTCTGCACGCTCGTCCTCTGGCTCTGATCGTGCAGATCGCCAGGCACCATGGCTCCCCCATAGAAATCACCATCAACGGTGAGAGCTGCTCGGCCAACTCCCTGATGAGCCTGATCATGCTGGCTGGCAATCATCCGGACTGCCGAGTGCTCCATGCCAAGGGCGACGCTGCGGCACTGGAAGACCTGAAGCTTCTCTTCACTGCGGGTCTTGGCGAGGGAGGAAAGCTGCCTCCAGAGCTCGGCTATCTGAGCAGCGCGAGCTGAGGGACGGGCTGCTACCCGAGGCCTGGCTGACCAGGCTCTCTCGTGGGAGCGTGCGACGGCGAGGTGGTGGGTGGGCTCGCAGGGCTCCGTCCGAGAATGCTCCTTGCAAGCACTCCGCATCGCCGCTCTGTCATTCCGGCCCAGGTCTCTCTTCAATCATTGGTTTCTGGGGCGGGCTGCCAGGCTGAGGACCAAGCGGCTGCAGCCGAGGGAGGATCACGGTTCCCGATCTCGGGAGCTTGTCGTTCGAGGCCTCGGTTCTCAGTGCCTGGCTCCCCCGGTGCTCGGCGCAGTCACCTCCACGGCTCTCCTGCTCAGCGCTGGTGGGGCGCGTCCGAGGGCTGTCTCTTGGCGGCGCAGGGGCGCTGATCCCACAAGCCTCTCCTGCGACCGCCCCTCCGTGGCTGGCGTTGGATTCCAACGTTTGCGACCGCCCCACGGTCTCTGGCGGCAGATCCCAGGCGAGAGCCTCGCGAGAGAGGTCACTGGCGGCGAGAAGAGCCGTCCTTGGCTGAGGGTGAGCTGCTGAGGGCGCGAGCTGTCAACTGCCGTCATGTTTCACGTGGAACCACATTGAATCGCCCAGCGCACATCTCTACTTTGCTCTGGATTGGCGGCGCGAGCAGGCAAGCCCGGGCTGAGCAGGGCTTCAACGAGGTTTGGAGGGTTTCACGTGGAACAACGACTTGGCCGAGGCTTGGACAGCCTGATCTCCAGCACGGTGACAGCCGAGACACCGAAGGTTTCAGAGGTGGACCTGGACAAGATCCGCGTGAACCCCAAGCAGCCAAGGCAGAGCTGGAACGAGGACGGTCTTGAAGAGCTGGCCAACTCCATCAAGCTCCACGGTGTGATCCAGCCGATTCTGGTGCGGCGCTCGGGCGACCATTTCGATCTGATTGCTGGCGAGCGCCGATACAGAGCCTCCCGAATTGCTGGCCTGACGCACATTCCTGCTCACGAGACGGATGCCAAGGGAGTTCATTCCCTCGAGCTCGCCTTGATCGAGAACATCCAGCGTGAGGACTTGAACGCTCTGGATGAAGCCTCTGCCTACCGCCAGCTGCTGCTGCAAAGCCAGATGACTCATCAAGAGCTAGCTGAGAGGGTAGGCAAGAAGCGGGCGACCGTGAGCAACGCGCTACGGCTTCTGGACCTGCCGTCCGAGCTTCAAGCGCTCTTGACCGAGGGGCTGCTCTCTGCCGGTCAAGCCAGGGCTGTCTTGGGCTTGAAGGATAAGGGGCAGATGATCGAGCTCGCAGAGCAGGCATCCATCGAGGGATGGTCTGTTCGGGAGCTTGAGCGCCGGGTGCGCCAAGGAGCACCCAAGAAGCCGATCAAGAAGGTGAGCAGCGAGGCGAAGCCACTCTCAGAGATATCCAGATACGAGGAAGATCTGAGAAATATATACGGAACAAAGGTGAAGATCACCGAGGATGGAGAGCGCGGTGAAGTTCGCCTGGTGTTCTACTCGGCGAGTGATCGCGATCGCCTGCTGCACCACCTGCTCACCGGTGAAGCGGATCCCGCGCACTCATAGCGCGGGTCAGGGTTCGCTTGCAGAGCAGCACCAAGAAGAGCGGTGCCTGCAGCTGTCCTGCAGCCTCCGCCTCATGACGGCGAGTACGTCTTGAGGGCCTCTAGCAGCGCAGCCAACATGGGCGTGGTGGCGTGGTTCTTGTGCTTCTCCACAGACGCTGAGGCGACCTGCCGAGCCCGGTCGAGGTTCTCTCCGGCCTTGTAGAGCTCCATGGCCAGATAGAAGGAGCACCATGGCTCGACATCGCTGCCTTCGACTTCAGCTCTCGCGTCTTCGAGGGCCTCTACGGTGAAACCGGCCGCTCTGGCGTTGGCGAGGTGATCCCACTGAGCGGTCTCGGCTGCACTCATCTGCGCCTGAATGACCAGGAAGACGATGGCGACGACGCCGACCGCCAAGATGCCCTTAACCATTGGATTCATAGGGATCACCGCGTTTACAAGGTTTAAGTGACAGTTAGGTGTTGTTTAAAGGGACCTTAAAGCCCTCTGCCTTTGCGGAAGACAAGGACAGGGGTCCGCTCTCCGGAGAGGTGCGGGTGGTCCCAATGAAAGCCTCTGGGATTCTGGCCGCTTCTGATCACCACGGCAAGTCCCCAGTCCAACCGTCGGGAGCGGGCTGTGCGCGGAATGGTGGCCGACCGGGGCCGCCGGGTGTGCGGGTGGTGACCCCGCCTGAAGAGGCGAGGGGCTCGAGCAGCGGGGGGTGAGCGTGCCAGTTCGAGTTCGGCACACGTGCGGTCGGCTTCACGCGCGGGGGATGTCGTCAGCGTCCCACCGCCAAGAGCCCAACCCCCCAGCGTCATGTCATCAATGCTCCCGACTTGCGTCGTCGTTCTGCAACAGTGGGGTGTCGAGTTCGTGACTGGCTTCGGCGATGGGTTGTGGCATTCCGAGGTGGTGGGGGATGATCCCCCCCAGTTGCCGTTCGTCCCCAAGAAAGCAGGGCCACCCCAGGCCACCGACAGTCGGTGAAGCCGCGGATTGGCGGGCCCGCCCCGATCGCTGGAGTCCAAACCATGCTGTTGACGCCCCTGGCCGTCCTGGCCCTCTCGTCGCTGTTCATCGCAGAACCCGCCGATGACCCGGCGAGCCTGCTTCCCGCTGACACCCTGATCTACTTCGGGTCCACCAGCCTGCACGCCAACTGGGAGGCCTCCCAGAACACCGCCATGACGCGCATTCTGGCCGAGCCAGAGGTGCGGTCGTTCCTGCACCAGCCTCTTGGCGCTGCCAACTCGGTCATCGCCGCGGGCCTCGAGTTGCTCTCCAACGACATCGCTCAGGCCCAGGCCGCCGCGGCTGAGATGGGGATGGAGTCTGACATCTCCCTGGACGGCTTTGAGCTGAGCCTTGAGTCGACTGAGCCCCCCGTCGGTCAGCTCTTCTTCAGTCTGACTCACCTCGACATGCCGGGCATGAACGGCAACGAGCTCCCGGACATCGGACTGACCCTTGGTCTCGAGTTGCTCGACGACGGCATGGTCACTCAGCTCAAGGACCTGTGGGGGGCGATCCCCGTAGAGAGCAGCCAGGCCAGCCACGGTGGCGTCGACTATCTGAGCAAGCTCATCCCCGAAACGCCCCTGTCTGTGCACTTGGCCTTCATCGGCAGCCTGGCGGTGATCTCGCTCTCAGACACCACCATCAACGGCATGATTGATCGTCATCAGGGGGGCGGCGCCTCGCTGGCCACGTCGTCTGAGTACCAGGACATGCTCAGCGCCGCTGGCGGCCTGTTGCCCGGCGGCTCGTCGAGCATGATCCGCGTGGGCCCCATCGCCAACATCGCTCGCATGGGCATCGCCATGGGCATGCAGTCGGACCCGAGCGTCTCACCCGACGATCTGAAACTGATGCTCTCGGTCTTCGACAGCATCGGCTTCTCCGCCATCAAGATGGCCGGCGGCGTCTCGGCAGTGGGATCCGACGGCCTGGTCTACTCCACGTCGATCGTCTCCGTTGACGAGAATGCGCCGGGCCTCGTCGCTCAGCTGAGCCGCGGGGGCGAGCCTGTCGACCTCGGCCGGCTCGACGGCATTCCCGCCGATTGTCTCTCGGCAAGCGTGGCCTCGATCGGAACCCAAGCCGTCGACATCTACGACTTCGCCTGGAAGCTCTTCAAGGACAACGCTCCCGAAGAAGCAGAGATGGCCGAACAGCAACTGGCCGCAGTGCTTGGTGGCGTCGACCTGCGCAACGATCTGTTGGCCAACGTCACCGGCACCCTGACCACCTTCGCCAAGTCTGGTCAAGGCCTCATGGGCACGCCCGACAACATCTACAGCTTTGGTCTGAAAGACCCCGACAAATTCGTGTCGGCGCTGGGTTCGTTGCTCGACACGGCGAGCGCGCAGGTGGGCATGCCGCTCTCTCTGAAGGAGTCGACCCACGACGGTGCTCCGTACTACGAGATCGACCTGTCGGCCACCCCCGCAGGCATGATGGCGCAGCCCGCCTTCGCCATCCGCGACGGCGAGTTGATCCTGGGTACGAACAGCCGCGGCTTGAAGGGCTACCTGACGGGCGGCATCGGTGACGTCGAATCCCTGAGCAGCAACGAACGGTTCATGAAGTTCGTCAACGGCATGGCCGCCAAGGGCAACGTGGAGCAGTACGCATTCTCCGATCTTGCGGAGACGTTTGGCACGAGCTACGGCAGCCTGAAGGGCATGGCCATGATGTTCCCCATGGGCGACGAGATCCCCCTGGACATGGCCAAGCTGCCACCCACCGACTCCATCGCCCAGTATCTTGAGCAGTCGTACTCCGGCCTGTACTCCGCCCAGGGCGGCCTCAAGGTGAACCGCAGTGTGTCGCAGTTCCAGGTCGGCGACTTCTTGCCCTTGGCCCTCGCTGGCTGTGCCATCTACGCGGGCACCCAAGACCCCCGGTTGGCGCCAGCGTCCGTGGAGCCCACGATCAACCCCGAAGATCAGGCCCAGACGGATCTGCGCGAGCTGAAGGCCAGCATCACGGTCTACAAGATCAGCTCGGGGAGCTACCCGGAGTCGCTCGCAGATCTGATCGTGCCACTCGGCTCGGACTTTCCGCAGGGCGCGTACCCACACGGCGAGTTGCCCTCGGATCCCTGGGGCAACGGCTACAGCTTCGCCATGGAAATGCATCCCAAGAAGAAGCGCTTGATGCCCAAGCTCTGGAGCTTCGGTCCGAACGGCCTGGACGAGGCAGGCGCGGGCGACGACATCCTGAAGTTCTGAGCTGAGCCGTCGCCATCGAGGAGCGTTCGGCGCGCGACACTGTACGTACAGCCTGCTAGGCTCGGCCCGCCATGACTGAGCTGAGTCGACGACAAGAACTCAAGATCAACGTGTCCGCGCTGTTGGCGGACGGTCTGCATCGCGGGTTGACTGCGACCTACCGGACCCGCTTCCTCAGCGACTCCTACGCCAAACGTAGGGCTCGTGGGGAGCGGGTCCGGTGTATTTACGCCGCCTGGCACGAGACGCTGTGGCATGGCATCGGGGCCTTGCGCGGCGAAGGCGTGTGCACCGTGGTGAGCACCCACCGCGACGGCGAGATGATCGCCCGGATGATGGCTCGCCAGGGTTTTCGCCTGGCCCGGGGCTCGAGCACGCGGGGGGGCGCACAGGCCATGCGCGACGTGCTGCGTGTGTCGAAAGAGCAGGACGTCGACTTCTGCTTCACCATTGATGGCCCCAAGGGTCCGCGGCGAGAGGTGAAGGACGGCGTCTTGTTCACCGCCGCGATGACCGGCTTGCCCATCGTCCCCTACACGGCCATGGCCCAGAGTTGCTGGCGCCTGAACTCGTGGGACAGGTTGACCATCGGCAAGCCCTTCAGCCCGGTGGTGGTGCACTTCGGGGACGAGATCGAAGTGCCCCGGCGGGCTGCAAAAGAGGGTGGCTTCGAGGCTTACCGAGCGGTGGTCTCCGCCGCCTTGAAGCGCTCCGAAGAGACGGTCGAGGAGGCCATGCGCTCCGGCGAGCCACGCTGTTAGAATCGAACCCCCGAACTTGTTGGAGAGGTTCCGTGACCACCCCCGCAGCTGGCCTTGAACACTTCGCCGGTCGCGATCTCATCTCGATGCGTGATTTTCGCCGCGAAGAGCTGCTGGCGTTTCTCGACGAGGCGACGCGCTACGAAGGCTTCTCCGAACCGATCCTCGCCGGCAAGGTCATGGGCTCGCTGTTCTTCGAGCCGTCGACACGAACGCACCTGTCGTTCAACAGCGCCATGCAGCGCCTGGGCGGCTCATCGATCGGGTTCGCAGACGCGAAGGTCTCGTCGACGGCGAAGGGCGAGTCGCTCTCCGACACGATCAGGGTGGTGGAGAACTACTGCGATGTCGTGCTCATTCGCCACCCTCGCGAGGGGGCAGCCCGCCTGGCCGCTGAGAGCACATCGTTGCCGGTGATCAACGCCGGAGACGGCACGAATCAGCACCCGACCCAGACCCTGCTCGATCTCTACACCATTCGTCAGACACGGGGGCGCCTCGACAACCTCAAGATCGCGTTCATCGGCGACCTCAAGTACAGCCGCACGGTGCACTCACTGATCGAGACCCTGACCCACTTCGACAACGAGCTGTTTCTCGTGTCGCCCACTTCGCTGCGCATGCCTGCCAGCTTCATCGACGAACTCGACGACCGGGGCACGGTCTACACCGAAGACGAAGACTTCTTCTCCATCGCCTCAGACGTGGACATCATCTACACGACGCGCATCCAGCAGGAGCGATTCCCCGATCCGATCGAATACGAGAAGGTGAAGAACGCCTATCGCATCGACCGCGCAGCCATCGAGCGCATCGGCGGCAACGTCACGCTCATGCACCCCTTGCCCCGGCTCAACGAGATCAGCACCGACCTCGACGACTTCCCCGGATCGGCCTACTTCGATCAGGCGCGCAACGGCGTGACCGTGCGCAAGGCAGTGCTCTCTCTCTTGCTGGGACACACCCGTGGCTGATCCAAGATCTCACGAGCCCAGCATCCGGGTGACCGCCCTGCGCGAGGGCACGGTGATTGATCATCTGGTCGCCGGGACAGCACTGAAGGTCTTGTTCGTGCTGGGCATCGAGTTCGAAGGCGCCGTCACCATCGGGCTGAACCTCGACAGCGTGAAGATGGGCCGCAAGGACATGATCAAGATCGATCACCGCGAGGTCAGCCAGCAAGAGGTGGCAAAGATCGCGCTGATCTCTCCTCGAGCCAGGTTCTCGATTATTCGCGACTTCCAGGTGGTGAACAAGTTCACGCCGGAGCTGCCCAGGCTGATCGAAAACCTGATCGTCTGTCCCAACCCGTCGTGCATATCGAACGAGGAACGGGTCAAGACGAAGTTCGGAGTAGAGCGCTCCGACCCGGTCAAGGTGCGCTGCAACTACTGTGAGCGCACGCTGTCCGAGGAGGAGATCAAGCTGCTGTGACGACGGCTGAGAACATCGTCGTAGACGGCTACGACCTCTTGGCCGAGAAGGCCCGGGAGATGTTTCCCCCGCGGACGCTTGGTGACCGGTCGTTGCACCGCGGCAGCGCTCAGCTCGCGTTTGATGACAGGAGAGAAGCAGAGGCGACCGTTGGTGACGCCGACCCTGGCCGCCTGGCCTCTGGCATGTTCGTGGACACCCCTGCCGGGGTCTACATTGACCTGGCCCAAGGACAGGCCCTGCGGTTCGTCGATGAACAACACCCTCTCATCCGACAGAGCACCGCTGACACGCACACAGGTGTCGAGTTCGCCCGGTGCATCAGTCACCTGACCGAGCAGCGCCTGCAAGACATGGGTTCTTGCGAGACGGTTCTGTCCCCCGGTGGGGCGGCAGCCAGAGAGAGAGGGATCGCCCTCGCAGGCACTGCAGCCCAGCGCCGGTTCGTGAAGAAGTACGGGCCGAACACCTTGTCGCAAGTGATGGACGCTCTCGGCCTCCCGCAACAGAGTGAAGCCGGTGGTGACTCCACCGTCGCAGGCGCCCGGTCGCACAGCACACCCTTCATGCTTGCCGCCTGTGGCGACTCGTTCGCCGAATGCTCCCCAGATCTCTCAGCGGTTGCCACAGGTTCAGGGCCGTCGCTGGTGCACGTGCCCTTCGGCGGTGATCTTGAGAATCTAGAGGCCCTGTTCGACGATCGGCCAATCACGGAGCTCTTGCAGACTCCAGGCGCGCTGCAGCAGTCCCTGGCGGACGGTCGTGTGCCGAGCGACCTGTTCGCCGGATTCATCGTCGAGGTGTGCCAGGGCAAGGGGGGGCGGGGGATCGCCGACCGTGAGTGGCTGGGTGGCCTGGTCGCGGCTGCACGCCGCCGAGAAGCGCTGCTCTGCATCGACGAGATGCAGTCCTTCGGGCGCACGGGCCAGCTCTACGCGGTGGAACACACCCCCGTCTCCCCGGACATCCTGTGGGCTTCGCCGGCTGTTGACCTCGGCCTCACGGTCTGGCGCCAAGACCTGGCCTGCCCGGAGTTCTCCGAGGACAGCGAGGCCGGGTCCGAAACGGTGCCGCCGACGGCGATCCAGAAGGCCTGGGCTACGGTGCAGCTCCTGACCGAGCACAAAGAGCCAGCCTTCGAAGGACGCACCCTGCTCGAGAACTCCCGGATCAAGGGCGAGTACCTGCGCATGGGACTGGCCGAGCTCTCTGCGGCCCATCCCGAGATCTTGGCCCGGTTCTCCGGGCTGGGCTCTCTCTGGGGCCTGCAGGTCGAGCACCGGGACGAGGTTCTTGCCACAGCCAGGCGGATGGGCCTGCAGCTGACCGGATGCGGGCCAACTGCCGAGGTCTCATCCATCCGCCTGACCTTGCTTGCCGATGTACTGACTCACGAGGTCGATCAGCTCACAGCGGCTCTCGACCGGGTCTTGACCGCCGTTGAAGAGGCGCACCCCGACGAGTAGCTGCACCAGTCCTTCAGGTTCCCTTCCCCAGGGTTGCCGTAGAGGTTGCTAGGATCTTGGCTCCCCCAAGGCAGGAGACAGACCGTCCATGTGCGGGTTTATCGGCATCACAGGACTCTCGAACGGCAGCGTGGCCAGCAGGCTGGTCTCAGGCCTCATGGCCATCCAGCACCGCGGCCAAGACGCGGCGGGCGCGCTGACGTACGACGGCCGCTTTCACATGCACAAGGGCCGCGGTCTGGTGCGCGATGTCTTTGACGAGGCGAGCGTAGAGCGGCTGAGCGGCTCTACTGGCCTGGCTCACGTACGCTATCCCACCGTGGGCCTGGGCACCGCAGAGGACGCCCAGCCGTTCATGATCTCGTATCCGTTCGGCATCGGCATGGCCCACAACGGCAATGTCACGAACTTCGATGAGATCAAGGGCGAGATGTCGAGGCAGTCCCACTGGCACGTCAACACGTCGTGCGACCTCGAGGGCATCCTGAAGGTCTTCGGGGACGAGCTATCCCGGCAAGAGATCGAGGTGCTCAAGCCGGACAACGTCTTTGAGGCGGTGAAGGGCGTGTTCAACCGGGTCAAGGGCGCGTACTCGGTGGTGGGCATGGTCGCTGGCGAAGGCCTCTACGCCTTCCGTGACCCCTTTGGCATCAAGCCGATCATCGTGGGCAGCAGAACCGAAGACGACGGCAGCACGTCGTGGTGCGTTGCCTCCGAGAGCGTGTTGATGGACGTGCTCGACTACCACGGCACCTTTGATCTGGCAGCGGGCGAAGCGCTGTTCATTGACAACGACGGCAATGTGCATCGCCAGCAGATCGCTCACGAAGTCCACAGCCCTTGCCTGTTCGAGTGGGTCTACTTCGCTCGCCCCGACTCCTTTCTTGACCGGGTCAGCGTCTACAAGACCCGGCTGCGGCTGGGGGAGCTCATGGCGCCGCTCTTCGAGGCCACCGGCTGGGACGTCGACGTGATCATCCCCGTGCCCGAGTCGGCGACCACATCGGCCATGGCCATGGCCCGGGCGACGGGCCTGAAGTACCGCGAAGGCCTGGTGAAGAACCGCTACGTGGGCCGCACGTTCATCATGGCCAGCGATCAGGCGCGCAGAGAGTCCCTGCGACTCAAGCTCAACCCGATCCAGCTCGAGTTCGAGGGCAAGAACGTGCTCCTGGTTGACGACTCGATCGTGCGCGGCAACACCTCGAGACAGATCATCGAGATGGCCTGGCAGGCCGGGGCGAAGAAGGTCTACTTCGCATCGGTGTCTCCGCCCCTGCGCCACCCCTGCGTCTATGGCATCGACATGTCGACCCGCAACGAGTTCGTGGCCACAGGTCGGGACAACGACCAGATCGCCGCAGAGATCGGCGCGGACGGGGTCATCTACCAGACCCTCGAGAATCTGCAGCAGGCCGTGATGGAGGGCAACCCCGAGATCACCCAGACCTGCAGCGCCTGTTTCAGCGGCGAATACCCCACAGGCGATGTGGACGCAGACCGTTTGAGCGCCATCGAGAACGAGCGCCTGGTGACGTCGGCCCCAGAGCGACGGCTTTGACGATTCGGCCAAAATGGCGGCACGAGGCCGGCATCAACGCCTGACCATGGGTTTGGATGTGGCAATGGTGTGCTTGTGCAGCGAATCCACTTGCCAACTCCAGATCGTGGCCTAGAATTCCCGCCTGATTCCAAGCAGGGGGTGTCTGCTACCCCCGACCCAGTGGAGCTTCTCCGATGAAGAGCACGATGTTGTCACTGTTGAAGTTCGAGTGTGACAACGCCAAGTGCCTGCACGAGTGTTGGGTGAACCGCAACAACAACATGCTCACCCACTACAACGCGGACATGGCGGCCTTGCTGGATTGGATCTGCCCCGAGTGCAAAGAGGGCCGGCTGCGCTACGCTCCGGCCAACGCCCGGTTCGAGTACGAGCTGCGCAAGCACAAGAAGACCGACGGGCAGGACCGCAACCTGGGGGACAAGTTGCCAGGAGAGCAGGCTACGGGCAGCTGACGGCCGGGGCCTGCCTCTGGGCGGGGCCCCCACGACGAGGCAGGCCGGCAAGGCCGGAGACACGGCTGGACGAGGGCACGACGGGGCTCTGGAGAACCCAGAGGGCTGCTCTGCCCGAACCCGAAGCGACTCAGGCGCCGCTGTGAGCGTCGCCCGTGCGCAACGGAGGCTGTGCCCGGCTGGGCAGCGAGGCACCATTCGCCTGCGAAGCCTCGCTTGCTCCGCTCTCAAATGCGCCCTCGGTCCCATCAAAACGGAAGGACACCGAGAGGCAGCCCAGATCAAAGACCTCGTCTTGCTGGCCCTTGCTGTGGTGGACGGAGGGCTTGAGCGAGTAGTTGATGTGCCGGCCATCTCGTCTGCTGCGAATGACGCCTGCGACCCGCAGAATCGCCAGATGGTGGCTGACCTTGGGCTGATCGATCTGCAGCCGTTCCACCAGATCGGTGACGCAGTACTCGCCCGTGCTCAGAATCTGAAGGATGCGGATCCTGTTGACGTCCGAGATGGACTTCAGGGCCTGGGACATCTTGGTGGCTTGCACGGTGTCCATTGCGCCTCTCCTGTTTATTGCGGGGCATCACTCACGGGAGTGGGCCCGCAAGTATCGCCTGCCCGATCCGTCGGCATTCTGGCCCACTCCGCTGATGACCGAATCGGGGAAATCGCAAATTCCCGCCTCAACCGCTCATTGTGCGCGTAGATAGACCGTCTCTAGAGCCAAGCGTGATTGTGGCGCAACCTGGGACAAGAGAAATCGAGAACCCACAGGCAAGGTGCCTGGGCAGCCGATGAGAACAGGCCCCTCCCTGGCCATGGGCCGGGGATCACCAGGGGCGAGGCCAAGAGGCTATGATCCCGCACCCCGAACTCAGCCAGGAGCCCACCGACGTGACCGATGCCAGCCAAACCACTGGGCCGATTGTCATCGTCGGGGCCGGAATGGCCGGCCTGGGAGCGGCCGCGACCCTGGCCCGGGCCGGCAAGGACGTCGTGGTCCTGGAGCGCCATGACGAGGTCGGGGGGTTGGCCAGATCGGTCTCATTCGACGATCACGTCTTCGATGTGGGCCCTCACTACTTCTTTCTCGATGTCTCCGATGACGTGAACGAGCTGATCAAGAGCTCCATGTCCGCCGAGGAGTGGCGTCCCATCGACTTCAAGATCGGGGCCAAGATTGGCCGCCAGACCCTGCCCTGGCCGCCTTCGGCCACCGGAGCCCTGAAGCTGCCGCCCACGGCCATCTACAGCTTCTTGAAGAACAGCATCCGCCGCACGATCCCCAAGACCTATGTGGCCGCTGACTACATGCGAGGCATGTTCGGCAAGAAGCTCTGGTCGGTCTTCCTGGGGCCCTACCTCACCAAGAAGGTGCCCATCGCTGGCGGTCCTCCGAAGTTGCACCGCGACTGGTGGAACCAGACCGCCCGCACGGTGCACAACGTGGCCGACGTGAAGCGGGACAAGGCTCTGCAGCTCGAGCCCGAACTCATCGAACGCTATCTCGACCGCTACCCCGCCGTGCGCCGCAAGATGGAGGCAGACAAGGCCGAGGCGCAGGACGGCAAGGTCGACGGCCAGAACCCCACCGGTTTGAACCGCTACTTCAAGATCTTCCAGGGCCTGATGCGCATGGCATTCAACAAGCAATACAAGAAGGTGCTCTACCCGCCGGGAGGCGTGGGCATGATCACCCAGCGGGTCGCCGAAGACTGCCGGAAGCGAGGTGTGCGCATCGAGCTGAACGCCGCAAACGTCGACCTGAAGTGTGAGGGCGACCACGTAGAAGCGGTCACCTGGGATGGAGGCGAGATCGTCAACCCCGAGGCCGTGATCTGGACCGGCTCCGTGCATCGGCTGTGCTCGCTCACGGGCATCGACCGCGAAGAGCTGCCCTTCATGACCATCTTGCTCGCGCTGATGAAGATGCGCCGGCCGCTCAAGCCAGGCGATGACCTCTACACCTACATCGCCGAGGACGACATGGCCTTCAACCGGGTGTACTACCCGAACCGCTCCGTGGCCGGGTTGTGCCCCGAGGGCAAGGACAGCCTGTGCGTCGAGGTCACCCGGGGGAACTTCGCCAACGAGTCCGACCGAGAAGAGCTGACCGAGAACATCAAGAACGGCCTGAGCCGCCTGGGTGTGTGCAAGCCGGACGACATCGAAGACATCCGGTACATGTTCGTGCCCGACAGCTACCCGGTGTACCCGCTCGACTATCGCGAGAAGCTCGATCGCATCTGGACCAAGCTGGACCGATTCGACAACCTCCGCTCGATCGGACGCTCTGGGCAGTTCTGGTACAACAACATGGCCCGTTCCATGCGCGTGGGCATGGAAGCCGCCCAAGACGTCCTCGGCACCTACGAGCCCTGACGCCCCCGAGCCAGAGCGCTGAGCAGAACGCGCCCATGACCGACAACATCATCATGGTCAGCGCCGATCGTTCCGTGGTCGCCGGTGAGCGCGGACCGTTCTACTACATGCTCGAGTCGTTCCACCGCCACTGGGATCGAGTCGACGTCATCGGCACGCGCCCCGACAAGGTCGAACACGACACGGTGTTCGGCAACGTCCATCTGCATCATCCCACCACGGGCAAGCTGCGCCAGGCGCAGTTCATCGCCAGGACGGGGCTGCGCTTGGCGAGCGAGCGGCCGTACACGGTGATCACCAGTCACGACTACAACCCGTTCTACAACGGCTTGGGTTCGTGGCGCATCTCACGGGCCACGGGCATTCCTTACGTGGCGGAGCTTCACCACGTGCCCGGGTTTCCCCGGCCTGCGTCGTTCCGCGAACGTATCGATGCACCCATGACCCGGCTGTATGCGTCGTGGGCCAAGAGCAGGTCGGCCGGCTTCCGAGTGGTCAACAACATCGAGTTGCCGCGCCTGCTCAAGAGCTGGGGCGTGCCAGATAAGGCCATCCATGTGCTGCCCTCGCTGTACCTGGATCGCGAGACGTTCTGCACAGCCTCGCCTCCTGGTGGCGAGCCCCGTCACGACTTCGCCTGCGACCTGCTCTTCGTGGGACGTCTGGTGCCGAACAAAGGCGTGCCTGCGATCCTTGAAGGGCTCGCTGAGTTGCAACGTCGGGGTCTGAGCGACCTGCGCTTGAGACTGGTCGGCCGTGGCCCCGAGCTTGCGGCGGTGAAGGCGTTCGCTGAACAGCATGGCGCGCAGGATCGCATCGAGCACATCGAGTGGGTGCCTGACGCTGCGGCCCTGGCCGAGGTCTATCGCCAGGCGCGGTTCCTGGTCTGCGCTTCCACAAGCGAGGGCGGCCCCAGGGTCGTGGCCGAGGCCATGGCTTGCGGGACACCGGTGGTGTCGACCGAGGTGGGCATCGTTCCTGAACTGATTCGACACGGCGACAACGGGCTGCTCTTTGATGGCAGCGGCAAGCACCTCGCCGACGTGCTGTTTCCCCTGCTGTCCGACCCACAGGCCGAGCAAGTCATGCGCTCAAGGTTGCGTCCTGAAGACCTCGACGGTTACGACGGCGACGCTGTCATCGCGAGACTTGCTGAGGGCCTCAAGCAGATCGCCGCGGCCGCCCGGGCGCAGTAGCCCGGACTTCTCTCCACCATCGTCGCGAGGGTCCAGACGTGCCCGCAGCAGATCGTGGTGAGAGGTCCGGGCCAGCCTCTTCGATCGCCCGCACTCTGCTCGGTGCGGCCGTCAGGGATCCGAGGCCTCTTCACGGGGCATGCCCCCCTCGGCCTCCAGACAGAGGAACGGCTTGCCATCGAGGGTCAGGCAGACGCCGCTGTCATCCACGGAGAGGTGCATCTCCTTCACGGCGTCAAAGCCATCGCCCACGGCGGCATCGCTCATCAGCGTGATCACGAGCCGTTCGACATTGCGTTCTACGTGTCGCGCACCGAGGCGCGGGTCATACCCGGTCAAGGCCACCAGTCCGGGCACGTCTGCGGTGTAGGTCAGCTGCTTGCCCCGCTCCTTCCAGCGCTCGACCTCCATGATCAGGAGGTGCTCGGCGATCTTGCGGATGTCTTCGTCGTCGAGCACCCGGAACGGCACGATCTCGTCGATGCGGTTGACGAACTCGCTGGGCAATACCCGCAGCAGATGATCCTGTACGGCGTCGCGCACGGGCACATCGTTGCCGTTATCACCGTTGTCGCCAGAACCGAAGCCGATGGGCTGCTTGCCGTGGATGGCGTACAGCTCTCGACCGATGTTGCTGGTCATGATGATCACGGTCTCTGAGAAGTCGATGAAGCGACCCTTGCTGTCCGTGAGGCGCCCGTCATCGAACACCTGCAGAAAGAGGTTGAGCACCCGGGGGTGGGCCTTCTCGATCTCGTCGAGCAGCACCACGCAGTGACCGAGCTCTGCCACGGGGCCGGTGAGCGCCCCGTCTTCTCCGTAGCCCACGTAACCGGGAGGGGCGCCAATGATGCGAGCCACAGAGTGGGGCTCCATGTACTCGCTCATGTCGAGGCGCACGAGGCGACTCTCGTCCTCGTACAGCGCGCGGGCGAGCGACCGGGCCATCTCGGTCTTGCCCACGCCAGAGGGCCCCAAGAACAGGAACACCCCGTCGGGACGCTCGGGCTTGCGGTCGAGATGAAGCTTGGCCAGGCGCACCCGGCGCCCCAGCACCGCAGCGGCGAGGTCTTGCCCAAGGACTCGCTTGGACAGCCGTGACTCGATCTCTCGCAGCTGCCGGCGGTCGTGGTGGCTGCGCGCCTCGCTCTCCTCGCTGAAGCACTTGTGCACGTGCACTTCAGTGACCTCATCTGCTGCCTCGGAGCGGGCCATGGCGCAGGCCTCGTCGAGCAGGCGAATGATGGACCCAGGAGGGTGGTACTCGGGGATCTCTTCAGAGAGGCACGCCGCGACCGCTGCCTCGAGCGCTTGCTCGGAGATCTTGACGTTGAAGTGCTTCTCAAGTCGAGGGCGATAGACCGTCGCCGCCTCGTTCAGTTCGCTGCGCTCAAGGGGAGACAAGGTCTTCACCGTGATCTGCGAGGTGAAGAAACTGTCCGTGCTGAACGACTTGTTGAACGCACCGGCCTCCACCGTGAGCAGCGCTCGCAGGTTGCCCTTGCTGATGTGCAGCTTGATCGTGTCGATCAGGTCTGACATCAATGGATAGCCTTGCTTGGCCACCAGCAGATGCAGGTCGTCGATGACCAGCACGCCCATGGGGTTCTGCTGGATGACCTCGAGAATCTGGTCGAGGAGGTTGTGTAGATCCTGGCCCCTGTGGCTCTGGCTCACCAGGTCGAGCAGCTTGAGCTGGTAGAACGTGAAGCCTTGCAGTGCAGGGATGTCGCCGCGGGTTGCGGCCGCCGCGAGCCCGCGCACGAAGGCGGTCTTGCCAGATCCAGCGCTGCCCACGAGCAACGCCGCCGGTTGGTGAAAGCGCAGCAGGATGCGAGAGACCTGATCGGCCAGGTTCGCCCTTCCCACCATGGGCGGGTCATCGATGGCCTCTTCGCCCAGGTTGATGGTCAGGGGGACTTCGCCCAGGGTGGCGTCCTGTCCGGGGGCGGGGGGCTGGTGCGCAGCCTCTGGTGTCGCCTCGGGCTGGAGCTCGAACACGCCGCTCTCGGAGTTGCCCATGACCTGGTCGAGGGTGATCGTGTCGGGCGGCAAGACGTCCGGTTCGGTCCCTCGAGCGTAGGCCACAGCTCGAGTGATACGGGGAAGCTCGGAGAGCATCACTTCGACGAGAACGTCAGGCACGGTGTCGCCGCCCTGGATCTGGCGTAGCGCCTTGTGCAGGTCAGGTTGCATCCACAGCCGCTCATCGTTCTCGACGGGTTGGTAGCGCAGCATGTCCCGATCGTCGTAGAGCGCGTCCAGCAGCGCCTCGCGAAAAGCCGAGAGGCCAGGCATGAGCCGGGCCATCTCTTCGACGCCGTTCTCGGCGGCCACGACCATCAGGTGCTCGGGAGCGAGGACGTTGTGGTTCAGTCTCTGGGCCACATCGACCACGTCTTCGAGGAGAGTCGAGACGACCTCGTTCAGACCCTCCTTCTTGAAGTCTTCGACGAGAACGTACGCATCAGCAGGCTCAGGCATGATCGCTCCACTTGCGGCCACCGAACTCGGCGAGCAGCAGGTCATCCAGATGGTCGGCGTGGTGTGCCACAGAGGCGAGGGTCGCCCTGAACTGGCGCACGTCGAGAGACTCACCGAGCAGGTTGTGTTCAAGAAAGACGGTGTGATCGCGCACGTAGTACTTGCCGAAGATCGTGGTGTTGTTCAGTTCGATGAGTCGTCGGTAGAGCTCAGGGGTCGACTCGACCTCGACGATGATGGGCGCGATGAAACGCAGCAAGGTGCGCCCCTGGGTCCACTCGAGGGGGTGCAAGATGATGCGCGTGGCGTGGTAGGGCACTTCGTAGCGGTCGGCGACGCGCTGGAACTCTTTCACCGCGTTGCCCAGAAACTCCTCGGTCCGCTCCCTGAGCGTGACGAGTTCGCTGCTGGGTTCCGTGATGTCCAGGGTCGTTCTCCAAGGGGCGCATTCTAGCCTGATCCCGCCGCAGCTTGTCTGCAAGTGCTGCCACGGGAACTGTGGCCAGATCCGGTCTGCCTGGGCCTGGGCGCTGCGCTGACGAGAGCAGCCTGCGCAACGAGCGGCGCTCGCCACATGGCGGGAGGCCGTGGCTACTGGTTGAACCAGTCCTCCAGGGCATCGACGTTGTCCGCGTAGGTGTGACCCACCTCGGCCCAGTCGATGGGGGCCAGGGTGAGCTGGTCGAGCTTGAGCACGCCAGCGGGCCGGGAAACCTCTGCCCGGACGGGGATCTGTCCCGAATCACCCTCGGCGAGCATGCGCTCCACCTCGTGGGACAGCAGAAAGTCGATCAGCAGCCTGGCGGCCTCGGGGTGGGGCGCGCCCTTCACCAGGCAGACCGTGTTGGGGATGACCACGAGTCCGAATTCGCCCGGGCCTTGATCGGGCACGACCTGGGCCACGGGGAAGCCCTGGTCGATGGCAGCTTTCGCGTCATCCGTGTCGGTCCAGCCGAAGTCGAGGTTGCCGTCGCGAACGAGCCGCATGAGGTGGGCGTTGCCTGGTCCGAAGCGCACCCCGTTGTCGGTCAGCGCTTGCAGGTGACCAAAGGTGCGTTCGCTGCCCCAGGCGTTGAGCCAGACCGCGCCGTGGGCCGCTGTGGTGCCGGTGAGCGGACGGGCCATGCCGCTGTGCTCCCCGGCGCCGGGCTCGAGAAAGGCGTCGGTCGTGCGGGGGTAGTCGGCGGGATCCGGGTAGCGATCGGTGTTCACGATCAAGACCCGGGCCCGTGAGGCGAAGCCAGTCCACAGTCCCGAGGGGTCCTTGAACTGGTCGGGGATGTCGGCGGCAGCGGGGGAGATGTAGGGCTCGATGAGCGCAGGGCTGGCCTCCGCGAGCAGCACCGACTGGACCACCTCGTTGTTCCAGAAGACGTCGCAGCGAGGGTTGTTGGCCTCTTCCTGGATGCGCCGGCGGTGGCCGATCGACTTGGTGGCCTCGATGTCCGGCTGAAAGTCGACCCGCAACCCGGTGGCCGCTTCGAAAGCGCGAACGATGGGCTCAGAGTGGGACTGATCCACCGCGCAGTAGAGCACCACGTCGGCGGGGGGGCCTCCGCAGCCCGCGAGGGCGAGGGCGAGCGCGAGGGCGGAGAGGGTATGCAGAGGGCAGCGAGGCGTGGCCATGGACGTGTCTTTCTGGGGCGAGTCTGGGCAGCTCGGACGGATCGCCGCCCAGTCTAGCCCGCACGCCTTCGACGCAAACCCATGCCGTCCCGGACGGTCAGTCTTCCATGTGGGCCACGGCCCGCTCGTCGTTGAGCTTGATCTTCATGGCGATCTTCGAGGCGCCCTTGCCAGCCACCACCGTGGCCAGGCGCACGAAGCCCTTGGTGATCACCCGGCTGCTGAAGTCGAGGATGGGCACGGTCTTCAGGCCGGTCTTCGACTGGGCCTTGTAGTAGAGGGCGTTCTGCTCGGTCACCAGCCACTCGCTGTAGAGCATGTACATCCAGGTGAAGGGCCGGCAGAGCCAGCGCGAGCGGATGGCCTTCTGGGCGAGGGGTAGCAGCCAGCCATGCCTCACCACCAGGGGGAACCACTTGTGCAGGTTCTCGAAGTAGTGGCGGTTCTTGTGGGCGATCGACGTCGTGCGGTTGAACAGGGTGGGGAACTCGTCCCACTGGTCCGTGGAGACGCCCATCTCCTGGGTCATCTCGTTGATGTCGGTCATGGGGTAGGGCTGAAGCAGGCTGACCAGGGGATGGTCGACCTTGCACTCGATGTTGAGCTTCACCGTCTCGAAGTCGTCTTCGATGGTGGCGCCCGGTCCGCCGAGCATGTTCAGGCTGCCCAGGCGGATGCCGTGGCGCTTGATGTGCTCCGCCGCCCGCACCAGCTGCTTGCGCGTGGTGTTCTTGCGCATCACCGCGTTGCGCATGTGATCGTCTGCGGCCTCGAAGGCGATGCGCGCGTAGACGCAACCGGCCTTCTTGAGCAGCTGGATGTGCTTGTCCGTGACCATGTTGGCCATCAAGATCACATCGAACGGCAGGCCGATCTCGACTGGCCAGCGCTCGGCAAACTCGGCCAGCCACTTGTTGTTGATATTGAAGATGTCGTCGAGGAAGTGCACATAGGTCAGGGGGTACTTCTCGATGATCTGCTTCGCCTCTTCGATGACGTGGTCCACGGAGCGTCGGCGCACGTACTCGTTGTTGCTGAGCTTGTAGATCTTCGTCTTCCAGGCGTGATGGAAGCAGAAGCTGCAGTTCATCGGGCAACCGCGGTCGGTCTTGATGACCTTGCGCTCGCTGCCCTTGTAGAGGTCGGAGGCGTCGTAGACGAGCGTGCGGTCGCACCAGCCGATGCTGTCCAGGTCGGCCACCAGGGGCCGGGGCTCGTTCTTGTGGATCACGCCATCGGGAGCCTTGAACCAGATGTTGGGGATGTTGGTCAGGTCGCCGCCCTCTTCGACGCGGTTGACGAAGTCCACCAGGGCCTCTTCGCCCTCGCCTCGACAGATGGCCTCGAAGCCGTCCTCTTCGAGGAACTCAGGGACCACCGTGACGTGTGCCCCGCCAGCGATCGAGACCACCGAGGGCTTCATCTTCTTCACGATCTTGTTCAGTCCCGCGACGTGCACCTGCACGCCGGTGGTGAACGAGTAGCAGACGACGTCCGGGTCGAACTCCTTGAACCGGGCCGGGAAGCGGGGGTCCGGCACGAAGATCATCTTGGTTTCGTGCCCAGCGGCCTTGAGGGCGCCAGACAGGTACATCACACCCAGGGGTTCCTGGGCCTGGAAGGTCGACAAAAACAGGACACGCATGGGAGGGCAGTCTTCAGGGGTGCTCAAAGGGTGACAAGGTGATGAATATATCATCTTATCGCCATGCTGGCTGCCTCAGCTGAACGGTCTGCGCCCAGGGCCCCCAGCGAGGGGGCAGAGCCCTGCCTGGTCTCGTCGCCCCTCAGTCGTCCATATGGTTCATCAGCCGCTCGTCGTTGAGCGACATCTTCAGCCCGATCTTGGTGGCGTCCTTGCCGAAGATCGTGGTGAAGAGGCGAATGAAGCCCTTGGTGAAGATTCGTGAGGTGAAGTCGACCACCGAGAGGGTGCGGAAGCCCGTGCGTCCCTGAGCGTGGTTGTAGATGCGATTCTGCTCGGTGACGAGCCACTCACTGAACAGCATGTACATGACCAGATAGACCTTCGAGAACATCCGCGACTTGATGGCTCGACGGGCCATGGGCAGCAGCTTCGGGAAGCGCACCACGATGGGGAACCACTTGTGCAGGTTCTCGAAGTAGATGCGGTTGTTGTGGGCGATGGACGTGGTGCGGTTGAAGAGGGTGGGGAACTCCTCCCAGGTGTCCGTGGCCAGACCCATCTCTTTCGTCAGGTCGTTGATGTCGGTCATCGGGTACGGCTGCAGCAGGCTCGCCAACGGGTGGTCGACCTTGCACTCGATGTTGAGCTTGATCGTCTCGATGTCGTCTTCGATGGACGTGCCAGGACCACCGAGCATGTTCAGGCTGCCCAGGCGGATGCCGTGGTCCCTGATGAAGCCGGCGGCTCGCACCAGCTGCTTGCGCGTCGTGTTCTTCTTCATCACCGCGTTGCGCATGTGATCGTTGGCCGCCTCGAAGGCGATGCGCGCATAGATGCACCCGGCCTGCTTGAGCAGCCTGATGTGCTTCTCCGTGACCATGTTGGCCATGAGGATGGCATCAAACGGCAGCCCCACCTCTTTCGGCCAGCGCTCGGCGAACTCTTCGAGCCACTTGTTGTTGATGTTGAAGATGTCGTCGAGGAAGTGCACGTAGGTCAAGGGGTAGTCGGCCTTGATGCGCTTGGCCTCTTCGATCACGTGACCTACCGAACGCCGGCGCACGTACTCGTTGTTGGTCACCTTGTAGACCTTCTTCTTCCAGGCGTGGTGGAAGCAGAAGCTGCAGTTCATCGGGCAACCCCGATCGGTCTTGATGACCTTGCGCTCGCTGTCGGCGTAGAAGCTCGACGCCTCGTAGACAACCGAGCGGTCGCAGAACCCGAAGACCTCCAGGTCCTGCTCAAGGGGGCCTGGGGGGTTCTCGTGCAGCTTCCCGTCGGCGTCCTTGTAGTTGATGCTGGGGATGGTGGTCAGGTCGCCGCCAGCGGCCAGCCGGTTGACGAACTCGACGAAGGCGTACTCGCCGTCCCCCCGACAGATGGCATCGATGCCCTCTTCGGCCAGGAACTCAGGCACCACGGTCACGTGTGCGCCGCCGCAGACCGAGGTGACGTCTGGCAGCAAGGCCTTCACCTGCTTGTTCAAGCCCAGCACCATGGTGTGCAACCCGGTGGTGAACGAGTAGGCCACGACATCAGGGTTGTAGTCGGTGAGCTTCTGCTCGAACTCCTTGTCCGGCACGAAGATCATGCTCGTCTCGTGGCCAGCGCGCTTGAGAGCGCCGGAGAGGTACATGATTCCGAGGGGCTCCTGGGCCAGGAACGTCGAGAGGAAGAGGACTTTCATGAGGCTGCGTCTAGGTTGGTGGGGGTGATGAAGCGGGGGCGGGCGCAACGTTTCGCGCACCGGTAGCACTCTCGACCAACGAGCGCAGAAGACTCAACCTACCACCAGTCTTCGAGCACGGCGAGGTGCTACACCGCAACTCGCGCGCGGGATCAAATCATCTCTTTATGTGATGTTCATCCGAAGTTGTGCGCGCGCCAAAGCGATCGGCGACAGAGCCCGCGTAACCCACCAGCTCGACGTAGCCATGACCCTGCACTTCGCGACCGTCGAGTTGTCCGTCGAAACGGCACAAGCCCTCCCAGTAAGTGACACCAGTGGACTCGGTGATCAGCTCCTGATCTGCGACGGTCGCGCTGACCTGGAGCGCGAGCGGCGGGTCGAACACCTCAAGCACCCACGCACTCGGGTAGACCGCTCCGCTGTGAGGGCTGGCCCAGGTTTCGGTGGCCGTGATGGCGAATCCTTCCTGGCCGATGTGCTGCAGCTCGCCGCCCTCTCGCCGCAGGCTCAGCGAGCTGGTGCTGGCCGGGCTGCCGTCGTCTCGGCGCAGCTGGTAGGCCATGAGTTCTGTGCCGTCATCGAGCACGGTGGCGAACCAGTCCCAGCCGACCTGGTCTTCGCTGAGCGGCCCTGAGCCGAACTCATGGTCGAGCCATGCTCTGCCCTGCACATCGAGGGCTGGCTGCCCGTCGCGCAACAGCTGGCCCTGCGCGGCCACGGTGGGCAGGCTGTAGTACCAGGACGCTTGCCCTGGCCCGTGGCCTTTGACGCTCAGCCCGGGCTCTTCTCCGTGACGCAGCGTGGCGCTGGCTGTGAGGTCGAGGTCGAGCTGCAGCTGGGTGTGGCCCAGGTCGATGGACAGCGTGGCAGCTTGCCCCTCGCCACTCTCGTCCGTGAGCTGCTGATCGAAGAGGTGCACCGCGAGCTTGTGGGAGTCAGCGCCAGCCCAAGGGGGATAGGCCCGGGAGGCCGACTCGAAGAACGTCATGGTCCCGGCGGCCACATCGGTCAGCGCGCCATGAAAGAGGATCACCTCTCGGGCAGCCAGGGGTGAGCGCCCCGCGGGCACTTCGGCCACCAGGGCTCGCCGGAACCAGGTGGCCTGAAACCCGAACAGCTCGCCGCTCGGCCCGGACAACGGCCCGGTGAGATACCACCACTCGATCTGCGTCTCGGGATGGCTACCGTGATCTCCCGGCAACACGACCTCGCGCCCAGGCCCCGCCTGCACGAAGCCCTGATCCAGGACGCCGCCAGCAACGCCAGCGACAGCCGTGTCCGCTGCGTCTGCCGCGTCCGCCGAGTCTGCCGCGTCCGCCGAGCCTGCCGCGCCTGCCGAGCCTGCCGCGTCCGCCGAGCCCGCCGAGCCCGGGCCGCCCCTCACGTCTTTCGCGTCCAGCGTCGCCTCGGTCTGTTGTCCGGTCAGCGTCGCCGGAACGAAGCTGAGCCAGCTCGCCGCGGCGACGACGAGAGCGAGCCCCCTTCCCCCGCGACGTGGGAGTGCCTCTGTGGCCAAACGCTTCACGACCCCGGCTCCAGCAGTCGGGCCACCGCCAGCTTGCGGGCCATCATCCAGGGGACGCCTCCCGCAGCCAGGCCCGCCACCAGGGCCAAGGCCATGACCCCGCCGACGGCGGTCACGTCGATCTGCATGGGGAAGCTCCAGCCGAACGAGCGAATGTTGACGACGTCCACGAGAATCCAGGCCAGGGCGATGCCCGTGGGCAGGGCCGCCACACTGGCCACGGCCATGATGATCAGGGCTTCGAGAACCAGCAAGGCCGCCAGGGTCTGTTGCCGCGCGCCGAGAGCCCGCAGCACACCCAGCTCATGTCGTCGCTCCAGATGCAAGCAAAGCAAGGCCGTGAGAATGCCCACCAGGGCCAGCGCGGTCGAGATGGCCTGGAGCAGGTAGGTGATGGCGAACGTCTCGTCAAAGGCGCTGATCACATCGGCGCGCAGGCGTTGCACGGTGCGAAAGACAACGTCTGGATGCGCTGCAGAGAGGGCGGCCACGAGGGCTTCGCCGTCTGCGTCGGGATGCAACAAGAGGGCCGCGTTCTGCACGGGGGTCGCGCCGAAGTGTTCGATGAACGTGTCCTCGTCGAGCAGGGCGTAGCCTCGGTCGTAGGAGAAGTCCTGAAACACGCCGACCACGTCGACGGCCACGGTGCCTGCCCTGGTGAGCAGGGACAGGGTGTCTCCCGGGTGCAGGCCTGATTTGCGGGCCAGGGGTTCGCTCAGCAACGCGCCGCCCCGGCTCAGGCCTGCGAGCACGGCGGGCAGACCTTCGCCCTCGAGCAGGCGCATGGATCCTCTCTGGCGCACGCTGTCGAGGGACGCGCCACCCACGAAGAACGACCGCTCACCGTCGACCTGTTCGACGTTGCGCAACAGATCGAGGGCGGCGATTCCGGGCAACCGGGCCAGCTCGTCGAGCAGGGCTTGATCGAGGTGCGTCGTGGCAGGCGCCAGCTCGGCGAAGCGAGGTTTGACGTACACATCCGCGCCCAGCACGGCCTCGGACCAGCTGGCCACCTCGCTGCGAAATGAACCCACCATGATCACGATGGCGATGGTCATGGCCAGGGGCATGGCCAGGGCTCCTGCGGCCCCTCCCGTGCGGGCGAGTGACGCGCCGATCCGTCCCATGGCCAGGGCGGGCACGGTGCGACCGAGCCGTCGCGAAGTCAGCAGACCCAGGGCGCGAGGGAGTGCAGTGGCCGAGGCCAGCAGCAGGGCGATCACCGCCAACGCAGGCAAGACCACGGCGCTGCCCTGAGGGATCAGCGCCAGCCCCCCGAGCACGAGCAGCAACAACGGCGTGCGAGGTCGCGGTGTGGGGTCATGAGGGACGGCTCCCGCCACGGCCACGGGCGCCGTCCGCGCTGCCGACCTGGCCGGGCCCCAGGTGGCGGCCACGCTGGCGACGGTCCCCAGGGCCAGGGCACCCAGGGTCACCGTGCCAGCCAGCTGGGGCTCAGGGACGCCGCCCAAGGGTCCGTAGATCGCCGACACAGTGCGGGCCACGTCGGCCACCAGGGCCGTGGCCAGCCAGCGTCCACCGAGCACGCCGAGGGCGCTGGCCAGCAGTCCCATGACACCGGCTTCGAGGAGCGTGGCGGTGAGCAGGTCACGGGCGCTGCAACCGAGACAGCGCAGCCGACCGAGCAACGGGCGCCTGCGGGTCACGGCAAACTGGGCCATGTTGAAGGCCACGAAAGAACCCACGAGCACGGCGAGAAACCCGAGGCAGAGCAGGTTCATGCGAAACGCGCTGGTCATGCTGTCCGCGCGCTCACCTCGACGTCGAGCGGGTTCAACGCTCTCGCCGGGCAGCAGGGACAGCTCGCCCCGATCACTGGCCATGACCAGATCGAAGCGCAGCACGCGACCGCCCAGCCCGAGAATCTCCTGAGCGCTGGCGATGTCCGCCAACATGAGCGGTGGATTGGCTGCGGCCAGCCTTGGTGCGTCCAGAGCCAAGACAGAGAGCTCTCGTGGTCCCGCGGGCCCGCGCACGGTGAGTCTCTCGCCGTCGGCCAGGCCCAGTTGAGCCAGGGTCTCGCTGTGCATCGCCACCAGTCCGGGCTCGAGCATGAGTCGCTCGAAGAGACGCCCGTCGGCGGCGCTGCCCAGGGCCTCGCTGTCGAGCTGAAGGAACGGTGCGGCGAGGAAGGGGTCGATGCCCACCAGTCGCAGCGACGTGGGCGCGGGTCGTTGCTCGCCAGGGGGCACGATCACCGTGGTGGCCACCACCGGATGGACGTCGATCACGGCGGGGTCGGCCCGCAGGGAGGCCAGCCGAGCAGCGGGCAAGGGCTCGACGCCCACCAGCTGATGGGTGGCCACGCCCGTGAGGCCGACGAAGGTGTCCTGAAAGCGGTGCAACGCGGCCTGGCTGGCCAGATGAATGGCGACGATCACCGACACGCCCACCGCCAGGCCCGTGAGGGTCGCAAAGGTCTGCAGCTTGTGGGCCCGAGCGTCGGCGAGCAGGACGGACAGGCAGGTGAGCCACCGTCGGGCGGCCGGGCTGCCTTGCGTGCTGACCGGCTGCGGGCCCGGGGTCATGGGTTGCCCACGACCCGGCCATCCACCAGGCGAATCTCCCGGTCGGAGGCTGCCGTCACCGCGGGGTCGTGGGTGGCCACGATCACCGCCACGCCTCGTTCGTGCCCGAGGCTGGCCAGCAGCTCGATGACCTCGGCGCCGGCCACGTGGTCGAGGTTGCCCGTGGGTTCATCGGCCAGGACCAGCGCCGGGCGGTTGATCAGCGCACGGGCCACGGCCACCCGCTGTCGTTGTCCCCCGGAGAGCGTGTCGGGAGAGCGATCGACCAGCTCGGCAACTCCCACCCGCTCGGCGAGCTGCAAGGCCTGGCCTCGGGCCTCGTCTGCAGGGCGCCCGCCGAGTCGAGAGGGCAGGGCGATGTTGTCGAGCACCGACAGGGACGACATCAGATGGAAGAACTGGAACACGAAGCCGAGCCGTTGATTGCGAAACGTCGAGGCTCCGTGATCGTCGAGAGCAGACAGGTCTTGTCCGCCCACAAAGACCTTGCCTGAGCAGGCTGTGTCCATGGCCCCGAGCAGGTGCAGCAGGGTCGACTTGCCCGAGCCGCTGGGGCCCGTGAGGGCGACCGCTTCGCCGGGAGAGACGCGCAGGTTGATCTGGGTCAGCGCGGCGGTCGCGTTCGATCCGCGACCGTAGGTCTTGTGCACGTCGTCGCAGCGCACCACGACGTCACGATCGCGCGCGCCGCCGTTGCCATCGCTGGCATTGCTGGCATTGCTGGCATTGCTGATGTTGCTGATGTTGCTGATGTTGCTGGCGCCGTTGGCGTTGCCAGCGGCGGCGCTGTGAGTGTGCTGGCTGGCGCTGGGCGCAGGCATTCTCGGTGATCCCGAAGGGCAGAGGCCTTGACCATACAGGACTCTGCAGGCGGATCAGCGGCGGTCGAAGTATCGGTCGACGAAGGTGTACGCCGCGGCCTCGAGAAACTCGCACAGCGCTTGGCGCCCAGAGTCATCGAGCGATGTCTCAAGCGACCGCCGCGGTTCGTCCCGGTTGCGCACCGTGATGCACGATGTGAGCGACGCCCGGTCATGGGCCACGTCGAGCGCGATCTGGACGTCGAGGCGACTGAAGCGCAGAGCGGACCGGTCGGTAGCGCCCTCTTGGCGACCGCCGATGCGCAACCCGAAGACCCAGGCGCCGTCGTAGAAAGCACGTTGAGAACGGAGCGCGGGGATGTGCTCACGCAGCTCGGCGACCATGTCTTCCCAGTGTTGCTCGATGGCCTCGAGGGTCTGCAACGAGCGCAAGACGGGTGACAGTGCCGGCGCCGCCGGCGTCCCGGCGACGGGCTGAGTGGAGATGTGCTGAGCGGTCATGAGACCGGGGACCGTGAAAGGGGGAGGGGACGCGGGGCGCGCAGCCGGTCCTGCCGAGGATGCGGTGCACCCCCAGACCTTAGCATCGTGGATCGCCCGCTGCTCACCCGCCGCGCCCGGTCTCAGCTCTTGGCAGTGATGCCCCGGAACAGCTGCTCTTTTCGGGCAAAGAGCGTGTCTCGAGCAAATCCGGACACCTTGTCCCTGCTGAGCTGGATGTACTGCTCGGCCTTGTCCCTGTCGCCCACCAGCTCTTCGATGGAGTCGACGATGCCATCCACATCGCCCGGGCGGTACGAGCGGCCGTTGACCTTGTTCTCGATCAGCTCGGCGTTGCCGCACACGTTGGACACCGCCGCCGCCAGCCCCAGCCACATGACCTCGAGCAGGGTGTGGGAGAGCCCTTCGTACGTGCTGTTCAGTAGAAACACGTCCGCAGCTCGTATCCAGCCCATGAGCTCGGCGTGGGGGACGTTGCCCAGAAAGTGCACCCGCTCGCCGACGCCCAGCTCGTCTGCCAGATCGGTCCAGCGTTCCAGCTCTTCGCCGTCGCCGGCCACGTAGAGGTGGTGGCTTTCGGGCAGGCGTTCCAGCGCGCGAATGAGTCCGTCGACACCTTTCCAGATCATCAGCCGGCAGATGGAGAGCAGTACCACCCGATCGGCGGGCAGCCCGCAGGCTTGTCGTGCGTCGGCCTTGCTCAGGTCGAAGGACTCGGGCCCGTGGTACGCATTGTGAATCAGGTCGATGCGATCGGACGGCACCCCGTGACCCATGATGATGCCGCGCATGAACTCGCTGGGGGCGATGATGCGCCGGGCCCAGCCCCACCACAGTCTTTGCAGCTTGCGGATGGCCGTGACCTTCCAGCCATAGTCGCGGTCTTGGTAGTCGGTGATGGTGTCGTCGTGCCAGCCCAGGCGATGGCTGATCTCCCACGTGCCGTCGACATACACCCGAATCACCACGGGCTTGCCCCGCAGTCGGCCAGCGAAGGCCACGTGCAAGGCCAGGTGTTCATTCACGTAGACGATGTCTGCGTGCTTCGCCTCGCGCCACACCGCCAGAAAGTCTTTCAGATAGCGCAGGGGCATCCAGCAGCGGGGGATCGAGATCACCTTGAAGGGCCAGCCACTGGGCGCAGGGTCAGAGCAGAAGGCCACCACGGTGACCTCGTGTCCCCGGTCTGTGAGCCAGGTGGCCAGGCTGGGCACATAGGTCGCCGGCCCGCCCAGATCAGGTGGAAAGATAGGGCTGGTGATCAGGATCTTCACGAGGCGATGGGTCGCGCAGGATGGGAGGGGCCGCTGTCAGTGCCGCCGGGTCGGCGAGCGACGATGACGATCTCCCGTTGCTCGCTCGCTGTCCAGGGATCGGCCGCGAATGTGCCAAAGACCGCCTCAAGTTCGAGACCAGCGTCGGGCAGAAGGGCCACCAGCTCGTCCCGGGTCGAGACCTTCATGGTGAAGGTGGCCTCTCCGTCAGCTGCGCCGTTGAGCAACCAGCGAAAGCGGCAGTGGATCAGCCCGTTCTTCTCGTCGTACCTGGCCCGACTCCGCCGCTCCCTGGTCTGGTCAGCGACCTGAAGGACGTAGTCGGCGTGCTCGTCGGCGTAGGCTGCGGCCCGCTCTGCGTTGTAGTCGAAGACGTCGAAGGCCACGAGGCCGCCGGGGCGGGTCCAGCGGGCCATCTCGGTGAGGGCAGCGAGTTGTTCCCGCCGATCGTTCAGGTGTTGAAAGGCGCGGAAGGCCGAGAAGACCAGGGCGAATGAACCCTCTCCGGGCACGGCATCGAACCGGCCTGGTTGAAGGGTGATGCGTTCGCGGACGTCCGCAGATTCTCTGGCCAGCTTGTCGGCCAAGCGGGAGAGCATGGCCGGCGTGGGGTCGACGCCCAGCACAGTGCAGCCCGCGCGGGCCACCGGCAGGGCCACCCGGCCGGTGCCGCAGCCGATCTCCATCACGGGACCGCCAGCATGAAGAGCCAGGTCGGTGTAGAAGGCGACGTCCTCTCCGTCGTGACGGAGGATGTCGTAGTCGCCGTCGTAGTGTTCGGCCAGGCTATCGGGATAGGCGACGTCACGGGTCATGGGCCGAACTCTAGCAGCCCAACCCTGTCAAAGCTTCACCACCTGACCTTGTGCCGTGGTCGACCGTCGCGAGCACGCCCGCATTTCTCACCAGCCTCGCCGCGAAGGCTCCACCGCGGCCGCTGAGGTAGCCCGTGAAGACACCGGTCAGGGGCAGAACTCGCCGAGGTGTCTGGCCAGAACGGCTGCCCTCGGGCCAGAATGCCCCCATGCCCGAGCTGCCCGAAGTCGAGACCGTGGTGCGCCAGCTGCGACCCCTCGTGGTGGGAGCCACTGTGAGCGGCGTCTCGGTGCTGTGGCCCCGCACCGTCGCCTGCCCGTCGGTGCGAGCCTTTCGTCGAGGATTGGCCGGGCTGACGATTCAGAGTGTGTGGCGCCGGGCCAAGTACCTCGTCTTCGAGCTCGATAATGGCCGCAAGCTGGTGGGCCACTTGCGCATGACCGGCCGCTTTCACGTGGAGCCGGCCGCTGTAGCGAGCGGAGCATCGGCGAGAAGCGCCGCGGCCAAGACCAGTGCCCGCGGCGTGGCCGGCGCTCCCGAGTCCACCGAAACCTCTCCGGTGACCCACGTGCGCGTGCGCTGCGCCTTGGCGGACGGCCGGGCGCTGGTGTTCTCTGACGTGCGCAAGTTCGGTCGCATGGGCTTGGTGTCCACCCTCGAAGAGATCTTGCCGCCCCTGGGTCCCGAGCCGCTCAGCGACGGCTTCGACCCGGCCTGGATGACCGCCGCTCTCAAGGGCTGCCGCCGCCAGCTCAAGCCGCTGCTGCTCGATCAGTCGTTCCTCGCCGGCCTGGGCAACATCTACGTGGACGAATCGCTCCATCGAGCGGGCCTTCATCCCCTGCGCCTGTCCCACACGGTCAAGCCCGCGAAGGCCGCCCTGCTGGTGGCCACGATCAAGCAGGTGTTGGCCGAGGCCATCTCCGCGGATGGCAGCAGCTTTGACACCTTCTATCGCACCCCCGAGGGCAAGCCCGGCGACTTCCAGGATGAGTTCACCGTCTATGGACGTCACGGCAAGCCCTGCCGAACCTGCGGCACCACCATCTCTCGCCTTGAGGTCGGCGGCCGGGGGACTCACTTCTGCCGCCGCTGCCAGGCCCCGCCCCGTGCGTCATCGAAGTCGCGCCGTGGCTCGACCTCGCGGGGCGCTTCAACAGAGCGCACATCGGGGGGCACATCGGGGGGCACCAAGGGGGGCACCAAGGGGGGCACCAAAACGGGCACAACGAGACGCACAGCGGGGCGCTCCGGCCGGTGAGCTTTCTTGACCCTTACGAACGCAATCGCCGGGTCTCGTTGATCGTCTGGCTGCGTCTGGGTTTCTGGTTGGTCATCGTCTCACTGGCGGCTCTGCTCTGGTGGTGGTGGTCCTGACACCCGAACAGACGGCGAGGGCCCCCCGGCGTTTCAGCTCTCGCTGAGATTTTCTGGTGCGTCCAAGGGGCCCTGCATGTGGGAACGATGGTGATCGAAGATCAGCGCCGTCTCCATGTGGGCCACGTCGGCGTGGTTGGCGATGCGATCCATGACCAGCTCACGGAGGTGCTCAGGGTCTCGGACAGCCACGTGAACCAGCAGGTCCTGTGAGCCACCCAGGCTGAACAGCTGACGCACCTCGGGCAGGTCTGAGAGTTCTCGCGAGATCCGCCGGATCGTCCCCAGACCGTGGCCCCCCAGCTGCAGGCTGATCACCGCCTGCAGGCCGATGCCGAGGGCGGCGGGGTTCACCTCGGCGTGGAATCCGCTCAGCACCCCGTCGGCGGTGAGCCGCTGCACGCGCACAGAGCAGCTCGAAGGGGCCAGTCCGACCCGGGCGGCGAGCTCCTTGTTGCTCAGCCGAGCATCCTTCTGCAATTCGTCAAGAATGACGTAGTCGGTTCGGTCAAGAGTGCTGACTGTTGTGTCCATGGCGAAGCCTATTCGTTGGATGATTCTCTGATCTGAGAGCATTATCTGCTGGTTCAGTTCTGTAGAAGAATATCAGTCGATAGCTTGGTCATGACGATGATTGTGCGTTCAAGAAGTCAAGGTCCCGCCGCCAGGGCGCTCCGTCTCGAACTCCCTGCCGCCGGCTTGCCCGCTGCTCAGCCTGGTGCCAAGCCGCTGGCCCAGAAAGCTGCCCGGCCCACCACCAGGCCCACCACCAGGCCCACCACCAGGCCCAC
>CAZIAK010000006.1:26445-40516 GCA_964537035.1 uncultured Phycisphaerales bacterium | reverse complement strand
AGAAAGCTGCCCGGCCCACCACCAGGCCCACCACCAGGCCCACCACCAGGCCCACTTCCAAGCCCTCAGCTCAGCTTGTTGCCCAGCCCACCACCCTGCCCACCACCCTGCCGGGTGCCATGGAGTCCTCTGTCCACGGCCCTGGGTCCGCAGCGGAGCTTCGAGCTGCCGAGGCCTTCTTGTTGCGGCTGGGCCAGGCCCTCCACTCCCACGGGACCCCCGCGGACCGGCTGGAGCAGTCTGTGGGCTCCTGCGCCCGGGCCCTGGGCATCGAGGCCCAGCTGTTCGCCACTCCCACCTCCTTCTTTGCCGCTTTCGGGCCGCCGGGGGCGCAAGCCACCCATCTGGTCAGGGTCGAGCCTGGGGAGATCGACCTGGGCACCCTGGCCGAGCTCGACGGGCTCACCGATCAGGTCGAGCGACGCCAGATCTCTCCAGCCCAGGCCGAGGTGCGCCTCGCCTCCGTGGTCAGCGGGCCCCGGGTGTGGTCGCGCGTCACCACCGTCGTCTCGTTCGGCGTGGCGTCGGGCTCGGCGGCCAGCTTCTTCGGAGGCTCGTGGGCCGAGGTGGCCGGCTCCCTCACCCTGGGCGCCATGCTCGGGGTCATGCTGCAGTGCATTGGTCACCGCCCCGCCCTGACCAGGGTCTTCGAGCCCGCCGCCGCGGCCCTGGTCACAGCCCTGTCTCTCGTGGCAGCCCACCTCGTGGGACTCTCCGCCGAGGTGGTCACCCTCTCGGCGCTGATCGTGCTCGTGCCAGGCTTCACCCTGACCATCGCCATGAGCGAGCTGGCCACCCGTCACTGGGCCTCTGGGACCGCCCGGCTGGCCGGAGCCGGGGTGGTCTTCTTGACCCTGGGCTTCGGCGTGGCCTTGGGACGGTCCGTGCAGGTCTTGCTTCCCGGGGGCGCGATCACCGAGCCCTTGTGGGCAGGTCCCTTGCCCCCCTGGGCTGGCGTGGTCGCCCTGCTGCTCTCCCCCATGGCCTTCACCGTGCTCTTCGGCGCTCGCAAGCGGGACATGCCGGCCATCGTCGTCGCCGGAGTGGCGGGCTACCTGGGAGCGCGCTTCGGAGCCCAGACCCTGGGGCCCGAACTGGGCGCCTGTGTGGGCGCGGTCATCGTGGGCGCGGGGTCGAACGTGTTGGCGTCCCTCGGTGGACGTCCCGCCCTGGTCACCCTCGTGCCGGGCATCATGTTGCTCGTCCCGGGCAGCATGGGCTTTCGCAGCGTCTCATCGTTCTTGGACCGGGACGCTGTGTCCGGTCTGCAGGCCGCGTTCGCCATGGGGCTGGTGGCGACCGCTCTCGTCGCCGGGTTGCTCCTGGCCCACGCGCTGGTCCCTGCACGTCGAGCGCTATAGAAAAACCGGCACGTAGACCGTTGGAGAAGCCCGCGCGCAACGTGCATGGCCTGGCGCGTGCGGCGCAGCCTGTTGCGCTGGCGCTGCGGGGTTCAGCTGAGCAGTGCGGATGCGCCTTACTCGGCGTCGAACGAGAAGCCGTACTTCTCTGCGTTCTTGGGGTCGGGCAATGAGTCGCGGCGCACGAGCAACATGCGCACGGTCCACAGGTCCTGGAAGACGCGCTGGCTGAGGGCGGCGTTGTCGAGATAGTCCACGCCGGACGAGCCGCCCGTGCCCACGCGGCGCCCGATGACCCACTCGGCCATGCGCGCGTGCCGTTGGCGCAACACCAGGAAGGCATGTTCGACGGCCAGCACTCCGTCGACGACGTCGCGTGGCATGGCCAGCAGGGGCAGCTCGCGATAGCTCTCGATGAACAGGGCGGCGGCGCGGATACGCCGTGTGTGCAGACGTTCCGTCGCATCGTCGATGTCGCGCGCGCGCAGGAAGGACTCGGCGCTCTCGATCTCTGAGGCGTAGCGAGCGCGCAGGTCTTCGGCTTCTGCGGGGGACGGCGCCATGGCCACCACCCGCTCGCTGAGATCGGCCAAGGCGCTGCGACGGTGTTCCAAGAACGTCTCGATGAACGTCTCGACCGCGGCGTCGTCATCGTCATCGCCGGGGCGCGAGCCATCGATGGGCGTGCGGTACAGCCAGGAGAGCAGGGCGTCCTTGAACGTGGGTGTGTCCGCTTGCCGTTCGCGCAACCGGCGCATGGACCACCCCGCCCTGCCGTCGAGCTCGCTCAACACGTCATCGAACTTGCCGCCGGTCACGTAGGGGATGCGCTCGGATTCGTCAAGGCCGAGCAGCACTTCGACCTCCCGAAACTGCACGGACTGCCCGCCGTTGGCCGGGAACAACTTGTCCCGAAACTCGAGGTAGTCCCGGGTGGTGATGGTCTCCACAAGATCGAAGTGCTTGGTGCCCTGTTCGAGGGTCAGCTTGAGTCGGCGCAGCAGCCGGCAGGCCCCGGCCATCTGGTCGTCGGGCACATGCTCCTGGGCGAAGAGATCACGGGCCACGGTCAGGTCGCGGAGCATGAGCTTGAACCACAGCTCGAACACCTGATGCACGGTGATGAAGACGACCTCTTCTTGGGAGAGCTTGCTCTCGTCCCCATCGACGCCGCCCTGAAGCGACAGCAGCTCAGGCGTGTTGATGTAGTCCCAGTAGGTGATGGGGCTGGCGTCGTCGTTCGTCATGGCGGGCTGACCTTCGCTTCGGGCGCGGCGAGACGAGGGCGCAATGATTCTGGGCCGCTCGTCAGAAGATCAGACCGTATCGCCCCCGGGCTCCGCGGGGAAGCCGTGCCCCGGCTTGCCAGGGCAAGAAGCCTGGTACGCCCGGCGGGATTCAGGCCTACGCCACCCGGTCGAGGCTCTCCCGATGGTGGTCGACGGGCAGGTCGCGTTCGAATGCCTGCTAGGAGCTGCGTGCTGCATCCCTTGCTTCATCGAGCGTCTCGCCCAGATCGAGATCAGCGGCGAGCGAGCTCATCAGGGCCTCGTCCAGTCGCCCAGCCTGGGTTCGGAGGATCGAGACGACGTCGAGCCACTGCCGCTGCGACGCGTTCTGGGCTGAGCGCCGCCAGAGCAGCTTTCGCACGACCAGCACTTCGGGGGACGTGAGCCAGATGGATTGGGTGGCGTCCCGTCTGAGACGCACCTTGATGCGGCGGGCGAGCTGCTCCTGATCGAGGCGGGAGCGGCTCGCAACGAACAGATCGACCTTGAAGCTCGAGGGGATGTGCACGAGGTTGAAGCTGGAGTGCGTGCGCATGGCGTCCTCGAGGGCCTGCTGGGGGACGTAGTAGTCATCGCTCAGCGAATCAGTGAGTCGCTGCGCCCCGTGCTGGTCGAGGGCCACGAGCACATCGATGTCGTGGGTGGTGCGGGGCTCTCCATGAAACGTGCCTGCCATGGATCCGCCGACGGCGTAGGTGAGCTGCAGGTCTTCGAGCAGCCACAGGAGATCCTCGATCACCTGGTCTGGCAGAGACTCCGCGTCACTCACCAGGCACCCGGCCGTAGACCTCGCGCACCAGCTCGGGACCATAGGCAGCAACAGCCAGCCGCAGCTTGACCTCTTCGTCGTCGGCATCGGGATGGCGGTGACGCACACCTGCCTCAGCCAGGGCCCGAGCGGTGCTCATCAGCTGCCAGAAGGACGCCATGCGCTCCTGGCCGCTCATGGCTGCCAGACGCGACGAGCGCACATTCTCTATTTCAGCGCTGGTGTCTGCGGCTCTGCTCATCGGGACATGGTAGCGCACCCCTGCTGGCTGCTGTCGAGCCTGCCGGGCTGTCAGCTCAACAGCAGTCGAGACCCCTCCCCCTCGAAAACCCCACGCAAACTGGTACGCCCGGCGGGATTTGAACCCACGACCCCCGGTTTAGGAAACCGGTGCTCTATCCAACTGAGCTACGGGCGCACAAATCAGCTGCTCTTGCGTGGCCTGACGGCGGGGAGAGCCCCCTTGGTCAGCCGGCGGGCACGATACCCAGCTGGGGCCGGGGGCGGAAGATATGGCTCGATCGGCGAGGAAACGGTCAAGACGCCGGGGGGCGCTGATCGATGAGGACTCCTCTCGTGGCCATGGCGGCGGCGAGGTCCGCGAGCAGCCGAGGCCTATCACCGTGCACCTGAAGAACCTGCGCCAACGAGGTTTCTCCACCGTCGAGCTCATCGTCACCGTGGTGGCTCTGGTGGGGCTGGCGGGCGTGCTCATCCCGAGCATGAACACCTATCTGAACGAGAGTCAGCGGGGTGAGGCCCACGAGCAGATGGACCAGATCGCCAGGGCCTTCACCAAGTACAAGGCCGACACCCTCGACTGGCCGACGCCCTACGACAAGCTGCCGATCAAGACGGGGAACCACAGCTTCTCGACCTACTTCGGCTTCTATCGCAACACCACCAAGAACGCCGGCTGGGACGGCCCCTACCTGAACGACGGCGTGGTGGTCAGCGGCCACAAGCGCGTCTCGGATTTCAGCAAGGGCGCCTACGACGGCCTGGTCGATCCCTGGGGCCGGCAGTATCGGGTCTTCACCTACGCCCACGGCTACTCGGGGACATCCGGCGGGCTGATGCTCGTGTCCTACGGCCTCGACGGCAAGCTGAACACGGCGGCCGAGGACATCTTTGCCGGTGACGCCCGGGGCGACGACCTGGTGCAGCTGATCACCTACTCGCTGAACTAGGCTGAACTAGGCTGAACTAGGCGGTCGGTCTCAGGCGAGCACGGCCGCGATGCGCTCCAGGGCCCAGTCGATCTCGCTCTTCTCGATGACCAGGGGCGGGGCGAAGCGGATGGTGTGTTCGTGGGTCTCCTTGCAGAGCATGCCCTGCTGCTTCAGCGCCTCGCAAAAACGCCTGGCGCCACCGGCCTCGGGCTTGAGCTGCACGCCGATCCACAGACCGAGGCCCCGCACCTCTGCCACGTGAGGCGAGGCCATGGCCTGGATCTTCTCCAGCATGTACGTGCCCAGCTCTGTAGACCGTTCGTTGAGCTGTTCTTCGACCAGCACGTCGAGCGCCGCTTCGGCCACCGCGCAAGCCAAGGGGTTGCCGCCGTAGGTCGAACCGTGAGAGCCCGGGGTGAAGACGTTCATCACCTCGTCGTCCGCGAGGAACGCCGAGATGGGATACATGCCACCGGAGAGGGCCTTGCCGATGGTCACCGCGTCGGCCCGGACGCCAGCCTGGGTGTGCGCGAACAGCGTGCCCGTGCGCCCGAGACCAGACTGGATCTCGTCGCAGATCAGCAGCGCCTTGTTGTCGTCGCAGAGCTTGCGCAGCCCCTGCAAGAAGTCCGCCGGAGGGACGATCACCCCCGCTTCGCCTTGCACCGGCTCGACCAGTACGGCGACCACGTCTGGTCCAAAGGCGTCAGCCGCTGCGGCCATGTCGCCGTAGGGCACGGTGACGAACCCCGGCGTGAACGGCCCGTAGCCCGTGCGCGCCACCGGGTCGTCGGAGAAGCCCACGATGGTCGTCGTGCGCCCGTGGAAGTTGCCCGAGAAGACCATGATCTTCGCCGCGCCGTCGGCCACGCCCTTCACCTCGTAGCCCCACTTGCGCGCGGCCTTCAAGGCGGTCTCTACGGCTTCGGCGCCGGTGTTCATCATCAACACCTTGTCGTAGCCGGAGAGCGTGGCCAGCTTCTCGCAGAAGGGACCGAAGCGGTCGTTGCGAAACGCCCGTGAGGTCAGACTCAACTGCTGCGCCTGGTCGACGAGGGCCTTGACCAGGCGGGGATGGTTGTGTCCCTGGTTCACCGCCGAGTAGGCCGCCAGGCAATCGAGGAACTTGTTGCCGTCCGTGTCCCAGACCCAACAGCCCTCCCCGCGAGACAGCACGATGTCGAGGGGGTGGTAGTTGTGGGCGCTGAACTTGCTCTCTTGCGCGATCAGGGCCTGGGCGTCGGTGTGCCGGGCGGCGGGTGAGGTCATGGCTCGAATCTCAGGTGGAAGATGTCGCACAGCATCGCCGCAACCGCCAGGGATGCAACCGTTGTCTGGGTGCCCCTTCGAGGCATGCCCGGCGTGCGGCACGAGGCACACAACCTGCTAGCTGATCGTCGCCCCACCATCCACGTGAATCACTTGCCCGATCACATGGTTCGACGCCGAACTGCACAGGTACACCGCGGTGCCCACGATCTCATCCGGATCGCCGTGACGCCCTCGGGGGATGCCGGCCACGATGCCGTCGTAGAAGTCCTTGTTCTGCATGACCCCCGCGGACATGTCCGTGTCAAAGAGGCCCGGGGCGATGGCGTTGACGGCGATGCCCTGCCCGCCCCACTCCACTGCGAGCGAGCGGGTGAAGCCCATGATGCCCGCCTTCGCCGTGCAGTACGCGGTGGCCTCGCCCACACCGAACGTGCCCAGCACCGAAGCGATGTTGACCACCTTGCCCGAGCCCTGCTTCAAGAAGTGGGGACCCACCGCCTTGGCGAAGCGAAAGCTGCCCATGAGGTTCACGTCGAGCACGGCTCGCCAGGCCTCGTCTTCGGTCTGCTCGACGGGGCCCATGTCGTAGAGGCCCGCGTTGTTGATCAGGATGTCGATGCGCCCGAAGGTGGCCAGAGCGGCGTCGACGGCCCGGGGTGCGGTGGCCACATCGGCCACGTCGCCCACCACCGCCAGCCCTCGTCGGCCCACGGCTTCGACTGCTGCCACGGTCTCGGCCAGATCGCTCTCACGTCGGGCCACCACCACCACGTCAGCGCCAGCCTTCGCCAGCCCCACGGCCATGGCCCGACCGAGGCCCCGGCCGCCGCCAGTGATGAGCGCGACCTGGTCGTCGATTCGAAAGAGGTCCGTCATGGGTCGAGAGTCCTGAGAAATGCTGTTGGGGAGTGAACGGCAGGGCAGCTTGGTCGGTCAGGATGGCTGCTCAGCCGGGTTGGTCGGCGGGGTCGTCGTCGGTGAGCCGCACGGAGAGCACCCGGTCGCCGATCAGCAGCGACTCGACCACATCGAGGCCCTGCACCACCTGGCCGAAGACCGTGTAGTTGCCATTGAGGTGCGGGGTGGGCAGCAGGGTGATGAAGATCTGACAGCCTCCCGTGTGGGGCTGGCCTGCGCTGGGCATGCCCACGGTGCCTGTGACGAATGGCCGGGAGCTCTGCTCATCGGGGACTCGCCGTCCCCCCACGCCCCAGCCATCGCCCCGGGGGTCGAGACCCTGGACCACGAAGTTCGGCACCACCCTGTGAAAGTCGAGGCCGTCGTAGAAGCCGGCCTCGGCCAGCTCGAGAAACGAGGCCACGTGGACAGGGGCCAGGGTGCGCTCGAGCCGCAGCACCACCACGCCCCGGGATGTCTCCATGCGCACCAGCGGGTGGGAGTCCTTCGAGGTCTCAACCTCTTGTTCCATGAGCAGTTGCAGTAGCGGACTGGTGCTGGGTGAGACGTGCTGCGGCCCGTCGAGAGGCGGCAGGCCCAGGGCGGCTGCCAGCTCGATGCGGGTCTCCTCCAGCACGAAGCTCTGGGCTCCTTCCAGGGCGTCTGCCACGCTGCTGACCAGCCAGGGGGGCGCCAGACCGCTCTCGATCAGCGGGGCGGCCGCCTTGGCCGCCTGGCTCATCAAGGCCGGATCACCGCTCTTCAAGGCATCCTCCAGGCGAGGGCGCAGCGAGGCGTAACGGTCGTCGCCGAGCAGGGGCAGCACCGATGCTTGCACCCGGGGGTCAGGGTCGTCGAGCAGGGCGATGATCAGGTCGCCGTCCTGGGCGATGCCGGAGGCGATCAGCTCGCCAGCTCGGGCCCGATCACGGGGATCGGACGACAGAGCCAGCTGCTGCACGGAGAGCAGGGCCAGACCGGTGCGGGTCTGCTCGATCTCGGGCAGCTCGCTGGTGGCGGGAAGGCTCTCGCGCCAGCTCGCTCCCAGGGTCTCGGCCAGGGCGTCATCGATGTGGGCCAGGGCGGTCAGGGCCGCTCGCTTCACTGACGGCTCCAGCTCGACCTGCAGCTGAACCTGCAGCCGTTGATCGAGATCGGCCAGGGTGCCTGGCCACTGGGGGGCGCCCGTCTCAGAGGCCCTCAGAGCCCGCTCACGAGCCCGGGCCGCGGCTACAGACGACCAGGCCGCGGTGCGCACCGCCGGGTTGCTGTGCTCGAAAGCCAGCTCGGCCACCTCCTGGTAGGGGCCGTGGGCGCCCAGGATGGCGACGGCTTCCATGACCACCCGCTGATCGCTGTGGCCCATGAACTGACGGGCCGCCTCGAGGGCGTCGGCCAAGCCCTCGTCATGCAAGGCAGCCAGCCCCCGGAGCGCGAAGGCCAGGGTCACCGGGTCATCGGCCGACTCGGTGAGCGCTTGCCGCAGGGGGGCCTCGTGGGCCGCCCGGGGCAGGATCGAGGCCAGGGTGTAGGCCGCCCGCCAGCGCACACCCTGGTCGGGATCGTCGTGCAAGGCCTGGGCCAGGGCCTCATCCCGTCGGGTGAGGGTGGCTGTCGAGGCCTTGCGGGGATGGTCGAAGCGGCGACCGTCCAGGTCAGCCAGGGCCAGGGCGGCGGCCTGGCGCACGGTGGAGTTGGTGTCGGCCAGGGCACGCACCAGCAGATCCGTCTCCCGGTCGTCCCTCAGCCGACCCAGGGCCGAGAGGGCGGCGGCGCGCACGGACGAAGAGGGGTGCAGGGCCAGCTTGCGCAGGGGAGCCCCGGCCTCGGGGTCTTCCCAGCGGCCGAAGGCGAAGCAGAGCTCGGCCAGGACGTCTGCATCGGGCTCTACAGAGGCCCGCAGCAGCACCTGCTTGAGGTCCTCGGGTTCTGGGAGGCGGGACAGTCCCCTGGCGGCCACCCGGCGAATGGCCGGATCGACGTGGGTGAGGCCAGCGACCAGGGAGCCGTCGTCGGCCAGGTGGGTCACCAGATCGGTGAGATCGGAGGGCTGGCTGGGGCTGGGCAGGGCCCTGGCCCTCGTGGCCTGCTCGGCGGCCCCCTTGGGAGGGTCGCGGGGGAGACCAATCGTGCAGCCCGCCATGCACCAGGCCAGCAGCGCGTAGCCCAAGGGAGTCTGCAGGGATCGTCTCAGGGATCGTCGCACGGTGGGTCGCCTCCAGAGCTTCGCCGCCGGCTGCCCGGCTCTGTGACCGCTGGCATCGACGGGGAAGCGGCGCGAGTATACTCACCCGACCTGCCGAGACGCTCCCCGAGCTGCGCTTCGCCGGTGCGATTTCGCCGTGAGCTGGTGCACGTCCAGTCTCGCCGCTCTTCCCTCCCCTCAGTCACCTATGGACAGCCGTTTTCATGACCACCCTTGAGACACGCCTGAAGAACGACATCAAGACCGCCATGAAGAGCGGGGCCAAGGACGATCTCGAGGTGCTGCGTACGGTGATCTCGGACGTCAAGAACGCCGCCATCGCCGAGGGGCTCAGTCGCGAGGGCTTCGGCGATGAGATCGTGCTGAAGGTCCTGCGCAAGGGCGTCAAGACCCGCAACGAGTCCGCAGACATGTACCGGGAGGCCAAGCGCGAAGACCTTGAGAGCAAGGAGCGCTTCCAGATCGAGGTGCTGCGGCGCTACCTGCCCGCCGAGATGTCCTCTGCCGAGATCGAGGTCATCGTCGACACGGTGATCGTCGAGCTCGGCGCCACCACCAAGAAAGAGATGGGCGCGGTGATGAAAGAGGTCAAGGTGCGCACCGAGGGCCGGGCCGACGGCAAGGTGGTCTCGGGCATCGTGGCCAAGCGGTTGAGCTGACGCCGCCGTGAGCCCCCCGCTCGCCTCTGTTCGAGGACGGTTCCCCGCCCTTCAGGGCGGCGACCTGGTGCCTCTCGACAATGCGGCCACGACCCACCGCCCACAGGCCGTTCTCGACGCTCTGCAGCGTTTCTACTTGGAGAGCAACGCCAACGTGCACCGGGCCAACCACCGCCTGGGCATGGCGGCCACGGCGGCCTACGAGGGCGCCCGGAAGCGGGTGGCCCGTTTCGTAGAGGCCGAGGCCGACGAGGTGGTCTTCACCCGCAACGCCACCGACTCGATCAACCTAGTGGCCCGGGGCTTCGTGGAGACCCTGGTGGGCCCGGGTGACGCCATCGTGGTCACGGCCCTGGAGCATCACAGCAACCTGGTGCCCTGGCAGCAGGTCTGCCGGCGTACCGGGGCCCGGCTGCACGTGCTCGAGAGCGATGAGCAGGGCCTGCTGGTCGAACCCATCGAGCTCCCCGCCGACGCTGCCTTCGTGGCGGCCACCCGGGTGAGCAATGCCCTGGGGACCATCGTGCCCACCGACCGGTTGGTGGCCGCCGCTGCCCACCGGGGCCTGCCCGTGCTGCTCGACGTGACCCAGTCCGTGCAGCACCTGCCCCTCGACGAGGGCTGTGTCCAGGCGGACTTTCTGGCCTTCTCGGCGCACAAGATGTACGGGCCCATGGGCCTGGGGGTGTTGGTGGGCCGCCGAGGCGTGCTCGAGCGGCTCGAGCCCGTGGTCTTCGGTGGCGAGATGGTCGAGACGGTCGATCAGGACGGCGCTCACTGGCAACGAGTGCCCTACCGCTTCGAGGCCGGGACCCCTGCCGCTGCGCCCGCCGCAGCCCTTGTCCCCGCCCTCGACCTGCTCGACGAGCTGGGGATCGAGGCCATTCGGGCCCACGAGCGAGGGCTGCTCGAACGGCTCCTGGCCGGGCTGGCCCAGGTGGAGGGGGTGGTTCTGCTGGGGCCGGAGGGCACCGAGAGGCGCTCGGGCTCGGTGTCCCTGGCCATTCCTGGGGGCGATGTGCACCTCGCCGCCACGGTGCTGGACATGGCCGGGGTGGCGGTCCGCGCGGGCTGGCACTGCGCCGAGCCCCTGCTGCGCCGCCTCGGCCACGGCCCCACCCTGCGGGCCAGCCTGGCTCTCTACAACACGGACGTCGACATGGATCGCCTGCTGGCCGTGCTCCCCGAGGCAGTGGCGGCCTGTCGTTGAGCTGAATGGCCGCTCATGAGTGGGCCGGCCAGACCCGCAGGGAGAGAGGAGCGGGGGCCGCGCAAGGGGCGGGTTGGCCGGGGTGGCTGTCGCGGCTGGCGGCGAACGGCTAATCTGGCGGGTTCACCCCGGGGGCGTCACGTCGCGCCTCAGAGGACCCGCAGCTCTTCAGCAGCCGCTCTCGAACAAGCCCTTCCTGACATGAGATCACCTCTTCTTCTGATGGTCTGCGCCCTGGCCCTGAGTGGCTGCGCCGGACCACGCTTCGCGCCCATTTCCGCAGATCGCTTCGAGCAGCACGTGGCTTTTCTGGCGGACGACACCCTGGCTGGTCGAGGCACGGGGACCGCTGGCCTGGACGCCGCAGCTGACTACGTGGCCGCCGAGTTCGAGGCAGCGGGCCTGGTGCCCTACGGTGACGGGGGCGATTGGTTTCAGCGCTTCGACGCGGCGGGCAATCGGCGCCTGATCGAGGGTAACGTGCTGGTCATCGCAGGCCATGAGTTGACCGTGGGGCAGGACTGGATGCCCTTCTCCTCCGTGCCAGCGTGCGAGTTGAGCGGCCCGCTCGTGTTCGCAGGCTACGGCTTCTCGGCAGAGGACGGTCACGACGACTACGCCGATCTCGACGTGAAGGGCAAGGTGGTGCTGGTGATCGCTGGAGGTCCGGGCCAGCAGCCCAATGACTTCGCCAGCCAGATCAACACGGCCTACAAGAACGGCGCCGCGGGCATCCTGATCGCGAACGACCCCGTGTCTTCGCCGCGGGGCAGCGCTCAAGACGTGACCCTGCCCTACGAACGGGAGGGCTCTGCGGGTGTGACGGCGTCCCTGCCGGCGGCGCAGCTGACCGGGCAAGCGGTGGCGACCGTGTTGGCCGGTTCGGGCTTCGATCTCACAGCGCAGCAACGCCTGATCGACGAATCGGGCCAAACGGCGAGCGTCGATCTGGGGCAGGTCGTTGTGACACTGCACATCGCCAGCGAGCGGGCGCAACTGGCCACCAAGAACGTGGTCGGTGTGCTGGTGGGCAACGACCCCGAGCTGGCCCACGAATGGATTCTCGTGGGCGCCCACATGGATCACCTCGGCCTGGGGCAGAGCAGCTCCATGGGCGGCGCCGACGCTGTGGGGCAGATTCACAATGGTGCTGACGACAACGCCTCGGGCACCGCGGGCGTCATCGAGATCGCGCACCTGCTGGCGAAGCAAACGGGCCTGCTCAGGCGCACCGTGGTCTTCGCCACGTTCGGCGCCGAAGAGATGGGCTTGCTCGGCTCGATCTGGCTCAACGAGCATCCGCCGTGGCCCACCGATGGCCTCGTGGCCATGGTCAACATGGACATGATCGGCCGGGCGACTGACGGGCGCGTCGCCGTGGGCGGGCTGGGCTCCGGAGATGTATTCCCCGAGTTGTTCGAAGACCTGGTGGGCGCGTTGGATGAGTGGGCCGAGGTCGTCGACGGCGAAGATCACAGCAGCGCGTCACGGTTGCAGCTCACCACGTCGCCTTCGGTGACCTCGAACAGCGACCACTACACGTTCTTCAAGAGCGAGGTGCCGGTGCTGAGCCTGTTCACCGGGCTGCACGACGATTATCACAAGCCGAGCGATGATGTGAGTCTGGTCGACGTCGAGCGGGGTGCGTTGATCGCCACCTTGGCCGCGGAGTTCGTGGTCTCCGTGAGCGATCTGGATCAGCGGCCCGAGTATCGCGACCCGGACGAGGGTCGGCCGGCGCAGGTCGCGACCGTGAAGCCTCCAGAGGGTCGTTCGGTGGTCCGCGGCGGCGTGCGCTTCGGCTCCCGCCCGGACTATGCCTACACGGCCGACGACGGCGTGCGCATTGACGGCGTGAGCGGCGACTCGCCGGCCGAAGGTTGCGGCCTGATGCACGGCGACGTCATCGTGGCCATCGACGGTACGGCCATTCGCAACATCCAGGACTACATGGTTCTGCTCTACTCCCATAGGCCCGGGGACGAGATGGTGCTCACCGTGCGACGGGGCCCCGAACAACTCCAACTGACCGCATTGCTGGAAGCGGGCGGCAACGCGAGACGATGACATGGTGAAACGAAGAGAGACGATTCAGGTGCCCGTGGGCAACCTGACCATCGGCAGCGAGCACCCGGTGCGGGTGCAGTCGATGACCAACACAGACTCCCAAGATGCGGCGGCCACCGTGGCCCAGATTCGCACCTTGCAGGAGGCGGGTTGCGAGATGATCCGGGTGACCATCCCTGATGAGCAGAGCGCGGCGAACATCCCCACGTTTCTGCGGGCCATGGACGTGCCGTTCATCGCGGACATTCATTTCAATCACCGCATGGCCTTGGCCGCCATCGAGGCGGGTGCCCACAAGGTGCGTATCAACCCGGGCAACATCGGTAGCGAAGCGAAGGTGCGCGAAGTGCTCGCCGCCGCCCGGGCCAAGGGCACCACCCTGCGCATCGGCGTGAACAGTGGTTCGCTCGAGAAGGATCTGCTCGAGAGACATGGCTGGCCGTCACCCGCGGCGTTGGTCGAGTCTGCCCTGCGCCATGTGGCCTTCGCGCGAGGCGCGGGGGTCGACCGGCTGGTCGTGTCGATCAAGTCGACAGATGTGCCCACGGCCCTCGCGGCCAACACCCTGTTCGCCGAGTCGTCTGACGTGCCTCTGCACGTGGGCATCACGGAGGCCGGCGACGTCCGCTACGGCGCGGTGAAGTCGGCGGCGGGCATCGGTGCGATCTTGCTCGCTGGCATCGGCGACACGATCCGGGTGTCGCTCACCGGCGACCCCGAGCTTGAGCTGCCCGTGGCCTACGACATCCTCAAGAGCACGGGGGTGCGGGTGATCTCGCCCGAGATCATCGCCTGTCCCACCTGTGGACGGATCGACATCGACCTCGAGGCCATCGTCGACGAGGTCAAGGCTCGATTGGTGACCTGCACCCTGCCCGTGCGCATCTCCGTCTTGGGTTGCGCGGTCAATGGTCCTGGCGAGGCTCGCGAAGCAGATATCGGCATCGCTGGTGGCGCGGGAGAGGGGCTGCTCTTTCGCAACGGCAAGACGGTGCGCAAGGTGCCCGAGGCCGAGATCGTTGACGCACTCGTTGAAGAGATCGCGGTGATCGAAGCCGAGCGCGCAGCAGCAGCTGCGGGCAACGATGAGTTCGCGTCACTCGACGCACCGGCGCCAGCACCAGCACCGGCCAGCACCGAAGACCCCTTTGTGGACATGAACGCCACGT
>CAZIAK010000006.1:0-26345 GCA_964537035.1 uncultured Phycisphaerales bacterium | reverse complement strand
CCAGCACCAGCACCGGCCAGCACCGAAGACCCCTTTGTGGACATGAACGCCACGTTGCTCCCCTTTACTCCGCCAGCTCCGGCTGACCCCCCCAACCAGGAGTCGCCGTCGTGAGCGACAAGCCAGCCTTCGACCTGCCACGGATCAGCGCCGCAGTGCGAGAAGTGCTGCTCGCCATGGGTGAGGATCCCGACCGCGACGGTCTGCTCGAGACACCCCAGCGGGTGGCGCGCATGTACGCCGAGGTGCTCTCGGGCCAGGTCAAAGATCCGGCCCGGCATCTCGAGGTCACCTTCGCCGAGGATCACCACGAGATGGTCCTGGTGAAGGACATCCCCTTCGACTCGCTCTGCGAGCACCACATGCTGCCCTTCACAGGCAAGGCCCACGTGGCCTATGTGCCTGCCGGTCGCGTCGTGGGTCTGAGCAAGATCGCCCGCCTTGTGGATGAGCTGGCCAGGCGACTGCAGGTTCAGGAGCGGCTCTCGTCCCAGATCGCTGACGTGATGATGGACCGGCTTCAGCCCCAGGGGGTGGGCGTGGTGCTCGAAGCCACCCACACCTGCATGACCATGCGGGGCGTGCGCAAGCCAGGCTCGGCCATGATCACGTCGGCCGTGCGGGGGACCTTCAAGTCCCGCCGGGAGACACGGGCCGAGTTCATGTCGTTTATTGACTGCTGAGCTGAGAAGCCCTTTGGGGCCCCGCTGCAGGCTGGGCTGGCCGCCACCAATCCAAAAACGTGGCCGGAGGGGTGCGGCAAGCGGCAAATGAGCGCCATAGCCCGTTATTCTGGGCCTCTAGTGGGTGCTATTGACATGGCAGAGGGATTCCATCTTCTGCCTTGTGGGCTGCCTGTTTGTGGCGAAAGCTAGGCAGTTCCCAGAATACGCCCTATAGTTCTGCGGAAACCTCGCACGTCTGTCGCGGTGGCTGCTGATCGTCCGTCTGGACGGCAGCCCGACTCTCTCCCTGCGCTCCTCGCGATCCGTGCCTCTCTCTCCCTCTCTCCCATCCCGACTCATGGAGTCCACCATGCGCATCTCCCGGTGCGTCGCTACGCTTGTCGTAGCGGCTGTTGCGGCCCTGCCCATCGGCGCCGCCATCAAGGCCATGAACCTCTCAGAGGTCATGTCCATCACTGACGACGTCTTCGTCGGCACGATCATCGGTAAAGAATCCGTGACCCTCGACCATCCGTGGCAGGGCGCGATCTACACCAAGCTCACCGTTGAAGGCGATTCGTTGCGCAGCGGCAAGGCGCAGATCAAGGAGGTCGTCTTCCACGGCAGCCACGATCCCAGCGATGACTACATCGTGAGCGAGATGCCCGAGCTGAAGGACACCCGCCTGGGTGGCCAGGTGATGGTGCTCTCCACCACCAGCAAGGAGCTGGGTGGCCTCAATCTGGTCCACAGCCTGGCGGGTGCCTACCGCATCGAGAGTGGCTTCGGTGAAGCCGTGGTGATCGGCAAGGGTGACGGCTTCGCGTTCACGAAGAACGTCAAGCTCAGCACCGTGCGCGAAGCGGTGCGGACGACCCACGAGGCTCTGGCCAAGAAGGCCAAGTTGAGCCTTCCGGGCCAGGACAAGTAAGGAGTCAGACAGATGAAACTCATCAAGACCATTCTGGGCGTCACGGGTCTGGCCCTCAGCTTCGGCCTGATCGGCACCCTGACGGCTCCAGCTGACACCGGCGCCTTCTCGCTCATCGGCCACACCCTTGGCATCGGGCAGCGCGACTTCCGGGTCTTCAACAACTTCACCGCCGCTCAGGCCAACAACAACAACACGCCCCAGACGAACTTCCCCGGTCAGGTGGGCGCCGTCATGGCCATCTGGAAGGGCCACGTCGAGTGGGCCAGCGTGCACTACGCTGGCACCGGCGCGGGTGACCCCACCCAGAGTGTCCTGGGCAACCGTCAGGCCAACTTTGACAACATCTTCCAGGGCCAGGCCACAGGCGTCGGTAGCATCGGCCAGAACATTCACTCCGAGATCGGTGGCAGCAGCGGTGGCGTCTTGGCCTTCATGCAGGGCGGTGCCAGCGGTTGGTGGGTGCGCTACTACCAGGGCTGGACCTGGCAGGACGGCCCCGGCAGCGTGACCAGCGGCATCGACCTCCAGGGCGTGGCCACCCACGAGATCGGGCACACCTTGGGCCTGGGCCACAGCAACGTGTCTGGCGCGACCATGCTCCCGTCCATCTCGGGTACGGGCCAGGCCCAGCGCTCGACGAACGCCGATGACAAGGCTGGCCTGCAGTCCATCTATGGCGTCATGTCCGCCACCAAGTCTGAGATCACCTCGATCTCGGGCAGCACGGCCATCGGCGGCACGCTGACCATCAACGGTCTGAACTTCTCGACCTCGGCCAACAACGACATCTGGTTCACCAAGGCCAACAGTGCGGGTATTCCCCAGAAGGTCACGAACGTGGCTGCGACGGGTGGTGGCACCCAGATCGTCGTGACCATTCCGGGTGGCATCACCGACGGCGAGCTCATGGTGCGCAACAAGGACGGCTCGGGCGGTGCGTTCATCTCGAACGCCTGGCCCATCGACCTGGGCGCCCCCGTGGGTGACCCGCCGTTCGTCGCGTCGATCACTGACGCCTTCGGCCCTGCTGGAGGTTTCAGCGTCGAAGTGATCGCCGGCACAGGTTTCACCGGGACGACGAGCGTCACCTTCGGCGGTGTCGAGGCCATCGACTTCACCGTGGACTCCGGCACGCAGATCACCGTCACCACTCCCGCCGGGCCGGTCTTCAGCCAGGTGGACGTGACCGTGACCGACGACGAAGGCTCCTCGACGTTGAGCAATGGCTACCTGTACACCACCAACCCCACTCCCAACATCAGCTCCGTCTCGCCCAACTCGGGTGACGTGGTTGGTGGCACCACGGTCACGGTCACCGGCAGCTCGGTGGTGGGTGTGAGCTCGGTGAAGTTCGGTGGCGTCAACGGCACCAACCTGTCGGTGAACTCGGCCACTTCGCTCACCGTGGACACCCCTGCTGGTTCTGCCGGCGCGGTGGACGTGCAGGCGCAGGGGACGGGCTCGGACACCATCGTGGGTGGCTTCACCTACACCGGTGGTGGCCCAGGTGGCGCGTTCGTGGACATCGGCCCCGGTGTGGCTGGCCTCTTTGGAGAGCCTTCCTTCACCGGTACCGGCGATCTGACCCCGGGCAGCCTGACCGGCTACTCGACCACGATCAGCAACGCGATCCCGTTCAACACGGGCTTCCTGTTCTTGTCCCTGACCCAGGGCGCCGCACCCTTCAAGGGTGGCACCTTGTACGCCATTCCGATCGACGCGCAGATCTCCCTGCCCGTGGACGGTACGGGTAGCTTGACCCTGCCCCACATCATCCCGGCAGGTCAGGGCTTCGGCGGTCTCTCCATCACCGGTCAGTGGTGGTTCGCCGACGCAGCCGCACCCGTGGGGGCCTCTGGTTCCAACGGTCTGCGCCTGGACATCCCCTGATTTCCTAGGCGATGATCCTGCCCGGGGCTGCTTGCAGCCTCCATGAGGGGCCGGTGCGAGATGGACTCGCACCGGCCCCTCTTCGTGTGTCCTGGGAGGTGCTTCTCTTGGCTCCCCCGGGGGTGGTCTCCGGGCCCCCGCGAAGGCTCCGGTGAAAGGGCGTTTTCTGTGGCCCTCAGACGGCTTGTGCCTCGTGCCCAAATGCCTATAGTTTGGGCGACTCTAGCCAGACGACGGAGAAACCCGTGTTTCTCGACTTCCACGCCGTGACCGTCTTCCTGATCACAGGCGTTGCCATGGTCTGCTCACCCATGATCATGGGTGTGCTTTTCCGACCCAAGAACAGCTACCCCGAGAAGGACATGCCGTACGAGTGCGGCGAAGATCCTATCGGTGACGCTCAGGTGCGCTTTGACATGCGCTTCTACACCATCGCGTTGATCTTCATCATCTTCGAGGTGGAGATCGCCCTGATGTTCCCCTGGGCCCGTGTTTTCAAGGGCGCAGAGAACCCGCCTTTGGCTCTGGGCGCTGGCTTGGTCTTCGCTTTCATCGTCTTCTTGGGCCTGGTCGTCGACTGGGCCAAGGGCGATCTCAACTGGGTCAAGACGTTCCGCAACAAGCGGCGCGTCCAGGAGTGATCCCTTGGGCATTCTGAACAACGCTTTCCCGTCCAACGCGGTCACCGATGCGGTCGATGGGGCCATTGGCTGGGGGCGCAAGTCGTCCATCTGGCCCATGACCTTCGGCATCGCCTGCTGCGCCATCGAGATGATGGCCGTCTACGCGGCCACCTTCGACCTCGACCGCTATGGCGCAGGAGTGCCCCGGGCCACGCCTCGGCAGAGCGATCTGATCATCGTGCCAGGCACGGTGAACGCCAAGATGGCCGTGCGCGTCAAGCGACTCTACGATCAGATGGCTGAGCCTCGCTACGTGATCGCCATGGGCGCTTGCGTGTGCGGTGGCGGGCCCTACGTGAAGTGGGGCTACAACACGGTCAAGGGCGTGCACAAGATCATCCCCGTCGACATCTTCGTGCCCGGCTGCCCGCCTCGCCCCGAAGCCCTCATGGACGGCATTCTCAAGCTGCGCGAGAAGGTCTCCAAAGACGACGTCTTCCGCCGTCGGCAGCACGCCAACGGTGAGATGACCGCGAAGTACGAAGCGGTCTGAGAGCGAGCCTGCAGCCATGAATGAGAGTGCCATCCACCAGAGCCTCCTCGCGGCCGGGATCGCCGGGGTAGGAGATCTGGACGAGAGCAGCAAGGACCCCACCATCGAGGTGCAGCCCGAGGCCCTGGTCGAGACCATGACCTGGTTGCGGGATGACGCCGGCTGCGCCATGGAGATGCTGCATCTGGTCACCGCTGTCGAGAGAGAAGACCGCATGGATCTGGTCTACCACCTCTCGTCCCTGGCCAAGCACCACTCGATCACGGTGCGGGTTTCAGTGGCGCGGCCCGAAGGTGATGTCGAGTTCGTGCCTGAAGTGCCCAGCGTGGCGAGCGTCTTCAGCTCGGCCGACTGGCACGAACGGGAGCAATGGGACCTGCTCGGTGTGCGCTTCGCAGGCCATCCCGACCATCGCCGCATTCTCCTCCCCGAAGAATGGATCGGCCACCCGCTGCGCAAGGACTACGTCTACCCCAGCGAGCACGGCGGCATCCCCCTTGAGCTCGATGCGGTGCCGATCTACGAGAAGGCCCCGGCAGGCGAGGCGGCAGAGCGGGTCTCTGAGCCCCGCCCCGCAGGCGCGCCGCTGACCCAACCGCCCAGCGAACCGAGCCACCGGCCTCACGCCGGCGGCAAGGCTCCCGACAAGACAAAGGACCAGAGCTGAAATGGAAGCCCTGGAGATGTACACGACCGACGATCGGTCCGACGTCTACACCGAAGAGCTCAAGCTCAACCTCGGTCCCCAGCATCCGTCGACCCATGGCGTGCTGCGGGTCGAGCTGAAGATGGACGGCGAGGTCATCACCCAGTCTCGTTGCGACATCGGCTACCTGCATCGGTGCGCCGAGAAGATCGGCGAGAACGTGAGCTACCTGCAGTTCACGCCGTACACCGATCGCATGGACTACCTGGCGTCCATGAACAACAACCTGGCCTGGAGCCTCACCGTCGAGAAGATGCTCGACCTTGAGGTGCCCGAGCGGGCTCAGTGGCTGCGCATGATCTGCTGCGAGCTGAACCGCATCGCCAGCCACCTGATCGCGTTTGGCACGTACGGCATCGACATCGGCGCCAACACGCCGTTCTTCTACGCCTTCCGCGATCGCGAGAAGATCATGGCCTTGCTGGAGCGACCCTCTGGCACGCGCATGCTCTACAACTACATCCAGCCCGGCGGTCTTCGTCGCGACGTCGACGACAACTGGGTCGACGATGTGCTGACCTTCTGCGGCGAGTTCGAGAAGGCCTGGGTCGAGTACAACACCCTGCTCAGCCACAACCGCATCTTCATCGGACGGACGGCCAACATCGGCATCATCCCCCGGGAGATGGCCCTCGACTTCGGTCTCAGTGGCCCGGTCTTGCGCGCCTCGGGAGTGAAGTGGGACCTGCGCCGCGACGTGCCCTACCTCGCGCCCTACGACGAGGTCGACTTCGAAGTGCCCATCGGCGAGGGCACCTACGGCACCCTCGGCGATTGCTGGGACCGCTACTGGGTGCGCATGCGCGAGATGATGGAGTCGATCCGCATCATCCGTCAGGGCTGCGCCAAGCTGCCCGGGGGCGAGGTGATGACCAAGAAGCAGAAGAGCATGTACAAGACGCCCATGAAGCCGGGCCCTGGCCATGCCTACATGCGCTGCGAGAACCCCCGCGGCGAGCTGGGCTTCTATGTGGTCTCCGAAGGGGGCGCGTCGCCCATTCGCAACCGCACCCGGGCGCCGAGCTTCTGCAACCTGGCGGTGCTCGATCAGCTGCTCCCGGGCACCATGCTCGGTGACGCGGTGGCGATCATCGGCTCACTCGACATCGTCCTCGGTGAGGTGGATCGCTAGTTCATGAACCTGCTGATCGAACTCTTCGCCGGCCTGGGCCTTGAAGGCGCCTGGCCCCTGACCTTCGCCTACGCGGTCTGCATCGGCAGCCTGCTGGGCTTCGTCACGGTCTACGCCATGTTCGCCATCTGGATGGAGCGCAAGGTCGCCGCTCACATCCAGATGCGCTACGGCCCCATGGAGACCGGCGCGTTTCACGGATGGGCCCAGAGCCTGGCCGATGCGCTGAAGCTGCTCTTCAAAGAAGACCTGCTGCCCACCAGGGCCAACGCCTTCCTGTTCTGGATCGCCCCCGCGGTGGTGTTCTGCGGCGTCTTCGCCGGCATGATCGTGATCCCCTTCGCGGCTGGCATCCAGATCGTCGACCTCGACCTGGGCATCTTCTTCATCATCGCCATCTCCTCGGTCGAGGTGGTGGGCGTGATCATGGCTGGCTGGGCCAGCAACAGTAAGTACAGCCTGTTCGGCGCGGTGCGCGAGGCGGCCCAGGTGGTCTCCTACGAGCTGCCCGCGGCCACTGCATTGCTGGCCCCGATCCTGATCGTGGGTTCGTTCAAGCTGGGCGACTTCAACGCCTACCAGGCCGAGCACGGCTGGCTGATCCTGGCCAACCCGCTCATGCCCATCGCGGCCTTGTGCTACTTCATCTCGTCGCTGGCCGGTTGCAAGCGGGCGCCATTCGATCTGCCCGAGGCCGAGTCTGAGCTGGTCTCAGGCTTCCACACCGAATACTCAGGCATGCGCTTCTCCTTCTTCTTCTTGGAGGAGTACGTGTCCATGTTCGTGGTCTCGTTGCTCATGGCCTCGTTGTTCTTCGGCGGTACGACCCTGCCCTTCGATCTGGGTGGCTTTGGCAACTGGACGGAGTGGGCCCGGGCCGAGACCCTGGGTGCAGCGGCCAGCCTGGCCAATGCGACCCCCGAGGCCATCGCCGCCGCCGCGCGGGCCCGCACCGAAGCCGGGCCCTTCGCTGATATCGGCAACCTGATCGGTGCCCACGCGGGCCTGGCCATCCTGATCCTCAAGACGTTCTTCTTCATCTTCGTTCAGATGTGGCTGCGCTGGACCCTGCCTCGTCTGCGCGTCGACCAGGTCATGACCGTGGGCTACAAGTACCTGCTGCCCTGGGGACTCTTCGCCGTGATGGGCACTGCAGCCTGGGAGGTGTTGGTCTAGCCGACGCGGTCGGCAGAGACTACGACAGATCATGAGTGGCATCCGAGACTACTTCGGCAACATAGCCAGCGCCCTGGCCACCACGACCAAGGGCATGCGCGTCACGCTGCGTTACTTCACCAGCGAGCCGCCGATCACGGTGATGTACCCCCACGAGCGCATGACGCTCCCCCCGACCTACCGGGGCATGCACATCCTCGAGCAGGACAAGTGCATCGACTGTCACCTGTGCGCGAAGGCCTGTCCGGTCGACTGCATCGAGATCGAAGCCGAGAAGCACGGCCGGGTGCTCGAATGGAAGAAGTTCTCCATCGACTACAAGAAGTGCATCTTCTGCGAGCTGTGCATCCCGCCCTGCCCGGTCGATTGCATCCACATGACCGGCGAGTACGAGCTGGCCACCGATGACAACGGCAACGTGGCGGCCGACTTGCTCATGTGGACTGGCTTGCGCCCCGAAGACCAGGCCAAGCTCGAAGGCAAGGCTGCCCCGGCGGCGAAGGCCAAGCCCGCTGCAGCTGGCGGCGGCGGCGATCTCAAGGATCGGATCGCGGCCATGATGGCGGCCAAGAAGGCCGAGAAGGGCGAGGACGACTGATGGACTTCATGTTCGTCTGTTTCGCGACGATCACCGTGCTCGGCGGCATGGTCGTGGCCTTCCATCCCAACATCGTGCACTCAGCCTTCGCGCTGGTGGCCGCGTTGTTCGGCGTGGCGGGCCTCTACTGGACCATGGGCGCTGACTTTCTCGGCGGCTTGCAGGTGCTGCTCTACGTGGGCGGCGTCACGGTGCTGCTGCTCTTCGCCGTGATGTTGACCACTCGCGACAGCATGCGCCGTTCGTGGGCTCGGTTCGTCTTCTGGGCGCCGCTGGCTGTGGGCGGTGTGGCCGTCTGCCTGCTGCGCGCCTACCAGGGCACGCTCACCACCGTTGGCGCCACGGGTGCTCAGCTCACGGAGCCCACGCCGACCACAGAGGTCATCGGCAACATGCTCCTCGACCCCACGGGCTACCTGCTGGTGTTCGAGACCGTCGCCGTGCTCTTGTTGCTGGTGCTGATCGGCGCCGTCACCGTCGCCCGTCGCGGGCAGGAGTCGCCCTCATGATCCCGACCCCCATGCTGGCTACGCTCGAGGTCGCCTCAGGGTCCCTGGCGGGTTCGCTGAGCTCGTACCTGGTCATCTCCGGCATCCTGTTCTTGCTGGGATTGGCCACGATCCTGACTCGCCGCAACGTGCTCTACGTGCTCATGGGCACCGAGCTGATCCTGAACGCCGCGAACATCAACTTCGTGGCCTTCTCGCGCTTCGGCGACTACGGCATGGACGGCCAGATGATGACCCTCGTGGTGATCATGCTGGCCGCCGCCGAAGCCGCCGTGGCCCTGGCCATCGTGCTGCGGATCTTCCATGACTTCGGCACCATCGACATCACCCGTACAGACAGCCTGAGGAACTAGCGCGCCATGGAAGGCTTCCTCAACAGCACCGCTCACCTCTGGCTCGGTCTGGGCCTCTTCGTGGTGCCGTTCATCGCCGCGGTGATCCTGATCTTCTTCGGGCGCAAGCTGCCCCGTGGCGGAGACTGGATCGCCCAGGCCGCGATCGTGACCTGCGCCGCCGCTGCGGTGTTCCAGTTCATCGCCGTGATCACCCATCACGGCGACCCCCACTGGTCGTGGTCGAGCGCCGAACACGGTCTGTCCTGGCACTGGATCACCTTGGGCGGTGCCGACTTCACCGTGGGCATCTTCTGGGACAACCTCAGCGTCATCATGGCCGCCATGGTCACGGTGGTGGCGTCCTGCATCTTCTTCTTCAGCGCCGGCTACATGCACGGCGACCGGGACTACCCGCGCTTCTTCGCCTACCTGAGCTACTTCTGCTTCGCCATGCTCGGCCTGGTGGTGGTGGACAACCTGCTCTTCCTGTTCATCTTCTGGGAGCTCGTGGGCGTGGGCAGCTACCTGCTCATCGGCTTCTATTACGATCAGCCCGACCCGCCCTTGGCCTCCATGAAGGCCTTCCTGGTCAACCGCATCGGTGACGTGCTCTTTCTGCTGGGGCTGATCCTGGCCTACCAGCTCTTCGGCACGCTCAACTACCACGACCTGTTCGAGACCCTGGCCTCTGGCAACTTCCCCCCGGCCAGTGAGCGCGCCTTCGCGAGCCTGAGCAACCACTCGATCCTGACCTTGTCGGGCATCCTCATCTTCTGTGGTGCGATCAGCAAGTCGGCCCAGGTGCCCTTGCACACCTGGCTGCCTGACGCCATGGCTGGCCCCACGCCGGTCTCGGCCCTGATTCACGCCGCCACCATGGTCGCCGCGGGCGTGTTCATGGTGGGCCGCATGTACCCCTACTTCACCCCTGAAGCCCTGCAGTTCATCGCGGGCATCGGCGCGATCACCGCACTGGTCGGCGCGACCATGGGCCTGGTCATGTGGGACATCAAGAAGGTGCTGGCCTACTCCACCATGAGCCAGCTGGGCTACATGATGCTGGGCCTGGGCGTCGGCGGTTACATCGCTGGCCTCTTTCACCTGATCACTCACGCCTTCTTCAAGGCCTGCCTGTTCCTGGGCAGCGGCTCGGTGATCCACGCCGTGCACAGCCAGGACATGCGCGACATGGGCGGTCTGCGCAAGAAGATGCCCGTGACCTACTGGACCTTCTTGATCGCCACACTCGCCCTCTGTGGCGTGCCCGCCTTCGCCGGCTACTACAGCAAGGACCAGATCATCGCCAACGCCATGGCCTGGTGGACCCTCGACCTGGCCTCCGCGCGCTTCGTGCCGATTCTGTTCGGTGCGGTGGGCGCGTTCATGACCACCTTCTACATGTTCCGCCTGATCTTCCTGACTTTCTTCGGTCAGCCCGGAGATCAGAAGCGCTACGACCACGCCCACGAGTCCCCGGCCTTGATGGCCGTGCCGCTGATCATCCTGGCGGGCTTCGGTCTCCTCGGTGGTGGCACGAACAACCCGCTGCCCGAAACGGACACGCTCTGGTTCAACAGCGTGGTGGCGCACCCTGAGTCTGCTGCGGCGGCCGGTCTGCACCTCGACGTGCACCACGAGGCCGAGCACATGGCCCACGCCCTGCACAGCGTGCACTACTGGGCCATCGGCGTGTCCCTGCTCTCGATCATCGCGGGCTTTGTTCTCGCCCGGCGCATGTACCTGACGAAGGCCACCGACCCCGCAGAGGTGTCGGCGAAGTTCGGCCCCATGCACAAGATCATCAGCAACAAGTACTACTTCGACGACGCCTACAACCAGGGCGTGGTCGAGAACCTCAAGCGCTGGACGCGAGTCTGCTCTTGGTGGGACCGCACCGTGGTCGACGGCATCGTCAACGGCATGGGCCTCTTGACCCGCTTCCTGGCGTTCTTGTCAGGGCTGTTCGACGCCTACGTGATCGACGGCGCCGTGAACTTCTGGCGCTGGCTGGTCCGCTTTCTCTCCGGTTGCACACGTTTGTGGCAGTCCGGAAACGCAACCAACTACCTGACCTGGACCGTGCTCGGCGTGCTCGCCCTGGTGGCGGCATTGGCTCGAGGAAACTAGGGAACCGAGATGGACGACATCCTCACTCTCATCACCTTTTCGCCGCTGGTCGGCTGTCTGGCGATCCTGCTCGTTCCGGCAGAACGAAAAGACGCCATTCGGACCTTGGCTTGCGCAGCGACGGCGATCCCGCTCTTCCTCGCCACCAAGCTCTGGCTGGACTTCGATACGGCAAGCGCCGGCTATCAGTTCGTCGTCCAGCACGACTGGATCGAAGCGCTGGGCGTTCAGTACCACCTCGGCGTGGACGGCCTGTCGGTCCCGCTGATCTGGCTCACGGCGCTGCTGCTGTTCATCGCGCCGTTCGCCTCGTGGTCCATCGAGAAGGGCGTCAAGGGCTTCATGCTCCTGCTGCTCCTGCTCGAGATGGGCATCCTGGGCGTCTTCGTCAGCCAGGACCTGTTCCTGTTCTACGTGTTCTGGGAGATCATGCTCCTGCCGATGTACTTCCTCATCGGCATCTGGGGTGGCGCTCGGCGCGAGTACGCGGCGATCAAGTTCTTCCTCTACACCTTGGCCGGTTCGGTGCTCATGCTGCTGGCCATCGTCGCGCTCTACCTGTGCGTGAAAGATTCGGTGCCCAACCCGTTCTCGATCCCCGTGCTCACAGAGCTGGTGCACAACGGGACGATCACCGGTGGCAACCTGGTCAACGGCGGCGAGATCTTTGGCTGGCCCTTCATGAACTGGGTCTTCGTGGCCTTCTTCGTCGGCTTCGCCATCAAGGTGCCCATCGTGCCCTTCCACACCTGGCTGCCCGACGCTCACGTCGAGGCACCCACGTCGATTTCCATGGTGCTGGCGGGCATTCTGCTGAAGCTTGGCTGCTACGGCATCCTGCGCATCAACCTGGGCATGTTCCCAGAGACCGCCATCGGCTTCGCTGACATCGGCGCGGTGATCGGCGTGGTGTCGATCGTCTACGGGGCCCTCGTGGCCATGGCTCAGACCGACTTCAAGCGCCTGGTGGCCTACTCGTCCGTGAGCCACATGGGCTACGTGTTGCTGGGCGCCTCCGCGTTCACCAGCGCCGGCTTGAACGGCGCGGCCATGCAGATGTTCACCCACGGCACCAGTTCGGCCCTGCTCTTCCTGCTCGTCGGCGTGGCCTACGAGCGGGCCCATCACCGCGAGATCGAGGGCTTCGGCGGTCTGGCCTCCGTGGCGCCGGTCTACACGGGCATCACCACCTTGGGCTTCTTCGCCGCCCTGGGCTTGCCAGGCATGAGTGGCTTCGTCTCGGAGTTCTTGGTCTTGGTGGGAGCCTGGGAGGTCTATCCGGTGCTGACCTCGATCGCCGTGCTCGGCATCGTGATCACCGCCGCGTTCCTGCTCTGGACGCTGCAGCGGGTCTTCCTCGGGCCGCTCAACGAGAAGTACAAGGACTTCCCGGACGTCACAGCTCGCGAGGTCTTCACCATGGCGCCCCTGGCCATCCTCTGTATTGTGTTCGGCGTGGCTCCCATGCTGCTGCTCGGGCACATGGACGCGACCCTTGAGGCCCTCCGGCAGCTGTTCGTCTAACCGACGAGCCGCCCGCCCGCGGAGATCACCATGTCCTCTTGGCTTTCAGCTGACATGCTCGCTGACCTGACCACCATTGGCCCGGAGATCTGGCTGCTGGTGGCGATCGTGACCGCGATCATCGTTGATCTGGTCTTCGGTCGACGGGCCAAGGTGCTCGTCACCGTGATCGGCATGGTGGGCACGGGCCTGGCCCTGTACTCACTGTTCGACCCCGCGGTGGGTACGGGCGAGCGAGCCTTCGGCGTGCTCACCAATGATGGTTACGGGACGTTCTTCCGCACCCTGATCATTGGCGGCACGGGGGTGCTCCTGCTGCACACCCTGCTCTTCAGAGGGGCCGAGGACAGCACGCGCAACGAGTTCGTGCCCATGTTCCTGGGTACCGCCCTTGGCGCCTGCCTGTTGGTCAACACGGACAACCTGATCATGCTGCTGCTGAGCATGGAGATGTTGTCCCTGAACTCGTACCTGCTCGCTGGCTGGCAGCGCAAGGAGCGGCGTTCGTCAGAGGCCGCGCTCAAGTATCTGGTGTATGGCGCCGTGGCGTCCGCCCTGATGACCTTCGGCTTCAGCCTGCTCTACGGGCTGTCGGGTTCACTCAACATGGCCGAGATTGGCCAGGCTGTGTCCCAGGTCTGGAATGCCGAGAGCTACAACCAGCAGATGGCCGTGCTGTTCTCGTCGGTGCTGGTGCTGGTGGGTTTCGGCTTCAAGGTCGCCATCGTGCCCTTCCACTTCTGGGCGCCCGACGTCTACGAGGGCGCGCCCACGCCGGTGACCACCTTCCTGGCCGTGGCCTCGAAGTCGGCTGGCTTCGCGGTGCTGTTGCGCTTTGTCCACGGCGTGTACCTGGGCGAGGCGGTGAACCCGGCCTGGGTCGAACGCCTGGGCTACGTGCTGGCCGTCCTCTCCGCGGTCACCATGACCTACGGCAACGTCACGGCGGTTCTGCAGCGCAACGTGAAGCGCCTGCTGGCCTACTCGTCCGTGGCCCACGCGGGTTACCTGCTCATGGGCGTGGCCGTGATGACCAGCGGCACCACGTCTGACGCGGTGGCTGTGGGCATGGACGCCACGCTCTTCTACATGGCCACCTACTACCTGGGCACCCTGGGCGCCTTCGGTTGCGCGATGTCCCTGAGCAACCGCTTCGGCGCCGAGGACACCGACGACTACGCCGGCCTGGCCTGGTCTGCCCCCTGGACCTCCGCCTTCCTGGTGGTGTTCCTGGTCTCCCTCGTGGGCCTGCCGCCCACCGCCGGATTCGTGGGCAAGCTCTGGCTGTTCAACGCCGCCCTCGACGTGGGCCTCTACTGGCTCGCCGTCGTCGCCGCTCTCAACGCGGTGGTGGCGCTGTTCTACTACTTCAAGATCGTGCGGGCCCTGTTCCTCCGCGGCGACCACGACGAGCGAGTGGCGGGCTTCCCCTCCAAAGGCGTCATGGCCTTCCTGGGACACACGAGCCTGGCTGTGCTCGCGGTGGCGGTGGTGTACTACTGCTTCGGCTTTGATGACCTTGCTGGCTGGGTCTCAAACTCCCTGCTGTAGGTTGTCGTGCGTGGCCGGGGCCTGTCGCGTGAGCTGCGCAGGAGGGGGCGAACACCCCGAAGGCCACTGTCGCCGGCCATTCAGCCGAGAAGCAGGGCCAACTGGCGCATCGCAGGCCCGTCGATCGGTGGCGCTGACTAGAGCTCGAAGAGTTCTACGCGGTCTGGGCCCAGGGTCTGTTGGGCGATCTCTGCAAGGCGGGCGTGGTGGGTGAAGAAGATGACCTGGGTCTGCTGGGCCAGGTCGCCCAGGACTTCCAGACCGGCCTCTGCTCGGGCGTCGTCGAAGCTGACGAAAAGGTCGTCGGCCACGAAGGGCAGAGGGGTGTTGCGTTGGAGGTGGCGTTCCAGGCTGGCGATGCGCAGGGCCAGGTAGAGCTGGTCCGCCTCGCCTTCGCTGAGTTGCGGGGGATCGACCTCGCGCTCGTCGTCCCGGATGCAGACCAGTGAGGGCTTGCCGTCGTCGTCGTAGGCCACGGTGAGGTCGCAGAAGTGCTCGGCGGTCAGGCGTCGGAACAGCTGGCCGGCCCGGTCGAGCAGGGGGCCCTGGTTGGCTTGGCGGTAGCGCTGGATCTCCCGCTCCAGGAGGTGCGCGGCCAGGTGCTGGCGAGCGAAGGCCATGGTCAGCTGGCGCACTGAGGCCAGCTCGTTCTCTGCCACGGCTGCCGCTTCGGCGGCCAGTGCACCCTGGTCGAGCCCCTTGACGACCTCGGTCTGAGCGCCGACCGCCTGGGCGGCCTGCCCATGCTTCTCGGACAACTGCTCGACTTCTTGGGCCAGGAGCTCGATGTCACCGGGCAGGGCGTCCGGATCGAGACCAGCCACGTCTGCCCGTAGCGACTCGAGATCGGTGGCGCCACCCACCGTGACCACCTCTTCGCGGGACTCCGCCAGGCGGCCATCCAGACGTCGAGCCAGCTCGGAGCGCTCCTCTGCGGCGATGAGCTCCTCGACGGTCTGGCAGTTGGCCGACCTGAGCAAGTCGTCACGGAGCACCCGGTCAGCCGCCAGTCGGGTCTCGCACTCGTCCCGCTCTTCGCGGCACTTCACCAGCAGTCCGTCGTCCCGGTCCCGCAAGACCTGGGCTGACTCGGCGGCGGCCAAGCTCTTGGCCAGCTCTTCTGCGGCGCTCTCTGCGTCGGCGTCTTTCAGGTCGGCTGCGCAACGCTCTACCAGCAAGAACGTGTCCGCTTCGAAGCGCTGCTGGGCCTGATCGATGCCAGCGACACGGGCAGTGAGGTCGCGCAGGCCCTGAACTTGCTTGGCCAAGGCGACCTGAGCATCAAGGAACGCCTCGACCTCGTCGGTGGTCACACCCTCTCGGAGGGGCAGGCCGTTGAGGGCGGCGGACCAGTTCTCCTGCCAGAGCTTGAGCTTGGCCTGGTTCTCCTTCTCTGTGAGCTGAGCCAGGAAGAGCGCGTCCGCCAGCTGCTCCTGGCGTTGACCGAGCCGGCGGGCCTCTTCTTGTGTGGCTTCAAGGTTGGCCAGCTTGGCTGAGGCGGTCTCGAAGCACGAGGCGAGGTCGGCGGCCTCGGCGGTCTCGATGACCCCGTGCCCGTCGTCACGGGTGGCGCCCGGAGCATCATGGTCGGCCACGTCTGCCAGCCCACGCCGCAGCTGTTGCACGTGCTGTGCCATGCGCTCAGAGAGCAGACCATCGGCGTCTTCTGCCTGGTGCAGATCGTCCAACGCTTCGCGGAGCCCGGACAGCCGTTCAAGCCATGGGCGCATCTCGCCGGGAGGCAGGGGCTTGATGCTTGCTGGAGTCCACTGCTCGGACCACTCTGCGACGAGTTGTTCCTTGGCAGCTGTGATGGCCGTGCGTTGCTCGCTGTGCTGGGCTTGCTGTTCGGCCAGCTCCCGGTGCTCCTCTTCGAGCCGAGCGAGCAGAGCACCCTGCTCGCTGGACAGGCGCAGCCGGTCCGCGGCTTGGTCTGAGTCTTCAATGCCTGCGCCCACGTCAACGGCCAGCTCGCGATGGCTGGGGTTGCGGCCCGGCCCGCTCTCGAGGTGAGCGGCCAGTGCGCGGTCGATGTCCTGTCCGTCCAGCCAAGCCCGTTGGACGAGGGCCCAACCCTGGTCTCGCCGGGCCCGTGCGGCTTGCAGCGCCTCCTCGCTAGGCACCTGTCCTTGCTTCTCAAGGGAGGCCAGCTCGTCATCCACGCGGGCCTGTTTCAGCGCCAGGTTCTGCTCGCTGGTGTCGAGTGCTGTCTCGTCCCGCTGGAGCTGCAACCAGCGACCGTCGAAACGGTCGACGGTCTCGTGTGTGGGACAGGGCAACCCCTGAACGTCGTCCAGCGAGCCGGTCCATAGCCCCAGGCGCGCCAGCTGTTCGGCGGCGGTGGCTCGACAACGGGTGACCCGCGCGGCGGCCTCTGTCTGTTGTCGAGGCAGGTCACCTTCGGCCTTCACTGCGTGAACGGCTGCGCGAAGAGTGGCGTCGTGAGGAAGTTCACCCAGCCCGTCGAGCTGCTCGGTGAGGCGCGCGAGTTTGCTGGTGGCCGACAAGCTGGCTGATGACGAGCTGGCCAGCTGTTCCTCGAGCAGTTGTTGCTGGGAGATCAGTTTGCGCAGGCGGGGCTGCCTGCCCGGTTCCATCTCGCCAGCGCTGTCGTTGTTCGCATGCGCCGACTGCGCCTCGCTCCTCAAGGCGGCGATGCGGGCACAGAGGCCCACACGATCTGCGCTGGCTTCCTGTTGTGCGCCCAGGCGCTTGAACAACGCCTTGATCTGGTCGCCATGGATCAGCAGTTCGTTGCGGGACGCATCGTCGCTGAGTCCCGCGGCGAGCTCGTCGATGCGTTTGTCGAGCTGAGCGAGCGTGGCCTCTCCGAGGCGCAGGCGGTCCATGACCGCCACCCGCGCAGCGCTCGCTTCCGCAGGCAGCAAGATCGGATCACCCAGCCCGCTCCGCTGTCGCTTCAGCTCGTCGAATCTCGCGAGCAGGGGCAGCACCTGACTCAGTCGGACGAGCCTTTCACGCTGCTTTTGCAGTGCTTTGAGCGACCTTCCCAGCTCGTCCCGCTCACTGAGCAAGCGAGCCTCTTCGTCCTTGGCCCTGCGCCAGCTGGCTGGCTGGAGCTGGGCCTTGTTCGCCGTGGCGTGGGCTTTCTTGAAGGCGCTGATGGCCGCGTTGAGCGACGGCGTCTTGCCCCGGGGCAGAAACAGACCGTCGGCGTTGGCCCGTAATCGCGCGAGCAACTGGTGCACGTCCCGCCCCATGCCCGCGCCGAACAGACTCTCGCCCAGGTCCTCGCCACCGCTGACGAGCTGCTGCCCAGCCTCACGGAGCCGCACGTGGTCGAGGGCGAACAGGGTGGCGTACAGCTCTCCATGCATGCCGCCAAGCAGTTGCTCCAGCTCAGCCTCGGGGATGACCTTGCCGTCCGGGTCTCGCAGGGTGTCCTTGCGCCCCTTGTTGCGCACGATCTCAAGAGTGTCTCCGTCGTCTCCTTCGAGCAGGGCTCCCAGGCGCAGCTTGCGGTTCTCGTGCAGCCATGCGTCGGGCGTGTTGTGTGGAAACCCGAAGAGCAGCGCCGACAAGGCCCGCAGTGAGCTGCTCTTGCCCGCGCCGTTGCGGCCCAACAAGATCTGCACCGAGCCGGGCGCCGCCTCCATGGTCAAGGTGCGTTCGGTGAACGGGCCGAAGGCCTGCAGGTCGAGGCGGCGGATCCTCACGGCAGCTCCTTGCCGAGGGGGCCGCCTGACCCTTCGTTCTCTGCGAGCAGCTCGGGCACCAGCAGGCTCTCCACGTCGTCGATCAACTGGCACAGGGTGTGGCCGTCGCTCAGGTCAACGCTCTCGGGGCCGCTGCGCGCCTGATGGGGCAGCTTCTGCAGCAGCTCGTCGAACACGGGCGCCAGATCGGCGACGGCCTGTGGGTCGTGGCGCAGATCGTCGAGGCCGCGGAGCAGCTCGCCCAGGGGATCCTCTCGCTCGCGCAGCTGCTTCATGGAGACGACGGGGCGTGTGCGGAAGCGCACCTTCTCGATCCACACGTTGTCGTCCGCGACCTCCATGGCCCGTTGGCGTATCTCGTTGATCCAGCGCTCGGTGTCGTGAACCAACTCACCGTGGGCCGCGGTGCTGCCGTGAAACTCGAGGCGCAGGGCCAGCAACCGATCATCGGCCTGGGCGACCTCGTCGGTCACCACCTGTGCGAAGAGATCGAGCATGGCGTCGCAAGAGCTGGTGTCGGCGAGGTCGATCCGCCGTCGAGACCAGCGCACCACGTCGAGCGGCACCGCTTCGATGTGGGAGACCGCGCCGTCGACCACGTCAACCACGGTGCAGCCTTTGGCGCCGGTCTCCCGTGCGTGGCGGCCCTGCAGGTTGCCAGGAAACAGCACCCAGGGATTCTCGTGGAGCACCTCTCGCTGATGAACGTGTCCCAGGGCCCAGTAGTCATAGCCCTTGGCCACGAGCGCCTCGGGGTGACAGGGGGCGTAAGGCTCGTGCCCTTCTCGGCCATCGGCGCTGGTGTGCAGCAGGCCGATGTTGAAGCCACCGGGGAGGGGCTCGGGATAGTCGATGGACAGATCGTCTGTCACTTCGCGGGTGGCGTAGCTGCGGCCGTGAATGGCCACGTCGAGCGCGTCGAGCCGGTGCGTGTGAGCAGCCGAGCTGTCAAACTGCACCACGTTCGCTGGCAAGGACAGGTGCTTCGTCATCGTGCTCTGGGCATCGTGATTACCGCGCACAATGAACACCGGGATCTGCTGCGAGCCGAGCCGGTGCATCTGTTGGGCGAAGAACAGCCCGGTGTTGAAGTCCTTCCAGCCTCCGTCGTACAGGTCGCCGGCGATGAGCAGAAAGTCGACCTCTTGTTCGCAGCACAGGGTGACCAGGTTCGCGAAGGCGTCGCGGGTCGCGATCCTCAGCCGCTCAACAGGTGCGCCCTCGTAACGCTCCAGGCCAATCAGCGGGCTATCGAGGTGGATGTCAGCGGCGTGGACGAAGCGAAACGACGTCACCGACTCAGGTCGCCCGTGGGGGGAGAGACGGAGGGGTTACGGCGAGACCGATCATGGCGCCAGGGGTTCAGCCATGATGGTCATGGCCGTGCCCAGGGCACAGGTGATCACCACCGTGGCCACGAAGAACTTGGCCACGCTCAGGTGCATGGGCCGCATGGAGTCGTCTTTGGCCAAGCGGACGCCTGTGACCAGCAGCACGGGGATGGCCAGGAAGACGATGGCCACGCCAGCGAAGTGGATCTGCTTGACCACCTCGGCCGCCCCTTCGAAGACCAGACCGCGGCCGAAGGTCTCGGCTTCGTAGATGGCCCAGGTCAAGGCCCCGAACAGCGAGGCCACCGCACCATAGTGCAGGGAGCGGCGGCGGCTGGCGCCAGACCAGATGACCACCGCCAGGACGACAACGGTGAGGATCAGGCTGATCAGCAGTGAAGTCATCGGGCGGTGCTCAGTCGGATGGTGGACCGAGGCAGTGTATCGTCCCCGCGGTCACGGGCGCACCCGCCATCAGCTCGCCGAGGGCTTCTTCGCCGCAGCTTTCTTGGTCGTGGCCTTCTTCTTGGCGACCTTCTTATTGGTCACCTTCTTTTTGGTCACCTTCTTCTTCGCAGCAGCCTTCTTGGGAGCTGCCTTCTTGTCAGCTCCCTCCTCGTCGCTCTTCTTGCGCTGGGGCGGCTTCTTCTTGGTGGCGGGATGCAGCTTGCAGGCCAGCTTGCCCCCGCTGACGGGCTCTGTCATGGGCTTGCCGCACTCCTTGCCCCTCGAAGAGGTGTGGCTGCAAGCGGGCAGGCTCAGGGTGCCGCGACACTTGGGAAAGCGCGGGCAGGCCAAGAACTTGCCCCGCCGGCTGCGCTTGATCACCAGCTCGGCCCCGCAGTCCGGGCAGGGCACGTCGGTCTCGGCGGGCCACAGCGGTTCGCCCGCCTTGCTCAGGGACACCGAGCCCTTGCAGCCGTGCTTCTTGAACCCGGTGCAGGCCAGGAACGCGCTGCCCCAGCGGTTGACCTTGCGCTCCATCTGCCGCCCACACACCTCACCCTTGTCGTTCTTCTGCCGGCAGGTGTGCTCGGTGAGCTCTGCAGCCGCGCGGGCCCGCCCGGTGAGGGTCAGGATGTTGCGGCAGTCGGGGTAGCGGGAACAGCCCAGGTAGGTGCCGAAGCGGTTGAACAACACCGCCATGGGTGCCTCGCAGGCCGGGCCACCGTCTTCTGGGACCTTGCCGCAGCGCAGCTCGTCGAGCAGCAGGGGCTTCTCCCAGTAGGGCTCCATGTTCTCGGTGGCGTTCTCCAGGTCTTTGGAGAAGCGTCCGTAGAAGCCCTCGACCACTTCCTTCCAGGGCACTTCGCCCTCGGCGATGCGGTCCAGCTCGGACTCCATGCGCGCGGTGAACTCGGTGTTCACGATGCGATCGAAGAAGGGGATCAGCAGGTTGGTGACCACCTCGCCCAGATGGGTCGCGTAGAAGGCCCGCGAGCGCTTCTTGTTGGGAGGGCCGCCGTTGACCGCCTCGTCGTCGTCGTTCTCCGGCACCTCGGGCTCGGGGTCGGGCTCGCCAGCAACCATCCGGTGCCGGGCCTCGTCCTCTGCGGCCTCTTCGCCGTTGTCGACATACTTGCGATCGACAATGGTCGAGAGGATCGACGCGTAGGTAGACGGTCGCCCGATGCCGTGCTTCTCGAGGGCACGGACCAGCGAGGCCTCAGAGAAGCGCCGGGGCGGCTTGGTGAAGTGCCTGCTGGGCAGCAGGGCGTCGGCGTTCAGCTCTTGCCCCTCGACCATCTCGGGCAGCTGCTGGTCGGCGTTGCGGTCCCGTCCGAAGACCTTGGTGTAGCCCTCGAACAGCGTGACCCGTCCAGAGGCCTCGAAGGCCGCGCCGCCACGGCTGAACTCGACCGTGGTCACGGCGTAACGAGCGGGAGCCATCTGGCTGGCCATGAAGCGCCGCCAGATGAGGTCGTAGAGCTTCCATTGTTCGGGTTTGAGCACCGACCGCAGGTCTTCAGGTGTACGGCGGGGGTCCGTGGGCCGGATGGCCTCGTGAGCCTCCTGGGCGCCCTTCTTGCTCTTGAACGCGTTGGGCTTTTCGGGCAGGTACTGCTCGCCGAACAGCTTGGGGATCAGCTTGGCCGCAGCCTGACGAGCCAGGCTGGACAGGTTGAACGAGTCGGTCCTCATATAGGTGATCAGACCGGCCGCGCCTTCGCCGGGGATCTCCATGCCTTCATAGAGCTGCTGGGCGATGCGCATGGTGCGCCGGGCCGCGAAGCCGTGCCAGCTCGACGCCGCCTGCTGCAACGTGCTGGTAATGAAGGGCGGCTTGGCCCGATCGCTCTTGGCCTGGCTGTTCAGCGCCGTGATGGTGAACGGCCCGCACTCGGCCAGGTCGGGGAGGCTCTCGGCGGTGCCCGCCTCGTCCATGCCCCCTTGAGGGCCAGCAGCGGCGGGGTCAACCCTCTGCATGGCCTCCAGCGTGTCAGAGGCCGTGAGCAGCTTGCGCTTCTCGCCGTCGAGCCTGACGAATTCGGCCCGGAAGCCCTCGTCTTCGCTGCCGAAGCGCGCGCCCAGGTTCCAGTATTCGTCGGGCACGAAGTTGCGGATCTCGACCTCGCGTTCCACCACGACGCGGACGGCCACGGACTGCACACGCCCCGCGGAGAGCCCTCGGGAGAGCTTCTTCCAGAGCAAGGGTGACAGCTGATAGCCCAGCAGACGATCGAGAATGCGTCGAGTGCGGTAGGCATCCACGGCGTTCTGGTCGAGCTCGCCGGCCGTCTCGAAAGCCTCTCGGATGGCCGGTTCCGTGATCTCATGAAAGACCACTCGGCGAATCGAGGGAGCGTTGTCACCGGAGCGGTCGCCTATCAGCGCGGCCACCAGATGCCAGGCGATGGCCTCACCCTCGCGGTCTTGGTCAGTGGCCAGGTAGATGGTGTCGGCCTTCTTGGCCCGGGCACGGAGATCGTCGAGCACCTTGGCCCGGTCTTTGATCTCTTCCCAGGAGGTCTCGAAGTCGTTCTCGACGTCGATTCCCAGCCCGCTCTTTGGCAGGTCACGGACATGTCCCATGGAGGCTTTGACCGTGAAGTCCTTGCCCAGAAACTTGCCGATGGTCTTCGCCTTGGCTGGCGACTCGACGATAACTAGTTGTTTGGCCACGGCTTAGAGCACATCCGCTGGAGTCGGGTCGATGCTGGAGAGGGCCAGCATCCTTAGCTGTGTAGATGGTGAGGGTCAAGTGTCAGCCCCGCCATGATCCTGGGAAGTGGCTGAACTGTGTATGGAACCTGGCCCCGGAAACCGTCGGATGATGGTGTCCCGTGGGGCGTTTGAAGCTCGCTTGTGGAGCCTGCCCTGGAGCCTCGTCTGAGCGCTGCCGAAATGGCAGACGACATGTGGCGGATGGGCGTTCGCTCTGGCCAGGAAGGCTCTTTCGATGCTAAACTCCCTCGCCCGTCGCAGGCGACCGAGAGGTCAAAAGGGACCTCAGGACACACGCCACAGACGTTTCGGCGGGCTACACACCCCAGGAGTTTGAGCATTGAAGATCACCCTCATCGAGAAAGCCGGCTGGGAAAAGGTCGCCCGCGCGGAAGACCCCGAGTCTGGCCTTCTGGCCTTCATCGCCGTGCACGACAGCACCTTGGGCCCAGCCCTGGGCGGAATGCGGCTCTGGGCCTACGACAGTGAGGACGCGGCCCTGACCGATGTGTTGCGCCTCTCCCGAGGCATGACCTTCAAGTCGTCTGTGGCTCGCACCGGCCTGGGTGGCGGCAAGTCCGTGATCATCGCTCCGGCCTCGGCCAAGACACCCGAGCTGTTCCAGGCCATGGGCCGCTTCGTCGAGAGCTTCGAGGGCAAGTACACCACCGCAGAAGACGTCAACGTGGGCATCGCCGACTTGCTCGAGGTGCGCAAGGAGACCAGCCACGTCACGGGCCTGCCCGCCGATCTGGGTGGTTCTGGCAACCCCAGCCCCGCCACGGCTCGAGGCTGCTTCGTGGGTCTCAAGGCCGCCGTGGGCGCCGCCTTCGGCAGCGAAGACCTGAACGGCAAGGTCGTGGCCCTGCAAGGCACGGGCTCTGTGGGCATGATCCTGGGCAAGTTCCTGGTCGACGAGGGTGCCAAGCTGGTCGTCTGTGACGTGAACCAGGCCAACCTCGACCGGGCAGTGGCCGAGCTGGGTGCCACGGTGGTCGAGCCTGACGCCATCTACGACGTCGACTGCGACATCTACGCCCCCTGCGCCCTGGGCGCCACCCTCAACGACGACACCATCCCCCGGCTCAAGTGCAAGGTCGTCGCTGGCGCGGCGAACAACCAGCTGCTCGATGAGAACGTCCACGCGCAGCAGTTGCTCGACCGGGGCATCCTCTACACACCCGACTACGTGCTCAACGCTGGCGGCATCATCAATGTCAGCATCGAGTTCGACGAGGGCGGCTTCGACGAGGCGCGGGCCTCGAAGAAGATCGACAACATCCACGAGGCGCTGGTCGAGATCTTCGCCACGGCCAAGGCTCAGGGCATCACCACCCACGCCGCGGCCCAGCAGATCGCCGAGACGAACCTGAAAGAGGGCGCGGCCGCTCAGACGGCCTGAGTGACGCAGGCGATCTCCCCCCGGGTTCTCCTCTTCGGATTGCAGTCCCTGCACCTATAATGCTACGGCCAGTATCACTTGTGGACCGATCCACACTGTTACGACGACAGGTGCGGTTGAGTTACCGTGTGGTGACAAGTTCACCTACCGTTTCGGCGGTTGTCCCGGTGGTCCGGTATGGGGCTGGGTCCAGTGCGAGTGCATTGACTGTCCTTGACTGGCCGTCGCACGGCCCAGCCCACGGCGCTCCGGAGACAGACCATGAGAGAGCAACACGTCACATCGGGTGGGCGCCGGCAGATCTTGCTGGTGGCCGTTGTTCTCTTGCTCCCCATGCTTTGGTTGGTCAATCAACTCTCTGAGGGGCATGGCCTGAAGGTCGAAGAAACCCCGTCGCTCGAAGTCCATGCTGATGCAGCCCGCGGCCCGTTGGTACCAGGGGCGGAGACTTTCCCTGGCGTGGAGCCGTTTGTGGAGTTCTTCGGCGGGACGGAACCGATCCCCCTTCTGGAGATTGAGCCTGGGCCCGCGGGTGATGCGACGGAGGTTATGGCGGGCTCTTTGACCGCCGTGGAATTTGTCGATTTCGTGCCCCACGTGCTGCGTGGTGACAATACGCACCGCATGTATGTAGCCAATGAGTTCTTCGAGGATTGGTACGCCGATGCTTCGGACGATGAGCTCACCTTGGCGAAGGTAAAGCTCTCGAGACGGGCGTCTGCACTGGCGCTCGATGCAGTCAATCGTTGGTTCGAGATGGGGCTCCAGGACGAGGATGAGTTTGTCCATCGCGACGAGATGAAACGCCTGGAGCCCGGCGACGACGGCACGAAGTGGGAGTCACACGGGCTCATGATGGCGTCGCGGTCCGAGGATCTTGGCGGCGGTCTGGTGCATAAGATGAGGACCCTGCTGCCTTGGGAAGAGCATCAAGGCGTCTACAACCTCCAGGATGAGGAGCGCTGGCTGCTGCTGGAGTTGAGCCGGAGGGAAGCCTCGGCGGACTAACGGTGCTTGCCCTGTGACCGGGGTGCCTCGTCGGATAGTGTGAGCGGCCATGTCGCCCAGCGCTGATCGTGGTTTCTTGCGCTCCGCGCGCACCGTGTCGGTGATGACCCTCGTCTCGCGAGTGGTGGGCCTTCTGCGCGACGCGGCCATGGCCCACGTGCTGGGGGCCGGGGTGGTCAACGACGCGCTGACCTATGCCTGGACCGTCCCCAACGCGTTTCGACGGCTGTTTGGCGAGGGTGCCTTGAGCTCGGCCTTCGTGCCGGTGTTCACCAAGGCGCTCGAAGAAGACGGCAAGGATCGGGCCCGGCAGGTGGCCAACCAGGTGATCTCGGGGCTGGGGCTGGGCCTCGCGGTCCTGGCAGCCGTGCTGATCGTGCTGGTGGGGGCGGTGCCAGAGAGCTGGTTCGAGTGGCTGGTGGGGCCGGATGAGCTGGGCAAGGCGGCGCTCACCGTGTCGTACATCCAGCTGCTGCTGCCCTACCTGGCCATCATCTGCGTCATCGCCCAGTTCATGGCGGTGCTCAACTCGTTGGGAGAGTTCGCGGTCCCCGCCTTCGCTCCGGTGATCCTCAACCTGATCTGGTTGACGGGCATCATCGGTGCGGCGGTGTGGGGGGCGGGCTCAGATCTCGACGACCCCCGCGAGGCTCAGGGCTTCATCATCGTCTGCGCGATCCTGGTGGCGGCGGTGGTGCAGTTCGTCTGGCACCTGCCCAAGCTGGCCTCACTGGGCATGGGCTTTCGCATCACCCGCCCCCGCATGGGACCGGAGCTGCGGGCTGTGGGCCTTGCCATGGGCCCCATGTTGCTGGGGATGGGCGCCGCCCAGATCAACGTGCTCGCCGACCGCACCATCGCCTGGACCATGCTGCCCACCGGCGGCACCACCCACCTCTACTTCGCCATGCGCATCCAGCAGTTCCCCATGGGTCTGGTGACCATGGCCATCGTCACCGCGGTCTTCCCCATGATGGCCCGGCTCATGGCCCGCAAGGACCGCCACGGCGTGGCCTCTACCGCGGGGCTGGCCCTGCGCAGCAACCTGCTCGTCGCCTTGCCCGCCGCCGTGGGCCTGGCCCTGCTCGCCCACCCCATCGTGAGCCTGCTCTTCGAGCGGGGACAGTTCGGCCCCGCCAGCGCAGGCCTGACGGCAGGAGCCCTGGCCGGTTACGCCCTGGGCATCCCCTTCGCGGGCACGGTGATGCTGCTCACCCGCGCCTGCTACGCCACCGGCGACGTGAGATTCCCCGTGCGCGTGGGTCTCTCCATGGTGCTGGTGAACGTGGGGCTCGACCTGGTCCTCGTGGGACCGTTCGGCGAGCTGGGCCTGGCCTGCGCCACGTCGATCACCGCCATCCTCACCGCGGCCTGGCTGATGGTGGGGGTGCGCCACCGCCTGGAGCTGCGGCCTGACGAGCGACTGCTCACGGGCCTGG
>CAZIAK010000005.1:109425-145972 GCA_964537035.1 uncultured Phycisphaerales bacterium | reverse complement strand
TACCTCTCCCAACGCCGCCCTAGTCCGACTTATTCACGGACTCCTGCTGCGAACGTGGTTGCGCCTTCGTGGACTGCGTTGGAGTCCACGATGCCATCCTCAACGGGGTGGCACCCCGCCTCCGGTGCCATCGCGCCCTCCGCCTTGCCACGAAGGCGCAACCACGCTCTCGCGACGAACTCCGCGAATAGGTCGGACTAGCGGCGGAGGGCGTCCGTCCGGAAATGGGCCGGCCGCGCCATGGCCCAGCTCTGCCACTGGTCTTCGAGCTCGTCTTGGGTGTTGGCGAAGGTGGCGGCGAAGGCCCGGTCGTGTTCGTCCGCCATGCCTTCGGCCTGCACGAGCTTGAAGGGGTCGCTGTCAAAGGCCTTCAGGTAGTCGAAGAACTCTGTCTCGTGCTGGTCGAACAGAAACGAGACCAGGCTCCAGCAGGCGGCGATGTCTCGGCTGTCCATCTGCTCTTTGGGTCTGCGCATGAGCTGGCGCATGGTGGGTACTGTGCCCCAGTTCTGGGGGTCTTTGAGCTGATCTCGCCAATCGACGAACGTCTCCCAGCCCGAGCGCCAGAGGTCGACGGGCTCGCCTTCGCTGTTCACATCGTTGCGGCTGAGGGTCAGGGTCGAATGATAGTTGGTGACCCCTTCGTAGAAGGTCTGGATGCCCAGGACCACCCAGTCGGGACAGGAACGAGTGCCCTTGTAGCGGTCGATCAACAGGGCGCCCAGCAGGTGGCTGACAAAGCCCAGGCGCGCTTCGTCCCGATCGCCGTTGATGTCCAGGCGCCCGTCGTCCACCACGACCAGAAAGGCCTGGGGCCAGTTCATGCCGAAGATCGGGCGGTTGGCCCAGAGCTCGGGCGTGTCTGCCAGGAGCGAGTAGCGCTTGGCCAGGAAGCCGTCGTTGAGCATGTTCTGGGCCAGGCGCTGTTCGGGCGGCAGGTACACCGGGATCTGCCGCTTGGTCAAGCGACCCAGGTAGGGCTCGGTGGCTCGACTGCGGCGGACGAAGTCGCGAACGGCCGCATCGAGATCGTTGACCAGGAAGTCGAGGGCGTCTTCGTCGAGGTCGGAGTAGATGGTCACGAACTCGCCGGCGGTGGCGCTGGTGCGCCAGTCGGCCATGGACTCGAGCTCGTCCACCGCCAGGCGAATGTCCGCCTCGCGCCGTGGGACCCACTGGCCGTCGTACAGGCCCAGTCCCCGCCTGGCCATGACCTCGGCTTCGGGCAGCCACTCGCCTTCGTGGAAGAGCTTGCCTTGCGCCAGCATCTCCTTCTCGACTGATGCCAGATGGCGCTCGAGTTCGGCGGGCTCGTACCACTTCCCGTCCAGCTCGACCCGTCCCATGTCGCTGTTCGCACCGGGGTGCTGGGGATCTGCCGCAAGGACCTCGTTCAGCAGGGCCTTGTGCTCTTTGCGCAGCTTGTTGTCCGACGCCCAGAGCGCCAGCTGGTAGAGGGCGTTCGCATCACCGTCGTCGACGGAGGCTCGCTGCTGAGCCAGCTCTTGAGCCAGGGTCAGCTTCTCTTCGATGTGATCGATCTTGGACAGGGGCACATCGATGGTGCCGAAGCTCGTCTCGACGGTGACCTCGGAGGAGGTGCGTTCGACGATGACGCCCTCAAGCTTGCGGCCATCTTTGTAATGGATGATGTCGGCCCGGGCCGAGCCACAGATGAGCGCCAGGGCGGCGCAGATGAGCAGGCGTGACATGGTGTTTTGATCCCCCAAACGTCGTCCTCAGGCTGACCATGCCATTCTGGGCGACGGGCCCGTATCGTGAATGGTCATGGCCACCTCCTATCCCGAATCTGTCGGTTTGTATCGTCTCGTAGAACAGCTCTCAGCGGGAGCAGGTTCTGCGGTTTTTCGTAGCCTCGATGGTGCAGGCCGTCAGTTGGTGCTCAAACTGCACGAACCGGGGCTTGGCGAGGCGGGAGGGCTGGCCGAGCTGCAGCTGCTGGGGCTGGCCCATCCCGGCCTGGCTTGCTGTCTTGACGGAGGCCGTCTGCCCGATGATGGACGTTTGTTCACGGTCACCGAGTTCGTCAGCGGCCAGCGGCTCGACGGGTCCGTCAGCTGGACCGCTGCCCCTGACCCTGCCTGGCTCGCGGCCCGGTTGCTGGCTGCTCTCGGCGCCATCCACGACCTGGGCTTGCTACACCGAGATTTGAAGGCAGAGAACATCCTTGTGGATGTGCAGACCGGGCGGCCCGTGATCCTCGATTTCGGCCTGTCTGCGCCCCCGGGCGCGGGCGATCTGGCCGGAACACCTCGGGCCATGGCCCCTGAGCTGTTCCAAGGGAGCGAGGCCTCCCCGGCCTCCGATCTCTGGGCCGCCGGGCTGGTTCTGGCAGAGGTGCTGGGGCGGCGCCCTCTCTTCGGTGGGGGAGACGCCGAGGCGCTGGCCGCCGAGCGTGCGGGCTTCTCTGGCCTCTCGGCAGAGGCAGGCCGGCAGATCGGCGACGACGCCGTGGTGGCCCTGATCGACAGATTGCTCGACCCCGATCCTGACCGCCGCCCTCAGAGCGCCCGGTTGGCTCTGGCGTCTTTGCCCCTGGGAGCGGGCCCCGAGCGGGACAGTCTCTACCGGGAGGCTCTCGCCGGCGCCCGCTCGGCGGCCTTCGCCAGGGTGGACGCCCGCCGCCAGGCTCAGCTCTCAGCCCTGAGCCGAGGAGAGGGCTGGCTCGATCTCTTTCCCCAGACTGACACCGGGCTCGCCCAGGGGCTGGCTCGCTTGGCGAGTCTGGCGCTGGCGGTGGCCGAGCCCGATGACGCTCTGGCCATGCGTCGGCGGGTCGAGCTGCCCTCACGGCCCGGCTCGTTCGTGGCCCTGGCCGAGTCCCTGGGGCGTCTGCGCCCGTTGACCCTCGCCATCGGCTCCCGGGAGGCTGACGACGGGACGGGCCGCGACGAGCGCGCTGCGGTGGCGGCTGAGCTGGCCGATCTGCCCGGGGTGACGGTGGTCGACATCGATCCTCCGGTGACGGGGCAGGCGGTGGCGGTGGTGAACGATTGGTTGGGTGAGCGACCGCTCCTGGGTGAGCGGTTGGGGGCCTTGCCTCCCGAGTCCTGGAGTCAGCTGGACGAGTGTCTCGAAGAGCTGTTGGTGAGCCAGGTGGTCGAGGCGGGGCCCGCTGGCATCCAGCTCGACGAGACCTGCTTGTCGTCGTCGTGGCCCCTGGCCGGCAGTGCTCAGGCCGCCGAGTTCGTTCCTCCTCTCTCTGATTTGCAACGCGCACTGCTCGAGCTGCTGTGCCTCAGCCCGCAGGGGTTGCGTGACGCCGATCTGGGCATGGTGTTGGGCGAAGACGTCAGCGAGGCTCTGGAGGCCTTGGTGTCCCGAGGCTTGTTGACTCGCTTGCGGGACCACCCCGACGATCTCTTCGAGGTCGCCACCCAACGCCTGGCCAGGAGTCTCTGGCCAAGCCTTGCTGTCCCTGCGACGCGGCGAGCACATCTGGCACAGTGCTTGTTGGCTGAGGGCGACCGACCCGGCGAACGCCTGGCAGCGGCTCTGGCCGAGCTGCTTCTGGGAGGCGACAGCGCCGCCCTCGACGTCGCCACAAGCGGGATCGTGCTGCGCTGCGGGGCCAGTCTGCGTCGTGCGGGCCGGGTGGGTCTGGCGGCGACCCTTCTGCAACGGGGCGTCGAGCAGTGCGGTGACCCCGAGCTGCGCGAAGACCTGCACTACGAGCTGACCGATGTGCTGATCAGGGCCTCGCGCTATGACGAGGCGGCCCGAGCCGTGGAAGCCGCCAGAGAAGACGTGGGCGACAGCTCCCGGGCCGATCTGCGGCAGGCGCGCATTCAGGCCCTGCAGGGGCATCTGACCGACGCCTTGCCTGGCCTTGAGGCCATGGACCTGGCCGCCATGCCTGACGACGAAGCGGTCCTGGCCTTGCAGTTGCGCGGTGGCGTGCAGCACGGCCTGGGCCAACCCGAGGCGGCTCTCGGCGATCTGCGCGAAGCCCTGCGCCGACAGGGGGAGCAGCTGTCCACGCGCACCATGACGTTGCTCGAGCGCATCGGTCTGCTCGAGTTCGATCTGGGCGCGTTCGACAAGGCCGTGCAGTACTTCGAGCGGGCAGTGAAGATGGCCCGCAGCCTTGGCCACGAGGCCTTGCTATGGAGTCCGATTCACAACATCGGCAGGGCCGTGCGAGACAAGGGCGAGCGCCGGCGCGGGCTGGGTATCCAAGAGGACGCCGTGCGTCTCGCCGAAGACGCGGGCAACCTGTTCGGTGTGGCCACCGTGCACAACAGCCTGGGCGCGGGATGGATCCTGCTGGGCCGTCTCGACAAGGCTCGGCACCACCTGGACAGGGCCTTGCAGGTCGCCAGACGGATCCACGACCGTGTGATCGAAGCCATGGTGCAGAACAACACTGGGCACGCCCTGGCCATGGGGGGGCTGCTCGACGAAGCAGAGGCCTCCTTCGAAGAGAGCCTGCGTATTCGCCACGAACTACGGGACGCCCGTGGCCTGGCGGTGGTCCATCTCACTCGTGCCGAGCAGCGTCTGCGCAAGGGGCGCGGCGAGGGGGCTCGGGGTGACCTGGCCGCGGCTCGCCGCTTGCTCGAGAAGGTCTCTGCGCCGCTGCTGTCTGTAGAAGCCGATCTGCTCACGGCCCGTGTGGCGCTCTTCGATGAGCAGCCTGAGCCAGCCTTGGCCGCCGCCCGGGCCGGTCTCGCCGCGGCGAAAGAGCACGACCTTCAGAAGGAGGCCGTGGTGGCGCGCACGCTGGCGGCGCAAGCGGGGGGCGACGATCTCTCCACTCTCGATGTGTCCTCCATGGAGCGCGGACCATGGCTCGCCGAGGCGTTGTTCGTGCGCGGGGCCCAGAGCCTGGAGGGGGGGCGGACCGCGGACGGCGCGGCCGACCTGGAGCAGGGGCTGACCATGCTGGGTGAGACGCCCGACGGCTGGGTCGAACTGCAGGGACTGCTCACCAGACTGGCCTCAGACGTGGAGACCTTGGGGTCGCTCCTCGCTGCAGACGATCCCGACATCGTTCTGGCCGGTGAGTTGCTGTCTCAGGCGCGACACGATCTGCAGCGTGCAGAGGGCCTGGCGCCGGTCTTTGGCCCAGGCGGCGCGGCCGAAGCCGTGGCCGAGCTCTCGGCGCAGCTCCAGACCATGGACACGGGCGATGAGGGTGAGCGACTCTCCGTCTTGGCGGGGCGCATGCGAGATCTGGAGCGCCTGGTCGAGATCAACAAGCTGCTCACGGATGAGCGGGACACGCAAAGGTTGCTCGACCTGATCGTGGACAGCGCCATCGAACTCACCGGCGCCTCCCGGGGCTTCTTGATCTTGATCGAAGGGCGGGCCGAAGAGTTCCGCGCCGCACGGAATATCGATGAGTCGACCATCGCCGATCCGCAGTTTCAGGTCAGCCACTCGGTGGCCCAGCAGGTGGTCCGCTCCGGCGAGGCACTGTTGACGGCCAATGCCATTGACGACGAGCGTATCTCTTCTGCGGCCAGCATCTCCGAGCTCAAGCTGCTGTCCATTCTCTGCGTGCCGTTGGTCCACGGCGGGCGGGTGCGGGGGGCCATCTATCTCGACCACCCGCAGGTGGTGGGGCGATTCACTCAGGCCCACCTCGAGACGTCGACACGCCTCGGCGAGCAGGCGGCCATCGCCCTTGAGAACGCCAGGTTGAGCGAGGGGCTCGAGGCGTCGAACAAGGAGTTGCTCAGCAAGCGAGAAGAGGTGGCTCGGCTGAACGACGCTCTGCAAGAACGCCTGCAGCGACGGGAGGCCGAGCTGCAAGAAACCCTCGAATCTCTCGACGCCAGCAGGCAGGTCCTGGCGCTCCGTTACGACTACAGCAACATCGTCAGTCGCAGCCCGCGCATGCACGAGGTCTTCGACCTGCTCGACAGGGTCACCGACTCGGACATCCCCGTGGTGATTCACGGCGAGAGCGGGACCGGCAAGGAGCTGCTGGCTCGGGCCATCCATTTCAACGGATCCCGCAAGGCCAAGAACTTCTTGTCGATCAACTGCGCGGCCATCCCGGAGCAGCTGATCGAGAGCGAGCTGTTCGGTGCGGTGAAGGGCGCATTCACCGGCGCCGACAGAGACCGCAAGGGACTCTTTGCCCAGGCCGATGGGGGCACCCTGTTTCTTGATGAGATCGGTGACATGAGCCTGGCTGTGCAGAGCCGCCTGTTGCGCGTGCTGCAAGAGGGCGAGTTTCTCTCCGTGGGCGGCCGGGTTGTGCAGCAGGTCGATGTGCGGGTGCTCTGCGCCACCCACCGGCGCTTGGGAGAGATGGTCTCCAGTGGCGAGTTCCGCGAGGACCTGTTCTTCCGCCTGGCGGTGGCTCAGGTCGAGCTGCCTCCGTTGCGAGAGCGTGCCGAAGACATCGCCGTGCTCATGCCCCATCTGCTGGAGCGACATGGACAACCGCCCCGAACCATCGAAGCGGAGGCGCTGGCGTTGCTCGAAGCCCAGCCTTGGCCAGGCAACGTGCGCGAACTCGAGAACTTCGTGCGCACCCTGCTGCTCTTTGATCGAGACGGCGCGACCCTCTCAGCGGCGGTGGTGCGTCGTGTGCTCGGCCGTGACCACCGAGGCGAGCTGGCCAGCCCCGCTGCTCAGGTCGACAGCGGGACACCCTTGAAGGCGCGCATGGACGCGTTCGAGCGGGCCCAGATCCAGGAGGCCCTGGGCCGCAGCGAGGGCAACAAGGCCGCCGCCGCCAGAGAACTGGGCGTCTCGGTCCGCAGTTTCTACAAGATGCTTGAGCGGCTCGGCTTGTCGTAATATCAACGACAGAGCCCCATGGGGCCGATGGGAGCCGTTGAGCCGGTCGCTGCAAGGGGCTCTGGCGAAGACACTCCGTTCGGTGACATCCGGGGTATAGTGTTCTGCAACGCCCCCTCGGCATCGGTCTGCCGAACGTTGCTCTCCCCGTCTGGTTCCTCGTTCCCACCATGAAGTCCCCCGTCATGCGTCGTTTGGCCGTGGTTCTGGCCGTGGCCTGCCTGCTGATTCCGGCATGGTCCCTTGCTGGCCGGGTCTACATCCACTTCATCGCGGACTTCGATCAGGCGAGCGGTACCGATGCAGCTGATTTCCTGGCCAAGGGTGGCGTTTTCGTCGTTCAAGGCCCCCCAGGGGTGTTCGACGTGACGGTCGACGGGGCCGGAGACGGCATCCTGAACATCGCCGAGAACGCTTTTCAGCAGCCAGGCGTGTTGACGGGCATTCTCGACGACCCTGCCTACGACGGCCAGATTGACCTGACCTTCGACGTCACGCCCTCAGGCTCGATCAGCGATCTGGTCGTGTCGCTGATCGATGACAACGGCGGTGGCATGATCGATCTGATCTTCGACGACGATGACGGAGGCAAGCTCATCGTCGACGGGGTCAGCATGCCGCTCAATGGTGGCGGGACCGACTCAGGCGCCATGGGCCCGATCTCGATCTGGGTGAATCTCAGGGCCAGCCTGCTCAACGTGAACAGCTGGCAGGTGACGGTCACAGACGACTTTGGCACGCAGGTCGCTTCCGGCCTCTTGCCACTGAGTGGCCCCCTGTCCTTGGGCAAGGTCAGGTTCATCCGGCCGGGGAGCGCCGCCAACGGTCTCTGGACCATGGATGACCTGGTGATCTCCTCGCCGCTCGATCCGGGCGCGGTCGTCAAGTAACGGAGAGCCCATGCGCGTCCTGGTGACGGCAGGCGGAACCCGCGAACCCGTGGACGATGTACGGGTGTTGACGAACTCGAGCACGGGCCGGCTGGGCGCACGTCTGGCGGACGCCTTTGCCACGGCCGGGCACGACGTCCATCTGCTCCACGGGCAGATTGCCGCGGCGCCTCGCGCGGAGTTGACCCGGCAGGTCTTCGGCAGCACTGCTGAGCTGGGTGCGCTGCTCGATGAGCATGTGGCTGGCTGCGATGTGGTGCTCCACGCGGCGGCGGTCTCCGACTTCGTCCCCGACCGTTCGGCTGGCAAGATCAGCTCGGCGCAGGATGAGCTCGTGTTGGTCTTGCGTCGTGCGCCGAAACTGATCGACAGGCTGCGCGACCTGGCTCCCGAGGCCCTGCTGGTGGGCTTCAAGCTGACCTCTGGTCGCACCTACGACGAGCGAGTCGAGCTTGCGAGGCAGCTGTTGACTCGGGCCCGTCTCGACCTGGTGGTGAGCAACGACGTGACCCTGGTGGACGAGCATGACCACGAGGTGCTGTTGATCGGTGCAGGCGAGACTGCGGGCCATGGGGGCGGCAAGTCCGCGGTAGCCTCGGCGATTCTCAAAGCGGTCGAGGGCTTGGCCACACGGGACACCGCCCATCGATGAAGGTGCTCCTGGGAGTGACCGGCTGTATCGCCGCGTACAAGGCCTGCGAGATCGTGCGCCGACTCCAGGATGACGGCCACGAGGTGCAGGTGATCCTCACCGAATCGGCGACCCGCTTCGTGACGCCCCTCTCCTTCTCGGTTCTCTCGGGGCGCCCCGCGGCCACATCTCTCTGGGAGGGCGACTCCCAGATCGACCACATTCGCCTGGCTCGCTGGCCCGACGTGGTGCTGCTGGCCCCCCTGACCGCGAACACCATGGGCCGCCTGGCCCACGGCATGGCTGACAACCTGCTCACCACCGTGGTGCTGGCCACGGAGTCCCGGGTGCCCTTGGTTCTGGCCCCGGCCATGAACACGGCCATGTGGGAGAACCCCTGGGTGCAGGCGAATCTCGATCGGCTGATGGCGGAGGATCGCTGCCACCTGGTCAAGCCAGTGGCCAAGACCCTGGCCTGCGGAGAAGACGGTGTGGGCGCCCTGGCCTGCGAATCCGAGATCGTCGCAGCGGTGACAAATCTGGCAGATCTCGAGCAGCCCTCAAGCTGAAGGCGAGCGGCAGTCGAAGGGAGTGATGCGTTGGGAGGCTCTTCCCAACGACGCTCTCTCCTGTCGTGCGGTTGGGTCGCTTATCCTGACGACGCAACTGGGATCACCGCAACGCTTGCGGCCCAACCGCACATTGAGACCCGCCTGAGAGGGCGAGCGGGAGCGCGGCCGCTGAGTCGGTCTGGTGGGGGAGTTTCAGTCGGGCGACCAGCGAACACGTTTCGGTATCATCCCCGGTTTCACCGCCCACGGGCCCACCGAGACCGATCTGATGTCACTGGATGACACGCGCAACCGCTCGACCGACATCCGTCGCCGCCTGAACCAGATCAAGGACTCTCTTTGACGCTGAGACGCTGAGCGCCCGGCTCGCCGAGCTCGAGAAGATCATGGCCAGCGATGGCTTCTGGAATGACCAGGAGTCTGCCCAGGTCACCGTCACGGAGTTGAAGAAGGTGAAGGGCTCCCTCGACCCGGTGTCGTCCATCGACGGCCAGCTCGAAGAACTCGACCTGATGGTCGAACTGGTCGCCGAAGACAACAACGAGGAGAGTCGGGCAGAGGTCGAGGCCCTGGCGGACGCCGCAGCCGAAGCCATGGAGGCCTTGGAGTTCAGGGTCATGCTCGGCGGCCCGTATGACGACCGGGACACCTACATCTCCGTGCAGGCTGGCGCGGGCGGTACCGAGTCTTGTGACTGGGCCGAGATGTTGCTGCGCATGTACGCCCGCTGGGCCGAGAGCTCGGGCTTCGCCATGGAGGTCTTCGACCGGCTCGACGGTGAAGAAGCGGGCATCAAGTGGGCCACCCTGCTGATCAAGGGGCCCTTTGCGTACGGCTACCTGAAGGCTGAGTCCGGTGTGCATCGGCTGGTGCGCATCTCGCCCTTTGACAGCCAGAATCGTCGCCAGACCTCCTTCGCTGCGGTAGAAGTCATGCCGGTCATGGACGACGCAGAGGCTCCGGAGATTCGCAGCGAAGATCTGCGGGTCGACACCTACCGAGCGGGCGGGGCCGGCGGTCAGCACGTCAACAAGACCGATTCGGCTGTGCGCCTGACGCACCTGCCCACGGGCATCGTGGTGGCTTGCCAGAGCGAACGGAGCCAGTACAAGAACCGTTCGACGGCGATGAAGATGCTGGGCGCGAAGCTCTACGCCAAGGCCGAGGCCGACCGAGAGGCCGAGATGGCTGGAATCGCTGGCGACAAAGGGGATATCGGCTGGGGCCATCAGATCAGGTCCTACGTGCTGGCGCCCTATCAGATGGTCAAGGACCACCGCACGAACCTCGAAGTGGGCAACGCAGCGGGCGTCCTGGATGGCGACCTGAAGCTGTTCATCGAGACGTATTTGAGAAGCCGCAGCGGGACAGCCGCTGCCAAGGAGGAGTGACCACAGTGAGACGTCGTGCGTTGTTGTCGGTGACCGACAAGACGGGCATCGCCGCCTTTGCGGAGGGCTTGGCTCGGGCTGATTTCGAGCTGCTGTCCACCGGGGGCACGGCGGCAGTCTTGCGCGACGCCGGCCTCGAAGTGACCGACGTGGCGGAGGCCACGGGGTTCCCCGAGATGATGGACGGGCGGCTCAAGACCTTGCACCCGGTGGTGCATGGTGGCCTGCTCGGTCTCCGTGACGACGGGGGCCACCAGGCCTCCATGAAGGCTCACGGCATCTCGCCCATCGATGTGGTGGTGGTCAACCTCTACGCCTTCCGCGAGACCGTGGCCGCAGCAGACGTGAGCGATCAGGCGGCCATCGAGAACATCGACATCGGTGGCCCGGCCATGATCCGCTCCGCGGCGAAGAACCACGCCTCGGTGTGGGTGGTCACCGACCCGGCAGACTACGAACAGGTGCTGGCTGCCCTGGCTGCCGAGGCCTCCGACGCAGACGGTGCCCGGGCCATGCGCCGCGATCTGGCCGCTCGGGCCTACGCCTGCACCGCGTCCTATGACGCCGCCATCGCCAGCTGGTTCGAGACGCGCCTGGGCCATGTCCCCCCGCGCACATTGCTCATCGACGGTGGCCCAGGAGAGGAGCTGCGTTACGGCGAGAACCCTGCACAGCCCGCGTCCTTTCATCGCTGCGGTGGCAGTGAGGCGAGCATCGCCACGGCCACCCAGCTCTCGGGCAAGGCCCTGTCCTACAACAACATCATGGACGCGGACGCTGCACTCGAGCTGGTGAAAGAGTTCGAGCGCCCTGCGGCGGCGGTGATCAAGCACACCAACCCTTGTGGCTGTGGAGTGGCCGACGATCTGTCTACAGCCTTCGCCCGGGCCTGGTCTGGTGACCCGCAGTCGGCCTTCGGTGGCATCGTGGCCCTGAACCGCAGGCTCGACGCTGACCTGGCTCGGCTCATGGCCAGCCCGGAGCACTTTCTTGAGGTCATCATCGCTCCAGAGATCGACGACGACGCCGTGGAGATCTTGCGCACCGGCGCGAAGTGGGGCAAGAACGTGCGCCTGCTGGCCTGCGGCGAGTTGGGTGCGCGAGATGCGAACGAGCTGGCCCTGCGCAAGGTGACCGGGGGCTGGTTGGTGCAGCACCGTGATCTGGGCTTCGCAAACGAGTCCCGGGAGGTGGTCAGCGCTCGCGCGCCCAGCGACGGCGAATCCGCCGACCTCGAGTTTGCCTGGGCCGTGGCCAAGCACGTGAAGAGCAACGCCATCGTGTTGGTGAAAGACGGAGCGCTGCTCGGTGTGGGTGCGGGGCAGATGAGCCGGGTCGACTCGGTCTTCCTGGCCGGGCACAAGGCCGACGGACGAGCCCGCGGTGGGGTGCTGGCCTCTGACGCGTTCTTTCCCTTCCGCGACTCTCTCGACCAAGCGGCCGAGCTCGGAGTGACCGCGGTGATTCAGCCCGGCGGGTCGATTCGCGACAAGCAGTCCATCGCCGCTGCTGACGAGCACGGGCTGGCCCTGGTGCACACGGGTGCCCGACACTTCAGGCACTGAGGTTCGCCTTTGAAGCTCTCCGTGGCCATCACGACTCTGAACGAGGAGCAGAATCTGCCTCGCTGCCTGGCCTCTCTAGAGGGCCTGGCAGACCAGATCATCGTGCTCGATTCCCTGAGCACCGATGGCACGCGTCAGATCGCCGAAGACGCGGGCGCAGAGTTTCACAGCCAGGCCTTCTTGGGGCACGTGCGTCAGAAGCAGATGGCCCTCGAGCTGGCCCGCTGCGACTGGGTGCTCAACATCGACGCGGACGAGTGGCTCGATGACCCGTTGCGTCAGGCCATCGCCCAGGTGCTGGCCGCCGATGCCGACGATGGGCCGGTGGGCTACGGGCTCAACCGACGCAACCTGTACCTGGGAGCCTGGATCGACCATTGCGGTTGGTCGCCGCAGTGGCGCCTCCGTCTGGTGCGGCGGGGAGCTGCGCGCTGGGCGGGGGAGGATCCCCACGATCGACTCGAGGTGCAGGGCTCGGAGGCACGACTGAGCGGCCGCCTCAACCACCAACCCTATCGTGACCTGGCCGATCACTTCGCGCGCATCGGGCGCTACACCGACACCATGGCCGCCGATCGCTTCGAGCGCGGTGAGCGGGGCTCGGTCGCGCGCTTGATCTTCCGCCCCGCGGGACGCTTCCTGCGCATGTACCTGTTGCAGCGTGGCTTGCTAGATGGCTGGCGCGGTCTGGTGCTTTGCAGCGTCGCCGCGTTCTACGTCTTCTTGAAGTACGCCAAGCTGATGGAGCTGTCCCAGCGCCAGGAGACCTGAGGCCTGGTCACGGGAGCGGCAAGGGCGTCGAGCACACCATCGGCGCCGCGCCCATGCCAGGACGGGGGCGCCGACGCAGCAGGTCAGTACTTCACACTGCAGCCAAAGGCTCTGGTGCGCCCGTTCTCGGGCAGCTCACCCCTGCGGCATGCCGCCACTGCGGACACCACCAGGTTCTCGCTCGCCTCTCCTCTGCCTCCGGAGTCATCGATGGCGCCGTCGTAGGCGATGACCCGGTCGGGCCGAATGACAAACATGTGCGGCGTGGTCTTGGCCCCGAACGCACGGCCCACGTCGCCGCTCTCGTCGATGAGCACGGGGTAGGCGATCTCCCAGTCGTTGATGGCCTGGCGGTTGAGCTCCAGCCCGTGGCCCTGGTTGCCGGGTGCGCCCGAGTTGATGGCCAGCCAGACCAGATCGTCGTCGAGCACTTCACTGTAGGCCGCAGCCATGACCCGCTCGGGGCTGTGGTAGCGGCGACTCACCGGGCATTCGGGGTTGAACCACTCGAGCACCACCGTCTTGTTGGCGTCGAGGTAGTCGAAGAGCTGGTGCTCTTCTCCTGTCGTATCGGTCAAGGTGAAGTCGGCGGCGAGTGTGGCGTCGTCAGGCAGGGGCAGGGCCACGACCTCCACGATTTCATCAGCAGCGCCATCGCTGGGCTGGGGAGCTCCTTGGCATCCCGTGGCCAGGAGCAACGCGGTGATGCCGAGAACTGCAGTCAGGGTCTGTCTCATGATCGTGTCTTGCCTCAGGGTGAGGGGCGGGGAGCGAGCCGGTGAGTGTGCAACGAGGTCTGGATCATCGCCGTTGGTCTTCTCTGGTGGGCGGGGCGAGGTCGAGCCGGTGATGGCTGGGCTGCGCCGTGCCGTCCCTGTGCACAGCCAGGATGCCCACCAGGCGATCGCCACCGGCCAGGCCTCGGTCGCGGAGCAGCTGCAACGTGTCCGTCGGAGATTCGCCCCGGCTGACCATCTCAGCCAGGGCCAGCCCGTCGTCTCTGGGGAAGAACGCCAGTCCGCTCGCACCGGGCACGGTCAGCACGATCTGATCGGCGGACCAATCCACAGAGAGGCCTGCCGGTTCTGCGCCTGGCAAGGCGGCGAGAGCGCGGTGCAGCACCTGGGCGTTGTCCCCCGGGCCGTCGTGCAAGGGCGGCTCACCCGGTGCACCTGGCAAACGCACGGGCAAGGTGAGCTCGAGGGAAGCGTCGCCCGGCAAACAGGTCTCAGCGCAGACCAACCAATCGACCTGGACCGCGACCGTGAGTGGTTCTGGGGGCAGGTCTGCAGGCAAGGACAGGGCGGCCAGCAGGATCAGCTCGCCGAAGTAGACGTGGTCGAGAAGCCCTGCGTCCGACACATGGCGTTCAGGTGCGGGCCAGGAGAGGGGCCCGACGTCCACTCCTCGAGGCAACTCCCAGGACACGTTCAGCGGCAGCCCCGTGTCGTTCGCTCCGCGCCAGTAGACATGCCAGCCCGGCGCCATGGTGAGTCGCAGGGCCAGCAGGGTCTCGGTCCCGGCGGTGAAGCTCTGAGCGGCGGTGAGCAGCTCGGCTCGCACCAGGGGTGTGTCTTCGCCCGGGTCGATGCTGTCGAGACCGACTGGGTCATCGAGTGCCTCGACGGCTCGACCGGCAACGGCGGGCCCTGAGCTGTCCGCCGAGTGCACCCCGGCGGAGGCGTCAGAGGCAGAACTCTTGCCCTGGCAGGCGAGGGACAGGGCGATCAGGCAGACAACGAGGCAGCGCATGGCTCACGAGCTTACCAACCCGTGGGCGAGGTGCTGCGCGGGCTGCTGGCTGCCAGGGGCGGGGTGAGCAGGGCGAGGGAGGGTCAGCCCGCGGCCAGCAGGCCCTTGATGGCCTCGGTGAGCTTCGGCACCACCTCGAACGCGTCGCCGACGATGCCGTAGTCGGCCACACCGAAGATAGGGGCCTCGGCATCTTTGTTGATGGCCACGATGAAGTTGCTGGTGCGCATGCCAGCCAGGTGCTGGATGGCGCCCGAGATGGCCACGGCGATGTACAGCTGGGGCGACACGGTCTTGCCGGTCTGACCCACCTGCTCGGTGTGAGGGCGCCAGCCCGCATCGACCACCGCCCGGGACGCACCCACGGCGGCGCCCAGGGCGTCGGCCAGCTCTTCGATCATGGCGAAGCCCTCGGGGCCCTTGAGCCCGCGACCGCCTGAGACGACGGTGCCCGCTTCGGTGAGCTCGATCTTCTCGGACGCCGCCTGGACGATGTCCTTGAGCAAGGCGCCGAGCCCGCGAGTGGGGGCTGCCACCGCGCCTGCACTGAGATCGCCGGCAGCCGGTGCTTCGGCAGCCATGACCGCGTTGGGGCGCAGGCTGGCGATGAGGGTGGAGGCGTTGCTGGTCACGCTGACCAGGGCCTTGCCCGCGTACACAGGGCGCCTGGCCACCAGGGTGCCGCCGTCATCACTGAGAGCGATGCAGTCGGAGACCATGGGCAGGCCCAACTCGCCAGCGACTCGTGGACCGATGTTCATGCCCACTGCGGTGTGCGCCATGAGCAGGGCTGCGGGGGAGCTGTCGCTCACCACGCCAGCGATCGCGGCCGCCAGGGCCGTAGGGTCGCTCAACTCAACTTCAAGAGAGGTCACCGAGGCGGCCCCATGGCGACCGAGCTCAGCCGCGGCGTCGGCGGCTCCGGGCCCGGCCACCACGGCCACGGCGGTGGTCCCCCGAGCGGCTGCCAGCTGGGCTGCAGCTGTGAGGGACTCAAGGGACGGTCGCTTGACGGCGCCGTCAATGTGTTCGACGAAGACGAGAATCTCACCAGCCACGAAACGGCTCCTCAGGTGGTGTGTTGCGCGGCCCAGGCTGGCCCATGCGCAGGGGGGTATTCAGAGAACCTTGGCCTCTTCGCGCAGCAGGCGAACCAGCTCGCCCACGGCGTCAGGACCTTCACCGACGATCTGACCTTCAGGGCGGGGGGCGGGCAGCTCCAGGCTGCGCACCTCGAGGCTACCGGCGCCAGGGTCGACATCTTGTTGATCAATGGGCTTCTTCTTGGCCTTCATGATGCCCTTGAGCGACGCATAGCGGGGCTCGTTCAGGCCCTTGGCGCAGGTCAGCACGGCGGGAGTGGTCAGCTCCCAGGTCTCGGTGGTGCCGCTGCCTCCGGGGCGCTCGATGACGGCCTTGCCGTCGACCATCTCGAGCTTGCGAATCTCGGTGGCGCAAGGCATGTCGAGATTGGCCGCGAGCAGCAGGCCTACCTGGCCCTGATCACGATCGATGGCCCGGCTGCCGCAAAGCACGACGTCTGGGTTCAATCCTCTGATGGCGTCTGCCAGCACGGTGGCGGTCGAGGTGGCATCCCGGCTGGCAGCGTCTGCGTCCGTGAGCAGCACGGCCTTGTCGGCGCCCATGGCCAGACAGGTGCGCAGCTCCTTGGTGGACTCTGCCGGGCCCAGGCTGACCACGGTCACCTCGCCCTCCCCGGCCGCCTCTTTCAGCTGCAGAGCAGCCTCCATGGCGATCTCATCGTAGGGGCTGATGATCCACTCGATCTGGCTCGAATCGATGGCGCGGCCACCGTCATCGGGCTTGATGCGGCTGTCGGTGGCGGGGACACGCTTGATGCAGACGACGATGTTCATTGCGGGGCTCAGGGCGGGGCTCGGGAGCCGTTATGGGGGGCTCTTTTTCGCGCTCAATCCAGCCCAGCAGTATGTCAATCAAGCCCTCTGGGGTCAATGCGACCTTGAAGTCAGTTGACTGCCTCAGGCCCCCGCGCCCCCTTGCTGTGAGTGCTGGTGACGGTCTCCCTCCAGGGAAGCCAGCTGGGCTGCGCTGCGGCGGATCACCTTGACCGACCGGGCCAGGTCGATGTCTGCTTCCACGGCGGGCCGGGCGGTGGGTGCGGAGGGAGCCACTGCCAGGGGATGGCCCTGAATCGCCTCGATGAACGTCTCGACGATGTGGGCCGGAATGCGCGAGCCGCTCTCACCGCGCAGCACCCGCACCGCCTTGCCCAGGGCCATGGGCTCGCGGTAGGGGCGCTGGGACGTGATCGCTTCCCAGTAGTCGGCAGTCTTCACCACCCAGGCCTCGTTGGGGACCTGGTGACCGGGGAGGCCATCGGGGTAGCCCTTGCCGTCGAGAGACTCATGGTGCCAGCGGATCATGGGCCGCAGCACGGCCAGGTCCTTGATGGGGGCGATGAGCTCGTCGCCCAGGGCCGGGTGCTCCTTGATGATGCCGTACTCGTCAGCCGTCAGGGCGCCAGGTTTGTCGAGGATGGCGTCGGGGGTGCCGATCTTGCCGATGTCGTGCAGGCGGCCACCGAGGGCGATCAGGTCGCAGTGATCTGACGACATGCCCAGGGCTTCGGCCAGCAGCCGACTGAGTCCCGAGACCCGACGGCTGTGCTGGGAGGTGAAGCGGCTCTTGGCGTCGATCACGCTGGCCAGGGACATCAAGAACTGCTGCAGGTGTTCTTCGCTGGCGGCCCGCTGGGCGTCGATCTGATCGAGCATCTGCGCTCGCTCGGCGAAGCGGTTGCGGTCGACTGCGCGTTTGACCGCGGCGGCCAGCACCTGGAACGGGAACGGCTTGCAGAGGTAGTCGTAGGCGCCCTTCTGCAGGGCGTCGACGGCAGAGGTGACGTCCGAGTTCGCGGTCATCATGATGACGTCCACGTCGGGCCTGGACTGGTGCAACTCGTTGAGCAGGTCGAGCCCGCTCTCACCGTTGGCCAGGGTGATGTCGACGAGGGCGATGATGACGTCGTCGTGGGCGAGCTGCTTGCGGGCTTCGACGATGCCGCCAGCCACCAGCACGCGATAGTGCTCTCGCTGCAGACAACGCGCCACCACATCGCGCACGCCGGGGTCGTCGTCGACGATCAGGATCGCCGATCGGTGCAAGCTCATCCACTCATCAGGAGTCGTTGCGTGGTTATCGATGATGCTCAAGCGGCCTCTCCCTCCGCGCGGGCTTCAGCGGGTCTGCTCTGCTCCTGCCTCGGATTGCTCTGGCGCGGCACCTGCCAGAGCGAATCCTTGGCCGAGGTAGACAGCCCGAACCTGCGGGTCATTCGAAAGTGTCTCGGCGTCGCCGTGCCGAAAAATGGCGCCCTCATAGATGATGTAGGCCCGGTCGGTCGTGCCGAGCGTTTCGCGCACGGCGTGATCGGTGATGAGGATGCCGATGTCCTGTGTCTTGAGCTGCATGAGCAGCCCTTGGATGTCCTCGACGGCGATGGGATCGACGCCAGAGAACGGTTCGTCAAGAAGGATCAGTTCGGGGTCGAGGGCCAAGGTACGGGCCAACTCCAACCGACGACGTTCGCCACCGGAGAGAGTAACCGAGCGGGACTTGGCCACATGTTCGATGCTGAACTCTGCGATGAGCTTGTCGGCCCTGGCGCGACGGTCGCGGCGGCCGAGCCCTCGGGCCTCGAGCACAGCGAGGATGTTCTCCTCGACGGTCATGTGCCGAAAGATCGAGGGCTCTTGGCTCAGGTAGCCCATGCCGCACCGCGCCCGTTGGTGCATGGGCAGCTCGGTGATCTCCTGGCCACCCAAGAAGACATGGCCCTCGTCGGGCTGGATCATGCCCACGGTCATGCGAAACGTGGTGGTCTTGCCCGCGCCGTTGGGCCCCAGCAGGCCGACGATCTCACCTCGTCCCACGGAGAAGCCGACTTCGCGGACGACGGTGCGATCACCGTAGCGCTTGACCAGGCCCTCGACCTCGAGCAGGGGCTTCACTGGATCAGCTTCCAGCGGAAGGGATCGTACACCGGCCAGAAGACCATGATCGCCTTGCCCAGCAGGTACCGTTCGTGAATGAACGGAGCCGGGTGTTCGCTGCGGCCCTTGATGTCGTGGGGCCAGAGCGAGTACTCGTCGCCGTGTACGTCGGCGAAGAGAATGCTGCCGTTGCGCAGGTACTTGGGGTTCGCGTCCGGGGGCACCGGGCGGCCCAGGCCGGCGGTGACCTCCAGGTCGAAGCCGGTGACGCTCTGACCGTCGTTCAGATCGAAGGTGATCGTCTGCCAGCTGCGGCTGTCATAGGAGTTCTGTGTGTTGTCGCCCATGCCGAAGTAGCTGTCTTCGGGGATCGTCCACTGGGCCATGGGGCTGCCGCTGGTCGCCGTGTTGGGCAGGTAGAAGATGTCCCGGCGCACGACCATGTCGCTCACCGTGGCCCCGCCGTCAACGGTGACTTCAATGGTGCTGCGGGTGGGGATGTCCGGGTGCTCGGGAGCCAGGCTGTCGTCGAAGCGCAGCCACTCATCGCCGTCGACCCAGAGCACGATGCGCCGGTCGATGGTGCGGGCGACGATCTCGACCTCTGCACCCACGGGCAGGGTCTTGTTGCCTTCGACGTTGACAGTGCGCGGGCTCTGGTTCTCGGCTGTGGTGAGTTCCACCCGGGCGCTGTCGCCGCTGCCCTCAGCGGGCAAGACGAATGTGGTGTCTTGCGAGTTGGTGGCGAAGCGCAGGCTCAACGCGGAGGCACCGGGATCAAGCGCGACGGTGAGGGCCAGATCGAGGTCGGGCACGGCGTTGTGGGCTGCCGCAGAACCGTGAATGCCCCAGTCGCTGTCGTAGCCGTCGAGGTACTTGTCCCGCACGTTCTTGCGCAGGCTCATGGAGGTCGCCTGGCCTGGGGGGAACACCGCCCGATCGGAGAAGATGTCCACCGGGGCCTCGCTGGTGGAGTGAAAGGCCCGGCCGATATCGATGCCTTCGCCCGTGGTGGGGAAGACCGTCTTGAGCACCGACTCGTTGACCGCGTCTGGCTTGGCGGCCACCTCGCCGTCGATCCAGATGTCTCCGCCCTGAACGGTGAGGGTCTCCCCTGGCAGGCCCACGATGCGCTTGACGTAGAGCCGCCGCTCATCGAGGGGAAACCTGAAGATCATCACCTCCCAACGATGGGGGGCCCGCAGCATGGTCACCAGCTTGTCCGCGAAGATGCGGTCTTTGATGCCCGCGACCTGATCGCCCAGGATCGTCGGCTGCATGGAGCCGGTGGGGATCTGGTAGGCCTCGATGACGAAGAATTTGAGCACCAGGGCCATCGCGATGGAGATGGCGATGGCCTCGATGTTCTCCGTCAGCTTCAGGTCGAAGGGAGTCTTGCTCTGATCCACGGGCCGGGTGAGCTACCAACGAGGAGGGTGCGGACAAAGACCAAGGGTGTCGGCCGTTACGATACGGGGCGGGTGATGCCTTTTCGAGGCGCAGAACCGCTCATCTGGTTCAGCCTGGGCTGGGGGCGGGGTGTGTTCGCCGGTGAGGCTCCTGTCATTTGTGCTCAGACACTTGCCACACAACTGGGCTCATCGCCACGATGTGGGTATGACAATCTGGTCTCCCCAACTGCGAGAGGATCCCGGGCCCGTGTACGTGGCCATCGCCGATGCGTTGGCGGCGGACATCCGCGGTGGCCTGCTGCGCCCCGGGGATCGCCTGCCCACGCACAGAGATTTGGCCCGCACCTTGGGGGTCAATGTGGTCACGGTGACTCGGGGCTACGCCGAGGCCGCCCGACGAGGTCTGGTCGAGGGCACGGTGGGCCGGGGGACCTTCGTACGCTCGGGCGCGCGCGATCGCCCCGCCGTACTGCAAGAGGGTTCGGGCCCGCCGCTCATCGATTTCAACTTCAACATCCCGGTGACCGATCCGCTGCTCCTGGACGCCGGGGCCCTGTTCGCCAGCTTCGCCGAAGAGCCGGAGCAGGCGCACCTGTTCACCGGCTACCAGACCCACGGTCTGCCAGAACATCGCGCCGCGGGAGCTGGCTGGATCAGTCGCTCGGGTGTGGCCGCCGAGGTGGACCGGGTGTTGGTTTGCGGCGGCGTCCAACACGCCATGACCCTGGTGTTGTCCGTCCTGGCTCGCCCGGGAGACGTGGTGCTCACCGAAGCTCAGACCTATCCGGGCATCAAGTCCCTGGCCGGACTGCTGGGGCTGACCTTGGTGGCGGTGGCTTCTGACGAGGGGGGCCTGCTGCCCGGCGCTCTGGAGGCGGCCTGCGCGGCGCCAAACGTGGCCGCGCTCTACACCATGCCGACGATCCACAATCCTACCGGCGTGCAGCTCGCGGCCGATCGCAGGCAGGCCGTCGTCGAGATCGTGCGCCGCCATCATGTGGCCGTGATCGAAGATGACAGCTTCGGCTTTCTCTGCGCCCAGCCTCCGCCGACCCTGGCCAGCCTGGCACCTGAACAGACCTGGTACATCGCCGGGACGTCGAAGTCGATCGCCCCGGGGTTGCGTATCGGCTACCTGCTGGTGCCGGACGTGGGCCCGGGCACTGCCGCCCTGGTCGACCGCACCGCGGCCCGGGTCACGGCGGTGGGCTGGATGGCCGCGCCGCTCATGGCCGAGATCGCCACACGTTGGATCGAAGGCGGAGCTGCAGACGAAGTGGTCGCACGGAAGCGTCGAGAAGTGGCCGCTCGGCGCCAGCTGTTCGACCAGATCTGCAGTGCTGCGACCACACCCAGCCACCGTGAGTCGCCCCACGTCTGGCTGCCCTTGCCGGTGCCCTGGCGGGCTGATGAGTTCGTGGGCCAGGCCCGCTCCAGGGGTGTGGCCCTGGCCCAGGCCAGCGCCTTCACCGTGGGCGCTGCTCAGCCTCCCCCCGCGGTCCGGGTCTGCCTGGGCACACCTCCCACTCGCAGACTCTGCAAGCAGGGCGTGAGTCTGCTGGCCCAGCTGCTGGAGGGTCAGCCCCAGCACACCGCTCTCGTGGTCTGATCGGCGAGCGGCCCTGTCCTTGCAACAGGGCCCGGGGGAGCGTCGAATGGCTGGGCACCCGTTTCGAGAGAGAGGCACCATGGCACGCCCGCTGAATGTCGCGTTGATCGGCCAGAAGTTCATGGGCCGTGCCCACAGCAATGCCTGGGGACAGGCGCCTCGCTTCTTCGATCTGCCCCGAGCTGTTGTCCTGGCTGCGGTGGCCGCCCGGGACGGGGCCGAGCTGGCTCCCTTCGCCGCACGCTGGGGCTGGGCCCGTCACACCAGCGATTGGTCCGACCTGGCTGCAGACCCGTCTCTCGATCTGGTCGATATCGGCACGCCCAATGACGTGCATGCCGAGCAGGCCATCGCCATGCTCGAGGCGGGCAAGCATGTGGCCTGCGAGAAACCCCTGGCTGGCACTCTCGACGACGCCCGGGCCATGCGTGACGCCGCTCGCAAGGCCAAGGGTTGCAAGACGTTTGTCTGGTTCAACTATCGCCGCTGTCCTGCTGTGGCGCTGGCCCAGCAGCTCGTGGCCGAAGGGCGCCTGGGCGCGATCCACCATGTACGGGCCACCTATCTGCAGAGCTGGGGAGGGCCTGGCTGTCCTCTGAGCTGGCGCTTTCGAAAGCGTCGCGCGGGCAGCGGGGCTCACGGCGACCTGAACGCCCACCTGATCGACATGGCCCGTTTCGTCACCGGGCAGGAGATCCGCACGGTGCATGGGGCCGTGGCCAAGACGTTTGTCCGTGAGCGAGAGCTGCCAGACGGCAGCGGGCGTCGAGGCCGTAGCGATGTCGACGACTCCCTGCTCTTCACGGCTTCGTTGAAGGGCGGCGCCACGGCGAGCTTCGAGGCCAGCCGGGTGGCACCGGGGCACCTGAACCGCAACACCCTCGAGGTGAACGGCGCGGAGGGTTCGCTGCGCTTCGACTTCGAGGACATGAACGTGCTCTGGTTGCACGAAGAGAGCGTGGGGGCTCGAACTGCGGGCTGGCGCCGAATCATGTGCACGTCTGCGGGCAACCACCCGTACGCCGCGGCCTGGTGGCCCGACGCCCATGTGCTGGGCTACGAGCACGGCTTCGTGAACATGGCCGCTGACATCGTGCGCGTGCTGTCCGGGGGCACTGCCGAGGCGGCGCTCCCCGACTTCGAAGACGCCTGGCAGACCCAGCGGGTCCTGGAGGCCGCGCTCGTGGCTGCGAGAGAGCGGTGTTCGGTGCGCCTGTCCGAGATCAAGTGAGCCCTGGCCAGCGCTGCCTTGGTGGCTGTGTGATAGAACCCGAGGGCGGCTTGTGGCGCGGGCAACGGTGTCCCGCTGTGCCTGAGCCGCTGGCCCTGCCGCCCCGTGGAGACATCCCATGCCTCGACCCGTGACCCTCTTCACCGGCCAGTGGGCTGACCTGCCCCTGGCCACGCTGTGCGAGAAGGCCGCAGCCTTTGGCTACGACGGCCTGGAGCTGGCCTGCTGGGGGGATCACTTCGAGGTCCGCCGTGCGCTCGCCGAACCTGGCTACTGCGAGCAGCTGTGGGCCCTGCTGCAGAGTCACGGGCTGTCCTGTTACGCCATCAGCAATCACCTGGTGGGGCAGGCGGTGTGCGACAAGATCGACGGCCGACACCAGGGCATCCTCTCCGAGCAGGTGTGGGGTGATGGTGATCCAGAGGGCGTGCGTCAGCGGGCCGCCGACGAGATGATCGCCACGGGGCGCGCCGCCCGGGCCTTCTTTGACTGCGCTCCCGACAACGTGAAGGCGCTGTTGGCTGCGACCGGGCGTACCGTGGTGGTGGGTTTCACCGGCAGCTCCATCTGGGATGCGGCCTATGCCTTTCCGCCCTTGCCGTCCGGGGCGATCGACGAGGGCTACGGCGACTTCGCCCGGCGTTGGCGGCCGATCCTCGATGACTACGCTGCACAGGGAGTCGTCTTCGCGCTCGAAGTGCATCCCACCGAGATCGCCTTCGACATCGTCACCAGCCGTCGGGCGCTGGCAGCCCTCGGCCACCACCCGGCCTTTGGTTTCAACTTCGACCCCTCCCACTTCGGCTACCAGGGCGTGGACTATCTGGCCTTCTTGCGCGAGTTTGGCGAGCGGCTGTTCAACGTCCACGTCAAAGATGTGTGGTGGTCGGCCGCGCCCACGGCGGCGGGTGTGTTCGGTGGTCACCTCGACTTCGGCACAGACGGCCGCCACTGGGATTTTCGTTCACCGGGACGGGGCCGTATCGACTTCGAGTCGATCGTGCGCCTGCTCAACCAACAGCGCTACGCCGGGCCCCTGTCCGTCGAGTGGGAGGACGCCTTGATGGATCGAGAACACGGCGCGGCGGAGGCCGTGCGCTTCGTGCGCGCGCTGGACTTCCCCGCAAGTGAGCTGGCCTTCGACGCGGCGTTCGCAGAATGAGCCGGCACAGCGAAGCACCACCCATGGGCGCTCGGCTGGGCGTCTCGTTGTCGCTGATGATGTTCCTTCAGTACGCCATCTGGGGCGCTTGGCTGCCCTTCCTGTGGTCGTTTCTGGCCGATCATCGAGGCATGGATGGCAATCAGATCGGGTCGATGTTCGCGGCCGGCGCCGTGGGCGCCATCGTGGGTCCGTTTCTCGCCGGGCAAGTGGCGGACCGCTGGTTCGCCACGGAGCGTTACCTGGCCATCTCCCACCTGGTGGGGGCGGTGCTGATCTGGCAGCTGGCCACCATCGACAACTTCAACGGTTTCTTGATCTTCTCGCTGATCTACGGGCTCGTGTACTCGCCGACCCTGGCCCTGACCAACTCGTTGGCCTTTCACCACCTGCCCGACCGGGACCGTGACTTCGGCAAGGTGCGCCTGTGGGGGACGTTCGGCTGGATCGCCGTGGGCATTGGCATGGGCCAATGGCTGGCGCTGCAGCATTCGCCAGAGGGGGCGACCGGCGACGCGCTCCACGCCCTGCAGGTGGCCGGCAAGGCCGACGCCTTTCGCTTGAGCGCCATCCTGGGTGGGGTCATGGGGGTGCTCTGCTTCTTCTTGCCCCACACGCCACCGAATCGGAGCGCGAAGAGCAACGCCACCATGGCGGCCTTGGGCGAAGTGAAGCGTCAGCCCCTGCTGACCTTGTTCCTGATCGCCGTGCCAGTGAGCTGCATCCACCAGTTCTATTTCGTGCACACCGAGAGTTTCCTGCACAAGACCCTCGAGGTCCCCGAGTTCTTCACGGCCGTGTTCGGTGTGGGTGGCGGGGGCTTCATGACCTTGGGCCAGATGGTCGAGGTCATGGTGTTGGCGCTCATGCCACTGGTGGCCACCTGGGCTCCCCGCAAGGGGCTGCTGGCCGTGGGGCTCGCGGCCTACGCCGGGCGCATGGCCCTGTTCGCCTATCTGCCCGAATCGTCGGTGGCCCTGCTGGGCGGGGTCATGCTCCACGGGCTCTGCTTTGGCTGCTTCATCTTCGTGGCCTTCATGATCGTCGACGAAGAGACGAGCGACGACGTCCGGGCCAGCGCCCAGAACCTGTTCAATCTGGTGATCGTTGGTGTAGGCGTGATCGTCGGCAGCAAGGTGGCTGGCTGGGTCAGTGACTGGGCTGTGGACGCCTCGGGCGAGGTCGACTACGAGCGGCTGTTCTCCGTGCCCATGTGGGCCTCCCTGGCCTGCCTCGCGGCGCTCATGCTCTGCTACCCGGGGCGACGCCGAACGGCCAGCGCCTAGCCCGGGCTAGCACCATCGTCGGAGAGTGCCGCGCTCCGGGCGCATTCTGTCGGCGGCAGTTCTTCGTTTCCGTGTCCGCGGCCATGTGGTCAGGGTGCGGCAAGAGCTGTCTCCGAACGCAGAACGGGCCAGCCACCCTCACGGAGGGTCGCCGGCCCGCTCTTGTCCGTCAGTGCTTTCGTCTGCGGGTTTGCTCAGCCGACGCGCTCGTACTGACCGCGGGACAGCCGCTTGAAGCGGGAGTCCTTGGCCAGGGCGTTGCTGACCATCATGTTGAAGCGCTGAGAGGTCGTCTTGAAGCCGTTGGAGAGGACCAGATCAGAGGCCTCGGCGGGCGAGACCACGGCGCCGATTTCCATGGCCATGGCAATGGCGTCGGGGAGGTTGACGGCGTTTCGGGCGCGAGTGCGCTTGCCGTTGGGGGCGCTGGCCGCTGCGGCGCCAGCTCCTTTGGGGGCACGGCCGGGAGTGACGCCGAGCTGGGCCAACTGAGCATCGAGCTGGGCGAGTTCATTCAGCAGCTTTGCTCGCTTGGCTTCGAGCTTGCCTGCTCCTTTTTCACGGCGGTCGAGTTCCTTGAGAAGTTCGGCCGTGGACAACGACTTGAGAGCCATGTGTGTCTCAATCCAGCGGGGGGGGGTGGGGGACAAGCGTCAGCTGGGGGAAGAGCCTTTCGACGCCGAGAGAGATGATACCGATAGCACAAGGATTTTGAAGTCGATGTGAGAGCTGTTGTATTCACGATTCTCAGGAAATGTGCCCCCCGAAGCTCTGGCCGGGCCCTCTCGAGTCCTGATGACGCTTGCTAGCATGGAGACAGATCAATGCCTCTGGCCCTTGGTCCTGGCCTCGTTACCCTGATTTGATTCCCTCTCCCCTTGATGCCGAACTCGTCATCATGTCTCTCTGGTCTCAACCTGCACTACGTTTTGGTTTGCTCGGCTTCGGCTTGAGCGGTGGTCTTTTTGCCTGGTTGACCACTCTTGATCAGCCACTGCATTGGGTGCTGTGGTGGTGCATCGCGGTGAGCGCCGTCACATTCCTTGTCTTTGGCTACGACAAGGCGATCTCCGGGCGGAGCTGGGTTCGCGTGCCTGAGCGCACCCTGCTTTGGCTCGTGATGAGCGGCGGTACCCCGGGCGCCCTGGCTGGCATGAGCCTGTTTCGGCACAAGACGATCAAGGCCAGCTTTCGCAACCGCTTCTGGGTCGCTGTGTCCCTGCAGGTGTTGCTCGTGGCGGGTTGGCTGACCAGGGACTACTGGCTGGTCTGAGGGCGGCCTTCGCAGGTCAGTCCCGCCCGGTCTTCAGCACGGCCAGGAAGGCCTTCTGGGGAATCTCTACGTTGCCCACCATCTTGAGCCGCTTCTTGCCCGCCTTCTGCTTCTCCAGCAGCTTGCGCTTGCGGGAGATGTCGCCGCCGTAGCACTTGGCCGTGACGTCCTTGCGCACGGGGGCGATGTCCTCGCGAGCCACGATCTTGCCGCCCACCGCCGCCTGCAGGGCGACCTTGAACAGGTGCCGCCGGATCTCCTTGCGCAACACCTTGAGGATGGCCCGTCCCCGGACCTCGCAGTGGCTGGAGTGGGAGATGGTCGACAGGGCATCGACCTCTTCGCTGTTGACCAGGATGCGCATCTTGACCAGGTTGTCGGCGTGGTAGCCCTCGAGCTCGTAGTCCATGGTGGCGTAACCACGAGTCGCCGACTTCAGCAGGTCGAAGAAGTCGAAGATGATCTCAGACAGGGGGATGCTGAAACCCAGCAGCACCCTGCCCGGGCCGATGTACTCCTGCTTGAGGAAGCGGCCCCGCCGATCAATGCCCAGCTTCATGATGATGCCGATGTAATCATCGGGCGTGACGATGTCGAGGTGCACGATGGGCTCCCTGAACTCCACGATCTTGGTCGCGTCAGGGATCTCTGAAGGGCTGTTGATCACCAGCAGCTTGCCGTCCGTGTCCAAGATCTCATAGGTCACGTTGGGTGCGGTCTGGACGATGTCGATGTTCGACTCGCGCTCGAGCCGCTCCTGCACGATCTCCATGTGCAGGAGACCCAGGAAGCCACAGCGGAAGCCGAAGCCCAGGGCGTCGCTGCTCTCGGGCATGAAGGTGAAGGCCGAGTCGTTCAGGGCCAGCCGTCCGAGGGCCGTGCGCAGGTTGTCGAAGTCACCGTTCTGCACGGGGTACATGCCGCAGAAGACCATGGGCCGGCTGGCCCGATAGCCAGGCAGGGGCTCGCTGGTCGTGTCCTTGTCGAGCACGATCGTGTCGCCGATGCGCACGTCAGAGAGGGTCTTGATGTTGGCGATGAGGTAGCCCACCTCTCCCGTTCCCAGGGACTTGAGCGGGGTCAGCGCCGGTCGGAAGATGCCGATCTCGAGGGCCTCGTGCCGGCTCCCTCCGGCTGCCAGGCGAATCTTCTGCCCGGCTTTCAGGGCACCGTCGACCACGCGCACGTGCATGATCACGCCGCGGTAGTCGTTGAACTCAGCGTCGTAGATGAGCGCCCGCAGGGGAGCGTCATCGTCGCCGAGCGGTGAGGGCACCTGGTCCACGATGGCGTCGAGCAGCTCACGGACTCCCTCGCCGCTCTTGGCCGAGGTCAGCAGGGCCCGCTCGCCCTCGATGGCCAGGGCCGTCTCGATCTCTTCGATGACCTCGTCGGGGCGGGCTGCAGGCAGGTCGATCTTGTTGATCACAGGGAGGATCATCAACTCGGCCTGCTCGGCCAGGATCGTGTTGTGCACGGTCTGGGCCTCGACGCCCTGGGAGGCATCGACCAGCAGCAGGGCCCCTTCGCAGGCTTGCATGGCCCGCTCGACCTCGTAGTTGAAGTCGACGTGGCCCGGCGTGTCGATGAGGTTGAGCCGGTAGAGGACCCCGTCTTTCTTGTAGTCCATCGAGGCAGCCTTGGCCTTGATGGTGATGCCTCGCTCCCGCTCCAGGTCCATGTCGTCCAGGAGCTGCTCGGCCCGGTCTCGCAGCTCGACCGTACGGGTCATCTCCAACATGCGATCGGCAAGGGTGCTCTTGCCATGGTCGATGTGGGCGATGATCGAAAAGTTGCGAATCAGCTCGCGCTTCACGACGGGGCTCCTGTGCCGCGACTGGACAACTCGGCGACCAAGGCGGCCACGGCCTGCCCCCTGTGGGACAGGGGCGCCTTCTGGGCAGCAGTCATCTCGGCGAAGCTCGCGCCCGAGGCCCCAGGGGCCGTGGGTACGAACAACGGGTCGTAGCCGAAGCCCTGCTGGCCCCTGCCGTCGCTCAGGATGGTGCCCTCGCAGGCGCCGCTGACCTCCAAGGTGACCTGGCCTCCCTCGACCAGGCAGAGGGCGCAGCGAAAACGGGCGCTGCGGTCGCTCACCCCGTCGAGCTGGGTCAGCAGCAGCGCGTTGTTGGCTGAGGCGTTGCCGTGCTCACCCGCGAAACGAGCGGAGTGCACCCCCGGCGCGCCGTTCAAGGCGTCGACCTCAAGACCAGAGTCGTCAGCCAGCACCGCCAGCCCCGTGGCCTGGGCGTAGTGCAACGCCTTGGCCCGTGCGTTCTCGGCGAAGGTGGCTCCGTCTTCAACGGCCTCGGGGACATGGCCGAACGGCTCAAGATCGCAGAGCTCCCAGCCCAGCTCGCCGAGCAAGGGGACAAGCTCTTTGACCTTGCCTCGGTTGCTGGTGGCGACGAGCAACTGGGTCACGACCTGAGGGCCTCGTCCTGGACGGCCTTGATCGACGCGGCGGCGCTGCGTCCCATGGTGGTCAGCGCGTCGAGCTGCTCGAACGTGAACGCCCCTTGCTCTGCGCCGCCGCCCATCTCGACCACCTTGCCCGAGCCGGTGACGATCAGGTTCATGTCGACCTCTGCGGAGCTGTCCTCGTAGTAGCTGAGGTCGGCGTGGGCGGCGCCCTCGAGAAGGCCAACGCTCACCGCCTGCAGCGAATCGGTCAGGGGCCAGCTCTTGAGGCCGCCGTTCTCTTTGAGGCCCGTGAACGCGTCATGGAGGGCCATGTACGCGCCGTTGATCGACGCGGTGCGGGTGCCACCGTCTGCCGAGAGCACGTCGCAGTCGACCCACACCGTGCGCCCCTTGATGGCCTTGCGGTTGACCACGGCGCGCAGGGCCCGGCCGATGAGCCGCTGGATCTCTACGCTGCGACCGTCGACCTTGGGGCCTCGCTCACGGGGGCGGCGGTTGCTGGTGGCCGCCGGCAGCATGGAGTACTCCGCCGTCACCCAGCCCTGGTCTGTGCCCTTGAGAAACCGGGGCACGCCGTCTTCGACGACCGCCGTGCAGAGCACCCTGGTCAGGCCGCAGTCCACGAGGACGGAACCGGGGCGGGTGGGCAGCCAATGCCTGGTGAAGTGAAGTGGGCGAATGGCATCGGGAGCCCGTCCGTCGAGGCGCAGCTGGGTCATGGCGAGGAGTCGATTCGAGGGGAGGGGGAAGCCCGGCAAGTATAGGGCTGGTCCCGACCCTCTATCAACGCACCTGGGCCAGGGAGTCGGCCGCCCGCGCCCACTGGCCGGTCAGGAGTGGGGCTTCGAGGACAGCAGCTGGACGTGTTCGCCTCGCAGGGTCCGGCCGTCCCCCAGGAGCAGGTCGCCCTCAGCGCTCACCGAGGCGATGTCGACCGTCTGCTGACGACCCTCGTGCTGCAGGCTGACCCGGCGGCCGTTCAGCCACGATCTCCGGGCGTACTCCTGGCCCCAGGCGTGGTCTGCAGGGGTGCCGAGAGCGGCCAGGGCGCCGTCCAGCCCTTCGACCAGCTGACGGAGCGCCTGGTCTCGGCAGGCCGCTGTGGGGGCCAGAGCTGCGTCCGTGGCCAGCGCATTCAGCTCGTCGGGGAGGTCGCCGGGGCGCAAGGACAGGTTGATGCCGACGCCCACCAGCAGCAGATCCTGGCCCTGGGGCGAGGTGACCTGCTCGACCAGGATGCCACCCAGCTTGCCCTCGCCTCGCATCAGGTCGTTGGGCCACTTGATGGCCATGGGCGGGGAGCCAGCGTTCTCCAGGGCCCGGCAGGCGGCCACGGCCGTGAGTACGGTCACCCTGGAGAGTCTGGGCAGAGTGGGCTGGACCAGGACCAGCGTCGTGATCAGGGAGCGCCCGGGGACGCAGTGCCAGGTGTGTCCCCGCCGTCCCCGGCCCGCGGTCTGGTCGACGGCCACCAGCACCAAACCGGCCACATCACGGCCAGCACAGATGCGCCGACGGGCTTCTGCGTTGGTCGAATCGATGGACGAGAGCAGCTCGACCCGGTGCCCGGCGATGGAAGGGCCTGAGAGCACCGAGGTCGAAGCGGCGTCGCCCGGTCTCACATGGCCAGGTGCTGGTGCGCCCCTTCGAGGTGCACCTTCAGCTTCTTCATGACGTTGCTGTGGATCTGGCACACCCGGGACTCGGTCAGGCTCATGAGCTGACCGATCTGCTTCATGGTCAACCCATCGCGGTAGTACATGAGGATGATCTCTTTCTCGCGTTTGCTGAGCGAGCGGATCATGGCGATCATCACGTCTTTCTGGTTCAGGATCTCGGCGGGATCGGGGGCGCCGGGATCTTTCAGGTAGTCGATCTTCTCGACCGCCTGATCGCCGGAGCCGTCGTCCCAGGTCTCGGAGAGGGAGCGCACGGTGTGGGCCCGGGCCTCTTGAACCATGGACAGGTAGTCGGGCAGGCCCACGTCGAGGGCGTCAGCCATTTCGGCATCCGTGGGCACGCGCCCATGGACCGCTTCGAGGCTGGCCTGGGCCTTGGTCAGCTGGTGGGCCCGGAGACGCACCAGACGAGGCACCCAGTCTTGACTGCGCAGCTCGTCGAGGATGGCTCCCCGTACACGAGTGCTGCAGTAGGTCTTGAACTTGATGCCCCGGTCGATGTCGAAGCCGTCGATGGCGTCCATCAGACCGAACACGCCAGCGCTCTTCAGATCTTCGAGCTCGATGGAGCGGGGCAGGGTCAGCAGCAGCCGCTCGGCTGTGAAATGCACCACCTGCAGGTGCAGCTCCATGAGCTGGTTGCGCTGGGCGGGGTCGTGGGTCTTGGCGTAGGACCGCCAGAGGGCCTCGTGGGGCCCGCCCAGCTCACCACGCTGACGCTTCTTCGCGGGAGCCTTGGCCGAGGCCTTGCCGCTGGCCTTGCTGGAGGACTTGGCAGGCGTCTTCTTGGCTGCCTTCGTCGCAGGACCCGCTGCGGCAGTGGTGGCGGCCTTGGAAGCCTTGCTGGCCGTCGTCGTGCGGCGGCTCGTGCTCTTGCTCTTGGACTCTGTCTTGGTCTTGCGAACCATCTCTCACCTCTCCTCGTCGGCAACTGGCTGCCCGAACGGCGTCCGGGCCCTGTAGCTTTGCGTCCCACCCTTACGAGTGGTTTGCCTCGTGATCTGTGCCGACCTCATGAGCCTGCACAGCGACGAACTGAACTATAGCGACCGAGAGAGGCTGGTCAGACACCATCTTTGTGGCCGGGTGGCCAGGGAGGGTGGATGGTCGAACCAGTGTGGAGGGCATCGAGCGTCGGTCGTAAAGACGCTTGTCGACGTCCACGGGTTCAAGACTTGAGAGATTGCCGAAAGAAAAAACGAGCAGCCCGAAATTGCCAGCAGCCCGGGCCATGGGCCCGGGCTGCTGTGTGACCTGCCGCCGATCAGCTCAGCTGGGCGCTCCAGCAGGTCGCAGGGACTCTGACGAGTCGAAGTAGGCTTCAGCGAAGCTCACGAACTGCCCCTCAAGGAACTCTTCGATCGTGGCCAGTTCGTCCGTGACCATGTTGGCCCCGATCGTGGCGGCTTCGAGGTCACGGTTGCGGATCGTCTTGCGGCACTGCACGCCGATCGTGTCATCGTCAATGTGCGGGTCGAGCAGGAAGACCAGCCGGGAGAAGTAGTTCTCGGTCACGCCATCGTTGCCCGTGAGAGGCTCTTCGAGTCGCAGGGCGAGCTTGTACTTGCCTTCGTAGAAGCCCCTGCTCAGCTCGAAACCACTGGCTTCAGCGATGAACCCTGTGGAGAGCTCGTCAATGATGGCCTCGACCTTTTCGCGGAACTCGAAGCCCTCAAACGTCTTCTGGGACCTCTCGAGGTCTTCGTCGGTACGGGCCTTGTGGGAGGCCTCGGAGCGGCGTTCGCTCGCATCGCGAATCTGCTTCAGGCGTGCCTTGAACTGGTTGGACATCGGGACGCTCGTCGGGGGGTGTCGATCAGGGGGTGGCTGTCTTATCGGCATTCGCTACCGAATGGACTGAGGAAAGAATACGCCCGACAGATGACGAGGCAAGTCGGGCCCACGGATTGCTCTCGTGGCTTGACTGGCCGGTGCTCTCTGCCGAGCGGCTCGTCCGCTACGAATAGCGCAGCAAAGCCCGCACGTCACGATCCTGCAGCTTGTCCCGCCAGGGAATGAAATCGAGGGCGATCACGAAGGACAGCGCCGACACCGTGCCGCCGACTTTTTCGATCAAGTCGCACGCTGCCGACGCCGTGCCCCCGGTGGCGATGAGGTCGTCGATGACCACCACCGACTGACCATCGAGGACGGCGTCCGAGTGCATCTCGATGCGGTCTGTGCCGTACTCGAGGCTGTACTCCTGGCTGACCACGGTGTACGGCAGCTTGCCTGGCTTGCGAATGGGGACGAAGCCCACGCCCAGGGTCTGGGCCAGGGCCGTGCCAAACAGAAAGCCCCGAGACTCGATGCCGGCCAGGGCGTCGCAGGCCACGCCGTCCAGGGACTTGGCCAGCTGCTCGATGCTGCTGGCAAAAGCCGACGCGTTCCCGAGCAGGGGTGTGATGTCCTTGAAGACGATGCCTGGTTTGGGGAAGTCAGGGATGTCGCGGATGAAAGGCTCGAGGTCGACCATCGTCAACGGGTTCCGAGAAGAGAGGGCGGGGGAGGTCCCGCAGGGAAATCACATACGATCGGGCACAGGGATGCCCAGCCAGCCTAGCCCGTTCACCAGGGCTTGTCGCGCCGCGGCGGCCAGGGCCATGCGGGCGGAGCTCAGTGCGGCGTCGTCCGAAAGGACCTTCCAGTCGCGATTGCTGTACAGCGTGCTGAATCGGGCCGCGATGGTGAGCAGCTGATCGGCCACGAGGGAGGGCTCGCTCTCGGCCACGCCTCGGCTCAGCGCAGTGGACAGCCCGTCGAGGGCCAGGGCCAGGTCGAGCTCGCCCGGGCCGGAGACCAGGCTCCAGTCGACGTCGCAGCGAGGTTCGGCGCCGTACTTGTCGATCATGGAGGCGATGCGGGCGGCGGTGTACTGCAGGTAAGGGCCGGTCTCGCCCTCGAAGGAGAGCACCTCGTCCCAGTCGAAGATCACGTCTCGCTGCCGTCTGTTCTTGAGGTCGTTGAAGACCACCGCCCCCACACCGATGCGGTGGGCCACCTCGTCGATGTCGTCGGGGAGCTGCCGGCCCTTGTCCCGGGCGCCGCTCTCCATGGTCTCGCGGGCCATGGCCACGGCCTTGTCGAGCACGTCGGCCAGGCGAATGATGTCCCCCTTGCGGGTGCTCATCTTGCGATCTTTGAAGCGCATCAGGCCGAAGGGGACGTGCTCGACGGCGTGTGCCCAGTCGCGACCCAGCAGCTCGAGCACCTTGATCATCTGGGCGAAGTGCAGGGCCTGGGCGCCACCCACCACGTAGAGCGAGCGCACGAAGCCGTACTCGTTGCGACGAAAGTCGGCGGACGCCAGATCGCGGGTGAGATAGAGCGTGGAACCATCAGACTTGCGCACCAGGGCCACGCCCAGATCGTGGGCCTCGAGGTCAACCACGGTGGCGTCCTGGCTCTCGCTCAGCAGGCCCTTCTCTTCGAGTTCGGTGAGCATGGCCGCCATCAGGCCTTCGTAGTAGCTCTCGCCCCGGGTGTCGTCGAAGTGGATGCCCAGCCGCTTGTAGACCCGCTCGAACTCGGCCATGGAGGTGTCGCGGAACAGCTTCCAGAGCCGGCGGCTTTCGCTGTCGCCCCTCTCAAGAGAGGCGAAGCAGGCCCGGGCCCGCTCTTGCAACGCGGGGTCAGCTTCTTTGCGCCGGTTGAACTCGACGTAGAGCGAGAGCAGGTAGTCGATGCCCTCGTCGGCCAGGCGACTCTCGTCACCTTCGTCGGTCCAGATGGCCAGCAGCTGGCCGAACTGGGTGCCCCAATCGCCGAGGTGGTTGATGCCCACGGGCTGGAAGCCGGCGGCCTCTAGCATGCCCACCAGGGCGTGCCCGATCACCGTGGAGCGCAGGTGGTGAATGCCGAAGCTCTTGGCGATGTTGGGAGACGAGTAGTCGACGGTGACCACCTGGCCAGCGCCACTGTCGAGGCAGCCGAAGCGCCGCCCCTGGGTGAGCGCTGCGGAGAACACCTGTCCGCCCACCACGGCGCCGTCGAGGAAGGCGTTGACGTACGGGCCGGCGGCGCTGACCTGGGCCAGTCCGCTGCCGTCCAGAGGGTCGACCTGCAGCTGCTCGGCGATGGAGGCGGCGATCTTGGGCGGGGCCTCTCGGCGGGCCTTCGCCAGCTGAAAGCAAGGAAACGCCAGCTGGCCCATGTCGGGCCGGGGCGGGGTGCTGATCAGGGCCGCCACGTCGTCGACAGGCATGTCGATGATCGCGGCGATCTTCTCGGCGAAGGGGCGAACGAAGGTCTGCATGGAAGCCCTGTGCACTGGGGCGATGGGTGGGGGCGCCAAAGAGGCGCCGAGCATGTTAGCGATCGGGTGTCACGGTGGAGGCACCGAGCAGCTGGCGAAAACGCTGGGCTGCCCAACGGGGGCGGCCGTCGGGGCGCAGCAGGCCCAGGGTGTGCCCGATATCTCTCCAGCCGATGACCAGAAAACCGCTGATCTCGGGGTCGGCCACAGCTCGGGCCAGACAACCTTCGAGAAAGCGCTCCTGTGCGTTTTCGCCATAGGCCAAGGGGGATGCGCTCGCTCCCAGGACCCAGAACTCTGGCGGCTGGGCCACCGCAGCCCGCCACTCTCGCCAGGTCTGCAGGGTGGCCTCCGCATGGCTCGCTCGACCGGCGGCAGCCCCGCCAGGCTCCAGATGGGGGCCCATGACAGTGACCGCCGACGGCGGGGCGGCCAGGGCCTCAAACGTGGCTCGGGAGAAGGGGCCGGTGCCCGCCAGACGCATGGCCAGGCGCGTCTTCGGGCTGACCGTGGACAGCCGGGCGGCGAGTTCTGCGCACAGACCGGGCCAATCTGTCGAGGGGGCGAAGTAGAGGGTGGCCTCGCCGTCCGCCTCGGGGAAGGGCAGCAGCAGGCTGGGCTGCGTTCGCTCACAGAGCCTGAGCGCCGCCTCCATGAAGGTCTGCTCTGCTTCCGCCTGGGTAGGGGGCGTGCGGTACCAGCTGGGCGGTGGGGCGAGTTCGAGCACCAGCGGTCGGTCGGACGTGCGCGGGGGCAGGTCAGCTACGGCCTGGTCTGCGGGCAGACGCCAGGCTTCGACGGTGCCGGGGGGAGCCTGGCCCTGCAGGGGCCGGTCCGCTCGCACCATGATGCCCACACCGAGGTCGTTGCGTAGCGTCGCCACCCGGGGCTCCTGGCCGAAGCTCTCGATGACCTTGCCCGCCTCGCCGTGGAGGGCCACGAGCATCAAGGCCGGAAAGGCCGCGAGGGCTGCAGGCAGGAGGCCAAGGGCGGCGCCAGCGAGGCTCGTGGCCTCGCCCCGGCGCACGAACAGCGGCAGGTGCCAGCTCAGCGTCCACAGATGGGCCAGGCGCGTGCCGAGCAGACCCTGCACCACCGAGTGGGAGTAGAGCAGGCTGGTCTCGGTTTGGCCCAGGGGCACTCCCGCCAGGGCCAGGTCGGCCACCAACAGGCAACCACCGAGCCCCACGTTGAAGAGGATGATGGGGATGTCGGTGAGCTGAGCCCCCCGGCGCACCATGGCGGTCAGGTTCTGGACCAGGGCGGCCATGAAGACCACGGGGAAAAGGTGCGAGACCCAGGGCAGGGTCAGCCAAGGACTGCTCTCTGGCACGGCGCGGTCATGAACCAGGACGACCGTGAGCCCAGCCAGCACGGGCCACAGCACGAGCCGCTCCCAGGGCCGCGTGCGCTCGCCGTGACCTCGCCTGGACGCGGACAGGTTCCAGGCCATGGTCGCGGCCAGGTACACCAGGAAGACGCCGTGCAGCCGAAAGATCATGAGCCTGGCCGTCGCCGGGAGAGGTGTGGACCCGGGCAGGTGGGCCCAGGCGGTGCGAATGATAGGATTCGCCGCACGATGGAAACCAGAGCGACAGACTTGCCCAGCCTAGCCAGCACCTCGGCCAGCCTCCTGGCCAACGAGGCCCTCTCCGGTGGCTGCCATCGCCTGGAGGTCGCCCCGGCTGGCCGCTTCCCCCCGGCTCGCCCCGGCCAGTTCTGCATGGTCAGCCTGGCCGATCCCCGCTTTCCCCTGTTGCCCCGCCCTTTCTCCGTGCTGGGCTGCACAGGGGTTGGCGGCGAGCAGAGGCTCGAGTTCATGGTCATGCCCGTGGGGCGAGGCAGCGGGCTGCTGTGCTCCCTGTCGACTGGCGACGAGCTGCAGGTGGTGGG
>CAZIAK010000005.1:0-109325 GCA_964537035.1 uncultured Phycisphaerales bacterium | reverse complement strand
GAGGCAGCGGGCTGCTGTGCTCCCTGTCGACTGGCGACGAGCTGCAGGTGGTGGGACCTCTAGGCCAGGCCCTCGAGCCAGCCCTGGACCAGGCCCTCGACCAGGCCCTCGAGCAGGCCCTGGCGGGGGACGACCAGGCGCCCGGCCCGGTGATCTGCGTCGCCGGCGGGTACGGGGTGGCTCCGTTTTTGTTCCTGGCCGAGAGCTGGCGCAGGGCTGGCGATCCCAGGCACGACAAGCTGATCGTTGTCTTCGGCGCGCGGACCGCCGAGCGGCTGACCCTGGCCGATCGCCTCGCAACGTCTGGCGTGAGGGTCGAACTCTGCACGGACGACGGCTCTACCGGCCACCACGGCAGGGTCGATGGCCGGCTCGCTGCGCTGATCGAGGCTGAGCGTCCCGGGGTGGTCCTCAGCTGTGGTCCTGAGCCCATGATGGAGGCGGTGGGGGCGGTGAGCCGCGAGGCAGGTGTGCCGGCGATCGCTTCCCTGGAAACGGTCATGGGCTGCGGCTATGCGGTCTGCAATGGCTGCGCCGTGGCGGTAGACAGCGAGAGTGAGGCCGACGGCTTTACCTATGAGCTGGCTTGCCGCGAGGGCACGCTTTTCGATTCCACCCGGCTGCACTGGAACCGTCTGTGACGACGCCCGCCCATCTCGCTCTGTACACCAGCGCCATCTCCAGGGCCCTGGGCTCCGTGCCCGTCTCGGTGAGCCAGGCGTTCGTCGAAGAGATCTTGTCGGCCCAGCAGATCGTCGTGGCCGGCCGTGGCCGCTCCGGGATGATGTCGGCGGCCTTCGCCCGTCGCCTGGGGCAGATGGGCCTGTCTGCATGGGGGCTCGACGACACCACTGTGCCTCGGCTGGGCCAGGGCGATCTGCTGGTGGCCTGCACAGGCAGCGGCACCACGCCCACCGTGCTCTCCCTGATGGATACGGCCCGGCAGGGCGGCGCCCGGGTGCTGAGCGTGACCCGGCTGCCCAGCCAGACGGACGACGTGGCCGACGTGGTGGCGGCCCTCGACGTCCCGACCGCAGAGAAAGGGCTGTCGTTTCCCTTGGGCACACTGTTCGAGGTCTCGCTGCTGGCCTTCCTCGACCACATCGTGGTGGATCTCCTGGCGGCCCTGGGCGCCACCGAGTCCGAGTTGGGTGCCCGGCACACCAATCTCGAGTAGGGCGGAGATCGACCGATCCCGGGCGCCTGCGTGCTTCCGCGAGGACGGCGCTTTCGATACACTCCCCTGTCTTTGCGAGCGTCCCTCAAAAGTGCTTTGAAGGACCCCGCTGACACCCCCCAAAGGGGGGCGATCCTCCTAGACGGCACCTGTTCGCCAAGATCGTCTTGAGGGTGCGACTGGTCACCTGATCCAGCCGCTCCCGCCATCGATCGGACGCCTGGGCGCCTAGGGGCAGCGCCTCTCTCCGATTCGACTCCAGTGAGAGCTAGAACCCGATGACGGATGTCGTGATTGCCAGCGCCGTGCGCACTGCTATTGGCAAGTTCCAGGGGGCCTTGTCCCCCTTCTCGGCCACCGACCTGGGCGGCTTCGCTGCCCGTGAGGCCATTGCCCGGGCTGGCGTCGACGCCGCCGTGGTCGATGAGACCATCATGGGCAACGTCCTCGGCTGCGGCCTGGGTCAGGCTCCTGCCCGCCAGGTGGCCCGAGCGGCCGGTCTGCCCGATAGCGGCTCGGCACTCACGGTCAACAAGGTCTGTGGCTCGGGTCTCAAAGCCGTGATGCTGGCCACCCAGGCCATTCGCTGCGGCGACAGCAAGGTCGTGCTGGCCGGCGGCATGGAGTCCATGACCAATGCGCCCTACTTCATCCCCAAGGCTCGCTCGGGCATGCGCCTGGGCAACGCGCAGATCGTCGACTCGATGATCGCCGATGGTCTCTGGGACCCTTACTACGACATGCACATGGGCATGACTGGCGAAGCGGTCTGCGAGAAGTACGACGTGACCCGCGATCAGCAGGACGAGTACGCCGCTGAGAGCCACCGCAAGGCTGCGGCGGCCACGGAGGCTGGCGCGTTCGCCAACGAGATCTGTGGCGTGGAGATCAAGCCCCGACGTGGTGACGCCTGGACCTTCGACACCGACGAAGGTCCCCGCGCTGACATCACTGCCGAAGGCCTGGGCAAGATGCGTCCGGCTTTCGACAAGAACGGTTCGGTGACCGCGGGCAACGCGAGCTCGATCAACGACGGCGCCGCTGCCACGGTGGTCATGAGCGCGGACACGGCGTCCGAGTTGGGCGTGAAGCCGCTGGCGCGCATCACCGGCTACGCGGTGGGGGGCACCGACCCGAAGTGGGTCATGATGGCGCCGGTCGAGGCGGTGAAGAACCTCGAAGCGCGCACGGGCATGTCGGTCAACGACTACGACCTGGTCGAGCTCAACGAGGCCTTCAGCAGCCAGTGCGTGGCCGTGCGTCAACTCTGGGAACTGCCCGCCGAGAAGCTGAATGTCAACGGTGGCGCCGTGGCCTTGGGCCATCCCATCGGAGCTTCTGGCACGCGGCTGCTGGTGACCCTGGTCCACGCGCTGAAGAACCGCGGGCTGAAGACCGGGATGACCAGTCTCTGCCTGGGCGGCGGCAACGCGGTGGCCATGAGCGTGGAACTCGTCTGAGATGGCCATCGGCAACGTCGCCGTCATCGGCTGCGGCACCATGGGCAATGGCATCGCCCAGGTCTGCTCCTGCAACGGCAAGCAGGTCACACTGATCGATCTGAGCGATGAGCGCCTGGCGGCTGCCCTGGCGTCCATCGAGAAGAGCCTGGCGCGCATGGCCAAGAAGGGGCGCATCGCCGAAGACGAGATCGCCCCGATCATGGGACGCATCACCACGTCGACGGCGCTCGACGCCTGCTCCGGCGCTGATCTGGTGGTCGAAGCCGTGAGCGAGAATCTCGAGCTCAAGAAGGGGCTGTTCGCTGACCTCGATCGCATCACCGGGGCGGGCACGATCCTGGCGAGCAACACGTCGTCCATTTCGATCACGGCTCTGGCGTCAGCCACGGGCCGGCCAGACAAGGTCATCGGCATGCACTTCATGAACCCCGTGCCGGTGATGAAGCTGGTCGAGGTGGTGCGTGGGCTCGACACCAGCGATGAGACCTGCGCTACGGTCAACGGGTTGTCCGCAGAGCTGGGCAAGACGGCGGTCGAGGCCAACGATTTCCCGGGCTTTGTCAGCAACCGCATCCTGATGCCCATGATCAACGAGGCCATCACCTGCCTCATGGAGGGCGTGGCCACGAAGGAGGCCATCGACGACATCATGAAGCTGGGCATGGCTCACCCCATGGGCCCGCTGGCCCTGGCCGATCTCATCGGCCTCGATGTGTGCCTGAGCATCATGGAAGTCCTGCACCGAGACCTCGGTGACAGCAAGTACCGCCCCAGCCCGCTGTTGCGCAAGCTGGTGGCTGCCGGACACCTGGGCCGCAAGACCGGCCGCGGTTTCTATCCCTACGACTGACAACGGAGCGCTGGCAAAGAACTCATGAACTTCGAGCTGAGCGAAGAGCTGGAGATGATCAGGGAAGCCGCCCGCGATTTTGCGCAGGGCGTCGTGGCTCCTACCGCGGCTGCGCGGGACAAGGAGCACCGCTTTCCCAAGGACGAGTTTCGTCAGGCCGCCGAGCTGGGCTTCGCGGGCACGCTGATTCCCGAAGAGTATGGTGGCAGCGAGCTGGGCTACGTGGGCCAGATGCTGGTGGTCGAAGAGATCAGCCGGGCCTGTGCCTCCATGGGCGTCACCCTGGCCGTGCACAACGGCCTGGTCACTGGTCCCATCGTGCGCTTCGGAACGGACGAGCAGAAGGCTCGCTGCCTGCCCAAGCTGGCCAGCGGCGAATGGCTCGGAGCCTACTCGCTGAGCGAAGCCGGGGCCGGTTCGGACGCGGCCGCGCTGCAGTGCAAGGCCACACGCGATGGTGACGGCTGGCTGCTCAACGGGCCCAAGCTCTGGACCACCTCGGGCAGCGAGGCCGACCTGATCATCGTCTTCGCCAGGGCAGAAGAGGGCATCACGGCCTTCCTGGTCGAGACCAGCACGCCGGGTTTCTCGGTGGGCAAGGTCGAGCAGAAGCTGGGCATCCGCTCGTCGCCCACCGTCGAGATCTTGTTTGATGACTGCCGCGTGTCCGGTGACGCCGTTCTTGGTGAAGTGGGCAAGGGCCTGACCGTGGCCTTTCATACCCTCGACGGTGGGCGCATCGGTATCGCTGCCCAGGCCGTGGGCATCACCCAGGCCTGTCTCGACGCGTCGGTGAATTACGCGCGGGAGCGTGAGCAGTTCGGTCGCGCGATCGGCCGTTTTCAGGCCATCCAATGGAAGCTCGCCGAGATGTCGGCGAACCTCGAGGCCGCCCGGTTGTTGACCTACAGCGCGGCGAGTCTGCGCGACGCTGACAAGCCCCACACCCGGCAAGCTGCCCAGGCCAAGTTGGTGGCCTCCCAGCTGTCGAACTTGGCGGCGAATGAAGCGGTTCAGATTCACGGCGGCGCGGGCTACACCACTGAGTTCCCTGTAGAGCGCTACTTCCGCGATGCGCGGATCACCGAGATCTACGAGGGCACGTCCGAGGTGCAGCGCATCGTCATCGCGAGGGACCTGCTGGGTTGATGTTGGTGACCACCGGGATTGACGAGCTGCTGCGTCGGGTGCGCGAGGGCGAGGTCCTCGCTTGCGCGCGCTTGATGACCTGGGCCGAGCGGGGCGACGCCCGTTTCGCCCAGGCGCACGGTGCCTTTGCCGAGGCCCTGGGCGGTGCTCGTCGTCTGGGCATCACCGGCCCCCCCGGCGCGGGCAAGAGCACCCTGGTCGAAGGGCTGGCCCAGAGCTGGCGCCGTCGGCAGCCGCAGCGCACCCTCGGCATCCTGGCCGTCGACCCTTCCAGCCCGTTCACCGGCGGGGCGTTGCTTGGTGACCGGGTGCGCATGGCCGATCTGGCCCTCGACCCCGGGGTGTTCATTCGCTCCATGGCCACGCGAGGTGCCTTCGGTGGTCTCGCACAGCGCACGGACGATCTGCTCGACGTGCTCGATCTCTCCGGCCGACACACCTTGATGGTCGAGACCGTGGGGGTGGGGCAGAGCGAGGTCGACGTGGCCCGCTCCGCTGACCTCACCGTGGTCGTGCTGCATCCCGGGGGCGGCGACACCATCCAGGCCATGAAGGCCGGGTTGATGGAGATCGCCGACCTCTACGTGCTCAACAAGGCCGACATGCCTGGGGCCGACCGTCTGGCCTTGCAGCTGCAAGATGCCCTGTCCATGCGAGATTTGCCGGAAGATCAGCGGCCGCCGATCTTGCACACGGCGGCGAGTGAAGGCCGTGGTCTCGACGAGCTGGCAGAGGCTCTCGATGGCCTCTGGGAGGCTGCCGAGACATCCGGGCGCCTGGCTGAGCGGCGCCGGAAGAACATGCGCCGGCGGGTCGTCCAGCTCGTCGAGAGCCGATTGGCTGCCGATCTCTGGCAGCGTTCGGGCTTGTCCGACTCTCTCGACGAGCAACTGGCTCAGGGCAGTACCCTGTCTGCTCACGCTCTGGCCGCCGACTTGCTGGCGACCTGGCAGAACCCGTCGCCACCGGACCACCGGCCATGAACGCCGACAACCAGCTGCTCTCGTCGCCCATCAGGGTTCTGGTCGCCAAGCCAGGTCTCGATGGCCACGACCGAGGCGCCAAGGTGGTGGCGGCGGCCCTGCGAGACGCAGGCATGGAGGTGATCTACGCCGGTTTGCACAGGACCCCTGAGGTCATTGTCGAAACCGCCGTGCAAGAAGATGTCGACGTGGTCGGCCTGTCGGTCCTCTCCGGTGCGCACATGACCCTGTTTCCCCGTGTCAGGCAGTTGCTTGACGACGCGGGGGCAGAGAAGGTGTTGCTCACAGGGGGCGGCATCATTCCCGATCACGATGTCGAGCAACTGCAGCACTTGGGGGTCGGTCAGCTGTTCGGCCCCGGCTCGACCCTGGATGAACTGGCCACGTATATTTCCGAGGAGGTCGCCCGTCGGAGGGCGACGAGCAATGGTGCCTGAGATGCCATCGAACCCGAGAAAAACCACGCCCACACCCATGCCTGATCAGGAGATCCTGAACATCGATGGAGCGGCAGCGCTCCTGGGCGTGAGTGTGAAGACCTTCAGCAAGGTGCTCCGAGAGGGAGACGTTCCCGGCCGAAAGGTGGGCCGCGAATGGAAGTTCTCCCGCCAGGCACTGATCCACTGGATCGGCGGTAGCCAGTCCGCTGACTTCCTCGACCATGGTGATGGCAGCAGGGGTGCCAAGCCCAGCCAGGCGCCTCGTCGGCCTGGCGACGGCTTCTCGGTGGACAGCATCTGATGACGACCACTGACCTCAGCCTGCTCAGCGAAGAGCAGTGCATGATGCAGGAGTCCATCCGTGACTTTGCCCACAACGAGCTGCTGCCCCAGGCCATCGAGATCGACCGCGATCGTCGGTTCCCGGTGGACACCTTCGCCCAGATGGGCGAGATGGGTCTGCTGGGCATGCCGGTCTGCGAGGAGCGAGAGGGCAGCGACCTCGACTCTGTCACCGCCTCTCTGGTGATCGCCGAGCTGGCCAAGTGCTGCGCTTCGACCGCTCTGGGCGTGGCCGCGCACAACTCGTTGTGCCTGTGGCCCATCGAGACGTTTGGCACGGACGAGCAGCGCGCCCGGTGGGTTCCCGATCTGGCCTCGGGTCGCAAGCTGGGAGCCTTCGGGCTCACCGAGCCAGGAGCGGGCTCGGACGCGGGCGGCACGCTGACCACCGCACGGCTCGATGGCGATCACTGGGTGCTCAACGGCAGCAAGATCTTCATCACCAACGCCCAGCACGCCGGCACGTTCGTCGTGACCGCGGTGACCGACAAGTCCAAGGGCACTCGCGGCGGCATCAGCTCGTTCATCGTCGACCGGGACACCCCTGGCTTTGGCATCCACAAGGGTGACGAAAAGCTGGGCATGCGTGGCTCCGACTGGGGCGAGCTGTCCTTCGAAGAGTGCAGAGTCCCCGCAGACCAGCTGTTGGGTGACGTGGGCGAGGGCTTCGCCAACTTCATGAAGACGCTCGATGGCGGGCGGGTGGGCATCGCCGCGCTGGCCCTGGGCATCGCAGAAGGTGCATACGAGCACTCCATGGCCTTCGCGAAAGAGCGGGAGGCCTTCGGCGCTCCCATCGCGAAGAAGCAGGCCATCGCCTTCATGCTCGCCGACATGGCCACCAACATCGAGGCCTCCCGTCATCTGGTGCGCTCAGCGGCGCGCCTGAAAGATGCGGGGGCGCCCTACGGCAAGGAGGCGGCCATGGCCAAGCTCTTCGCCAGCGAGATGGCCATGAAGGTCTGCAGCGACGCCATCCAGGTCATGGGCGGATACGGCTTCACAGCCGACTACCATGTCGAACGTATGTATCGTGACGCCAAGCTATGCACGATCGGCGAGGGCACGAGTGAGATCCAGCGCATCGTAATCAGTCGTGAGATTCTTGGTGGGTGACACAACAAAGACGGGGGCTGTTGAGCCCAAGAGCAACCCCTTGGTCGACGCCGCTCATCAGAGCGGCCTGGATGGCCTCGAAAAAATCTGGCTTGAGCTGCTCGGCGATCCGCCGGAGGCCCAGGTTTTTCTGAAGGGGTTGGCAGCCCTCGACGAGAGTCAGCGACGGGAGGCGGGTGCCCTGCTCCAGTTGTTGCTCGACGCCTATCGCGAACGGGACGCCCACAGCGACGTCCTGGCCGTGGCGCGCGAGCTGATCGAGCACAGGCACAAGTCGGATGAGCTGCTCGAGCAGGTGCGCCACGCCCTGTCCTCCGCCCATGGCAAGGAGGATTGGTTCGAGAGCTTCGCGGCCATCGCGCAGCTCGACGGCGACGATCTACCCGAGATTCTGGAGCGTTTCGGCAAGCTGCTGCGGCTCTTGCCGGGCGGGGCTGTCTATCACGCCACGGGCTGGGGCGAGGGGGTGGTCACCTCGATCATTCCTGCCGAAGAGTCGCTCGAAGTGCGTTTCGAGTCCGACGGTCGCAGCCGGTCCATGCCCTACAGCTCGGCCTTGGATGTGCTGAAGGTGCTCGACCCTGAGGACCTGCGGTCTCGTTTGCTGACCGACCTGGACGCGCTGAAACAGGACGCCCAGGACGACCCTGCGATCTTGATTCGCGCCGTGGCCCGGTTGCACAAGAACCGCGCCGGCGCGCGAGAGATCAAGCAGTGGCTGGCTGGCAAGGTCATCGAGAACTCGGCCTGGGCGGGCTGGTGGCGCAAGGCCAAGGTCGCGGCGGGCAGAGACCCCTGGCTCGCCGTGGAGAACCCGGCCCGGCCCCTGTTCATCCTGCGCAGCAAGCCGCTGTCCCCGGAGGACGAGGTGCGCACGGCCATGTCACGGACCAACGACCTAGCCAGCTTGCTCGAGGTGGTGCGCGGCCCGCTGAGCTTTGATCCTGCCCCTGACTTGCTGGCGGAAATGCTCGATGTCATTGCCACCCGAAGCGAAGAGGGCGAGGCCGCGATCGTCTGTCGCGTCGAGGCTCAGCTGATGCTGTCCCGGCATGGCCACCAGGAGGCCAGCGTGGCCGGTGAACTCATCGCCACCTCGCTCGGTGATGAGCTGGGCTTCGGTGGATTGACCTCGGCTCTGGCTCCGGCGAGCCTGCGTCGCGAGGCCTTCGAGGCTTTCGTGGCAGCTCGGCCAGACCTTTGGACCGACGAAGTCATCGGCAACCTGCCATCCCTACCCACGTCACTGCTCGACGCGGTGACCGATCGTCTGGTGACCGCGGGCCGCGGTGAGGCCTTGGCCAATCGCATGCGCATCTTCTTGATGACACCGAGCCGCCAGCCGGCCACGGTGGTCAAGCTGTGCAAGCGCTACGCCGCAGGCATGCTTGACGAGGTGAGCGGGGCGCCGGCCATCGGCGATGTGGTCATGGGCCTGTTGCACCTGGCCGAGACCCAAGCGCCGAAGGCGGCCCGTGATGACAAGGTCGCCAAGGAGGTCATGAAGGGCGTGCTCGAGCTGGGCCTGGCCAAGCGCAACAACCTGGTCAAGAAATTCGCCGAGTCTTGCAAGCGTCCGGCCATGGAGCGGGCCATGGGTGTGGTTCTGCGGTGTCGCACCATGCCGACCGAGTTGTCCGAGCCCCTTGAGTCTGGCTGCCGTCAGCGCTTCCCAGACCTGGCGCCTTCTGACGACACGCCCTTCTGGGAGAGCAACAACATCTTCTGCACCGAAGATGGCCTGGCCAGGCGGCAGGAGGAGTACCGGGTTCTGCTCGACGAGAAGATCCCCGAAAACTCCGAGTCCATCGGCAAGGCGGCTGCGTTCGGCGACCTGTCCGAGAACTTCGAGTGGACCGCTGCCATCGAACAGCAACGACAGCTCACCGAAAAGGCTGCGGTCATGGAGGCAGAGCTCAAGCTGGCCCGAGCCATCGAAGATCAAGAGCTGACCGACGGTGTGGTCTCCCCTGGCACCCGGGTCTCCTACGAAGAGTCGGGCAAGACCAAGACCATCTCGATCCTGGGTCCTTGGGACGTGGGCGACGACGTGGTGACCTATCACGCTCCGGTGGCGGCAGGCATGCTCGGTGCGGGGGTCGGTGACACGGCCACTCTCGATCTGCCGGGAGGCGCCGTGGAGGTCAAGGTCATCGCGGTGGAACGGCTGGTGTGACCGACAACGGTGGCCGGGGCTCCCGTCGCAGCGGTCCCAGCGACGAGGAGGTCCGCGCCGCCGCTGAGGTGGCCGGCGATCATCGGGTCTCCGTACCCGGTGAGATCCCCGACCTTCCCCCTGCCACGGCCGAGCGGGGCCGTTCAGAGGCTCGCCCGGAGCTGGGTTTCTGGAGTGCCCTCTACGAGCGGCGCACGACCCGGCGCTTCGACCCTGGGCGACCTGTCCCCCGCGAGCTGATCCTGGAGCTGCTCGATGCAGCGTTGATCGCTCCCACATCGTGCAACCTGCAGATGTGGGACTTCGTGGTGGTCGACGAGCCCGATCAGCGGGAGCGGTTGGGGCGGCTTTCGTTGCAGGTGCTCACCACGCCGGTGACGATCTTCGTGGCCTACGGCCGGGAGTACAGCGAAGAGGGGCAGGCCAACATCCAGTCGGCCTCCGCGGCGTTGATGAACATGTCCCTGGCTGCCCACGTGCTGGGCTTGGGGACCTTCTGGATCAACCAGCTGGGCCCCCGTCCACAGGTAGGGCAGATTCTCGGTCTGCCCCCCGATCGCGAAGTGGTGGCGGCCCTGGCCGTGGGCTGGCCGAAGGTCTATCCCACGAAGGCGCCTCGTCGCCGGCCGTTCGATCACGTGGTGCATTGGAACCACGCCACGGGTCAGCCCACGCCCAGCTCGCCCCGGCCGCAAGACTGGACCTTGGCGCTGATCCGCAACTACCAGCAAGCTCGGGTGCTGAACGGCAACCGCTACAACAAGTCCAGGCCGTGGGAGCTCGAAGGGGCGCTGTCTGCGGCCTGTGAGCTGGCGCCGCGCGACGACGACGGGGTGCCAGGAGACGGGGCGCCCCTCTGGCTGGACGCGCTGCCAGTGCACGGCCTCTTCACCGGCGCCATGGCCCGTCAGCACCGCAGTCACCGCTGGGCTGTGCTGGAGTTGTCCCAGGATGTGGCCGACTTCGCCGCCAAGCGCTGCCCTGCCCAGGTGGCCTGCGCGACGTCGCTCTGGCAGCCCGACGGTGGGGCCGACGGTGGGGCCGAGCCTGCTGGCAGCTTGGCCAGTGGCAGCTGCGACCGGATCACCTGTCTGTACCGCCTGGAGAGCCTGCCTGCGGACGACCGCTCCCTGCTGCTGGCCGAGCTGGCCCGTTTGCTTTCAGCGGATGGCCGGCTGCTGCTGCGCTTCGTTTCGTCCCGTTCGTTTCACGCCATCGCGAGTTGGATGCATGCCAGGCGTGGAGGGCCAGGGGGCGTGGAGTACGTCTTGGCGCCGGACCCGAACCTGGGGCCCTTCGAAGCCCTCGATCCAGACCAGGTCCTGGACATGGTCAAGGCGGCGGGCTTCGTCGTGGAGTCCAGCCAGGCCACCGACGTGGTCCCGTCGGCGAGCGAAGTCGACTTCCGCACCCGCAACATGGGAGGGCTGGCGGCCAGCGTGGTGCGCGCGGTGGTGGGGCTGTGCCGGGTCCTCGGGCGCTCGCCAGGAGTGGCACGCTGGTTGGGCCGTAGCCGTACCCTGATCTTGCGCCGCGGCTGAGCGAGACGGCCGCAACCGCTGCCGGTCAGAGGGTGACGCCGAAGACGCCCTTGAGGGCCAGGCCTGCCAGGATCGACACCAGGAAGAACGTGGCCAGGACTCCGCCCTCGCCGCCCGGCATCCAGCCCAGGTCGGACTCGGGATAGGCGCCGTGGCTCAAGGTGACCTCGTAGGCCGCTGAGTCGTCGGGGAGCGAGTCTTCGCCTGGGTAGAGATAGCCCTCCCAGCTCTTGGTGCGCATGTAGGGCACCTTGCGCGGCTCGCCGCCCACGGCCACGCCTTTGGTGAGCGACTCGTCGCCCATCTGGATCTGGAGCTCGTGGTCGCCGGGCTGCTCGAAGCGCAGCTGCCAGGCCACAGCGTTCGGCGCGGGGACCTTCGCCACCATGACCACGCCGTCGGGGACGGAGAGCGTGATGTCTCGAGTAGACAACGCATCGCTGTCCTTCACCGAGCGATCCACATCGACGGTCAGCAGGGTCGTGGTGCCCACCTTCACCGGGTCGAAGGCGTAGTGCGCTTCGAGCTGGAACAGGATGGCCATCATGGGCACGAACATCACCACCATGGGCAGGATGTTGTGTCCGACGTAGAGCCCGTTCTTCACCAGGATCTTCGCGGTGGAGACGAGGACTCCCACGAGGTCGTCCTGGAAGAGCCTGATCTCCATCAAGTGCACCTTGATGTCGTTCTTGGCCTTCTCGATGCCCTTCTGGTTGCTGATCGTCTTGTAGACCAGCAGCGCCACGATGCCGCCCAGAATGGACCAGAACATGATGTCGATCCACGCCGAAGCGGCTCCGAACCATCCCAGAAGGATGTCGAAGAGGGACGAGACGATGGCGTTGAAGGTGTTCATGGCAGGCCGGCAGTGGTTGGGCTCAGGAGATGTAACCGAGGCCGCGGAGCTTGCTCTCGATGTCTTCGTCGCTCTCGCTACCCTCGAAGTTCTGCAGCTCCTTCTCGAGGATATGGGTGATGAACTCCTCGACCGTGGCGTAGCCGGCGGTGTCAGAGATACGCCTCAGGCGCAGCATGAGGTCTTTGTCGAGCTTGACTTTGGTTCCACCGAACATGGTCGTCTCCCGGAAAGGTATGGGGGGCTTGGTGAGTTATTGGTGTTGCAGGAAGGTCTCGCCGACCATGCCGTCGCCCTTGGGCACGGCGTAGTGGTCGAGCAGTGTGGCCGTGACATCGGTCAGGTCGTTGCCGTCGTGGGCCAGCTTGCGGTTCACGATCAGGATGCCGGGCACGACGCTGGGGTCCATCAGATGGTTGCCCGTGAAGTCGTGGCCGGTGTTGTCGTAGATGATGGCCTCGCCGGTGATCTCGCCCAAGGTCGTGTGCTCGGAGGCACCGTAGCCCTTGTCGTAGCCGATGACGATGTCAGGGGCCTCGGCGGTGCGGTCGACGGTACTGCTGCCTGTGTAGATATCGCTGCCAGCGTAGGCAGCCAGCACAGGCTTGAGGCCGTTCTTGGGGTCGATGAGGGCGGCGAGCTTGGCAGAGATCTCGGCGATCAGGCCGGCGGCCTCTGCATCGCTGACGATACCCTCAACTTCGCGGCCTTGACGATTGAGGTAGATGCCGTTGAAACCCAGGCCGTAGGCCTTGGTGCGGCGCCAATCGATGGACGTGTTCTCCCAGTCGATCTCGTGGGTCTCGCTGTCGTGAGCCAGGCCCATGGCGCCGGTGGTCCGGTCGCCGTTGAGCACCAGATAGCCCTCTTGGACGAGCCAGTCGTTCAGGTTGATCTTGCGCGTGAAGGGCTGGAAGCCATGGTCGCTCATGACGATCAGCAGGGTCTCCGGCGGCAGGCGCTCGCGCAGCTTGCCCAGCACCCGATCGATGCCCATGTAGAACTCTTCGAGGAACCCTTGCCCCACGCCGGGCTCATCAGCGCGGAAGGCCGGGTGCTGCGGGGCGTCGGGGTACTTGGGATCATGGAGGTGCCAGAGCATGTGGCACTGCAGGTCGATGTCCGACAGGTACATGAAGGTCATGTCACCCGCCGCAGGATCAAAACGCTTGGCGGCCAGGTCGAGCATGGCGTGCCCGTCTTCGTGGACCAGGCGCACCTGTTTGGCGAAGTCGACCGGATCAAAGAGGCCATCTTTGTAGGCGTTGGTCTCTTCGGGCATGCCCTGGGTGTAGAAAGAGCCCAGGGCGTCGGCCAGCTCAGGAGCGAAGTCGTCCGGAGTGGTGATGGGGGTGGCCGGTGACTCGGCGCTGAAGTTGAGCGGGGAGACGTACAGCTTGAAGCCGGGTTTCAGCTCTTTGGCATAGAACCTGACCATGCCCATCATGGGCGCCATGCCACCGGGCATGGCGTCGAAGGTCACGTCGAGCCACTCGCTCCACTCGCCTTCACGAACGATGGTCTGGGCATCGCCGATGGTGATCCAGGCCAGCTCGTCGTCGGGCGAGATGCGGATCAGCATGGGCAGCTCGATGTGCTCGCTGGGCGGGTCGACGCGCATGGCATCGGCAGGTCCCCGCAGAAAGGTGCGGATGGTCTCGGCGAACCCGTCGTCATCGTCGTCATCGGCCACGACCTGGGTCAGGTCGGCCTTGTAGTCGGACGGGTTGCTCAGGATGTCGTCGTGGAACCAGTAGTACTGGCCGTTGGTCGCTCGCAGATCATCGGTGCCCATGCCAGAGAGGGTCTTGGCCTCGGAGGGCGTGGGCGGGAAGTTGCCCGGCATGCGGTAGATCTCGACGTCGACCCCCGCGTCGTGCAGGTGGTCCCAGAAGGGCATGCCCGTGCGGTTGTTCTCGATGGCGCCGCCGCCCAGGGGCAGGGCCATGCCGAAGATCTCAAGGATCGTCGGGTTGTCGGCGGGGTCGAGAGGTGGCGTGGCTGATGAGATGGGGCCGTAGGTCGCCGGGTCACGGTGGATGAAGTCGTAGATGCCGTGGCCGCCTGGGTTCATGCCGGTGACGAAGTTCGACCAGGCCACGGGGCTCTGGGGCGGGTTCGAGGTGCCCAGCTCCTGGAAGGTGCCCTCTTGAACCAGCTGCGAGAAGTTCGGCGCCTTGCCCTCGTCCATGAAGCGCTGCAGGATCACCGGGTCGACACCGTCGATGCCCAGCACGAACACGCCGCCAGGGGCGGCCGCTGGCCCAGGGACTTCGGGCTCCGCCGCAGTGGCGGGGCCGGGGGAGCAGAGTGCGGCAGAAGCGCACAACGCCAAGGCCCAGGTCGTTCTGGCCAGGGGTGCCATGGTGGCGATCATTTCGGGGTGTCCTCAGCAGCTGCCAGGGAGGCAGGCTCTTCTGCGGGGCTCAGGCCAGGTCGGCCGTTCGGGAAGATCAGGGCTCCTGGAGCGGAACCAGACTGACTCAGCGTCGTGGGGTCGAGGGGCCCTCCCACGGTGTCAGCGCCAGGGGTGTCTGCATAGAGGGCTGCGCCCTGCATGTAGTCCGGTACCTCTTGGCCGAACAGCTTCAGCACCGACGGAGCCATGTCGAGCAGGCTGGGCGTCTCGGAGTTGATCTTCATGTTGCTGAACATCACCCCGGGGACGATGCGCGGGTCGACGCAGTGGTCGCCGCTCCAGCTCTTGGTGTTGTCGGAGAAGACGTCTGCTGGCACGGCGCCTGTGGCGCAGTCCCAGCTGTTCCGGAAGCCGCCGTCGTAGCCGATGATCAGGTCGGGCGCGTCGAAACGGTACGGGCCGCTGAAGAAATCGGTGGCAGCGAACACATCGAGGATCGCCTTGCGGCCGTCCTTCGGGTCGGTCAGGTCTTTGAGCTTGGTGATCAGCTCCTGGACCAGGCTGTCGTACTCGGCGCCCTCTGCCACGATGCCGCTGGCCTCCCGGCCCTTGCGGTTGATGAACATCCCGGTGAGCCCCAGGCTGAAGGCCCGGGTGCGGCTCCAATCGACGTTGGCGAACCAGTCGCCGGAGAGGTCGCTGTCGTCCTTGAGGAAGAGGTAGCCCTCATCTCGGAGCCAGGCATTCAGGTTCACGCCTCGGCGGAAGTTGGTGAAGCCGTGGTCGCTGATGACCATGAAGCAGGTGTCGTCGCGGACCAGCTCGTCCCACATCTCGCCGATCATCTTGTCCATGCGCTCGTAGACCATGGGGATCGCGTCCTTCCAGGTCTCGGTGTCGCGGCCCTCGTTGGCGGGGTGGTCGGGGTCGAGGTAGCGGTAGAACATGTGCTGGACACGATCAGTGGTGTCGAACACGCAGGTGACCAGGCCCTTCTGGGTGCGGGCCAGGGCGTCCTTGAACATGGCCTCGCGCTCGTCGGCGATGAGCATGGCCTGCTCGTAGAAGGCCTTCTCGTCGATGACCCGCTCGTTCAGCGCCCAGGTGTCCTCGGCCAGTCCCAGGGTGGCGAACTTGCCCAGCTTCTTGGCCAGGTAGATCGCGTACACCGAGGGGTGGCTGATGGGCATCGCCGGGTTCTCCGGGTCGATGTGGATCGGCGTGTGGTAGAGGTTGAAGTCGGGCTCCATCGCGGTGATGTAGAAGCGCGCGATGCCACAGGCCTTGCCCACACCCTTGGCCTTGAACTCCAGGGTGATCCAGTCGCTATAGGTCTCTGGCGCCAGGGTGAACGGGTCGCAGCCATCGATCTCGAGGGTGGCGCTCTTGTTGTCGGCGGCGATGGTGATCGTGACCGGGATGGTCATGCGCCCACCCGCGCCGTCATCCGGGCCCACGACCCGGGTGCGGCAGATGTTGCCGCTGCGCCGCAGGACGGTCTGCTCACCGCCGGTGAAGGCCGCGTGACCGTCGCTGCTCTGGGTGGAGAAGAAGCCGAACGTGCCCTGGCTGCCCCGCAGATCAGGGACACACATGCCCGACAGCAACAGGCCCTTGAAGGGCACCGGGGGGAAGGTGATGGGCACCCGCTGAATGGTCGAGGGGATGTGCTTCTCGCCCAGCAGCTTCCAGAAGGCCTGGCTCTTTTGCAGCAGCCTGATCGACACGGTCTGACCCGGCAGGGGGATCATGAACTTGCCGATGTTCAGCACCCGTTTGGCCGAGCGGATGTCCGTGCTGGAGAGCATGGGCATGTAGGTGCACGGGTCACGGGTCAAGAAGTCGTAGATGTTGTGCCGGGACGGGTCGACGCCGGTGGTGAACGAACTCCAGGCCACAGGCGACATGGACGGGTAGCTGGTGCCCAGGGGCCTGAACACGCCCTTGTCCGCCAATCTCTGCAGGTTGGGCAGGCGGCCCTCACGCATGAGCTTGGTGGCGATGCCCGGGTCCATGCCGTCGAGACCGAGGATGACCACCCGCTTGACCCGCGCCTTCTTGTACGGGTTGCCGGTGAGAATCAGCCGCCAGATCAACCGCAGGGGGAAGATCAGGATGGTGCCTACGGCGAGGAACAGCGTGGTGACCAGCACCAGCGCTGAGCCAGCGAAGGCGAACCCGGCTCCGGGGCCGATGTAGGCGTCAGCGGAGGGCGACGCAAACAGGACCCATAGGACAACGAGAAGAGTGATCCTGACGAAGCGCATCGGAGCCGGGTTCCTTGGGTTTGGTCGCTCAGGAGATGAAGTTGAGGGCCTTGAGCTTGGCCTGGATCTGAGCCTCCTCTTCGGCGGACATGTCGTCCTCCACGGCGGCAGGCATCAGACCCTTGGTCTCAAGGTAGCGCACGATCTTGTCCAGGGACTCGTCAATGGACTCGTTCTCGGAGTCGATCGTGATTTCAGCGTTCTCTGGCTCATCGTACGGATCGTCCACGCCAGTGAAGCCTTTGATCTCACCGGCGCGGGCTTTCTTGTACAGGCCCTTCACGTCACGGGCCTCGAGGGCGTCGAGGGAGCAGGCGGTGAAGACCTCGACGAAGTTCTCGTGGAGGGCCCGGACCTCGCGGCGAATGTCAGCGTAGGGAGAGATCGCGGCGGCCAGGCAGGCCGTGTTGTTGCGAGCCAGGAGGCTGGCCACGAAGCCGATGCGGCGGATGTTGGTGTCCCGGTCTTCTTTCGAGAAGCCGAGGCCCTTGCTGAGGTTGGTGCGCACGACATCGCCGTCGAGCATCTCGACGTTCATGCCGCGGCGGACCATGATCTTCTCGACCTTCTTGGCCAGGGTGGTCTTGCCCGCGCCGGAGAGGCCGGTGAACCAGAGGGTAAAGCCCTTGTGAGCCATCGCTATCGCTTTCGGTTGTGTCAGTGGGGAGTGTTGGAATACGGGTGTGGTCAGCAGGGTGTGGGAACTCAGTGGGCTCCCACACCCTGTTTTCGGACTGGGTTCCGCGAGGCTCGGCCTAGCGGATCTTGCCTTCGAGGAACGGCACCTGGAAGACCTTCTCGTGCATGATCGGACCGTGGCCAAAGTAGCCGCTCTCGCCGAACAGCTCGCCGTGGTCAGCGGTCACCGTGATGTAGGTGTTCTCGGGCACGGTGTCGAACAGCGCCGGGAAGACCTCCTTGTCGAGGTAGCGCACGGTGTCGATCTGCATCTCGCGCAGCTGGTCGAGCCGCTTCTGGTCGAAGAACTTGGGAGCCTCTTCGTCCGAAACCAGCTTGCCACCCACGGTCTGCTTGTCGAGGTGCTTGAAGACGCCGTGGACACCGCTGATGCGGGGCCAGTCCTTGGGGTCTTCGTCGGGCTTGACGAACGGGTAGTGCGTCTCGCCCACGTTGAGCAGGTGGAACGACGGGCGCTCGCTGTCGAAATGCAGCGTCGGCAGCATGGAGAGCATGTCGTTGTGCTTGTCCATCAACTGGAAGGTGTCAAAGCCCCGGTTGATGTTGGTCTTGCTGTTGAGCACCGGCAGGGAGACCCGGGCGTGAGTCGTGTAGCCCAGCTCCTTCTGCAGGTACTCAGGCATCCAGAGTGACGGAACGAGCTTGCCGAACTCCATGCCTTCGCAACCGAAGCGCGTGTTGTAGTTCAGGAAGTCGTTCTTGTAGTACTCGGACGCGAACTCGTTCTGGGGGCTGACGTGAGGCAGCAGACCCATGAGCAGGTTGTAGTGACTCGGGCCTGTCCAGCTGGCGTACGAGAAACGTGACTCGATCTTGCCGCCCGAGAGCATGGGGATGTTCTTGGGCTCTGCGGCCATGAACGAGTCGTAACGACAGCTGTCCATGATGATGACGATGTAGTTGTTCTTGGCCTTCACTGTTCCGCGCTGGGGCGCAGCCGCCGGACTGCCCAGGGGGCGAGTCGGCGCCTGCACGTTGCGCGGAGGCTTCTTGAACATGTTTCCGAAGATGCCCATGCGGCAAGCCTTCCAGAAGAGAGCGGGGGAGAAGCGTCAGACAGAAGCCTTGGTGGACATGGCTTCGATCAGGATGTCGGCCACCTCGGGGCGGGTGAACTCGACGGGCGGGCGTTGCCCAGCGGTGAGCATCTCCCGGACCTTGGTGCCAGACAAGAAGACCTTGTCTTCGGGCTTGGTGGCCGCACCAGTCTTGGTGGAGGCCATGGCGCCAGCGACGTTGTCCCAGAAGGCGTGCTCGAACTTGAGCAGCTTGATGCCGATCTCGCCCTCGGCGAACGTGTCGAAGATGTCCTGGGCATCGAAAGTGCCGTAGTAGCTGCCCACGCCGGCGTGATCACGGCCCACGATGAAGTGGGTGCAACCGTAGTTCTGGCGCAGCAGGGCGTGGAAGACCGCTTCACGGGGCCCGGCGTAGCGCATGGCCTGGGGGTAGACCGCCAGAGAGGTGCGATCTTGAGGGTAGTACTTGTCGAGCAGGGTGCTGTAGCACTGCATGCGCACCTCCGCCGGAATGTCGTCGGCCTTGGTGGCACCGACCAGCGGGTGAATCAGCAGGCCGTCGACCATCTCGAGGGCGCACTTGGTCAGGTACTCGTGAGCCCGGTGGATGGGGTTGCGAGTCTGGAAAGCCACGACGGACTTCCAGCCCTTGACCTTGAACAGCACCCGGGTCTCACGGGGGGTGAGGCGGTAGTTGTTGGCGAACTCGTGCTCGGGCATGTTGAGCACCCAGATGCTGCCGGCAACGTACTGATCGCCGATCGAGTTCAGGTAGCCCACGCCCGGGTGAGCGTCGTCAGAGGTGCCCAGGGTGCCTTCGGCCTCTTCTTTCTTGTCGTAGGAGTAGACCTCGTCGACGTCCATGACGCCGAGCAGGCGATCGTTGTCGTCGACCAGACTGATGAAGTCGCCAGCCTTGAGGTCGAGGCCCTTGTTGGACAGGGTCACGGCCAGAGGCCAGACCACGCCGGTGGACAGGCGGCAGTCGTGCACCACGGAGTGCAGGTCGTCCTTGCTCATGAAGCCCTCGAGGGGGCTCATGGCGCCGATACCGATCATCTCGAGGTCAGCGACTTCGCGCTCGTTGAGGGCCAACCGGGGAGCGGATTCGGCGCGAGCCAGCAGCTCGTCGCGTTGGGCGCCCTGGGCGATGCGGTTGATCAGGCGTCCACCATGTGCGGGGATCATCAGTACAGTCTCCTGGTTCTGGGCTTAGAGGTAGCCGAGGTTTTCGAGCTTGCGCCGGATGTTGGCCAGCTCGTCGTTTGTGAATTGGTCTTGGACGTCTTTGCTGGGATCGCTCTTCTCAAGAGCTCGATCGCCGACCAGGTCGCGCAGCACGAAGACGATGAAGTCCGTGGCTGAGCTGAAGCCCGAGTCAGCGATGACCTCTTGGATGCGCTCGTACAGCGGTCGCGGGATCTTCAGGGTGACCTTTGGATCTTTCATGGTGAGGGTCCCTGTGGATCTGTGGAGGTGGTCAGCGGCGAGGCCGAGAGGGCCTCTTCGGCAAGGGCGGGAGATCACTGAAGGGCAATTGCACTCCAATGACACTCCGATTGGAGTGCGGACCTTACACCATATGGAGCGTATGCCAAGTCCCAGGAAGGGCCATTTTCCAGCATTTTTCGCCCCAGCCGAGCGGGTCCCAAGGCATGGCCTGGGGCCTTGGGGGCTGCTTCTGGGGTCGAGGGTGCCTGGGCGCAGATCTGTGTGTATCCTTCCCGGTCATCTCTCTTCTGCCAACCCGCCGTTTCATGCGTAGGGGACTGAGGGCGCCGAGGCGTCCGCCGATCCTCTCACCAACCCTTGGAGTGCCCTGATGTCCCGAGCCTGCTGCGCCCTCTTGATCACCGTTGGCGCCTTGCTGAGCGCCTGTGGTCCCGCCTCTCTTAACGACTCCATCGCGGCCCTCCAGGACAGCTACAACGCCAAGGATTACGCTGCGGTGGTGGCCGACGCCGGGCCTCTGCTGGAGCGTTGCGCCGGCGAGAAGGCAAGCTCGTCGTCGGTCTGGCGTATCGAGAAGCTGCGCCTCCAGGCCCTGGGCAGCCAAGGTGAAGGCAAGCAGGCCCTGGCCGCGCTCGAGACCCTCGATACCGCCCATCCCGGCAAGGTCAACGCCAAGCTGTACAGCCAGATCGGCACCTTCGTCATGGACAAATCCAACTATCAGGACGCGATCCTGATTCTGGACGCCTGCAAGCAGAAGTACCCCGAGATGGCGTCCACCTTCGAACCGCTGATCGCTGACCTGCAGAAGCGGGTGCTCGAGGGTGGCACAGACGCTGACAAGGCGGCTCTGAAGCAGCTGGGCTACCTCTGAGCAGACTCTCGGGGGGGCACCCCCCCGGCCCGCTCGCCCAGAGCTTGGGCAAGGCTCGGACTTCGCTTGGACCCGGCTCAGCCCGAGGCGGCGAAGGCCAGCGCTGCGCCCACAGCCACGACGATCAGGCCCCAGATGTAGCCCGGGAGCTGCCCAGGTCTATCGGGCTTCAGCGCCGCGTTGTGGCTCAACTCGGTGAGCGCTCCTGGGCTCAGCACGCCTTGCTCTACCAGCACTTCGCCCACGGTGCAGGCCCGGGCTCTGGCTGCAGCGAGAGCAGAAGCGGCCTGGGCTCCCGTGATCTGGCGGCGGCGCCTCAGCCAGGACAGGAAGAGCTGGTCGTCCAAGGGCTGTGGGCGGGACGGGTCGGCGGGCTCGTCGAGCACGAAGAGCAGGTCGGCCACGCCCACGATGAGATGGGTGTGGCTGGACAACTGCTGGGCCTCGCTCAGCCGGATCAGTCCCTGCCGCGTGCCGTTCGTGCTGCCCAGGTCGCGCACCATCCAGCGCCCGCCCTCGTGGCTGATCTCGGCGTGCTGGGAGGAGATCGAGGCATCATCCACCACCACATCGCAGTCCAGGCTGCGCCCGAGGACGTTCACCGTCTTGTCCAAGGTGTGGGTGGCCACGTCGCCACCCAGGACCACCAGCAGGCGGGGCGTCGGAGCTGCGGCTTCAGGCAGATGGCTCACCGCCGGGCGGGTCTTCGGCTGTGGGGCTGCAGGGGGAGTGCCACCTTGGCGGGGCGCCGGTGTCCTCGTGGGACGAGCCACCGGGCCGCTGGCCCTGCCCGTGCCAGGCACCGAGCCCTTCGCCAGCTCTCGGAGCGGCGTCGACGTCGTCCTGGCGGGCGGGGCCTGGTGGGCGTGCTCTGGGTAGGCCGGGCTGAGCGCTGACCCAGGGGCTGACGTAGGGGCTGACCCTGACGGCGCCTCTGCACGGGCTGCTTCGAACCAGCCCGTGGTGGCCTCGGGCGCTCGTTGCCTGGCTGCGTCTGGCGACCGCTTCGCCTGCTCTGGGTTGCCCTGGCCGGGTTCGCAGGTTGGGGCGGCGGGCGCCGAGTCCTCCCCGTCAGTGCCCCCGCTTCGCCGCTGGACGTCCGGCGATGCCGGTCCCTCGAAGGACACTGTGGTGGGGCCGGCGCCCTGGTTCTCGGCGACCTCACCTTTGGGGTCGAACTCAAGCACGGTGGAGCCCAGCAAGATCTGGGTCACCTCGGTGATCACGAAGACGTCGCCCTCGGCCATGCGGGGGCCAGCGGCCACGAGAGAGCCGTTGCTGGAGCCCAGGTCGGTGTAGCACCAGCCCTGGCTCGTTCTCTCGAAGAGGCCGTGGTGGCCAGAGACAGAGGTGTCGGCGAGCACCAGATCGTTGTCGTCGAGCCGGCCGGCCCTGACCGGACCAGAGACCGTCATGCGGGAGACGATCTGATGCTCGAAGATGACGGTGAGCGTAGGGCGGGGCATGGCTGTCCTTTATAGCGGACAGGGGCCGGGGGGCTACAACGCGGCGCGAACCGGGCCAAGCTTGCCCGCGCGCCGAACCCACGGGGAGGGGCAGGTCAACCTAGGAAGCGTCGGGCGCCTCGTAGCTGAACGAAGCCAGGAGCAGGCCCCCGCTGCGGTCGATGAGCACGTTGACCGCCCGGCGGGGCACCTTGGCCAGCTGGCTCGTGCGCTCGATGCGGTAGCTCAGGGGTGTGCCATCGCTGAGGGAGGCCGAGCCTGCCCAGCCCTTGAGCGGCGCCTCGTACTGGCTGAAGTCCCGCACCTCATCAAGCTCGCCAAGGAGCCCGGCCAGATCGTGGCGCACGGAGTCGAGGTCCGGCTCGGGCACGGCCATGTGCAGGTCGAGGTGCTGGTAGGGCGGCCAGAGGATGGTGTCATCGTCCCCTTCGAGCCAGACATACTGCATGCGCTGATCGGACGCGATGCGGCGTACGAAGGCACGGACGAAATCGGTGGGAAGGTGGGCCGTCGGGGCCATGGTCGACTCTCATGCACTGGCGGGACGGCATGGTAGCAAGGCTCGACTTCCCCTGGCGGCAAGTCTCCCCTGGCGAAACACGGCGCGCCGTCAAGGCGTGCTCGGCGCGCGGCATCACGGCCTCAGGGTGCCCGGGCCCGGGCGGTCAGACTCATGGGGGGGGGCGGCGCACGGTCAGGTTTGCTAGAAGGAACCCATGGAGATCCTCGTCGTTGGTGGCGGCATCCAAGGCCTGGCCACGTCCATCGCTCTGGCAGAAGACGGCCATCTGGTTCAGCTCGTCGAGCGTGAGCGCCCGGGCTCCCGAGCCAGTTGGGTGGCGGCGGGGCTGCTCACGCCGAGCACTCCCTGGGTCTACCCGCCTGCACTGATCGAGCTGTGCCACCGCTCCGAAGCGACCTACGCCGATTTCGTTGAGAACCTGGCCCGGCACACGGGCGTCGATGGTGAGCATGACCATGCGGGCATGATCTACCCGGCAGGGGCGAGCTTCACAGCCCAGACCATCGCAGAGCACTCAGAGCTTCGGCGGCAGCTGGGCTATGAGATCGAGGCGCTCGATCGGCAGGCTCTCGACAGGCTGCAGCCCGGTTTGGGGCCAGAGGTGAGCGGCGCCGCGTGGCAGCCAGGCAGCGCCCGGGTCCGTCCCCCTCGTTTGTTGGCTGCCCTGCTGGCCCGTGCACGACAGCTGGGTGTCGAGGTGCTGGGTGATTGCCCTGTGGTCGGGCTCGAGCGGGTCGGCTCTCGTCTGGTGGGCGTGCGTCTGGCTCAGGGGCAGCTGTTGGAGGCGGATGTCACCGTGCTCGCAGCGGGTGCCTGGTCGGGCGCCCTGGCAGGCTCGGCCGGGCTGTCCCTCGACGTGCGGCCCGTGAGGGGGCAGATGCTGCTGCTCAAGGGCCCGCCCGGTCTGTTGCAGGCCACGATCAACGATGGCCTGTGCTATCTGGTGCCGCGCCGCGATGGCCGCATCCTGGTGGGCAGCACCATGGAGGACGTGGGCTTCGACGCGGTGACCACTCCGGCGGCTCTGAGACACCTGGCTGCACTGGCCGCCGCCCTGCTCCCGGCCACGTCCGAGTTTGAGCAGGAGACCGACTGGGCGGGCTTGCGACCGGGCACTCCAGACCGCCTGCCGTATCTGGGTCAGGTCCCCGATTGCGAGGGACTGATCCTGGCCACGGGGCACTACCGCAACGGCATCTTGTTGGCACCCATCACGGCCCGCCTGGTGGCCGACCTGGTGGCGGGGCGTCGCCCAGAGGTCGACCTGGCCCCCTTCGCTCCTCGCGCCCTCGACGCCGGGCTGTCCCTGGTGGATCACTAACGGGGTGTTGTCCAGGAGAGCGCTCGCCTGTTTCTGCCTGCTGCTGCTGACTGCGGCCATGAGCTCTGAGCCTGCACTGCAGATCGAACTGGCTGAGCAGGATTGGACGCGCAACGGAGAGCTGGTCGAGAGCCCGTCGGTTCTGGGGACCGAAGACGACTCGCTGGTGGTGCTGGCTTTCGATGCTCCGGGCACCCGCTGGTCGACCTCGTTCGCAACCGAAGGGCCTGACACCTGGCGCCTGGCCCTCGACTGGGAACTGGGCCCGGCGGGCCTGCTGCTTGAGATCATGATCGACGGCGAGGCCTTGCCACCCCTGCGCGATGTGTGGCGGCCCACAGCGAGGCGGCAGCGGGCAGACCTTGGCCCCCGCTGGCTCGGTGCAGGTCAGCACCAGCTCGAGTTCATCGCCAGGGAAGCCACGGCTGGTGAGCTTCTCGGCGACCCGGAACTCTCAGCCCATCGGGCCGGGGCGGACGCACCGGCGCACCACGGAACAGTGGCTGTGCAACGGCTGATTCTCCAGCGTCCCTGAGGGCCTGGAGCCTTGCAGGCGGTGCGTGACGTGCCTCGCGCCGAGGCGCCTCAGACGGCCATGATGTGGTAGCCGCAGTCGACCCAGATGGTGCTGCCGGTCACGGCACGGGAGAGGTCGGACAGCAAGAACAAGGTCGAGTCGGCCACCTCTTCGACGGTGGCTGTGCGGCGCAGGGGGCAGCGATCGGCGACCATGTCGAGCATGCTGGAGAAGCCGGTGATGCCCGAGGCAGCCAGGGTGCGCACGGGGCCTGACGAGACCGCGTTGACTCTCACGCCGTGGGGACCGAGATCGGCGGCCAGGTAGCGCACCGTCGATTCGAGGGCGGCCTTGGCCGGTCCCATCACGTTGTAGTGGGGCAGGACGCGCTCGCCGCCCAGGTAGCTCATGGTCACGATGGAGCCGCCCTTCTCGCGCATGAGCGGGTCGGCATGGCGAGCCACGGCGGCCAACGAGTAGGCGCTCACATCGAGGGCCGTACGCCAGCCGTCTCTGCTCGTGTCGCTGAAACGACCTTCGAGCTCTTGGCGATCGGCATAGGCTACCGAGTGCACGATGAAGTCGATCTGCTCGTGGCGTTTGCCGATCTCGGCGAAGGCACGTTCGAGCGAGTCGTCCTCGGAGACGTCGCACTCGACGGTGGTCGTCTTCCCGGGCAAGGTCGCTGCCAGGGTCTCAACGCCTCGCTTGAGGCGCTCGCCCTGGTAGGTGAGTACCAGCTCCGCGCCAGCCTTGGACGCGGTCAAGGCGCACGCATACGCAATGCTGCGCTTGTTGGCCACGCCTAGAATGATTCCTGTCTTACCCTGCAACAAGTCTGACACCTCCGGAGCGATGGCGGCCATTCTTCGGTGGCGGAGAGGCGGATGCAAACCCGATCAGCGAGAACTCACCGGTGAAAGTTGGCCTGGTGCGTGAATCGCCCTTGTTCTGCAGGCTGAGCGACGACTTGGGAGCGCCTTGTCGGGTGTCAGCGTCTCCACGGGAGGGGGCGGCCCAGGGTCACCCCTCGGCGGTCGATGCGGGCCTGCCAGGGTAGGACCTCTACACCGGCGTCTGCGACCTGGTGCAGCGCAGCGGCCCAGTCTGGGTCGACGTTCTCGGCAGCCGAGAAATCGTGGCAGTCTGCTCGGGCCACGAAGAGCAACAACGCGGCCCGGTTGCCAGAGCGCACCTCACGAGCGAGTTCGTGCAGGTGCTTGAGCGCCCTGGTGCTGACCGCGTCGGGAAACAAGGCCGAGCGTCCCTCTCGCAAGGTCACGTTCTTGACCTCGACGTAGCAAGGGGGCGCCTCGCCCGAGCTGTCGCCCAGCAGCACGTCGATACGGCTGCGCTTCTCGTGCCCATAGGGGACCTCGGTCGTCACCGTGTCGTAGCCTGCGAGGTCGGGCACCTTGCCCCGGCGCAGGGCGTCGGCGACCACCCTGTTGGGTAGGCTCGTGTCCACCGAGACCCAGCTGCGGCCCACGCGCACGAGCTTCCAGGAGAAGGGCAGCTTGTTGCCTGGCCGAGCGGGGGAGAGCATGACGGTGGCGCCCGGTTCGCAGCAGCCCGTCATGCGGCCCGTGTTGGCGCAGTGAGCGGTGACCACGCTGCCGTCGGCCAGGCGCACATCGGCGAGAAACCGTTTGTAGCGCCGAAGGAGCGTGGCTTCGATGAGCTCGGGTTGAAATCGCATGGTCGCTGGGGCCATCTGGGTGGGGGCGCCGGTGTACCATGCGCGCCTCTCGTCCATGATCGATCTTGGACGTTCTCTACGGGTCGGCGGCGAGCTGAATGACGTGACGACGAGCAAGGACTTGGCTGAGTACGTGAGATCTGCAGGGCGGGGTTTCGGAGCGAAGGCATGGCTGCTCAGCTGGTCCCTGAGCAGCTTCTGGGCGGTGACGCTGCTGGCGCTCCTTGAGGCGTATTGGGCCCACCGTCTCGGTCTGCACCTCGACCTGGCGACGGGAGTGTCCGCCTGGGTGATGTTGACCTCGCTGGTCGTGGTTGGTTCGGCGGCGGTCCTGGGCTGTGCGGCGATCTGTCGGCGCTTCTGGCCCGCTCGGGCCGGGTGGCTCTTCGCCGTCCTGCTCAGCCCCTGGGCCTGGATCACCGCCGAGTCCCTGCTGAGCGGCAACCGGGTCAGCGCCATGACCGGTGTGGGTCTGGTGAAGGTCGTCTTTGCCCTTGGCCTGGTGTTGGCCCTGCGCTTTGCCATCGCCGTCTCTGCCGAGGTCGCCCGTGGTCCCCGGGGCGCCGTGCGTTGGGGCTGGACCCTGCTCACCGCCGTGGCTTTGGTCGGTGGCAGCTGGGCGGACAATCGGGTGCAGGTCGGGCTCTACCCCGCGTTTCATCTCGTGGCGGGAGCGGTCGTGCTGCTGGCCGCGGTGCTACTGGCCAGGCTCTGGAGCCCCAGGGCAGGGCCAGACCCCGCCTGCGACCCTGGTGTTTCGCAGCTCACGGGCAGTGCCCTTGTGATCCCCGTGATCGTGATGGGCTGTGCGCTCTGTCCATGGTGGGGCACTGATGCGGATGCCGACAAACTGGTGAGCTTCACAAACGGCTTGCTACCCAAGGCGCGCCGAAGCGCGGTGTGGGCGTCCCAGGCGATCACTGCTCGTGCAGTCCATCAGCGAGATGATCAGGGACAGCGCGACCGTGGTACGGCGACATGGGCCGCGCCTCCTCCGCGCAATCTGCTCTCGGACTCGACGTCTCTGAACGGCGACAGCTGGGTCGGCGCAGGCGCTTGGTCTGCAGTGGACCGAGGGCGTTGGACGGTTCCTGGAGGGTCGGGGGAGGTGGCGCAGCTGTTGTCACGAAAAGAGGTGGCGGGACATGGCCTTGAGGTCTCGCTGGCTGTGCGTGTCGTGAGTCGGGGAGCGAGCGAGCCCACGGTGCCTGCCACCGCGGTCCTGGCCATTGACGACCTGGGCAACGAGCAGGGACAACGGGCCAGCCAGACCCTGTCCGCAGAGTGGGCCGAGCTGACGGTGACGTTGGACGAGACGTCCGCACCCACACCCACGTCATCGACCGAGACCCGGGGTGAGCGTGATGTCCATGATCTTGACCCTGGGATCATGAGTCCCGGAGAAGGGCTGTCCTGGTCCGTGCCCGTGCCTTCTCGGTGGCGCGCCTTGGCCAACAACTCCGAGCAGCCTTCCGGCGTTTACCCGCTGATGCTCCTGGAGGACGGTCATGAGTTGGGCCCGGTGTGTCCCATGCACCAGACCATTCGGGATGTGGGTGGCGGGCTGTACTCGCACTGGAGCGATAGCCTGATCTTCTCCACCTCTGATGACAGCGACCCTCGGAGCAATGGCCGCAAGTACAGCCTGGTGGATCCGTCGTACCTGAAGACGGCCGTCGATGACGGGGGCTTGCGGGTCTCGCTGACCGTAGACGGCCTGAGAGCTCAAGATGAACTGGAGATCAGGGGCTTCTCTGCCACCTCGGCGTTACCCCAAGATCCCCGTCAGCTGTCCCTGGCTCTCTCCGGGGAGTTCGCGTTCGTACCCACGGAGGCCCGGGCCATGGAGGTCGCGCGCAGTCAGACTCAGAACGTGATCCTCGTGGTGCTCGATGCCTTGCGTGATGACCACGTAGGGCCTGACGAGAACGGCGTGTCGCTGACGCCCCACATCGACGCCCTGGCGGACGAGGGGCTGCGCTTTGCTACGGCCTACTCGCCTAGTGATCACACCGGCCGTTCCATCCCCAGCGTGGTCACGGGGCTGCCCTTGCAGGTGATCCTGGACGCGGCGGATCAGCAGCGGCCTCTGCAGACGTTCTTGGAGCGCCTGGCCGACGCAGGCCTGTCGACCTACTACAACGGCAGCGACTACATCTTGCAGAAATACCGGCACCTGCCCATCAAGGTTTCATTCGGTGCGGAGCAGTTCGGTGGCACCTTCTCCAAGAGTGACGAGCTGGCGGCCGAGGTGATGAGTTTCGTTGAAGCTCAAGACGGTGAACCCTTCGCGGTGTACACCCACTGGAGCTACGCGCATGTAGGTCGCAGCAAGGACATGCCCGGAGACTACGCCAGGGCGGTCACCCATGCTGACCAGAAGGTAGGCGAACTGATCGCAGGTCTGCGCGAGGCAGGCGCGTGGGACAATACGCTGCTCATCGTCACGGCCGACCACGGCTACGCACTGGGCGAGGGCTTTCGCTTTCTCGGCGCTCATGGTTGTGGCGAGAGGTCCCTGCGTGTCCCCTTGGTCATGCACGTGCCCGGCCTGGAGGAGCAGGGCCAGCAGGTCGATGAGGTGGTCAGCCTGTTGGCTCTGGTACCGTCCATGCTCGACCTGTTGGCGCCTCGGAGCGAGGGCTTGATGGCCGACCGTTCGCTGTTCTCGTTGTTGCTGGATGAGCGCGACCCTCGTCGACTGAATGGTGGCACAGCGTTCGCCGACATGGGCTTCTCGTTCATGACCCGCCGTGACGGCACGAAGTTGGCCGAGGACGACAGCTTGCGCACGGCCATGCTCTTCAATCCACAGAGCGATCCAGGTGAGGTCGCGCCTCTGCGAGACACGGCCCTGCTCATCGAACTGCAGCAGCTGCGAGCCAGCGAGTGGGCGCGGCAGGCTCGGCTGTCCCAGGCGTTGATCGCCGCTGACGCTCAGGGTTTGGCACCCGAGGTGTTGCTCGCGTTTCAGGCTCGGCGAGGCGCCGTCGCCGATGTGGGTGCGTTGTTGGAGCGGGCCTGGCTCTACAACGAAGCGACCCGGGCCTATCTCTTTGAGCAGGTCTTGCAGCGCGAGCTCGTTGGCCAGGGAGCTGCCCTCGACAGCCTCGTGCGAGAGAGCTTTGACGGTGCCGACCAAGAGATCCTGGTCATGCGCGCCTGGGCGCAGTCTCCAGGCGCTCTGGTTGAGTTGGAGGCCCGCTACGGCGAGCTGGGTTCCGCGGCGCGGCTGTTGCTCGCGGACCTGGCCTTGAAGATCGACTTCTCCAGCGTGCCGGGCCTTGTCGACCTCATCGCAGACGATGCCCTGTCTCTTTGGGCTTCAGGCGTGCAGCTTGAGTCTCTGGACGAACGGCGAGTGGCCTTGGCCTTGACGGCGGTGGCGGCCCACCGCCCCGCCGAGACCCTCGGCCCGATCAAGGACATCATGGTTGAGCTGTTCAACCGCTGGTCGGTCGGTAGAGAGCCAGGTCTGTACTTCAGCTGCCAGCGCACGAGAAAGTTCACCCCGCGCTACCTGCTCAATGTCTTCTGGGACAAGCCCCTGCCCGACGATCTGGCCCGGGTAGAGAAGCTGCTGCGCAATCGCTTCTTTGCCGAGGTCGTCCCCGAGATGTGCCGCCGCCTGGACAGCGAGGAGGCTCGGGACTGGTTGCTCAATGAACTCGAACATTGGTCGGCACGGGATGAAGACCCGCCCGGCAAGTTTCTTACCTCGGTGGTGCCAACGCTGCGGAAGTTCGAAGATGCCGCGTATCGCCAGCGGGCCAACGACGTGATCCAGGCCCGGTTCCCCGCTCTCCAGACGGTGGACCCATGACCTGGCTGCGGCTGGCCGGCGGGTCGGCCGGCCCGGATCGAACGGACCCGTTCAGCAATGGGGTTGAGTGGGCCACCCGTCACCCCCCGGATCGGGGTGGCCCACAGCTTCCCCCGGACGCGGCCGCGCGTGTCCCCCCGCGTCTCGACCACGCCCGACAGTCTTTTCAAGCCACCCGCCCCGAGGAAACGTCTCCCGCGTGCCCTCGGAACGGCTGACCCATCTTTCTTTGGCGGACGGGCACGTCCGCTACCCGTAAACGCGTCGAACGACGGCGAAATGAGACACCTTTTTGGACAAAAATCTGAGCTGTGGTTGATAGCGCCACATGAGGGGATGTTTTGAGGGTCTCTCCGAGAGCCGCTGATAAGCTGGCAAACCAACCCATCTGGCGGTGCAGGCAGGCACGAAGGAGGCACGAGAGTGGCTGGGGGCGGCAAAGATCATCGACTGATCGGCGAGCGGCTGTTTGCCGCTGCGTTGAGTGGTGATGGAGCCGCCCGAGATGCCTTCCTGGTCTGGCTCAGACCCTGGGTGGTGAGCTACGCCCGGGGCAAGATGTTCAGACGGCTCAAGCGCTGGGTCGATCCGGAGGACGTGGTCCAGGAGGTGCTGGTCAAGAGTCTGGAGGCACTCGACCGCCTGCCGGGCGATGCGCAGCTCGACGATTTCTTGCCCTCGGTCTGGCGCACCACCACCCGGCGCATCCTCGATGAGCAGCGCAAGCATCGGCACAAGGCTGGGGGCTCGGTGGTGCCAGACTGGGTGCAAGGCCTGGCCGCCGACAGCGGCTCCTCCGGGCCGGTCACTCGCCGCGACACCACCCGCTGGCTTGAGCGCCTGATCGCTGAGCTGCCCCCCGCGTACGCAGAGGTCGTCCGGCTGATCGCGCTGCAAGGGCTCGACGTGGCCAGCGCTGCCCGCCAGCTGGAGCAGCCCGCCGCGACGGTGCGCAAACGTTACGACCGGGCTCGGCGCGCGCTGCAGCGGCGCTATCGTCCCCCCGATCGTGAGGCCGGTTCGTGAGCGCCGAGCAGCCGCGCGGCGGCACCCGCCCGTCGACCGATGCCCTCGCCCCGCGCGATGACGAGGCGCTCGATCTGTCCGAGGAGGCAGAGCTCGACCTGGCAGTGATGCGCACCCTCGACTGGGCTGAGCGAGAACAGATCGAGGGGCCCATGGGCTTGCCTGCGCCCCAGTCCGTCGGCCTGCTGGGCCAGGTGCTGGGCGACTATCGCGTCCTGGGGGAGCTGGGGCGGGGAGGCATGGGCGTGGTGCTGGAGGCCGAGCCCCTGAATGGCGAGCCGGGGCGCGTGGCGATCAAGGTCCTCGATGACCTCATGCCCTCGGACAAGGCGTTGGCCAGATTCGCCCGGGAGAGCCAGGCCCTGGGGCGGCTCGACCACCCGAATGTGGTGCCGCTCATCGCCGCTCATCCCGGCTCGTCGTCTGCCAAGCCGTTCACGGTGATGCAGTTCGTGGACGGCGTGTCGTTGTCAGAGCTGCTGCTGGCCCTGGCCCGGCGGGACGGTCGTCCGCGATGGGCCAGCGAGGTCGCCACCCTGGTGCCGGGAGCCTCCTCGTTCGAGGGAGGGGGTGGCCCTGCTGGCAGCTACGTCGATTGGGTGCTCGCCTTGGGCGTGGCCCTGGCGAGGGGGCTCGCCCATGCACACGAGAACGGAGTCGTTCATCGCGACATCAAGCCGGCGAACATCATGCTCACGCCAGAGGGCGTCCCTGTCATCGTCGACTTCGGCCTGGCCATCGGTGAGAACGACAAGACGCTCACGGCCACCGGAGCGTTCCTGGGTACTCTGCCCTACTCCCCCCCGGAACAGATCGACGGCGCTGCGGTGGACGCTCGCAGCGATGTCTACGCTCTCGGCGTCACCCTCTACGAACTGATGGCGGTGGCCAGGCCTTTCGTTGCTGCGGGCCGTCGCGAGTTGTTGGTCGAGATCGAGAGCGGCGATGGCCCGGCGCCAGTCGACGGCGTGAGTCGAGAGGTGCTCACCGTGTTGCGCATGGCCATGCACGCCGACCCAGATCATCGCTACCAGGATGCAGGCGCCTTCGCCCGCGACCTCGCCGCCTGCGCCCGGGGGAGCGCCATCGAAGCCCGGGCGCCGAGCTGGTGGCAACTGGCCAGGCGTTCGTGTCGCCGACATCCCCTGGCCGTAGCCGTGACGGTGGTGCTGCTCCTCGCCGCTGGGGGCCTCGCCAGCTTCGATCACCTGCGGGCGCTGCGGCTTGTCGATCAGGCCAGCACCCATTGGGCCGCGGCGGAGACTGCGGGCCAGGCCCTGCTCGCTTGCGAGGTTGAGTTGTCTGGCCTGGAAGATCCCACGGGGTTGCGTCTCTTGCGCTCTGCAGACGAACGATTGAGCCTGACCTTGAACGCGCAACGGGACGAACTGCGCGTGTTGTTCGACCATGAACTCGAGGTCGCTGAGAGCCAGGCCTTTCAGGCCGCTGGCTTCGTGGGCGGGAGCGGCGGCGCGGAGCGGCTCATGGGCAAGGTCTTGCGGAGCCGTATCGAGCGCAGTCTTGTCGAGCAGCGCGACGTGTTGGACCCGGTACTCCACGGGGGTCTGGTGCAGCGGCTCCGTGCTCTGGGCCCGCCGCCCGAGTTGCTGACGGGCTTGATGGAACCCTCTCCCTTGTCGATCTCCACCGACCCGCCGGGTGCGGCCTTCGAGGTCGTTGATGTCCGGGATGGTCAGGTGCTGGCCGCGGGTTTGACTCCCCATCAGCGGCTGCTACTTCCCGAGGGCAGCTACCTGGTCAAGCTGGCCCTGCATGGGCGGCTGCCCACCGCCGTGCCGGTGGTGGTGCGGTCCCGAGCTGCGGCCATGCTGGCCTCCTACGAGCCAGACCTGGCGCCGCCATGGTCCACCGTCGATGTGACCCTGCCAGCCCTGGACGCTCGCCCGCCTGGCTGGACTCACATCCCCAGCGGTGCGTCCCTGGTGGGGGCGGCCCGACCACGGTGGTTGTGGCTCGACGAGTACTGGATGCAGACTTTCGAGGTCACCTTGGAGGCGGTGCTCGACTGCCTGAACGACGCGCGGGCGATGAGTCCCATCTCCTTGGACAGCAGCACCATGTTGAAGCCTCGTTACGCTGACAACCTGCAGAGCCTTGAGGTGCGGCGCGGTGCTGGCGGTGATTGGCAGGCCGGGCCTGAAGTGAAAGACCTGGCCTGGCCAGCCCGGGGCCTGTCCCAGGACGACGTCGGCGCGTTTGTCGACTACGCATCCCAGGTGTTGGCACCTCAGCCGGCCGGTTGGTACCTGGCCCTGCCCACCGATGCCGAGTGGGAGCGCGCTGCGAGAGGGGCGGACGGCCGGCTCTATCCCTGGGGCAATGACTACCGCGTGGGCCAATGTGTAGACGCCCACTTCGACCTGGACGGCGACCCAGAACTCTGGCCTCAGGTGGTGGGGCTCGGGGCAGCCGATGTCTCCGTGTTCGGTATCCACGATCTGGCGGGCTCCGTGGCAGAGCGCACAGAGTCTGCCTTCGAAACCCAGCGTGCGGTGTTCGCTGTCCGAGGTGGCTCGTACCTTGATCGAGACACCCTGCGCATGAACACCCGCTCTCGCCGTGGGGTGGGCAACAGGCCGGTGGTCGACGTGGGCTTTCGTCTGGTCATGCGCAAGCAGCCGTCGTGGCTCGCTGCGGCAGATCATCCCCCTTCATTTCGGGACGATTTCGAGCGCCCCGATGGCGACTCTGTCGGTGCGGGCTGGGTGGAGGTGAACGCCCATCCCTTGAAGGTTGCTAGCGACCCGGGCACGCCCGAGAGCTGCACCCTCGCTGCAGGCCGCCTGGTCTGTACGGGCGGCGAGGGTAACGGCAGCAACATGGATTCGGCGTGGCACGGCGTGGGCGGTGAGGGGCGGGCCTTCCTGCTGAAGGCGAAGTTCACCGTGGAGACCCTGCGCCCCCTGGCCCTGCGCAGCGCGTCCTTGAGAGTGTTGCCCGAAGTGGAGCGTTGGCAACACGGGGTGAGCTTGGCCATCGACAGCTCAGGTGGGTTGGGTTTGTCCGTACCACCCGCACACTATCAACACCAGTTGGCCGGGCTGGATGGCGAACACTGGTGCGAGCTGGCCAGCGATGGTGAGCAGGTGACCGTGCGCGTCTGGCCTGCAGGAGCGCCTCGTCCGCCTCGAGCCCAACTCGAAGCGCCCCTGCCCATTGAGTTCGACAAGCCCGCCTTTGTGGTGGCTGCCGGTGGCAACTACGCCGCGGTACGGTTGTCCGTGGACGAGTTGATCTTCGACGGTGCGCCCTGACTCAGCGCTTGTCTCTTGCGAGCCCTGTGGACTTCAGTCACTGTCCAGGCTGTGCACCTCGAAGGTCTGCTCGGCGGCGGTGACCTGTGTCTGGGACTTCCAGAAAATCCTGCGCAGGTAGCCGAGGGCGTGTACCGTGCCGTCGACCGGGTCGATGCACGACGAGGTCACCAGGCCGCCGCTCTTGCCCTCGCTCTGGCCACATCCCTGCAGCTCTGTGCCCGGTGCAGGCGCTGAGCCTGCTGCAGCACTGAGCCGCACCAGCTTGCGGGAGACCTGTCCCCGGTTGGTGATGCGGGCCACGATCTCTTGCCCGGGGTAGCAGCCCTTGGTCACTGATACGTGATCGTCCAGCAGGGCCTCAAGGGGGATCACGTCGCCAGCGAGGTCATTGGCGAACCAGGGCACACCCGCCGCGATGCGCACGCAGTCGAGGGCGGCCACACTGACCTCGGCCAGGCCTTGCGAGGAGAGGCCGGCGAGCAGGCGATCGAGCGCCTCGTCGCTGCCCAGCAGGTCGTAGCCAGGCACGCCAGCGAGGCGCGAGCAGACAGCGGCCACGCCGTCGTTGGTGTGGGTGATGCGATCAGCTTCGGGCAGTTCGACTGCAGCTGCTCTCAGGACGTCACCAGCTTGAGGTCCGGCAACGGTGACGAGGCTGAGCTGTCCCGCGGCTGAGGAGAGGGCCACGTCGTCCTGGATCACGAACATGTCCAGTAGCTTCAGCAACTTGCCGTCGTCGGCCGGGAGCTCTAGCCACACCCTCTGGTGTGGATCGTCCAGGGCCAGCACGCGCACGTCAGCGCGCAGGCGTCCCTTGCCGTCCATGAACACGGCGGCAACGGCGCGGTCTTGGGAGATCGACGCCACGGGCTGGCTGAGCAGGCGATCGAGCCAGGGCAAGGCGTCGTGGCCGCTGACAGCCACAAGCTGACGCAGGCCATGGCGGCAGAAGGCTGCAGCGTTGCGAAGGGCGAGGACCTCGCCGGTGCGGGGTGCGGTCATGGAGCTGTCTCGGTGTTTTCCGCTGTGGGGGTGACCGCGCTCAGGATGCGCCGGGCGGCGGTGGTCAGTGGTGGTGTCTGGCGCTCGGGCTGCCACCAGAACAGGCTTCCTGAGAGGCGCCCCGAGATCAACCGGGCGGCGAACGGATACACCGTGATGCGGTGGTGCGTGATCGTGTGCCGGAGCGCATCGAGGAGCTCTTGGGGCCTGACTCCCAGGCCATGGACGTCAGCCAGTTGACTCAGCCATTCGGCGCAGGAATCGAGCGGTCGGCCGCGGTCGTCGCAACGCTCCGAGGGCACGGTGACCGACGGCCACTCGGCAAAGCCTTTGTTGGGACCGGCCTCGCGGTGGCTCATGAGCCATCGCCCCCGGCGCTGAATGACCGCCGCCACCAGGGTGACCCGCACCGTGGCCCGGCGGGGAGGCAGCCTGGGGAAGCGCTCGGGGTCTCCCATGGCCAGGGCCTGGCAGCGATCGGCCAAGGGGCAGACGTGGCAGTGGGGCGAACGGGGGCGGCAGACCGTGGCGCCCAGCTCGATCAGCCCCTGGTTGCTGTCCCCGGGGCGATCGGGGTCGAGCCAGGTCTCTGCGAGCTCGCGGAGCCTGCGCCGGGTGGCCGCCTGACGAGGATTGGCCTCTTCGGCCAGGAAGCGGCAGAGCACCCGTTCGACATTGCCGTCGATGGCCGCGACCGCTTCACCGAAGGCGATGGACGCCACAGCCGCCGCGGTGTAATCGCCGATGCCCGGCAGGTGCAACAAGGCCTGTCGAGTCTCTGGCAGGACACCGCCAGCTTCTGCCACCACCTGCGCCGCGGCCTGCAGGCGATGGGCCCGCCCGTAGTAACCCAGGCCTGCCCACTCGGCGAGCAGCTCGTCTTGCGCAGCGGCAGCCAGGTCGGCTGGGCAGGGCCAGCGCTTCAAGAAGCGTTCGTAGTAGGGCACCACCGCCGCCACCGTGGTCTGCTGCAACATGATCTCGCTGACCAGGATGGCCCAGGGGTCGCTGGTCTCACGCCAGGGCAGCTCACGGCGATGGGCGTCATACCAGCCCAAGATCAGGCGACTGATGATCAGTGGATCGTCGAATCCGGTGGGGCGGCTCATGGCGAGCAGGTTAACAGCTTGTACGTGAAGTGCCGCGCGCACAGGCTGTGCAGGGACAGCTCCTCTTTGGACAACCGCGGCGATCCACATGTCGGCCTCATCGTGGCGCCGGGTCGAATGAACGAGTGGCCTTCTGCCGCTGGTCGCGCCATGTTCCCAAACAGCCGCAGCCCGCTCGCCATGAGTCGGTACACTTCGCGCCGTCGCTCGTTGCTCTCTGCCCAGGAAGTTCATCTCTCATGTCGACCGCAGCCCTGATCATCGCCCTCGTGGCGGTCCTCTATGCCCGCTCTGTCTCCGGACGTTGCAATGATCTCGAAGACCGGGTGGGCGAGTTGCGCCGCAGCATGATGGGGCGCGAGGAAGAACTCGAAGAGCTGGAGAAGACGGTGACCTTTCTGCACAAGGTCTCGGAGCGCTTCGCCAAGGGCGTGGAGATCGATCCGCTGATGGTGCGGGAGAAGCGCCTCTATGGTTCGGCCACGGTGGCAGACCTGACCGCTGGCTTTGACGCCGGCGAGCCTCCGTATGTGATCGATGTGCGCAACGCTCAAGAATGGGACACTGGTCACATCGCCGGGGCGGTGCACATGCCCATGGAGACGTTCGAGAAGGACCTCCACGGTGTGCGCCGAGATGGCTGCAGAATCTACGTGATCTGCGCCATGGGGAGTCGCTCCGAAGCTGCCGCGAGCATGCTCGCCGAGCGGGGCTACCTGAACGTCTTCAATGTCCAGGGCGGAATGAACGGCTGGCGCGGCGAGGTGGCCCGGGACTGAAAGGCTCCAGGGCGAGAGGGGGCACGGCCTCCTCTGGTTAGTTTGCAGCTCACCGGGCGTCGTGGCGCTGGCAGCCCGAGAGTCTCGGGCTGGCTGATGCCCCGCGCAGGAGTCCCCCCGTGCCCGCCCGACCGACAGCACCCAGCGCAGACCCTGTGGTCGCCCAGCCGCTCCTCGACGTCTTTCTCGTGGACGATGATCAGGCTGCCCGTTGTGGAGTGGTGCGGCTGTTGCGTCGGCACGGAGCCCGGGTGACGGTCTTCGACAGGGCGGAGCCGGCCCTGCTCATGGCCCGCTCAGCCCCGCCTCATCTGGTGGTCATCGACCTCGACCTGCCGGGGATGACGGGCTTCGAGGCAGCAGAGGCCCTGAAAGACAACAGGGCTACAGAGGAGGTGCCCGTGCTGGTCCTGTCCCGACGAGGTGACAGCCGCACCCGCACCGCCGCTTTCGCCGTGGGGGTGGACGCCTTTCTGGCCAAGCCCTGCGTCCTGGACGAGGTGCTGGCGGCCACCTGGTCACTGGCGCGTCGTGGGCGAGCCGCCCGGGATCGCAGGGCCTTGTCTGCCATGCTCAGCGAGGCCCTGGCCAGCTCCCGTCGCTGCGAGGCCCGCGGCCGTCGCGCCCTGTCCCGAGAGCCAGCCTCAGCTGACGGAGATCAGGACAGGGCGCGTCTTCGCTGACGAGGGCTGTCTACTCGACGGTGGTGATCAACAGTCGGCTCAGGTCACAGTGAAAACCCATGGGGGTCTGGAGGAACTGCCAGTACGCAGGCAGCCCTGAGAGGCCGAAGCCCGTGGGGATGGTCACGGGCAGGCTGGCCTCGCCGTTCGCGTCGAAGGAGAGGACGCTCAGCTCGAAGAACGGGCTGGTCAGCCAGAAGGGCCCCTTGCTGGTCTCGAAGGGCAGGGGGTGCTTCCCCGTGGACAAGAGGTTGAGCCACTGGGCGTTGGGGCTGCCGTAGGCCTTCAGGGTGAACGTGTCGCCCTCGGCCAGCGAACCCTCTGCGATCATCCAGTGGCAGCCGCCGGGGAGGACCCAGGCCTGTCCTGCGTCCACGCCGTTGTCGTCGGCGAAGCGCGTGCCCAGGCCGAAGTCTCCGAAGCCGTCGTCGTTGACGTCGCCCAGGAACGAGAGGGTGTCCCCTACGCGCACGCCAGCGGTGGCGCCGTTGACCTGCTCGCCGCGCCACGAGATGGCACCCAGATCGAAGGTCGCGGGCAGGGCCGGCCCGCCCTTGATGATGTAGACCTCGCCGGACGAGCTGCCGTTGCCGTCGGCGTTCAGTGAGCCCACGGCGAAGTCGGCGTAGCCGTCACGGTTGGTGTCACCTCCCATGGCCACCGCGTGTCCCGCCTCGTCGGCGGCGAGGGCACCGGTGAGCACGATGCCCGCGCTACCCAGAGTGCCCACGTTGATGGAGTTGGGCAGGGACATGCCGCCGTAGACCACATAGGCCCGGCCCCGTTTGGACGAGTAGTCGTCGGCGCCGACGATGACATCATCAAAGCCATCGCCGTTCACGTCGCCGCCACCCGCACAGCTGAAGCCCAAGGCGTCGCCAGGGTTGTCCCCGTTGATGTGCACGCCGGCCGACCCTAGTGAAGCCAGGTCAATCAAGCCGGGCAACGACGGGCCGCCGTAGACGATGGCGGCTTGCCCTGCGTTGTTCTTGCCGGCCGGGTTGGCGAAGAACGATGCGATCATGGCGTCTGCGAAGCCGTCACCGTTGACGTCGCCGGCAGCGGCTGCCGAGCTACCCCAACGGTCTCCCGACGAGATGCCTTCGATGATCACGCCGTCGCTGGCAGAGAGGCTGCCCAGGTCGACCACGGCTGGCAGGGAAGGTCCGCCGTAGACGATGTAGGCCTGGCCGGAGAGGTTCACGCCACCGGCCGCGATGCCCGGAGCGCCGATCAGGAGGTCTGGAAAACCGTCGCCGTTCGCGTCGCCCAGTCCGGCCACCCGGTCGCCCACGAGCTCACTGAACGACGAGCCTTCGATGATCACTCCGGTGGAGGCGTTGAGGCTGCCCAGGGCGATGGACGAGGGCAGGGCGGCTCCGCCAAAGACCAGATAGGCCCGGCCGTAGTCTGCACCGAGCGTGCCGTCCCAGCGGGAGGCGCCGATGAGCACGTCGTCGAAGCCGTCGTTGTTCACGTCTCCAGCGGCAGCGACGGAGACTCCTGCCCAGTCTGCATTCTGGTTGCCGTTGAGGGTCACGTCAGCACCGAGGACCGCGGTCTCTGGGAGGCCGAACGCCGTGCCGTACACGAGCCAGACCTGGCCCGGGCCGTCGAGGAAGCCGATGTCGTAGCCCGAGACCATGAAGTCGTCGAAGCCGTCGCCATTGACGTCACCGGCCGGACCGAGAGCGCGGCCGGCGAGGTCGCCAGCGCTGGGGCCGTCGTAGCGAGCAGCGCCGGAGTGGATCCACTCCAGCTCGATGACACGATTGCTTTGAGATGCAGCGTCTGGCGTGAGCACCAGCAGAGTGAGGGCCAGTGTGGCCAGGAAACGAGTCGTCATGATGCTGTACCAAGGGTGAGGCCATGGACACTGGCGGCAACGCAACGCGCCCTTCAATCCATCGCAGACTACTGCCCTTCATATCGGCGCGGTCCCAAGCGGAGTAAAGCGGTCAGTTGCGCGTTTGTCCGCCGTGCGGTGGCCTTGCCAGGGGTTGGCGTGCTAGAAGGCGCCCATGCCGAAAATCGATCTCCACAGCGACGCGGGCCGCCTGGCGGCCATTCATGACCTGCCCCAGGGCCCGCTCAGCCAAGGGGGGCCACGGGCGGCCGTCGTCTGCCATCCTCACCCTCTGCACGGGGGGACCATGGACAACAAGGTGGTCTTCACCGTGGCCAAGGCCCTCACACGCCTGGGCTTGCATGTGATCCGCTTCAATTTTCGCGGGGTCGGCGAGAGCGAGGGCAGACACGACGACGGCGTCGGTGAGCAGAGTGACGTGCGGGCCGCCATGGACCATGCCGCCCAGCTGGTCGGCGGAGGTGTGGGCTCGCTGCTGGTCGCCGGCTTCTCGTTCGGCAGCTGGGTGGGCATCGGCGCGGCCGCGCAAGATGAGCGGGTGGCCGGGCTGCTGGCGGTGGCTCCGCCGGTGAACTTCTACGACTTCAGCGCAGCCTTGGAATCCGCCAAGCCACTCTCGGTGATCTACGCCCTGGAGGACGAGCTGGTCTCTGCCCAGGCGGTGCAGGACTGGCTGGCCACCGTCGATCGACCTCACCTGGTGACTCCTGTCCCCGGAGCGGGGCACCTGTTTCATCGTCGGCTACAGGCCATTCGCTCAGGGGTTGCTGCCACGGTCTGCTTCGTCTGCCCTTCTGCGGATCCCGCTTGACCGCAGGTGCAGGCACAGGGCCTCGGCCATGAGCTGCGCAGAGGCGGCACAACGAGAACGGCGGCCCCGTGGGGGATCTCCCCACGAGGCCGCCGTCAGCTTGAACACGCGTTGAGGGAGGGTCAGTCCACGGTGGTTTCGAGCAGTTGAGTCAGGTCGAGATGCCGGCCGGTCGAGGCTTCGATGGCCTGCCAGTAGACGGTCGCACCATTGACCATGGCGACGGCAGGGATGGCCACGCTGATCAAGGTCTCACCGTTGTCGCCGTGGGTCTTGTTCAGGACGTCGAAGTGAGGTCCCAGCCACCAGGCGCCACGGCCGGTGAAGATGGCCTGGTCGAGTGAGCTGGCTGACACCATCAGCAGCCAAGGCTGGTTCGCTGTGCCGTGCACGATCATCTCGAACACAGACCCGCCAGCGAGCTGGCCAGTCGCCTGCAGCATGTGGGACGCACCCTTCAACAGGGTGGCGGTGCCCGCAGAGTACATGCGCTGGTGCAGGTCGTTCCTGTTGCCCACAACCAAGTCGTCGAACTTGTCGCCGTTCATGTCGCCAACGAAGGCCAGGGACTGGCTGTTGCTGACGCCCTCGAGGACCAGGCCACGGTAAGAGAGATTGGCCAGGTTGAGGTTTACCGGGGGAGCAAGGGAACCGTGCACGAGGAAGGTGTCACTGTTCGCCGCGGAGCCGATGAGCAGATCGCCGAAGTTGTCGCCGTTCATGTCACCGCCCAGGGCCAGGACCGAGCCGGCCCGTCCACCGATCTCGGCGCCGGTGACGACCGAACCGCCCAGGGGCTTGTTCTGGGCTGTGGTGCCAGCACCGGAGACGCGTCCTGAGCCGCCGCTGCCCGCAGGGACGAAGCCGCCGTGGGGGCCACCGGTGTTGACCTGGCCGGGCTCGTTGAGCCTGGAGAGATCGAGGCTCGAGGGCATGGTCTGCGCCCCGAAGACGGTGTACAGGCGACCCTCGTTCGAACCACCGAAGGGGCTCGAGTCGTAGTCAGGCGCACCGATGGCGATGTCGTCGTACCCGTCACCATTGATGTCCGAGCCACCAGTCACGGCCCAGCCCAGATGGCTACCAGCTTCCACGCCCATGATGGTCATGCCAGCGTCGGCCAAGGTGCCCAGGTCGAGGCGGCCACCGAGGGCGGCGTTGCCCATGACAACGTAGGCAGCACCACTGTCGGGGAGGCCAATGGCGCTGTGCTGACGGGCGCCGATGATCAGGTCACCCAGGCCATCGCCGTTCATGTCACCAGCAGAGGCGATCGCACGACCGGACTGGTCGCCGAAGTTGTCCCCGTTGATGACCATGCCCGCAGAGCCCATGCCCTTGAGGCTGAAGCTGGCGCCGAGGGCGCTGTCGCCGAAGACCACGAAGGTCTGGCCAGCCTGGGTCGGCAGGATGGAGAAGCCGCCGCCGCCCGATGGCGGTGTGGCGTTGTAGGCACCCATGGCGATGTCGTCGTTGCCGTCACCGTTCATGTCGGCCACGCCGGCCACTGCGCCACCGAGGCGGTCGTTGTACTTGCGACCCTCGATGACAGTGCCCTGGGTGGAGGTCAGCTGGGACAACTCGATGGTCTCAGGCCAGTTGGTGGTGCCGTAGATCAGGTAGACGGCGCCGGTGTCCTGGCCAGCCGCGCCGTCGAAGCGAGGGGCGCCGACGAGCAGGTCGTCGATGCCGTCACCATTGACGTCACCCGCAGCGGCCAGGCCAGCACCGGTGCGGTCGCCAGTCTGGGCGCCGAGCAGGGTAGCGAAGCCCGGTGCGTCCACCGCACCCACATCGATCTGTCCCAGACCGCCGCCCCGTTGGGGTGTGGAGGTCGAGAGGATGGACGACTCGAGAGTGGTCAACTCGGGCAAGGCGTGGTCGGCCCCGAAGATCACGTAGACCGTTCCGGGGGCTGCCGTGTCGCTGGTTTCGTAGGCGGCCACAAGCATGTCGTCCATGCCGTCGCCGTTGACGTCGCCAGCGGCTGAGACAGTGCGCCCGACGCCGGCGCCAGCTTCGGCTCCGGCCCAGGTGGCTCCTGCGTTACGTAGCCACTGCAAGGAGACCTCGCGGTTGACAGTCTCTGGGTTGGTGGCGCCACTGGTCGGCCGATTGGTCGTCAGCAGTTGCGCCGTCGTGGCACCTGCGAGCAGGGGCACAAGGGCCGCTGCCAGAAGTGAGAATGACGGAGTGAGCTTCATGAGTTGCGTTCCGATGGGGTGCTGCCCTGTGGCAAGCATCGATGGTGTGTGACGTGACCCTCGGACAGCCGGCAGGCGGTCCAGGTCCTCCACGCGAGCAATCACTCGCGGTCCCCCTTCCACTCACTCGACTTGCTCAGATTCGTGTCGAGCCGCAGCGTGCGGCTCGGCTTCCTCTCAGTTGCCATGTGATGCCCGGAAGAATGGACAGAGACCCCTATCGATCGGGCCCCCCCAGGAGTGAAGTGGAGCTGGCCTTAAATATTCAAATCAGGGCATATTTAGGAAGATCAGACCCGTAGGGCCTCTTCGTGGGGACTCTCGTGGCTGCGAGAGGGTCGCAGCGAAGGCCTCGGAGAGGGCGGCTGCGAGTGGATCGGGGGCAGGCGCAGCCGATCAGGACTCGGGGTACAGCACCTCGCCGTCCACCGCGACCTCATCGATCACGCCGACCACGGCGCAGCGAATGGGGGCCTCAGGCTGGCCCACGATGTCCCGGACCGAGGAGCCCTCTGCCATGAGCAACACCAGATCGCCCACCCCTGCCTGAGCCCGATCGACGGCGATGAAGAGCCTGTCGTCAGCAAGGGAGTCATCGGGGTCCACCGGCCGCACGGCCAGCAGTCGCTGACCGTCATAGGAGGGATGCTGTACCGGCGTCACCACCGTGCCGACAACCCGGCAGATCCTCACGGTCGCTGACCTCGGGTGCTGCGATGGGAGAACTGCTCGACGTGCCCTACGATCGTGGCGTCGATGGGTACGAACGTCTCAGGCAAGGCCAAGGTCGCCTCCCGGCCGTCGCACACGTGCACGATGTCGCCGGGGCCAGAGTCGACCACGTCGCAGGCCACCAGGGTGGGTCCGCAGGCTTCGCCGTACTCGTCGAGGGGACGGACGAGCAAGAACTTCGCTCCCGTCAAACCCTCGCTGCGCCGGGTGGCGACCACCCGCCCGATGACCCTGCCGAGATGCACCGCTCAGACCTCGGCGGGATCGAGGCCCGCGTGGCTCAGGCCCTCTTTCTGGTAGACCAACCGGTCGTCCACGTCCCACGAATCGATCACGGCGAAAATGGCCGCATCGATGGGGCGACCGTCGGTCAGGGTCGTCTGCCGAGCCGAGCTGCCCTGGGCGAAGAGCACCAGATCGCCCGGACCCGCGCCCACCGTGTCAGCAGCCACGACGTACTTCTTGCGTGGCGCCATGTGCTCGTCGACCTCTTGGACGATCTGCAGCTTGAGCCCTTCGACCTTCTCGTCCTTGATGGTCGAGACGACGGTACCGACGACCTTGCCGATGAACATGTCTAGGGCTCCAGGGGAAGCTTGCAGGGGAGGCTTGCTGAGACTCTGGTCAGAAGCGACGCACGATACTACTGGCTGCCAGCAGCTGCTGGTACATGCCCTGGCGGACCTTCTTGATCACGGCGAAGCGGGCCTGCTCGAACTCGACCGGGCCACCGAGCTGCTCCTGGAACAGCGAGCGCTGAGATTCGAAGAGGCTGGCCAGGCTGGGTTCGTCCCATTCGATGTCGACCATGAGGCGTAGCAGGACCTCGGCCCCGAACTTGGGGCTGGCCACCAACTCTGCGGTGCTGCGCTGGTAGACCTGGCCCACGATGTCTGCGTAGCTGACGCCGGCGGCATCTGGGTTGCTGCTCACCTGCTGTTGTCGTTCGAGCAGCTCGTCGGCGGCGGCCTCGGGGGTCACTTCGATGCCCATGACCGCCGCCCGATGGCGGATCGCATGGATGCCCAGCAGCTCGGTGAGCAGCCCGGTGAGATCGGCGGGCGTGAGGATCTGTGCGATGCGGGCACCCACCGTGGCGCGGGTCAGGCTGCCACCAGACCAGGTCACGGCGATGGCGTCGCCCAGAGAGGCCTCTTGGACATCTGCGGTCTCGAAGGCCCGATCCAACCAGTCTTGCAGCATGGCGTCGTCCACGTCGGCCGGGCGCTCCAGGCCCTGCTCGTGGGCGACCAGCTTGCGGTGCATCGTGGCCAGGCTCACGCCATGGCGCAGGGCCTCTGCCCGCTCGGGACCCACGCTGTCCGCCAAGCCCATGGCGCCATCGGTGGCCTCTCTCGCGCGTGCGTCGAGCTCGGCAAAGACCTCGTCGACCTCGGCCTCTTCGACCGTGATGCCTGCCGCTGCCGCCCGCTGCTGAAGGATCTCCTCGAGCAGCAACTGATCGAGGGCCTGGTTGCCCTCAGGGAGGCGGGCGTAGACCAGAGAGAGGTAGCGGTAAAAGGTGTCCGCCGAGATGCTCACGCCGTCGATGCGAGCGACCTCGTGATCTTGGAGCGGCGCCTCGGACTCCTGGACGGGGGAGTCTTGCGTTGGCTGAGGGACGGGGGCCGTCTGAGGGGACTGGGCCGTGGTGGCGGTGGCGGTATCGCCCGGGGCGGTCTGGGCCAGGGTGGCGAGGGTCAGCAGCAGGGGGGCCAGCAGGGAGGAAATCATGGCTCCATCGTCCCCTGTGGGCGACGGGCGCGCAACGGGCCAGCCAGGCCCCAGCCCCGACCCAGCCATGAACTGCAGATTGACGAGCGCCCGAGGCAGGGCTTAGCGTGCTGACCCTGCCCTGATCGCCGGGGTCCTTTGCCCGAGGGAGTGAGCCATGGTGACCGTCACCTTCACCCCGAACATCCAGCGCCACGTGTCCTGTCCTCCCACCGAAGCGTCGGGGACAACCGTGGCCGAGGTGCTGGCGGCAGTGTTCGCGGGGAACTCTCGCGCTCGGGGTTACGTGCTTGATGACCAGGGCGGCCTGCGCCAGCACATGCGCGTCTTCGTGAACGGCGTGCCCCTCGTGGACCGTGATCGGTTGAGCGACTCCGTGGGGCCAGAGAGCGAAATCCAGGTCATGCAGGCACTTTCGGGAGGCTGAACCACATGGGAACCACGCTACTCGTCGCCACGCGCAAAGGGCTCTTCACCGTGCGCCGAGAGGCCCAGACCTGGGAGATCGATGAGCAGGTCGCGTTCCTTGGTGACCCGGTGTCGGTGGTCCTTGCCGATCCTCGGGACGGCACCATGTACGCGGCCCTCGACCATGGCCACTTCGGCTGCAAGATCCATCGCCAGGAGCCTGGCGGGGAGTGGCACGAGGTCGGGGTGCCCATCTATCCCGAGCAGCCGGACGAGCCCGTCGATCCTGCAGCCGGGGGCCAGCCCGACGTGGCCTGGTCGCTCAAGCTGATCTGGTCCCTGGCGGCGGGGGGGCCAGACCAGCCCGACACGCTCTGGTGCGGCACCCTCCCCGGGGGGCTGTTTCGCTCAGACGACCGGGGTGATAGCTGGTCCCTGGTCAGAGCGCTCTGGGACGACGAGCGGCGCCGTGAGTGGTTCGGGGGAGGCGCTGACCTGCCGGGGCTGCACTCGATCTGTGTCGACCCGAGAGACTCCCGGCGCATCACCGTAGGCGTGTCCTGCGGCGGGGCGTGGGTCAGCCGCGATGGGGGAGAGAGCTGGGAGTTGCAGGCCACCGGCATGGTGGCCCGGTACATGCCGGACGAAGAGCAGCTCAACCCGAACATCCAGGACCCCCACTGCATCGTTCAATGTCGCGACGTCCCCGACGTGCTCTGGACCCAGCACCACAACGGCATCTGGCGCACGGTGGACGGCTGCAAGAGCTGGCAGGAGATCACCGCCGGCGAGCCGAGCTGCTTCGGGTTTCCTGTGGCGGTCCATCCCGCAGATCCCCAGACCGCCTGGTTCGTCCCGGCGGTGCGTGACGACCAACGTTATCCTTGGGGGGCCAGCGTCGTCGTCTCACGCACCCGTGATGGGGGGCAGAGCTTTGATGTGCTGAGCAAGGGACTCCCTCAGCGCCACGCCTACGATCTGGTCTATCGCCACGCCCTCGATGTGGACAGCTCGGGGCAGACTCTCGCCTTCGGTAGCACCACGGGGTCGCTCTGGGTGAGCGAGGACCAGGGGGACAGCTGGGCCACGGTGAGCGAGCATTTGCCGCCGATCTATGCCGTACGCGTGGTGGGCTAGGAACGTCTCGGGTCATCCCTGGTGGTGGTTGCGCCGGGCGTCCCTGCTTCTCACCAGGGGGGCCGTTTCGCTCAGACAGGGTCGGCTGCGCCTCCACACTCGCTGCAGACCCCCCTGGTGAGAAACAGGGGCGCCCTCCTCGGTGGAGAATCAGGGTGACTTTGGCGCTCCGCTGGGGTTTGACTCAGCCGGCGGGCGGTCGGGTGGCCAGCATCTCAGCGGCCAGTTCGTCTGCTCGGGTCTGGCTTGTGAGCTGCGCTACCAGGTTCAGGGCGAACTCCAGGGCTGTGCCCGGGGATCGGCTGGTGGTGATGTGGTTGTCCACGCAGACTCGCTCGTTGCTGTATCGGGTCTCGGGGAGATGGTCGGCAAAGCTGGGGTAGCTGGTGGCTTTGCGTCCGTCGAGAACGCCTGCGCTGGAGAGGGCGATGGGGGCGGCGCAGATGGCTGCCAGTCTTCGGCCCGCAGCGTTCTGCTGCGTGACCAGCGCTTGCACCTGGGGGTCGTCTCTGAGTTGAGCCGAGCCGGGCATGCCCCCGGGCAGGACGACCAGGTCCCAGGTCTTGTCGGCTTGATCGGCCAACAGCCCGTCGGCGACGAGGCTCATGCCGTGGGAGCCTGTGGGTTGCCTGGAGGCAGTGCCCAGGGTCGTGACCTCGACGCCAGCGCGGCGGAGGACATCGATCACCGTGACCGCTTCGATCTCCTCGAAGCCCTCGGCGAGCAGGACGGCGCAACAGACCATGGCAGGGATCTCCCGGGTGGTGTCTCTCCGGGGTCAGGCTGCCGTGGGAAAGTCAGGCGACGTTGTGCCCCGGAGCGTGGGGCACGGCACAGGAGTCTTCTTTCGTCTTGGCAGCCTTGGCTGCCTTGGCAGAGGACGACCGATGCCGGCTCATGGAGATCTTACCCTTGCCACGCACGGAGATGGTCACCGTATCCCCGGCGCTGAAGTGCCCGGTGAGCAGGTGCTCGGTGAGCGGTTGCTCGACCAGGTCGCGGATGAACCGGCGCAACTCTCGGGCACCGTATTCTGCCGACCAGCCCTTCAGGGCCAGGTGCCGGCGCAGGCTGGGTGTGAAGCGCAGGCTGACGCCGGTGCGGTCGAGGTAGCCAGCCATCTCGTCGAGCTGGATGCTGGCGATGGACTGGCAGTCTTCAACGGTCAGAGCCCTGAACTGCACCACTTGATCGATGCGGTTGATGAACTCCGGCCTGAACGATGCCTTCACCGCCTGGTCCATGGTGTAGGCGACCTGCTTGCTGGACAGCTCGGCCTGGCCCTTCTTGCCGAAGCCCACCCGGCTGGCCATGGAGCGCACGTCTTCCATGCCGATGTTGCTGGTCAGGATCACGATGCAGCGCTTGAACGAAATGGTCTCGCCCTTGCTGTCGGTGAGCGCGCCCTCGTCCATGATCTGCAGCAGCAGATTGTGGACCTTCTCGTGGGCCTTCTCGATCTCGTCGAAGAGCACCACGCAGCAGCCGGCCTTCTTGACCGCCTCGGTGAGCTGCCCCCCTTCGTTGTGGCCGATGTAGCCAGGAGGGGCGCCGATCAGCTTGGCGTACTCGTGGGGCAGGGCGTATTCGCTGCAGTCGATGCGCACAATGGATTGCAGGCTGCCGAACAGCTGGCGGGTGAGCGCCTTGGCCAGCTCGGTCTTGCCCGTGCCCGTGGGACCCACGAGCAGAAACGAGCCGATGGGCTTGTGGGGGTTCTTGAGGCCGACCGCGGCCTTCTTGACCGCGTGGGCGATGGCGCCCACCGCTTGCTCTTGTCCCACCACTCGGGCAGAGAGCACGTCGTTGATGTTCGCGGCCCGCTCCTGAAATTCGCGCATCTGATCCGGGGTCATGAAACCCTCGTCGAGAGCATCCTCGGCCGGCACGCCGTCGATCATCTCCGCGCCATCTGTGGGCAGGGTCACGTTGTGGATCTCGAACTGCGGGTTCACCTCGATGCAGATCTGGTAGAGCAGCTCGACCAGGGCCTCGTTCTGATAGACCTTGTTGTGCCGTTCGAAGAGCGGGCGCACCTGGGCTTCGAAGTCGACGACGCAGCGGTCGACCACCAGCTGGTGGTAGCTGCTGCGGCTGGTGACTTCATCGGGGTCGGCCCCGGTGAGCAGCTCGTCGTCATGCGTCCGCTTGATGCGAATGAACTCGTCTAGGAGCTCGCAGTACTTCAGGACGACGTTCTCGTTCGGTCGTGACATCTGCTGGTGGTCTCCGGGTACCTGCCTGTCACCACATCGCACGCAGGTCGTGTGGCTCTTGAGGTATATTCTGTGTGCTACGGGTGCTGCCAAGCGTCTGCACAGAGGCCCTTTCGGATGGACACGACTCCAAACCTTTGGACAGCTCCGACAACCTGCGCCGATCCTTCCCTCCGGGCCGAGACCACCCAGCCCTTCGAGCTTCTCTCCACCACCCTAGGATGACCATGGATGGTCGTTGATCCCGCCACGGAAACACGTGTCCTGGGGCGTCTTGTGCTGCGAGGCGTCTTGAGCCGGGAGTCGGTCCAGGAGCTCTTCGACCAGGCCCGCCAGGCTGCCGAATCCGGGCAGCCTGAGCCCCTTTCTGATCTGCTGGCCGCCTCTGGCCTGCTGTCCCCCGAGCGCTTTGCCCTCTACCTGGTCACCGATGGCGAGGATGTGCCGACCCTGCCCGGCCACCGCTACCTGTCCAAGTTGGGCGAGGGGGGCACCGCCTCGGTCTTCGCCGTGCGGCGGCTGAAAGACGGGGTCGATCTGGCGGTCAAGGTCTTGAAGCCCGAGATCGCCAGTGACCCGGCCATGGTCAAGGCCTTCCTGGGAGAGGCCAAGCTGCTTCAGCGCCTCGACCATCCCAACGTGATCAAGGGCCACAAGGCGGGCCGGATCGACGGCTCCTACATCTCGATCATGGAGACCGTGGGGGGCCGAACCCTGCAAGAAGCCATCGCCGAGGGCGGGGTCTTCGACGAAGAGGGGGCGCTCTACGTCGTCCTGCAGGCGGCCCGGGCCCTCGAGTACCTGCGGGAAAACGGCGTGGTGCACCGGGACATCAAGCCCGGCAACATCATGGTGACCCCCGACAACACGGTGAAGGTCATCGACCTGGGTTTCGCCATCAGCGATGACGGCGAGGCCGGCGACGGGGCCACCACCATCGGCACGGCGGCGTTTTTGTCCCCCGAGCAGGCTCAAGGCCGGGCTGATCTCGACGTGCGCAGCGACATCTACGCCCTGGGGGCCACGCTCTACCAGCTGGTCCTGGGCGAGCTGCCCTTCAGTGGCGATGACCAAGAGCTGGTGCAGAAGGCCGTGCTCGAAGGGCTCTCGGCCTCGGCCACGAAGGGCGGCCGCATCTCGGCACACATGCACTACTTCATCGAGAAGATGATGGCCAAGGATCGAGATCATCGCTACCAAGACCCCAAGCAGCTGATCGCCGACATCGAGCGCCAGAGCCAGGGCAAGAAAGACCTCGACTTCGGCGGGGCTCCTGAAGAAGAGTCCCAGGAGATGTTGCGCAAGCGGCTCGCTCGCATGCGCCGCCGTCGGGGGCGACGGTGAGCACAGGGCAGCAGCTGGCTCTGGCGGCACTCGACGAGCTGTACGAGCGGGTCGATGAGCTGCTCGCCGAGCGCAAGCCCCGCTGTGAGATGTCGGGCCGCTGCTGCAACTTCGCCGCCGAAGATCATCAGCTCTGGGCCAGCGATCTCGAAGTGGCCCACGCCCTGGCCGGGGTTGATGGCGTGGTTCCCGAGGCGCCCGGCGGCAGCTGCCCTTGGTGGCGGTCTGGCCTGTGCACCTTGCGAGAGGGTCGCCCCCTGGGCTGCCGGCTCTACTTCTGCGACCCCTCATGGGCCGATGAGATGGGCGGGGTCTACGAGCTGTTTCACCAGCAGCTGCGAGACCTGCACGCAGCGCACGAGCTGCCCTACAGCTACCGGCTCTTCGTGGACGCCGTGCGCCAGAGGCCTTCTGCCGAGACACCGACTCCGTGAAATCCATCGCCCTGCCCCTGGCCGTCCTGGTCGTGATCTTGCTGACCTGGGCTGTCTTTGCGGGTCCGCCCGGCGAGAGCGGCGCCCTGGCCGAGGCGGGTCCGTCCGCTCCGAGCAGCCCGAGGATGGCCCCCCTGCCTGGGCTGGGCGAAACAGACCAGCCCAGGACCAGCGCGCCGTCCGGAGGCGCCGGTGGCCGGCCGCCCCAAGAGCTGAGCCGGGCCCAAGCCCTCAATGATCAGGCGGCGACGGCCCTGAGCGAAGGGCGGTCCGCCGAGGCGGTGCTGCTGCTCGAGTCGGCCCACGGCCTGGCCCCGGACGATCTGGTGCTGACGAAGAACCTGGCCTTCGCCCATTACCGGGTGGCCGAGGGCCTGGTGGCGGCTCATGACATGGAGGCCGCCGGAGCAGCGTTCCGTCGAGCCTGGGCCCTGGACGGCAGCCAGAGTGCCTACGGTCTTCACGGTGCGTCGTTGTCTCTGCGGGCCTTCTCGTTGGACGCGGCCTTGGCCCAGCTCGACGAGGTCCTGGCCAGCCATCCCGAGAGCGGCTCCGGCCAGCTCATGCGGGGCGATGTGCTCAATCTGCTCGATCGCCTCGACGAGGCCCTGGTGGCCTACGACCTGGCAGCCCTCCATGGCGACGCCACGGTGGCAGCGGCCGCAGCCACGGGACGGTCTCGCAGCGAACGCCAGCTCGCCGTGGAGCGGGACTACGTCAGCGAGGAGACCGAATACTTCGTGGTGCGTCATCCCCCGGCCAGCGATCACCTGCAGCTGGTGGGGGTGCTGGAGCGGGCTCGGGTCGAGGTCTGCCACGCTCTGGGAGACTTCCCCAGCCACAAGGCCCTGGTGGTGCTCTATCCCCCGGACGCTTTTCGGGCGGTCACGGGCACCCACGACTGGGTGGGGGGGCTCTTCGACCGCAAGATCCGCTTGCCCATCGCTGACCTGGCCACGAGCGCGGCTCAGGTCGAGAGCGCTTTCCGCCATGAGTTCACCCACCTCATGGTCTCCGAGTGGAACCCCCGCTGCCCGACATTCGTCAATGAAGGGCTGGCCCAGGTGATGGAGTATGGCAGGGGGCAGGGCCTCGATCGCCTGGTCAGCTACCTCGACAGCCGTGGTCTGACCCGGGAGTCACTACCGGCCCTGGACGAGCTGCCAGACAGCTTCATGTCCATGGCCGATCGAGAGGCGGTGAGCCTGGGCTACCTGCTGAGCTTCGCTTTCGTCGACCACGTCGTGGGGCACCACGGCATGGGCGCCTTGGTGCGCTGGATCGTGGCCCTCGAACACGCGCCCCTGGGCGCGGCCTATCACGGCGCCACAGGGCGCACTCTCGAGCACGAAGAGGAGCTGTTTCGCGAGCTGGTGCGCACGGCTCGCTGAGCTGCCGCAGGCCACGGGCGAGAGTGGCGCCGCTCGGACAACCGGGCACGCTGGGGGTGATGATCCACATCGTCTTTGAGTGCAGCTAGAAACAGCCCTTTCCATGGCCTAGGCTGCTCACTGGCGGTATTCATCAACCCTGGGAGGGTCTGACCGTGGCGAGCAAACATCCACTCGACGTATTCCGATCCAGCTCCAGTGGTTTCGACCAGGCGAGTCGTGAGCGCCGCACCATCGCGGGCAAGGTCATCACCTCTCGCGCTCGGGACGATGATGCGTCAGCCCCAGCCGACAACGGCGAGCCTCCGGCGGACACAGGGCCTGAGCCCCGGGTCGAGGCGCCCGCACCCTCAGCGGGCGCTCGGGCTCCCAAGCCACCCCGGCGCAAGCGCTCCCAGAAGCCTGGCAAGTCACAGAAGGGCAAGCCGGGCCGGGCCGTGGCGCCAGAGCCCACGCCAGCGCGAGTTGCAGCGCCGGACGCTGGGCTGGGAAGAGACGGTGGAGCCTTGGGAGGTCAAGCTGACCCCAACCGGGCGCCCACCACCCTGGTGCCCCCTGAGCCTCGGCCCCTGTCGGCGCCACCGTTCGGGGTGCAGCGCAAGCGCAACCTCAAGGCGGCCTCCCAGCTCATGCTCTACGGCTCGTGCCTGGTGGTGGTGGCCCTGATGGTCTGGGTCGGCGTGCAACACGACTGGTCCGGCGACGAGCCGCTCAAGCAAGGCAGCGCCGTTGAGCTGATCGACGGCGGCCCCGGCTCAGAGCAGGCCGCCGTAGGGGGCGAGCTGTTCACCATCCAGGCGGCAAGCTACAGCCCCAGCGAGAAGGGCCAGCTCCGTGCCTGGGAGGCCCTCGACGCCCTGTTGGCTCGGGGCTACTCAGACGTGCTGGTCACCGGCGATCAGGTGGCGGATGGCTCCGGTGCCATGCGCCTGACCAGCTGCGTGCTGCTGGTAGGCAGGAGCTCCGATGCGAGCCAGCTTGAGTCGGTCCTGGCCAGCCTGGGCGCCATCGACGACTGGCCCACTGGTTCGGCCAGCCCCTTTGCCGATGCCCGCATCGTTTCCCATCCCCACCCCAACGACGGCTGAGGCCCCGGCCCCAACCCTCCCACCCCGTCGACCCTCGGTTGACAGGGGCCTGCGGTTGACCGAGCCCTCCCGATGTGGACGATGGCCCGGCCCAAAGCTGCCCAAGGAGTGACCCCATGACCATCCATCGTAGCCTGAAGGTCAAGAGTGGCCTGAACCGCTCGCGCAACGTGTGGACCCGCATCGAGCGCCTCGAGGCCCTTCAGAAGAACGGCGAATGGAACGGCGGCGACTCGGTCCATGGTCTGCGCAAGGTCCGCACGAGCTTCAAGAAGAAGGCGAAGTAGGCGGCACCGAGCCTGAGGCTCTGCTGTGTCCAGAATCTCCCATCGCGCGGCGGGTATTGAAGCCAGCGGCATCCGCCGCATCTTCGAGCTCGTGTCCTCGATGGACGACCCGATCAATCTGTCCATCGGGCAGGCTGATTTTGACGTGCCCCAGCCGGTCAAGACCGCGGCCATCGACGCGATCCAGGCCGGGCACAACCGCTATACCGTCACCCAGGGACTGCCCGAGCTGAACGCGGCTGTCCTGGCCCGACTGGCCGAGCGCCGCGGCTTCGCTGGCCGTGAGACCATGATCACCTCCGGTGTGTCCGGCGGTCTCATGCTGGGCTTCATGGCCGTGCTCGACCCGGGCGACGAGGTGTTGATCCCCGACCCGTACTTCGTCATGTACGGCATGCTGGCCACCATGGTCTCTGCTAGCTGGGGGACCTACGACCTGTACCCAGGCAACGCGCTCACCGAAGCCGTCCTTGAGGCCGGGCTGACCGAGCGCACCAAGGCCATCTTGATCAACTCCCCCAGCAATCCCACGGGGCGCACGTTGACGGCGGCCGAACTCGACGCCGTGGGGGCGGTGGCTGCCCGCCACGATCTGCTGGTGATCTCCGACGAGATCTACGACGAGTTCGTGTATGACGGCCCCTACGTGTCGGCCATCGGCCATGTGCCCGAAGAGCGCCTGCTGGTGCTGGGTGGGTTCAGCAAGACCTATGGCATGCCCGGTTGGCGCATGGGCTGGGCTGCAGGGCCCGAAGAGGTGGTCGACTCCATGCGCAAGATGCAGCAGTTCAGCTTCGTCTGCGCGCCGTCCATCGCCCAGCACGCCTGTCTGGCCGCCCTGAAGACCGATATGTCCGCAGAGATCGCCGAGTACCGGGGCAAGCGACAGCGCATGCTCGACGGCATCGGCGATGTGTACGACGTGGCCTCTCCCGGTGGGTCGTTCTACATGTTCCCCAGGTTGCCGGCGGGGGCCCAGATCGACGCCTTCATCGAGAAGTGCCTGGAGCGCAAGCTGCTGGTGGTGCCGGGCAAGGCCTTCAGCGCCGCCGACACACACTTCCGCATCTCGTTCGCTGCCAGCGACTCCATCCTCGACCGGGGTGTCGAGGCGCTGCGGTCCGTGGCAGCCGAGTTCGCGGCCGGGTGACCAGCGTGGGCTCCAACCCGGGCTCGCTGGTCTGGTGAGCCCGTCGTCGAACTCAGCAGATGGCCCTGCCGACCAGGCCTGTCGAGGGCAGGTGGCCGAGGTCTTTCGCAGCATTCAGGGCGAGGGGCTGCTGCTGGGCAAGCGGCAGGTCTTCGTGCGCCTGGCGGGTTGTCAGATCGACTGCCGCTACTGCGACACGGCGTGGGCCTTCCAGGCGCCGGCGACCGTGGCTGTGCCTGCCGCCCCTGGACACGGCGGCGAGGGCAGCGGCGAGGGCAGCGGCGAGGGCAGCGGCGAGGGCAGGGTTGGACAGCGGCTCGAAAACCCCCTGACCGTGCAACAGCTGGTGGGCCTGATCGATTCTTCTGATCCCCCTGGAGGGCCCGGCGGTCCTGCCTCGGTGAGCCTCACCGGGGGCGAGCCGCTCGAGCAGGTGGACTTCTGCCAGGCCCTGATCGCTGCCCTTCCAGGCCGGGACGTGATGCTCGAGACCGCTGCCCTCGACGGCGTTGCCCTGGCCCGGCTGGTGCCGTCTCTGCGCTGGGTGGCCGCGGACATCAAGCTCCCATCAGCGACGGGACGGCAGCACAGCCTGGAGGAACACGAGGCCGTGCTCTGCACGGGGGTGCTCGACCGGGTCGAGACCTTCTTCAAGCTGATCGTCGACGGCGACGTCAACGAGGCCGAGCTGGGACGCGCCGCAGACCTGCTGGCCCGCCACGCTCCAGGCCGAAAGGTCTTTCTCCAGCCCGTGACCCCCTTGGGCGGCTCTCCCGCCCTGCCTCCTGGGCACCTGGACTCCCTGGTCGATGTGCTCCTGGAGCGAGCCCTTCCAGTTCGGGTGGTGCCCCAGGTGCACAAGCAGCTCAAGGTGCGCTGAGCCCGCTTGGGCTGGGCTGGCCGATCAGGCACAATGCCTCGTTCTCGACCCAGCGCGGGCCGACCGTTCTTCGGCCGAAGAGGTGCTGGCGAGGTTGAACCCTCCCTGGCTTCAAGACCCGTGTCTGATCCGTCTGATTTCGATCTTCCCCCTGACCAAGGCTTCTCAGAGGTGGGGGATGCGTCCGCCGACGCCCTGCCGTCGGGCCGCATCCGCGGCGGGCTGGGCATCCCCAGCGTGGTCATCGTAGGGCGGCCGAACGTGGGCAAGAGCACCCTGTTCAACGCTCTGGCCGGCCGACGCATCGCCATCGAAGACCCCATGTCGGGTGTGACCCGCGACCGGGTCGGCTTCCTGCTCGACATCGAGGGACGGACCCTCGAGCTGATCGACACCGGCGGCATCGGCATCGTCGACGACGCCCTGCTCAAACAAGAGATCGATCAGCAGATCGAGACGGCCCTCGATCTGGCCGACCTGGTCCTCTTCGTGGTCGACTCCAAAGAGGGGCTCACGTCCCTCGACCGAGAGATCGCCCGGCGGCTGCGGCGCCTCTCTCAGCCGGTGATGCTGATCGCCAACAAGGTCGAGGCTCGGGCCGATGAACTGGCTGTGTCCGAGGCCTACACCCTGGGCTTCGGCGAACCCGCAGCCGTGTCTGCCAAGGAGCGTCTGGGCATCACCGTGCTGCTCGAAGATGTGGTGGCGCGGGTGGGTGAGGTGGTCACCGTCTCGCCCCGGCCCGTCGACGCCGTGTGCGTCGCCATTCTGGGCCGCATGAACGTGGGCAAGTCGACCCTGGTCAATGCCCTGGTGGGCCACGATCGGGTGATCGTCTCCGAGGTGGCGGGGACGACCCGCGACGCGGTAGACGTGCCCTTCACCCTGAACGGCCGCAGCTTCGTGGCCGTCGATACCGCAGGCATCCGCAAGCGCAAGACGGTCAGCGACTCCGTCGAGTTCTACGGCCAGTCCAGAGCAGAGCGGGCCTTGCGTCGGGCGGACGTGGCCCTGCTGCTGATTGACGCCACCCGCGATGTGGGGCGTATCGACCGACAGATCGGTGGCATGGCCGTCGAGTTGGCCGTCCCCACGATCTTGGTGGTCACCAAGTGGGATCTGGCTCGGGTCTCCGCAGAACCTGCTGACTACGAGGCCTACCTGCGCAGCACCATGACCGGCATGGCCCATGCGCCGATCTCGCTCATCTCCTCGGTCGAGAACCTGAACCTGACGGCCACCTTCAAGTTGGCCGCCGAGCTGCACGATCAGGCGGGCCAGCGGGTCAGCACCGGTGAGCTGAACCGGGTCTTGCGCAGCGCCTACCAGCAGCGCCGACCCCGACCGATCCGTGGCCGCATCGGCAAGCTCTACTATGGATCCCAGGTGTCCGTCCACCCTCCGACCCTCTGCTTGTTCGTGAACGAGCCGAACCTGTTCGAGGAGGCCTGGCGTCGCTTCCTGGTGCACCGCCTGCAGGAGCAGCTGCCGTATCGAGATGTGCCGATCCAGCTTCACTTTCGCCGCCGCGGAACGGGCCAGCAATGAAAACGAGCGCTCGACGTCTCAACAGACAGGCCCAGGCCCCGTGCTGGCTCGTCTCAACGGTGGCTGCCCTGCTGCTGACAGGCTCCCTCTCGGGCTGCCTCTCCACCCCGGAGCTCTGGGCCGAAATGAGCTTCGACGGCCTGGCCTACGACAATCTCTGGGTGGTGGTGATCGACCTGCTCGACAGCGAGGGGTTTCACGTCATCACGGGCGATCCGGGCAGCGGTTCGCTCGAGAGCGAGTGGCTCTACGGAACTTCTGTGCGAGAAGTGCGGGGTCCGTCACGTCGCAAGGCGGTCGTCGAGATCAGCAATCGCCTGGAAGCCCCCGGATGGAAGGTACGCCTGCGCGTGAGAGAAGAGGTCATTCGGAAAGGCGGGATGCGTGCCACCCAGATCCGGGACTCCGCCGAGTGGGAAGAATGGCACGACAACTGGGACGACGCAGAGTTCTTGGCTGCGAAGATCCGGGCTCGGCTCTCGACCTACTTCATTGATGTGCGGGCCGAACCTGGCCGGAGTCCACAAGGTTGATTCGCTCCGAGCGGGCGGCGATGGGGGCGGCGGTCTGGCTGGTGCTGGTGGTGGGGGTCTTGGGGGCGGGCTGGATCTGGTACTCCAGCCAGCTGGCCCCTGACTATCGGGTTGACGCCGTCCTGCGGCTGACCAGCGATCTGGCGCCGGAAGCGGCCACATCCGTCACCCTCTCCAACGGCACCCGCGAGGCCTGGACCCTCGGTGTGAATGACGCCCTGCTGCGCTTCTTCACGACCGTCCCCGGGGACGACCCCGTGCTGCGCCTGCACGAGGGCTACCTGAGGGGCTTGCCCAATCTGGGCGTCTGGCTGGTGCGAAAAGATGGCTCACAGGAGCAGCTGGCCGACCTGACCGCTTCTGAAAACACCTGGGCAGAACACCGTGTGCCCGTGCCCGCCGTGGCCGGTGAGGCCATCGAACTGCAGCTGCGCGCCCTTGACGGCCGGGGGCGCCCGGGGCTGGGCCAGGTCTACGTGGCCAACGTGGCCCTGTTGTCCTCCGGCAGGGCCGTGGACGAGACGGCCAGCACCGTGTCCGTCGAGTCCATCGTGGCCGACCTGCTCACGGGGGCGGCCATTGATCTGGTCCGGGCGCCGCCCACGGAAGCCAGCAGCCGCGTCGATCTCATGGGCCCCCTGTGTCTGCAGCTGGTGCCTAGCGCGCCCGTGCGGCTGGCCCTCGACGAGGTGCCCCCTCGAGCCACCTTGAAGGTGGTGACCCACACGGGCCGCTTGTCAGACGAGGGCTCGGTGCAGCCCACCTGGGTCACGGTTCATGCCGGCTTCGAAGAGCTGGCCCGGGTGCGGGTCGACTCCCACGCCATCTCACTGCTCGACCGCACGCCGTCCCGAGAGGCGCTGATCACTCTCGACCTGGCGGCCCACCAGGGTGAGTCTCTTGAACTGGTCTTCGAGGTCATCGGCGGTGACAGCCTGTTCGTGGGCCTGCGCGAGGCCTACGTCACCGAGAGACGTGTGCGCATGCGACAGGGCTTCGATCTGGAGCGCAGCCGCAACCTGCTCCTGCTGGTGGTCGACGGCCTGCGCTTCGATCGCCTGGGTGTCTCGGGATACAGCCGTGGTCAGACCCCCAATCTCGATGCCCTGGCCGCGCGTGGGCTGACCTACTCGCATCTCTACGCCCCGTCGTCCTGGCCCTTGCCGAACGTGGCCACCTTGCTCACCGGCCTGTCGCCCCTCGGGCACGGCGTGGGCCTGCGCACGGGGCGGGTGCTGTCGCCGAGAGTGACCACCATGGCCCAGTCGGCGGGCTGGGCCGGAACCATGACGGCCTGCTTCCGCAACACCGGCATCATCGCGCCTGCCACGGGCCTCGACCGGGGCTACCAGCGAAACGTCTGGCGTCCCCTGCCAGCGACCAGCCTGGCCGAAGAGGCCTGCGATTGGTTGGCAGAGGCTGGCCAGTTTCAGTGGTTCCTGACCATGCACGTGAACGATGCGATGCCGCCGCACACGTCAGAACTTGTCGACCTGAAACAGCTGCCGGGGGACATCGACGGTGACCTGGTCGCCCGTCTGGCCATGCTCGACTCTCGCCCTGGCGCCGCAGAGGCCGCAGCGCTTGAGATGGGACAGACCGCCGACAGCGAGGTCACCCGGGTCGATCGGGCCCTGGGGTTGCTGATCGACGAGCTGCGCAGCCAGGCCTTGCTCGACCGCACCCTGATCGTGGTGGTGGGCTCGGCCGGGCAAGAGTTCTACGAGCACAACGGGCTGCACAACGGCCAGACCCTCTACGACGAGGTGGTCTCGGTGCCGCTGATCATCGCCGGGCCGGGGGTCAGCACCCCTGCACGCATCGACCACCCCCTGCCCTTGGTCGACGGGGCCCATCTGATCGGCGACCTGGGACGGGTCATGACCGCAGGCTCGCTCACGGGAGGGCTGCCCCCACCCTTCGGCCCCGAGCAGCCCGACCGCACCATCCACTCGGTCTTGCGCCCCTTCGACGAGGTCACCCGTCACGACCTGGAGGCCAGCCGGCGCAACGACTGGCTGCTGATCCAAGAGCGGGGCGGACCCGGGCGGGCGCTCTACTCCCTGGACGACGACCCCCTCGCGTGGGCAAACCGGCTGGACGGTGGCCTGGCCGACGGCGGCGACGAGCGCGCCCAGGCCGAGGCAGAGGCCCTCTCGGCCGCCTTCGAGGCCTGGTACGAGGATGAGCTGATCAACTCAGCGTCCTGGCCTGTTCCCTGGATTCCATGATGGCTGGGGGTGAGCCGAGCCCGGGGCCTGAGTCCAGACGGGTGCTGGCCTTTGACGTGGGGGGCACCCATCTCCGGGGAGCGCTCTGCGACGGCAAGGGAGCGCTGCTCCGTCGCACCCGGGCCTCGGCTCCCCGAGGCGACGGCACTGCCTTGCTGGATGCCGTGCAGACCATGGCCGAGGAGCTCAGCTCAGGGGGCGGGCCTCGGCCCCTGGCGGCAGGCCTGGCCCTGGCGGGTCTGCTCGACCTGCCCCGAGGACGGCTGGCCGTCAGCCCGAACCTCGAGCTGACCGATCTGGACGTGACCGGGCCCCTGGAGCGGCGGCTCGCGCTGCCCGTGGCCCTGGTCAACGATGTGAACGCAGCGGCCCTCGGCGAGGCCTGGGCTGCGGGCTGCGATCACCTGGTGGCCCTGTTTCTGGGCAGCGGCGTGGGCTTCGGGGCCGTGGCCGGTGGGCGCCTGATCGAGGGGCTGCGGGGCATGGCCGGTGAGGCAGGGCACCTCATCTACGACCGGGACGGGCCCACCTGCCCCGCGGGTTGTGTGGGCTGCTACGACTCGGTCCTGGGAGGGCAGGGGCTGGCCAGGGCTGCCTCGGACCAGGGCATCGCCGACGATACGGCGGGCCTGCTCGCGGCCTACCGGGCCGGTGGTCAGGCGGCAGGTGAGCTGGTGGGGCGGGCCTTGGAGGCCATGACCGTGCTGACCCGCCTGGCGGTGAACATGTTTGATCCCCAGACGATCGTCGTGGGGGGCGGTCTGGCCACCCACCTGCCCGAGCTGCTGGACGCGGCTCGGCTGGGAGTGACGGCCAATCCCATCGGTTCCGGGCGCACCGGGTTGCCCGTGCTGGAGGCTCGTCTGGGCGACGACGCCGGGCTGGTGGGGGCCGCCCGCCGGGCCTTGATGGCGAGCCCTGCCAAGCCCAGGTGATCGCCGGGCCAACTGCGGGTATGCTTCCGCGGTTGACCAGCCACCCCCAAACCTGGATTCCATGAGCACCCTCGGTTCCGCGCTCCTTCTGCCCGTCGTCATCTGGGACCACCGCGAGCTGCTGGTGGCCTTCGTGCGCCGTGAGCTGAAGGCCCGCATCGAGGGCTCGATCCTTGGTCGACTGTGGCCGGTGATCCAGCCGGCCATGTTGTTCGCCATCTACTACCTGGTCTTCGCCCAGATCCTGAAGATCCCCCTGGGCGACGACCTGGCGCCTTTCGACGCGGAGGGCAAGGGCTGGCGTTCGACCTTCTACCTGATCACCGGCATCCTGCCCTGGACGGTGCTGGCCGAGGGGGTCTCTCGTGGCGCAGGCGTGGTGCTCGAGAACGCCAACCTGATCAAGAAGATCGCCTTCCCCAGCGAGCTGTTGCCCACCTACACGACGATCGTGTTTCACGTGTTCTTCCTGGTGGGCTTCGTCATCCTGCTGGCCCTCGAGGGGGTCGTGAACGGCGGGCTGCCCTGGGGCCTGCTCTGGTTGCCCGCGCTGCTGGTGGTGCAGTTCCTGTTCGTGAACGGCGTGGCCATGTTCTTGTCTGCGGCCAACATCTTCGTGCGCGACGTGAGCCAGGCCGTGCCCGTGCTGGTGACCTTCTGGATGTTCACCACGCCGGTGTTCTACGACCCTGGCGAGATCCTCAAGCAGGCCGAGGTCGAGTACACCCGGCTCTCAGTCCAGATGGAACAAGCTGAGGCGGACGGCAGCCCGGAGTGGATCGCCGACACACGGGCCGAGCTGGACAACATCACCACGACCTACGACTTCGCGGCCCTGTCCGTCGAGTGCATGTCCTACAACCCCATGGCTGTCTTGCTCGATCTCTACCGATCGATTTTCAGCTACGGCAAGGTGCCCTTCCCTGTGGTGCGCCTGTTGAAGCTGGCAGGTGTCGCTTTCCTGGTGCAGTGGTTGGCCTACGGGTTCTTCATCCGTTGCAAGGGCCGCTTCGCGGACGAGGTCTGAGCCATGCACGATGCCGTCGTCGTCGACAATCTGGTCAAGGAGTACCGCCTCTACGACTCCTCGTTCTCGAGGCTGAAAGAGGCCCTGTCGTTTGGCCGCAAGACCTACCACCGTTCGTTCAGAGCTCTCGACGGGGTGAGTTTTCGCTTGCCGTCGGGGCAGGCCCTCGGCGTCATCGGTGAGAACGGCGCGGGCAAGTCGACCCTGCTGAAGGTGCTCGCCGGCACGTCGATGTCGACGGGCGGCAACGTGACCATCCAGGGTTCGGTGGCCAGCCTGCTCGAGCTGGGCACGGGCTTTCATCAAGAGTTCACGGGCCGCAGCAACATCTATCTCGCCGCTCAGGTGCAGGGTTTCAAGTTGGCCCAGATCGAGGAGAAGATCGACTCGATCGTCGAGTTCGCCGAGCTGGGTGACTACATCGATCAGCCCGTGCGCACCTACAGCTCGGGCATGGTCATGCGCCTGGGCTTCGCCGTGGCCACGGCCATCGACCCCGACGTGCTGATCATCGACGAGATCCTGGCGGTGGGCGATCTGTACTTCCAGAAGAAGTGCGTCGATCGCATCTTCGAGTTTCGTGAGGCGGGCAAGTCGATCCTGTTCTGCAGCCACAGCCTCTACGACGTGCGCCAGATCTGCGACGAGGTCATCTGGGTCAAGGATGGCAAGGTCGAGCTGCGAGGCTCTCCCCAAGACGTCACCGTGGCCTACGCCAACTACGAGCGGGCCCTGACCACCGACCCCGAGTCCACCACTGCGGGCAAGATCAAGGTGAGCGGCGAGGGCCTGCCCGCCATGACAGGCTCGCGCATGCTCCTGGCGGACACCGACCGCGAGCCCGTGGGCGACACGTTGGCGCCGGGCACGAACCTCACCTACGAGATCGACTTCGTCATTCGCGAGCCGGGCCACGTGCTGAACCTGGGCGTGGCCATCTTTCGCAACGACAATATCCTGGTGGCGTCGTTCACGACCACCGAGACCGATCTGCCCTCGCTCTTCGAACCGGGTGAGCATCGGGGCCGTCTGTCCCTGCCTGCCCTGGCCTTGCTTGAGGGCGAGTACAACGTGGTGGGCTACCTGCTCGATGAAACGGGCATCCACTTCTATGATCACCGACAGCTCGACAAGCCCCTGCTGATCAAGCAGGAACAGAACCAGCCGGGAGTGGTCATGCTCGACCACGATTTCACCGTGCACAGCCTGGATGTGACCTCATGACTGACCAGCCCGTTGTCTCCGTCCTGATCGTCAACTGGAACTCAGGCCAGATGGCCCGGGGGCTGGTGGCAAACCTGGCCAGGCAGCGCCTCCCCGGCATGGAAGCGGGCGAGGGGCTCGAGTACATCGTCGTGGACAACGCGTCGGGTCCCGACGAGGAGCAGCACCTGCTCGCTCTCGAAGAGGCCGGGGTCACGGTGGTGCGCTCGGCCCAGAACGGCGGCTACGCCACGGGCATGAACGAGGCCTGCGCCCGGGCATCGGGCCGCTACGTGCTCATGACCAACCCGGACGTAATGGTCTTTCGTGGCGCACTGGCGGCCATGGTCGAGCATCTCGAGAGTCACCCCGAGTGCGGCATGGTGGGCCCCAAGAGCTACCTCGACGCGGGTCGCTTCTTTCAGCTGCCGCCCACCGAGCTGCCCAGCCTGGGCAACCAGATGTCCGAGGTGCTGGCCCGTGCCTGGGCTCCCTGGGGACGGGTGCATGCGCGAGCTCGTTCGCGCCGGGCGCTCACCCAGTGGACCGCGACCGCTCCCCTGGCCGTGACCCAGCTGTCTGGCTTCTCCCTGATGATGCAGCGGAACCTGGCCCTTGAACTGGGTCCCTTTGATCCGGGCTACCCGCTCTACTACGAGGACAGCGATCTGTGCCTGCGCTTGCGGCGCAAGGGTTTCAGCTGCGAGCTGCTGCCCCGGGCCCAGATGGTGCACTTCTTCAACCGCAGCGCGGGCCAGGCTCAAGACGCCAGCTGGAGCCGCTACGACATCTCCCGCCAGCGCTTCTTCCGCCAGCGCTACACGGTGCTGGGAGAGTGGTTCGCCAAGGCACTGTTCGGCCTCGGGCGCCTGCTGCCCGGCAAGGGTCACGAGTTCGCCGAGTTCACCGCTCTCGGTCCCCACGAGTCGGTGCCTGTCCTCGAGGTGCCCGGGCATGGCGCCTACGTGGCTGAGATCAGCTCTGACCCCGGCTTCGTCTTCGCCGCGGGCCGTCTCGACGTCTCGGCCAGGTTCCATGTGCCGGACAAGGTCTGGGGCGGCCTGGTCGACACCACCTACTTCGTACGCTTCATCGATCGACGCACCCGCGAAGTGCGGGTGATGTACTCCATCGAGAAGGTCGGGGGATCCCAGCACATCGACGCCGAAGAGGCAGCCGCCGAGCTGATGCACGCATGAGTTCTGGCGCGGCATCGCCGCGCGGTACGACCGGGCCCAGCTTGTCCATCGTCGTGCTGAGTTGGAACACGCGGGAGCTGCTGTCCGCCTGTCTGGCTTCGTTGGATCGGGCCCGTGACGCCGAGCGTTGGCAGGTCATCGTGGTGGACAACGACAGCGCAGACCACAGCGCCGACATGGTGGCAGACCAGTTCCCCTGGGCAGAGCTGGTGCGCAACCCGATCAACGACGGATACGCCATCGGCAACAACATCGGCGCGGACCGAGCCACGGGCGAGTACCTGTTGCTGCTCAACTCCGACACCGAGGTCGAACCCGGCGCCCTCGACGCCCTGGTGGCCTGGCTGGAAGAGCGCCCTGGCCACGGCGTCTGCGCCCCTCGTCTGGTGCATCCCGATGGCGAGGTGCAGCTGTCCTGCAAGCGCTTTCCCACCCTGGGGACGGCGCTGTTCTTCGACACAGTCTTCGACAAGTGGTTCCCCAAGAACCACTCCATGCCACGCTACTTCATGCGCGACTTCGATCACCTGTCGACCCGCGACGTCGATCAGCCCCCGGGGGCGGCCCTGTTGATCCGCCGCGCGCTCTGGGAGCAGCTGTCTGGCTTCGACCCCGAGCTGTGGCTCTTCTTCAACGACGTCGATCTCTGCAGACGGGTGAAAGCTGCAGGTCACAAGGTGGGCTACGTGGCGGACGTGACCGTGCTGCACCACGAGGGCAAGAGCACGTCTCAGTTTCCTGACTTCGGCACGATCTGGCACAAGAACCGACTGGCCTACTACCGCAAGACCTTCGGCCTTGTCGGGTCGTTGCTGGCTCGACTCATGACCGCCGTGCGAGGGCTGCAAGAGTTGCAGCGCCTGCGTTCCCATGACGCCCCCAAGGAGGCTCGCCGAGCCGTCTGGCGTTCTGTGCGAGAGGTCTGGGCCGCATGAGCGATTTCACCGTGAGGCGCTACCGCCCTGGGGACGAGGTCGCCATCCTTGCCCTCTTCAACGGGGTCTTCAGCGAGGACAACCCGGCCTACGTGCCCCGCTCCCTCGAGACCTGGCGGCACATCTACGGCAACAACCCGGCGGGGGCCGAGATCCTGGTGGCCGAAGACGAGGCGGGACAGCTCATCGGCAATTACTCGGCCATCGCCTACCACTGCAGTGTGCGGGGCGAGCGTCTGCGCTGCGCCCAGGCCGTCGACACCTGCGTGGCACGGGAGTGGCGAGGGTCTCTGCGCAAGAACAGCGTCTTCGTCACCATGGCTCGTGACTACTGCGAGATCTTCGGCGAGACCAACGAGGCCTACACCAACGAGTACATGTTCGGCCTGCCCAACGAGAAGGCCTTTCCCGTGGGCACACGCATCGTGGGCTACAAGCCCGTGCACTGTCCCATGCCTTCGCTGGTGCGCGAGTTCGACCGGGCCTGGGTCGACGAGATGGCCCGCCGCTCAGCTGACGTGGAGGTGACCGACTCGGACGGCACGGACAGCGAGCTGCAGGCGTTGGGCGCGCTCTTCGAGGCCCACGTGAACGAGGTCCCTCTCGGCCTCTGGAAGGATGCCGACCACCTGGCCTGGCGCTACCGGGGCTGGCCTGAGGGGCCTTACCGCTGCCTGCTGGCCCGCCGAGGCGGTGAACTCGTGGGCGCGCTCGTCTATCGCCTGGGCTGGATGGGCCAGCCCATCGTGCCCCTGGTCGACTGGATCGGCCCGGGAGGCGACGCCTCGGCCATCGCCGGCTTGTTGGCCCGGGTGGGCGACATCACCCTGGCAGCGGGGGGCGACAAGCTGGAAACCTGGGTCACTCCGGGGGCGTCTCAGCGACCGACCCTTGTCGAACATGGCTTGTTTCATCAGGACAGCCTGTTCAACCTCTGCATCATGGTCTACAGCGAACTGTTCGACTTGCCTTGGGCCATCGACAATTGGGTTCTTACCATGGGCGACTCGGACATCTACTGAGAGCACTCGCCCGTTCCATCAGCTGTTGCGCAGCAGGAGACTGACGTGTCCGCCAAGAAGGGCCTCCTCGGCTTCATCCAAGAGTATTCACTGCCGCTCATCGCGGGAGTGTTCGCGGCGCTCTGGGCCGCGAACTTCGCGGGCGAGTGGTACCACCACGCGGTCCACGGACCCCTGATCGATGGCCACCTGCTGGGCCACGAACTGACCCTGCACTTCTTGATCAACGACCTGTTCATGGTCTTGTTCTTCGGCATCGCTGCCAAGGAGATCACGGACGCGATCCTTCCCGGGGGCTCGCTCAACCCGCCGAGCAAGGCCATCAACCCCCTGCTCGGCACCCTGGGTGGTGTGCTCGGCCCCGTGGCAGTGTTCATGTTGCTGACCAAGCAGTTCTACGGGTCGGCGCCCAACTACGAGGCGGTGGCGAACGGTTGGGGAGTGCCCACGGCCACGGACATCGCCCTGGCCTGGTTGGCCGCTCGACTGGTCTTCGGAGCGAAGCACCCGGCGGTGAACTTCTTGCTGCTGCTCGCCGTGGCTGACGACGCCATCGGCCTGGGTATCATCGCCGTGTTCTATCCCGACCCGGCCCACCCGGTGGCGCCCATGATGCTGCTGTTCACCCTGGGCGGCATGGTCTCGGCCCTGGTGATGCGCATGCGCAACGTGCAGAGCTGGATTCCCTACGTGCTCATCGGCGGCGGGCTGAGCTGGTACGGGCTGATCACCGCCCACCTGCATCCGGCCCTGGCCCTCGTCTTCATCGTGCCCTTCTTGCCCGGGACCATCCCGGAGATGGGCCTGATCGCCGAAGAAGAAGATCGCCCGGGCGTCGACCCGATCCACGGCGACACACCGCTGCAGCGCTTCGAGCACTTCTTCAAGACGCCGGTCGACTACGGCCTGTTCTTCTTTGCCTTTGCCAACGCGGGGGTCGAGTTCGCCAACATCGGCGCGCTGACCTGGATCATTCTGGCCTCGCTGATCGCGGGCAAGACCCTGGGCGTGGTGGCGTTCTCAGGCCTGGGCGTCAAGCTGGGCTTCGGCCTGCCCGAGGGCATGGCCCTGAAAGACCTGGCGGTCGCTGGTCTGGTGGCGGGGCTGGGGCTCACCGTGGCCCTGTTCGTCTCCGGCGAGGCCTTCACCGATCCGCTGTTGCAGGGTGAAGCCAAGATGGGGGCCCTGTTCTCCGGTGCGGTGTTCGTCCTCGCCCTGGTGGTGGGGCGCGCCGTGGGCATTCGCAAGGTCAACTGACTCCTAGGGAGCAAGGGCGCATCATGGCAGCGAGCGATTCGAGCCCGGACACGCCCCTGCCTTCACCGGCCGTCGCTCCCGTGCACAAAGCGCCGCCGTACCGGGGGCGGGTGCTCGTGTTGGCGCCCCACCCCGACGACGAAGCGGCGGGGCCGGGGGCCGCCCTGGCTGCTCACAGTCGGCTGGGCGACACGATCCACGGGGCCTTCATCACCAGCGGCGTTCACGGGGACGCCAGCGGTGTGCGTGTCCCCGCCGACTATGTCGAGCTGCGCCAGGCCGAGGCCGAGGCTTCGGCCGCCGTCCTTGGCATGGGCTCCACCGAGTTCTGGGGACTGCCCGACTCCTGCACCGTGACCCACCGTGACCTGGAGTCCGTCACCGAGCGCCTGGTCGACCTCTACCAGCGGGTGCAGCCCGACGTCATCTACTCACCGCACCTGGGCGAGTCCCACTCCGATCATCATTTTGTGGCCATGGCCGCGGTGGCTGCCCTGGGGCGCTGGACAGGCACGGCCACGCTGCTCGGCTACGAGGTCTGGTCGCCCATGGCCGCCGACTGGGTGTTGGAGGTGACGGACGACTACGCCACCAAGCGCGCCGCGGTGCGCTGCTACCCCAGCCAGCTCGAACACACCGACATCTTGACCGCCATCGAGGGCCTCAACGCGTACCGGGCGATCTTGTTGCCGCACCACGACGGCGGGGGCCAGCGCCGGGCCGAGGTCTACAAGGACATGTCTCTGGGGGCGCCTGCACAGGGCCCGGACCACACCACTTCAGAGCCTCGGGGCGGCTCGTGAAGATCGTCCACATCGTGCATCAGTACCCGCCGGAGTTCCGGGGCGGGACCGAGGTCTGTGTGCAGACCCTCACCGCCGCCCAACAGGCTCGGGGCGACGAGCCGTTCATCATCGCGGGCAGCGATGAGCGCTCCCCTGAGGGTGAGCTGCGCCTGGAGGCGGTGGACCACGTGCCGGTGTGCCGGGTGCTGCGACGCCCAGCCGAGAACTACTCCATGGACAATCGCCAGCCCCGGGTGACCGCGCAGGTGCTCGAGCTGGTGGCCGGCGAGCAGCCCGACGTGGTGCACCTGCATCACACCTTGAACCTCTCGGGAGACCTGGGCTCAGCCCTCGCCGCCGCCGGGCACGTGGTGGTGGCCAGCCTGCACGACTTCACCACGGTGTGCGCCCGCTTCTTCCTCTGCCAACCTGACGGGACGTCCTGTGCCGAGGCGTTTCCCCTGCCGTCTGATCGCTGCATCTCGTGCGTGTTGCCCGACTTTCCCCCAGGCGAAGAGGCCCTGGCCGTCGAGCTGGCAGCCCGTGGTGATGTGGCTGCCGCCGAGGCCGCGGCCTGGTCGGTGGCCCTCGTGCCCAGCCAGATCGTGGCTCAGCGCTGGCGTTCGTCGGGCATGGTGCCTGAGCAGCGCTTGGTGGTCCTGCCTCACGCCGTGTCCTTGGCTGGCGCCATACCAGGTCCTGCTCGCGATCGCAGTGACGGTCGGCTGCAACTGGTGACCTGGGGACATCTGGCCCCGGCCAAGGGCGTCCTCGATCTGCTGGAGGCCCTGCGCCTGGCGGCGGACACGAGACTCTCGCTGCTGATCCTGGGCGCGCCCATCGACGCCGACTTCGCCGAGCTGCTCATCAACGCAGCGGAGGGGCTCGACGTCTCGTTCGCAGGCGCCTACGGTCCGGGAGAGCTGCCCTTGATCGTCGACCGGGTCGACCTGGCAGTGTTTCCCAGCCGGGCCGAAGAGACGTTCGGCCTGGTGGTGGCAGAGGCCCGAGCCCTGGGGCTGCCGGTGATCACCAGCGATCGTGGTGCCTTGCCTGAGGGTCTGGGCGGGGCGGGCACCACCGTCCCCGCCGCCGATCCCCAGGCCCTGGCCGACCTGCTGAGCGATCTGCTCGATGACGGCGAGCGTCTGGAGCGGTGGCGCCGCCAAGCTCGCACCGACCTGGCCGACCCCGCCGCCCACGCCGACAAGGTGGCTGCACTCTACGCCCAGGCCCTGTCCCACCCAGCTCCCAGCTCTCGCACATCTCATCCAGGGGATGGCCCATGACCGGCCTCGGACCTGCCCACGGTTTTCCGCCGCTCTACGATCTGTCCCGGGTGCCAGCGGGCCAGGTGTTGGTGGTGGCGCCCCATCCCGATGACGAGATCCTGGGCTGCGGTGGGGCCATCGCCTCCCACGTGGCCCGGGGCGACGCCGTTCATGTGGCTCTGGTCACCGGCGGCGAGGCGGGGGGGGACAGCGACGAGCGCCTGGAGGAGTCTCGCCGCGCCGCCGACCTCCTGGGACACACCGAGCTGACCTGCCTCTCGGTGGCGGACGGTCAGGTGGCAGACGATCAGGGCTGGCCCCAGAGGCTCTCGGCGCTCGTGGACTCGCTGCGGCCCACGGTGGTCTACGCGCCGTCGCTGTTCGAGATGCATCCCGACCACGTGGCCACCCTCGACGTGGTGGCGGCGGTGCTCACGGGGCGGGCCGACCTGACCCTGTTGCTCTACGAGGTGAACGCCGAGCAGATGGCCAGCTTCCTGCTCGACATCACGCCGGTGGCAGGGCTGAAGCGCCAGGCGCTCTCGGCCTTCGCCAGCCAGCTGGGGCTGATCGACATCGTGGCGAAAGCCGACGCCCGCTGCCGGGCCCGTACGGTCAATGTGGACATCCCCGAGATCACCCATGCCGAGGGCTACCTTGAGCTGCGCCCCGAGGCGGTGGCGGGTGCTCGGAGCGACCTCTGCGCCTGGGCCGCCCGGCTCGGCCTGGCTCCCGGGGGATGAGTGGCAACGGGCGAGTGACCAGCACGATGGCCGTCGCGGGGAGGCGGGCCGTGAGCTGCCATGGCCGTTCTTCCTCGGGTCGGGCGGCTGATGCCTCCTCGCTCTCGCCGGCCCACGCTGGCCCCTCCAGGCGATCGGGGTATGCTCTGCTCGCTTGCCCGGGATCAGGGCAGTCTCCCCCATGAAGATCACCGCCGTCATCTCCTCCTGGAACCGTCGCGACGCCGTGGCCGCCAACGTGGCCGCGTTGAAGTCGGGCACCCGCCCACCCGACGAGATCGTGGTGGTCGACAACGCCTCCACCGACGACACCCTGCAGATGCTCGCCGACGATCACCCGGACGTGGTGGCCGTGCGCACCGCCGACGATCAGTACGGCGCCTGCGAGACCTTCAACATGGGCTTCAAGCTGGCCAGTGGGGACGCGGTGGCCATCATGGACGACGATGTGGTGGCCACGAGCACCTGGCTGGAGGTCCTGGAGCAGACCATGCTCTCAGAGCCTGCCTCCACGGGCATGGTCAGCGGCCGGGTGGTCGAACCGGGCATGCCCCCTGCGTACATCGACGCCGAGATCGCTCGGGGCCGCTACTACGCGTCGACCTTTCGGGGCTGCGGCACCCTGGCTCGGGCCAGCGTCTTGGCTCAGGCCGGGTACTACGACGAGCGCTTCTTCATCTACGGCAACGAGCGCGACCTGTCCGCTCGCGTGTTGGGGCTGGGCTACCGCATCCTGCAGATCCCCGATGCGGTGATCGATCACTCCACGCCCTTCGGCATGAAGGCAGGCCCGCGCTCGCTCTACTTTCACGTTCGCAACTTCTGGCTCTATGCCTTCAAGAACTGCCGCTGGAGCGACGTGTTCTCCGTGGCCTTCGGCATGGCCCGCAAGGCGGTGGGGGGCGGCGGCTCTGCTGGCGCAGGGGCAACGGGTAGCAGCGCTGAGAAAGAACTCGAAGCCACGGGAACCATGGGCCTGGCCCAATCCATGAATGAAACTCCCGGTGCCCGCTCCATCGTGCTCAAGGCCACCCTGAACGCTCTGCTCAATCTGCCCTACTGTCTGGCCCGACGGTCCCCGGTGAACGCTCCTGACTTCAAGTTGCCGGGGCGCTGAACGCCATGGCCGAGGGGCTGGCACACTGCGACGCTGAGTTGCTCGACACGCCGGTGACCGTGGTCATCGTCAACTACCAGGGAGCCCCATGGATCGACGAGTGTCTCGACGCGGTGGCCGCGCTCGAGGGCAACGTGGTCGAGGTCGTGGTGATCGACAACGCCTCCACCGACGACGGGCCCGCGCGCATTGCGGCCCACAACGTCGGCGCCCGGCTGATCTCCATGGAGAGCAACGAAGGCCCGTGCCCGGCACGCAATCGAGGCCTGGAAGAGTCGACCACCCATTGGGTGCTGGCGGTGGACAGCGACGTCATCGTGCCCCCCGACACCTTGCGGCGCCTGCTGCCCGAGACCGCGCATGAACGGGTGGCGGTGGTCCAGCCCCGAGCGGTGCTGGCCCACGACACCGACGTGGTGCACTACGACGGCGGCGACATGCACTACGTGGGCGTGATGTGCCTGGACAATCTGCTCAGTCGCCCTGAGGCTCCTGCCGGCGAGCCCTCGGATATCGACGCGGTGATCTCCATGGCCTTGCTCGTCGACCGGGAGGCGCTGCTCGACGCGGGGGGCTTCGACCCCACCTTCTTCATCCTCTTTGAAGACCACGACCTGAGCTATCGGCTGCGGGCCTTGGGCTGGCGGCTCCGTCGTGTGCCCCAGGCCATCGTGCTGCACAAAGAGGGCACCAAGGGCATCTCGTTTCGCCCAGGCGCGGCGAGCTATCCCGGGCATCGCGCTTTTCTGCATGGCCGCAACCGGGCCTACCTGGTGTTGAAGAACTACTCCTGGCCGGCGCTGCTGCTGTCCTGGCCGGGGCGAGCGGCCTATGCCCTGGTGTGGTTTGGCTTCGCCTTGAGCCGGGGCCTGGTCCTCGACTACCTGCGCGGCCGGCTGGAGGTGCTCAAGTACCTGCCCAGAGCCTTGGCTCATCGGCGTCGTCTGGCGGCTCGCCGGGTGGTGGCTGATCGGGACCTGCTCAACGCCCGAGCACTGACCTTCTCCCCCGTGATCGATCAGAGCGGGGCTGAAGCATTGCTCCTGGGTGCGCTCAACGGCATGCTGCGGGGCTGGTGGTGGTTGGTGAGGCCTCTTTTGCCAAGGTGTGCCCCGGCAGGTCGGATGAGGACGCGAGATGTCGGACACAACCAGTAACAGCTCGGTGGCCCTGTCAGCCATCGTGCTCAACTGGAACGGTGGCGACGAGACGTCGGCGTGCCTGAACTCCCTGGCCGAGGTGAGCTGGCCCCAGATCACCGTGGTCCTGGCCGACAATGGCTCCGTCGATGGGTCCGCAGATCGCCTGGCCGCCGAGCATGAGCAGCTGGTCGTGCTCCGCCATGGCTCAAACCTGGGCTTTGCCGAGGGCAACAATCGGGCCCTGGCCCACGCCTTCGACGTGCTCGGTGCCGACTGGGCGTGCCTGCTCAACAGCGATGTCCTGGTCACTCCCGAGATCTTTCGCAGCCTCCTCGACGCCGCTCAGACCTGGGAGGCGCAGGGCAAGGGAGAGGTCGGCGCCTTGGGCCCCGTGCTCATGTATCGCGACCGTCCCGACGTGGTCTGGGCCCGGGGTGGCAAGGTCGGGCCGAAGCTGAACGTGACCCAGCTGCTGGGCCACGGAGAGGCCCACGTGGCTGCCCGCTCAATACCAGAAGATGTGGACTATCTACCCGGCACCTGCCTGCTTATTTCCCGCAAAGCGTGGGAGACCGTGGGTGGCCTCGACGAGCAGTTCTTCTGCTATCTCGAGGACGCGGACTGGGGCGTGAGGATGCACAAGGCGGGCCTGGCCACCCTGGTGGTGCCCGCTGCGCTGGCCTACCACGGGCTCTCGTCGAGCACCGGCGGAGGCTACACGGCGGGCCGCAAATACATGACCGCCGTGAACTCGGTGCACTTCTTGCGCAAGCACGGCAGCTGGCGAGGCTGGGCCGGGCTGCTGGTCTTTGATGTCATGTTGTGGCCCCTGGCATTGGTCAGGGCTTTGCTGTCAGGACGAGCACCCGCCGCGTGGGCCAAGCTGCGCGGGGTGTTCGATGGTCTTCGCGGCGTGCATGTCGACGCCGCGGTGGCCGCTCGTTACGCCCGGAGACTTCCGTGAAGATCCTGATGCCGGTGCACTTCTTCTTGCCTGATCACTCGGCAGGCACAGAGGTGTACACCTACAACCTGGCCCGAGCGCTCAAGGAGCGGGGCCACGAGGTCGAGGTGTTCTGCAGCGAGAAGATCCTCTCTCGCCGCTCGTACTCGCTGTTCAAGCGCGACGTGGACGGGCTCACCTGTCACGTCATGGTGAACAATCTGGAGCACGAGCAGTTCAGCGAGACCTTCGCCAACCCAAGGGCCGAGGGCGCCTTTCAGCGCGTGCTCAAAGAGATGGAACCCGACGTGGTCCATGTGCAGCACCTGATGCTGCTCTCGTTGGGCATCCCCCGAATCAGCCGCAGTGCCGGCGCCCGGGTGGTCATGACCCTGAACGACTTCTGGCTCTTCTGCGTGCGCTTCGGTCAGCTGCTGCTGCCCGACGGTGCGCTCTGCAGTGGGCCGAACCTGACCGACTGCGAGAACTGTCTGCAAGACTTCCGCTTCAGCCAGGGCAAGGGCGAGAAGGCGGTGATCAAGCTGTTGCAGGCGACCCGCGAGCTGGCTGGCGTCGATCTGGCACCGCTGGTCTACTGGGCTCAAGATCGCAGCCAGTGGTTGCAGAAGCGCAAGAACAAGAACCCCGACCAGGTCGCGCAGGCCGGGTCGTCCCAGAACCTGAGTGAAGAGCTGCAGCATCGAATACGCAAGGTGCAGCTGCTGATCGAACAGGTCGACATGTTCTTGTCTCCCTCGGCGACGGTGGCAGACCGGGTGGCTCAATGGGGCATCCCGCGCAACAAACTGCGGGTCTCCCGCTACGGCATCGACACGAAGCCCTTCGACAACATGAAAGAGCGCGAGATCGACGAAGAGCGCATCGTCTTCGGGTACGTGGGCACGCTGGCGCCGCACAAGGGTGTGCACATCCTGATGCAGGCCATGCAGCGGCTGCCCCCTGAGATCTGCGAGCTGCAGGTGTTTGGTAGTGACAGTCATTACGGTGACTACGGGCGCATGCTGAAGGAGATGGCCGACGGGCTCAACGTGACCTTCAACGGCCCGATCGATCGATCCCACATCGCCCACGCCTTCGAGCAGATTGACTGCCTGGTCATGCCCTCGTTGTGGCTGGAGAACTCGCCGGTGGTGATCCAGGAGGCCTTCGCCGCCAGGGTGCCGGTGATCGCCTCCGGTCAGGGCGGCATGGCTGAACTCATTCAGGATGGACGGAGCGGGCGCTTGTTCCCGGCGGGGGACGTGAGCGCGTTGACCCTGCACATGGCCTCGATCATCCAGAACCCCACGACCCTGCGGACCTGGAGCGTGACCATGGGCTCGCCGCGCTCCATCGAAGAGGACGCCGAGGCCATGGAAGAGATGTACACCGAGTTGCTCGAGCGGGACGGTCGGCCCGGACGTTCGTGAGCCGCATCGGACTCGTCGTCCACGGCTCGCCCCCCGAACTGGTAGGGGGCACCGAGCGTTTGGTGGCCGACCTGGCCCAGTCGCTGGCGGTCGCGGGCCACACGGTCTCGGTGTTCAGCGGCTCCATCGAATGGCGGCCGCAGTTTGAAGTGGTGGCGTCTACGGCGGGGGCTGTGCAGCTGCTGCGGGTGCACCGTCACGATCTGTTCTTCGAACGCTGGGACAAGGTCCACGATCCGTTCGTCGAGCGGGCCTATCTCGACTGGCTCGACGACTTTCAGCCCGACCTGGTGCACGTGCACCACTGGGCCCGACTGACCACGACCTTGGTACAGGTGGCGGCGTCCCGGGGAGTGCCCACGGTGTTGTCCCTGCACGATCTGTTCTCGAGCTGTCCACGCTATCACCGGGTCAAAGAAGATCTCTCCTTCTGCAGCGAGGCGCCGTCTGCCGCAGCCTGCTCCCACTGCGCTCCCCGCTGGACCTTTCAGGGTGACGGCGAGATCGACGCCTCGTTGACCATGTTCGTGTCCGAACTCCGTGCAGAGGTGTCCTGCGCCTCGCTGCTCATCGCACCGACGCAGGGGCACGGCCAGCGGGTGCTGGGCTGGCTGGGCTTGTCCCGCGACGTGGTGGCCCTGCCGCCCGCGGGAAGCACCGTCGCCGCAGCGGCCACCAGACCGTTGGGCGACCGTGAAGCCAGCATCGACGAGCCCCTGCGCGTTGGCGTGTTCGGTCACCTCCATCCCTTGAAGGGTGTGGGTGTGGCGCTCGATGCCTTGGCGGCCTTGGGCCCAGGAGCGCCCCTGGCCCTGGAGGTGTGGGGCGAGGCGCCAGACCCGGCCACCGACCAAGACCTCCGTCGTCGCGCTGGCGAGGCGCGGGTGACCTGGCACGGAGCCTACGAGCCCGCCGATCTGTCCGGGGCCGCCATCGACGTGGTCATCTTGCCCAGCCTCTGTGCCGAGTCGTACGCGTTCACCCTCGATGAGGCTGGAGCCTTGGGGGTGCCCATCGTTGCCAGCGACCTGGGCGCCCACGCCGACCGGGCCACCGATCGAGTGGCCCTGGTGCCCCGGGGCGACAGCCACGCCCTGGGCCAGGCGCTGTTGACCCTGGCAGGCGACCCTGGCGAGCGCTCCCGGCGCAGGCTGGCCCCGGCTCCCCCGCGCATTGACGGGGCCGAGCACCTCTCCCATCTGAGCGAGCTGTACGCGCAGGTGCTTGCCGCGCCCGCGCCGCCGGTTCGAGAGCGCGACGATCTGCAGCTGTCCCAGCGAGAGCACCTCTTTGCCCTCCGGGAGGCGGGATTGGGAGAGCTGCTGCGCAGTGAGGGCTGGGAGGCCCTACTGGCCGCGCGGCAGGCAGAGATCGACGAGCTTCGCAGCAGGACTTGAGCCCTCTCGTTCGAGGGCTTTCTGCCCGAGGACGGGCTCTCAGCGGGGATCGGCTCAGGTGACCCCGGGAGCATCGTCGATAGGTGGAGCCGAGTGCATGCTCCCTACCTCGCCTGATGTCCGCCCACCATGTCTGTCACCCTTCGCTGCTGGTTCGCTGCTTCGGCCCTCGGCTTCTCATCGCTGATTCTCTGCTCAGGGTCTGACCCCCGCTCCCTGGGTGTTCGAGCCGTGATCGCCATGGTCGCCGTCTTCGCCCATGTCTGGGTCGTCGCGGTGGCGGAGCGGGCTTGCACCGATCGAGGGGGAGTGTCGCTCAAGCGCTTCCCCCTGGGCCCTCGCCTGGTGGAGGGTCGCTCTGACCTCCTGCCCCAGTTCTTGGTGCCGGTGGCCCTGCTGGGGCTGGCCAGTCACAGCATGGAGATGGGGTTGATGGGGCTGGTGGTGGTGCTCTGCCTGTCGATTCACGCCTTCCGCAAGTCGCTACCCTATGTGCTGCCCGTGGCTGCGGTGATCTACGGCCTGTCCACCATGGACGAGTTTCACACCATGGGCGACCTGGTGGTGACGGCTCGCGGCTGGGTGGCGGGTGCCCTGGCTCTGGCGGGCTGGGCCCTGGTCCTGGGCGGCCCTCTGCTGCGCACGGACGTGAGCGGCACGCTGCTGCCCAAAGCACGACTCGTAGCCATGCTGGCGTCCCTCCCCGGGTACTTGCTGGCTTTTTTCATTTTTACGCGGACTCCTTTGGCGGGGACCCAACAGGACCTCATGGCCGTGGGCTTCGCTCTGCTGGCCGGTGGCACGGTGCAGTCGCTGCTGCTGTCCGTGCTGTCCAAGTCCGCCGAGGTAGAGGACAGGCAACAGGACGATTTCCCCTGGGTCGAGCCCCGCGATGTGGGCATCGCCTTGATGCCCCTGACCATGCCCCTGCTGGCCGTGGTCGCCTTCAGCTGGGTGCGCCTGCCTGCGTCCTTTGCAGCCCTGGCGATCCCCTCTGCCTGGGCGGGGCTGCTCGTCCTGGCCCTGATCATCCCGGCCATTCCGGCGGCTGGTCTGGTGGGCGCCGCCCTCGACCGGCTCGACCGCAGGAGTCGGGGACGGGCGGGCGTGGTGACGGCGGGTGCGGCCTTCGCCCTGTGGTTCGCCTTCGGTCCCGTCGTTGTCGAATGGATGTACGCAGCGGGCGGGCCCCTCGATGGCCTGCGGTCCTCGTTCCCCACCGGAGGCCCCTGGGTCGCCCGCTCGGGTGAGGGAGGCACCGCTTCCTTGGGTGGCATGGCGCTCGGCGGTGGGGTCACGCTGTACGGTATTCCCGTGGCGGACCTGGTCCGCGGCGGCACGCTGATGATGCTCGGTGTGTCCGCCCTCACGGCCCGTTACCTCCGTCACGCAGAAGAGGGCTTGCTGGGTGTGGGCTTCGGCACCATGACCATCGCCTGGGTCCTGCAGATCCTGCTCTGCGCGCTGCTCATGCCAAGGCTGGGGCCCACGGGCGCCGCCCTGGGGACCGCAGCGACCTGCCTGGTCATGCTGGCCGTTGATGTTCTCACCGGCGAGCGCTCTGTCTACGAAGACGACGGCGAGTATGACGACCAGGCGGAACGGCTGCCCGAGTCCGAGCCTGTCTGACCGAGCGGGGCGGGGGCGCGAGCGGCGGGTCGAGATCTTCGCGTCGAGGTTCGCCTCAGCGAAGTGAAATGAAGCGGGTTGCCGGGAAACATACAGTGGGTCGAAACCGCTGTGTGACCCCGGAGGCTGGCGCCCCATGACCGCTGAGAAGACAGGCAAGCACCGGGCCGTGGTCCTGGTCCTGGTGGCCGTGGCCTTGATCGCCGCGCTGGTGCTGCTACCGCTCAAAGAGTGGATGGGTCAGGCCGTGGACTGGGTCGAGAGCCTGGGCGCCTGGGGGCCGGTGGCCCTGGTCGTGATCTACATCGTGGCCTGCGTGGTCCTGGCGCCTGCCTCTGTGCTGACCCTCGGAGCCGGCGCGGTCTTCGGCGTGGTGCAAGGCACGATCGCCGTGTTCATTGGCGCCACTCTGGGCTCCTGCGCAGCGTTTCTCGTGGGGCGCTACCTGGCCCGGGATTGGGTCGCGGCGAAGGTCGCGGGCAACGCACGATTCGCCGCCATCGACAAGGCCGTGAGCAGAGAGGGGCTGAAGATCGTCGTGCTCACCAGGCTCTCCCCGGCCTTCCCGTTCAACCTGCTCAACTACGCCTACGGCCTGACGGGCGTGTCCTTTCGCGACTACACCATCGGCGCTCTCGGCATGCTGCCCGGGACGATCATGTACGTCTACCTCGGTTCGAGCGGCTCAGATCTGGCCGGGGGCGGTGACGCAGCAGCCACCGACGCAGAGGTCTGGCTCAAATGGATCGGTCTGGCTGCCACCATCGTGGTGACCCTCTTCGTGACGCGCATCGCCGGCCGCGCCCTCAACGCCTCTGCAGATCTTGAGGGGGTGGGAGTAACCCCTGCAGTCGCGGACGCATCGACAGTGCTGGCCAAGGACGCAGTGGACGGAGAGGCCTGAGCGGCCCAAGAGATGCGATCATGACGACCCCAGCGACTGTCGATCCCACAGAGTTTCACTCTGGCCCCATGCAGCCCGAGGACGCCTACAACAAGGCGCTGGTCGACGCAGTACACCCGACCGACTGGACCAACCCCACGCCCAATGGCCGCTACAACCTGGTGGTCATCGGCGGCGGCACGGCGGGCCTGGTCTCTGCAGCGGGAGCTGCCGGACTGGGTGCCAAGGTGGCTCTCATCGAGCGACACCTCATGGGCGGCGACTGCCTCAACGTGGGTTGCGTGCCGAGCAAGGGGCTCATCTCCGCGGCGCGGCGGGTGGCAGACCTTCGCGACGCGGGAGAGTTCGGCATCTCTGTTCCCGGCGGCGTGCAGGTCGACTTCGGGGCCATCATGGAGCGCATGCGCAAGCTCCGCGCCGACATCGCACCCAACGACTCGGTGCAGCGCTTCACTGACCTGGGCATCGACGTCTACCTGGGCCACGGCCACTTCACCGGCCGGGACACCATCGAGGTCGGGGGGCAGACCTTGCAGTTCAAAAAGGCCGTCATCGCCACGGGCGGACGAGCCGCCGCCCTGCCCATCCCCGGGCTGGACGAGACCGCGCACCTGACCAACGAAAACCTCTTCGAGCTGACCGAGCTGCCGCCCCGGCTCACCGTCATCGGTTCGGGCCCCATTGGTTGCGAGATGGCTCAGAGCTTCGCCCGCTTCGGCAGTGAAGTGACCTTGATCGAGATGGGGCCCCACGTGCTCATGCGCGAGGACGCCCAGGCCGCGGCCATCGTCCAACGCTCGCTTGAACGGGACGGCGTGCGCCTGGTCATGAGCGCCAAGACCCAGCGCATCGAAGAGCGCGACGGCGAGAGAGTGGTGCACGTCGAGGTCGACGGCGAGACCCTCGAGGTGATCTCCGATCAGCTGCTGGTGGCCGTGGGGCGGGCGCCCAACGTGAACGGCCTGGGGCTCGAGCTGGCAGGCGTGGCCTACGACGAGCGCATGGGCGTGACCGTGGACGACGGTCTGCACACCAGCAACCCCGCCGTCTTCGCCGCCGGGGACATCTGCTCCCAATACAAGTTCACCCACACCGCTGATTTCCTCGCCCGCATCGTGATCCGCAACGCCCTGTTCGGCGGACGGGCCAAGGTCTCCTCCCTGATCGTGCCCTGGTGCACCTACACCGACCCCGAGATCGCCCACGTGGGTCTCTACGAGAGCGACGCCGAAGCTCAAGGGCTGGCAGTTGACACCTACGAGCAAGACCTGGCAGAGGTCGACCGGGCCATGCTCGATGGCGAGGCCGAGGGCTTCATCAAGGTCATCGTGGCCGCGGGTAGCGATCGCATCGTGGGTGCCACCATCGTGGCCCGACATGCGGGCGAGATGATCTCAGAGTTGTCCGTGGCCATGCGCGGCAAGGTCGGCCTGGGCACGGTGGCCGACACCATCCACCCCTACCCGACCCAGGCCGAGGCCATTCGCCGCGTGGGCGACCAGTACAACCGCACTCGGCTGACACCTTTGGTGGCCAAGTTGATGAAGAAATGGCTGAGCTTCACCCGCTGAGGGTGACGGGCTCTTTCTCGCCAGCCGGAGTCTGGCTGCAGAGCTGAGTCAACGATTGGTGTGGGGGGGGCGCGGGGCGGTAGGATGCGCCGCGCCCGATGTTGGGTTGCCGAGGCCATGACCGTGAAGACCAACACCGCCCCGCCCCGGGGCATGCGCGACCTGCTCCCTGTCGAGGTCGCTCTCCGTGATCGGGCCTCGGCCGCGATCCAGGCCAACTTCGAGGCCTTTGGCTTCGCTCGCATCGAGACTCCCGCCCTGGAGCACATCGCACTGCTCTGCAGCGGGCAAGGGGGGGACAACGAGAAGCTGATCTACAAGGTGCTCAAGCGGGGGCGCAAGCTCGACGTGGCCGCTGCGTCCCACGAAGACGAGGTGGTCGACTTCGGGCTGCGCTTCGATCTGACCGTGCCCCTGGCCCGCTTCTATGCCCAGAACCAGGGCCAGCTGCTGCAGCCCTTCAAGTCGATCCAGATCGGGCCTGTGTGGCGCGCGGAACGCCCGCAGAAAGGGCGCTATCGCCAGTTCACCCAGTGCGACATCGATGTGCTGGGCGAGGCCGGACCCCTGGCCGAAATCGAGTTGATCGCGGCCACTGCCCAGAGCCTGGGAGCCCTGGGGCTCAACGACATCGCCTTGCGCATCAACGATCGGCAGCTGCTTTCGGCCATGGTGGCCCACTGCGGATTCGACGCCGATGCTGAGGGGCGGGTGTTCGTGTCCCTCGACAAGCTGGACAAGATTGGCGCAGGCGGCGTGACTGCCGAGCTCACCGAACAGGGGCATGGGCCGGCGGCCATCGCAGCGCTCATGTCGCTCATGGCGGACCGGCAGAGCGGACTGCCAGCCCTCGCCGCTGCCCTGGGAGACGGCGATGAGCGCACGGCTCCGGCGATCGAACGGTTGTCCACCATTCTCGGTGCCTTCCCTGGGGGGTTGCCAGGCGGTGGCACCTTGTCCTTCGACCCGACCCTGGTGCGGGGCATGGGTTACTACACCGGCTCGATCTTCGAGATCGGTCTCGAGGGCCTGCCCTTCTCCATCGCTGGCGGCGGTCGTTACGACGGCATGATCGGCTCCATGCAAGGGCGGGACGTGCCCGCTTGTGGTTTCTCGATCGGCTTCGAGCGCGTGCTGCTGGTGCTGGCGGAGCGAGGCTGGCAGCGATCCAGGGGGGCATCTCGGGTGGCCTTGCTTCACGACGGCGGTGATCCGGCGACCCTCCTGGCCATGGCTCAGGCAATGCGCGAGGGCGGCAGCTCGGTGTCTCTCTTCGCCCGGCGCAAGAACACTGCACGCCAGCTACAAGAGCTGCGCGAGGCGGGATACACAGGCTACGCCAGGGCTGCGTCTGGAGCGGCGAGCGGCGACCTCCCCGCAGTGCAGTCCCTCGCACCCTCTTCGGCAGAGGGCTGAACATGGTGGTCGCTGGTACGAGTTGCAACGGGTCGCAGCTGATCTGTCGCGAGGCGCCTGTCACCGACGGCGCGAGCGCAGGCTACGGCCTGCTCGTGCGCCACGGCTACGTGGTCGAGTTGGGCCCCGGACTGGTCTCTGGCTTGCCGCTCTTTCAACGGACGATGTCCCGCCTCGCCGAGCGCTGCCGGCAGACCTTCGCGGCGCTCTCGGCCCAAGAGGTGTCTCTTCCTGCGAGCGAGGGGGCGGCGTTGATCAATCTGCTGATCCACGGCGGCGTGGGGCAGCGCAGCGATCTGGTGGCGGGCTTCGCCGTCGGTGCGGGGTTTCGTCACGGAGGCCCACCGCCTCGAGGGCTCTACGACATGCCCCTGTACCAGCGCTTCGACGCGGCGGTGGTGGCGGCGGCCGAGCAGTCTCCCGGCGATTGGATGTCCACGGCCATCGAGGGTCTGCTGGCCAGCCTTGAGCTACCCCTGAGCCATCGGGACGCAGGGGACGACGGCGTCGAGTTGGTGGTGGCGCTCGCGGTTGAGGGCGAGAGCGTCCCGACGGACGAAGTGGTCGGCCGCCTGCGCCAGGGTGTGCTCGATGGCACGGGCCGCGAACTCTCGCTGCTGTCCCTCGATCTGTGCGCCGTCGTCTGCGCTGCGGCCCACGTGCACGGTGACGAGGTCGGGTTGGCCTGGCCCTCGTGGATGGCGCCCTTCGATGTGGGGCTGATGGTGGTCAACCCCAGCGATGGTGAGGCTTGCGCCCTGGCAGAGAAGCTGCGAGTCGATCTGCTCGCGGCCGGCCTGGACGTGCTGGTCGAAGACCGCCCCCTCGACGCCGCCGCCCGGCGCGTGGCCTTGACCTCCTGGGGACTGCCCCTGCGGGTGCTGGCCGGGCCCACGGCGAACAAGGGCGAAGTGCTGCTCGAGGATCGCCGCCTGCCCGGGCCCCCCGAGCGTGTGCCTGCCGGCGAGTTGTTGGCTCGGATCAGCGCGCGCCTGGGTCGTCCTCTCGAGCGGGGGACAGCGCCCTTGCGTCGTCGCGCCACCTACTGAGCGAGCACGCCCTTGCGCATCCTGCAAGTCATCCACGACTACCTGCCCTTGCACGCCGCGGGTTCAGAGATCTACACCGCCCATCTGTGCGCCGCCCTGCGCCAGGCGGGCCACGACGTGGCGGTCTTCACCTGCGAAGAGCGTCGCGACCTCGAGCAGTACGCCCTCACCGAGCGGGTCTTCGAGGACGTGCCCGTGTTCGAGGCCATCTACAACCGCATCTACCACGACCTGTCCGAGCAGTGGGACGACCCGCAGATGGGCCAGGTGTTCGACGGCGTGCTGGAGCGCTTCGCTCCCGACCTGGTGCACGTGCAGGGGCTGCAGTTCGTGGGCGGTGTGTCGGCGCTGAAGGCTGCGGCGGCCCGGGGCATCCAGGTGGTGATGACCTTGCACGAATACTGGTGGCTGTGTTCCCGATCGGGGCTGATGTACGACCTGACGGGGCATGCTTGCGAGCGCGCCGAACCCGCCCAGTGCGCGGCGTGCGTCGACATCTATCCCATCGACCGTGAGCGTTGGAGTGATGCTGCGTGCAGCGAGGCCTACGCCGAACTCGGTGACCGCCGGTGGTTCGCCCGGGCCCTCGAACAGCGGGTGGCAGACATGGCTGGCGCCCGGGAGCTGGTCTCCAAGTTCATCGCTCCTTCGCGCTTCTTGGGTGAGCGCTTCGTGGCCAGCGGCTTCCCACGCGATCAGGTGGTCGTCTCTGACTACGGTTTTCCCGCGCCGGCACCGGTGACTCGCCCTCTCGCGGGCCGCCCCCTGCGGGTGGGGACGGTGGGCACGCTGAGCGACTACAAGGGCGTCGAGGTGGTGGGGCGCGCCGTGGCGGCTACAGGCCTGGGCCCAGCCGATCTGCAGGTCTCCATTCATGGCCACCTCGATTGGTTCCCCGAGGTGGCCGCCCGGTTGCAGGCGATCGCCGACGTGACCCCGGCCCTGACCCTCGCCGGCCCCTTCGCCCCTGCCGATCGCGAGGCCGTGTTCGCCGCACTCGACCTGCTGATCGTGCCTTCGCTGTGGTGGGAGAACAGCCCGCTGACCATTCACGAGGCCTTTCAGCGAGGGGTCCCCGTCTTGACCTCTGATCTGGGCGGCATGGCCGAGCTGGTGGAGCGGGGCGGCGGCCTGACCTTTGCCCCGGGGGATCACGACGCCCTGGCGGCGCTCTTGGTGAAACTCGCAGGCGACCCCAGCCGGGTCGATGCCCTGGCGGCGACGATTCCGGCGGTCCGGTCCATCGACGAAGATGTGGTCCTACTGGAGTCCCTGGCCAGAAAGTGACGGTGTCGTCATCTAGGTCAGCAGGGACTGGGATAGGCTGTTCAGAGGCTGATGCCTGGCTCACTTGCCTGCTGCCGGTGGCCAGCCGCCTCCAGCGACTGACGAGACCGCGCCATGCCCTTCCCCCTGTCTGCACCTCTGTCCAACTGTCGCCTCACTCCGAGCGGATCTGGACCCTTCTTGTGCCTGCTGGTCGTGCTGGGCCTGGCCATGCCCCTGGCGGCTCAGGGCCAGCGCCCCAGCGCCGCACCGGTCCCGCTGAAGGTCGCCAGCCCCCAGCATGTCTTCGCAGAGATCCCCGGGGTGCGGCAGCTGTCCTCGCGCGTGATCGTCCGGCCCTACCAGCGGCGCGCGTTGCTGGACGCGGGCTTCTCTCTCGAACAGACCGAGTCCTTGGCGGCCAGCGCCAGACGTGAGCTGGGGCGCTTTGACCTTCTGCGCCATGTGCCCGCGACGGACGAGTCGATCCTCATCGTGCCTCCCGGCATGAGCGAAGCCCAGGTGGCGGACCGGCTCATGGCCAGCGGAGTGTTCGAGTACGTCGATCCCGACTGGATCCTCTCGCCGCTGTCCCATCAGCTGACCGGGCAAAGTGCCCCCCGTGGACCGGCCCCGGCGCCGTCGCCCAACAACTTCCCGCTGCTGCCCCTGCCCGACAGCCCGCACTGCCCGGACGACCCCTTCTTCTTCAGCCAGTGGCACCACCAGCCTGGAGTCATGGACTCCTGCGCAGCGTGGAACCAGCTCACCGGCGGCCCCAGCGTGAGCATCGGTATCTGCGACACGGGCATCCGCACCACCCACGAAGACCTGCTGCTGCATCGACTCGAGGGTTACAACGCGGTGGACCGCCTCTGGGAGTCTGAAGGCGGCAACATCAACCCGGTGCATGTGCATGGCACTCGCACAACGGGGACGGCCATGGCCAACGGCAACAACGGCGTGGGCGTGAGCGGCGTGGGCTGGAACCTCAGCCATCGCATGCTGCGGGTCTCGAACGTGTCCACCGGCAATGCGTTCTTGTCAGACATCCAAGAGGGCGCGCGCACGTCTATCGAGAGCGGAGACCGGGTGGCCAACGTGAGCTACCACGGCGCCTCCAGCGCGTCGAACCCGGCCACGGCGACCTACATCAAGTCGATCGGCGGGCTGCTGCTCTGGGGCGCGGGCAACACCTCCACGAACTACTCGGGCAGCGATCGGGATGACGACGATCTGATCGTGGTGGGTTCAACCGATCCGTCCGACAACCTGGCCAGCTTCTCGTCCTACGGGACGTTCATCGATTTGGTGGCACCTGGCACGGCCATCATGACCACCAGCGCCGAGAGCGATTCGACCTACGTCTCTGTGCAGGGGACCAGCTACTCCAGCCCGCTCGCCGCTGGTGTGTGCGCCATGATCTGGAGCGCTCGCCCGAACCTCTCGCCCAACGACGTCGAACGCATCCTGAAGCTGGGTGCAGAAGATATCGGTCTCCCCGGGTTGGACCAGTTCTTCGGTTATGGCCGCATCAACCTGAATCGCTCCGTGACCAAGGACTGGAGCACGGTGCCGGTGGCTGGCTTCGCAACCGTGCCCGCTTCGGGTGCCTCGCCCTTGGCTGTGAGCTTCACCGACCTCTCCATTGGTGTGCCCACTAGCTGGCTGTGGGACTTCGGCGACGGACAGACCTCGACCGAGCCCTCTCCCGATCACACCTACACCGCCCTCGGTGCGTACGACGTGACCCTGACCGTGGTGAACGCGCTGGGCGCGGACGTGACCGTGCAGGTGGGCGCCGTGCTGGTGGACGTGATCCCGCCGGTGGCCGCCTTCAGTGCTGCGCCGATGGGCGGTCTGTCACCCTTGCTCGTCCAGTTCACCGATGAGTCCACCGGCGGCGCGCCCACGTCCTGGTTCTGGGACTTCGGCGACGGGGCCACTTCGACCTTGCAGCACCCGAGCCACACCTACACCTCCTCAGGCTTCTACACGGTCTCCCTCTCGGTGACGAACTCCTATGGCAATGACAGCCTGTCGCTCACCGACGTTGTCGCCGTGGACTTCATCCCACCGGTGGCGGGCTTCAGCGGCGCGCCGGTCTCGGCGCCCTCACCGTTCGTGGTCGACTTCACCGACGAGTCCACGGGTGGGGCGGTCACGTCCTGGGCCTGGACCTTCGGCGATGGCTATGGCTCCAACGCCAGCAACCCGTCCCACACCTATACCGCGGCAGGCACCTACTCGGTGAGCCTGACCGTGAGCAACGCCTATGGCAGTGATCTGTTCTGGCGCACGGGCTACATCGAGGTGCTCCCTGGGCCGGAGTTGTTGGCCAACTTCGTGGGCGCCCCCATGACCGGCACGGCGCCCCTGACCGTGGACTTCACCGACCTCTCCATCGGCAACATCAGCGCCTGGGACTGGAACTTCGGTGACGGGGTCACCTCGGCCCTGCAACACCCCAGCCACACCTTTACGAGCCCCGGTCAGTACGACATCGCCCTCTCTGTGGAGAACGCAGGAGGTAAGGACGACCAGCTGGAACTGCAGGCCTACGTGACGGTCCAATAGCCGGGGGCTGGGCTGCTCTCGGGCACGGGGCCAGGGGCTGGCCGGGACCAGTGGCAGAAACCGTTGGGTTTGCAGGATAGACTCGCCGGGATGGACCATCTCCTCGACGCCGACACTGACCGCTTCCGCCAGGCCACCGCTGAGGCCCTGGCTGCCTCCAGGGCAGCAGTCCAGGCCGTGAAAGACCTGCCAGCGACGGCGAACTTCAGCGAGGTCTTGGCGGCCTTCGACGGCATTGGCCGCCCGCTGAACGGGGCAGGCTCCCTGGTCCACCTGTTCTTTCAGGTGCACCCAGAGGGCGAGATGCGGGCGGGGGCTGCCGAGATCGAGCAGGAGCTGTCCCGCTTCGGGACCGAGCTGTCTCTCGATCGGGGCGTCTATGATCGGCTGGCGGGGCTCGATCTGTCCGCTGCTCCAGACCCCCTGGCTCGGCGGGTGGTCGAGCATGCCCTGCGGGATTTTCGACGGGCCGGGGTCGACCGCGACGAGGAGACTCGCCAGCAGGTGGCCAGCCTGCGGGAGCAGATCACCGAGCTGGGCCAGAACTTTGCCCGCCAGATCTCCGGGGATGTGCGCACGGTGCGCCTCGAATCCGTGGCTGAACTTGACGGCTTGCCAGACGACTTCCTGGCGGCCCACCCGGCGGGGGACGACGGTTCGCTGGAGCTGACCACGAACCCCACCGACTACCTCCCCGTACTCAAGTTTGCCCACGACCGTGAGCTGCGGCGCAAGCTGCACAGAGAGTTCACCAGCCGGGGCACGCCAGACAATCTCTCGGTGCTCGACGATCTGCTGGCCCGCCGCCACGAGCTGGCCCAGCTGCTGGGCTACGACTCGTGGGCCGACTACGCCACCGAAGACAAGATGATCCGCACGGTCGATCGGGCCGCCGGGTTCATCGATCGCATCACCGAGCTGACCGCAGACCGGGCCGAGCAAGAGCTTCGTGAGTACACCGAGTGTCTGGTGGCTCTCGAAGGTCCAGACTGCCAGCTGCGGGACTACGACCGTCTCTATCTCACCGAGGCCCTGCGTCGAGACAAGCTGGGTTTCGACAGCCGCGACGCCCGTGCCTATCTGCCCTACGACAGGGTTCTCGCCGGTGTGTTCCAGACCATCGAGCGTCTCTACGGCATGACCATCGCGCGCCGCGATGACCTGCCCCTCTGGCACGAAGACGTGAGGGCCTACGACCTGCTGCAAGATGGCGAGCTGCAGGCCCGGTTCTTCCTCGACATGCACTCGCGGCCGGACAAGTTCAAGCACGCGGCCATGTTCAACCTGGCCTCAGGACTGTCGGACGGCACCTTGGCCGAGGCCTGCCTGGTCTGCAACCTGCCCCGTCCCAGCGCAGACGACCCGGGCCTGATGGACCCGAGCGAAGTCACCACGCTGTTTCACGAGTTCGGGCATCTGCTGCATCACCTGCTGGCCAACAAGCAGCCCTGGCTGGCGGTGGCGGGCATCGCCACCGAGTGGGACTTCGTCGAGGTTCCCAGCCAGCTGTTCGAGGAGTGGGGCCGTGACGCAGGGGTGCTGGCGACCTTTGCCCGGCACCACCAGACCGACGAGGCGATCCCCCGCGAGCTGGTCGAGCGCATGAACCAGGCCGAGGGGTTGGGGCGAGGGTTGGGCACGCGCCTGCAGATGTTCTATGCCTCGGTCTCGCTCGAGTTCTATCGCCGACCGCCGAGCAGCTTCGACACCACCGAGCTGATGGTCTCGCTCAAGGGGCGCTTCGTGCCCTTCCCCCACGAAGAGGGCACGGCATTTCAGGCCTCCTTCGGCCATCTCGATGGCTACACCGCGTTGTACTACACGTACATGTGGTCGCTCGTCCTGGCCAAAGACTGCTTCAGCCGCTTCGAGGGACAGCTCATGAACCGCGAGGTGGCTGACGGTTGGCGGCAAGCGGTCCTGGCTCCCGGAGGCAGCCGCGATGCAGAAGACCTGACGACCGACTTCTTGGGACGAGAGTCGACCTTCGACGCCTTCGAGGCCTGGCTGGTCAGCTGATCCATGCGCATCCTGTTCATCACGGCGTCGTACTTGCCCGAGTCAGTGGGCGGAGTCGAGCTGCACCTGGCCGGACTGGTACGGTCCATGACCGCCGCGGGCCACGAGTGCATGGTGCTCTGCCGGGCCGCCAGCGCCGATGTACCTCACCTCTCGGTGACCCGCGATCGGCACGAGGGCACCGAAGTGGTACGGGTGGGCAACACCTTCGAAGACGCCACCACGCTGCGCAGGCTCTACGCCCACGAGGGCCTGGCAGACGTGGTGCTGGGAGTGGTCGCCGAGTGGGCCCCTGATGTGTGCCACGTGCACCATCTGACCTGCCTCTCCACGGCGATCCTCGAGGGCCTGGCCGAGGCGGGCGTGCCCTCGGTGATGACCTTGCACGACTTCTGGATGGGTTGCCCCCGAGGCCAGCGCATCACCGCCTCCTTGCAGCCCTGTCCCGCGATCAAGCTCGATGCGTGCGTGCCTTGCCTGCGCGAACTCTGGCCACACCTGCTGGGCCCAGGCCGCGCGCCCGACCAGTCTGCAGAGGAACAGCTGGCAGGGGACAAGGCCTTGCTCGAGGACTACCACGCTGACATCCGCCGGTCCCTCGGCGCCGTCGACGCCCTGGTCACGCCCTCGGCCTTCATGGCTCGCATGTTTGAAGACTACGGCCTGCCCCAGGGCAGCGTGACGGTGGTGGAGAACGGGCTGAACACCGCCGACTACGCCCACGTGACGCATCAGAGCAGTGGCGCCCCTCTGCGCATCGGCTTCATCGGTTCGGTGCTGCCCAGCAAGGGCGTGCATCTCTTGCTGGAAGCGTTTCGCCTCCTGGGCGACCCCAGCGGGCTGCGCCTCGATGTGTGGGGAGAGGTGCTGCCCTTTCACAACGACCGCACCTACGGTGAGCGGCTGAACGCGCTGTGCGAAGGCTACGAGTCCGTGATCACCCTGCACGGCGCGTATGACAACGGTCAGCTGCCAGAGATCCTGTCATCCCTCGACGTGGTGGTGGTGCCGTCCCTCTGGTATGAGGCCTTCTGCCTGACCATCCGCGAGGCCTTTCTTGCTGGCGTCGCGGTGATCACCGCCAACCACGGGGCCATGGCAGAGGCCGTCGACGATGGCGTGACCGGGCTGCTGTTTGAACCCGGCGATGCCCAGTCTCTCGGGCTGGCCATGCGTCGACTGGCGGACAACCCCGGGCTGCGGCAGCGCCTGTCCCAGTGCGCCGATCGGGTCCGAGACGAGCAGCAGTGCGCCGACGAGCTGTTGGCCCTCTATGGCCGGGTGAGCAGCCCTGATGGAGCGACGTCCTCATGAAAGTCGCCTTCGTGGTGCACCAGTATCCGCCGCTCTACAGCACGGGTACTGAACTCTACGCCCATCGCATGGCCCTGACCCTGACCCGCCAGGGCCACGACATTCGCGTCTTCACCAACGAGCCCGACCCGCGCCAGACGATCTCGTACCGCATCGTCGACGAACCCGCCGATGGCATCCCCGTCACCCGGCTGACGTTCTTCGACGGGCTGGTGCCCAACAACGCCCTGGGCGACTACTACAACGTCTTCTTGGGCAAGGTGTTCGGGGAGTGGCTCGACAGGGTGAAGCCAGACGTGGTGCACGTGTTTCATCTCATGGGCATCGGGCTGTCGGCCATCGAAGAATGCCGGGCGCGGAAGATCCCCGTCTACGTGCAGCTGATGGACTACTGGTTTCTCTGTCCCACGGTGCAGTTCCTGCGCCACGAGGGTGCGCTCTGCACGGGGCCAGAGATCGCCGAGTGCATCCAGTGCCTGGCCCCGGAGAACTATGGCTACCAGACCCTGCGTGTGTTCGCCAAGAACAAGGGCTTCGTGGAGACCGCTCGCCCGGACGCAAACCTGACCGATGTGAACCACTCGGACGTGGGCCTGCGCCGGGCCGCGTTGAAGGAGCGACCCGACTTCATTCGCCGTGTCCTGGAGGGGGCCGATCGACTGATCGCGCCGTCCCTGTTCATCCGCTCCATGTTCTTGAGCCACGGTTACCCAGAAGAGCTGTTGTTGCACATGCCCTACGGCGTCGACGCTCCTCCCGGTGAAGTGCGCCCCGTGCCCGTGGGGGGGCGCGATCAGGTCACCTTCGGCTTCTTCGGCAGCGTGAACGCCCAGAAGGGCCTCGAGATTCTGGTCTCGGCGTTTCGTGAATGTCGCGGCGAGCGTTTGAACCTGGTGGTGCGCGGCAACATGTCGCACTTCCCCAAGTATGCCCGCCGGGTGCGGGGGCTGGCCGAGACCGACCCCCGGGTGATCTTCAAGGGGCCTTACGCCCACGGCGAGCTGTCCGACGCGCTCTCCGCCATCGACGTGCTGGTGGTGCCCTCGGTCTGGTACGAGAACACGCCGTTCGTCGTGCTGGAGGCCTTCTGCGCCGGGCGGCCCGTGATCGCCTCTGATCTGGGCGGACTCTCCGAGCTGGTGCAAGACGGCGTGAACGGCCGCACGTTCACCGCCGGCGATCCCGCCGCCCTGCTCTCCGTGCTGTCCGAGTTCGACAAGGACCCGGAGCTGCTCTCCCGGCTGACGGCGGGCATCGAGCGGGTGCGCACCCTCGAAGACAACGCTGCCGACTTCGTCCACCTGTGGGAAGGCACCAAAGCTGGTGCCGGAGAATCGTCATGACTGACCCAGACAAGCACACGCCCGGTGAGCGCAGCGCTGATGAAGTGCACCGCCACGAGGCCCACCTGGTGGGGCAGATCTACCACCTCATCGAGGCCAACCAGAAGCTCGAAGAGCAGCTCGACCGGCTGGCCAAGGTGACCGAGATCGCCGATATCTTTCGCCAGCGGAAGATCAGCCGGGACACCTTCGAGCTCAGCGCTCCCGAGCTGTTCGTGCCCCCAGAGGTGCAGAGCGCCTGGAGCCGGCTCGAAGAGTTCCTGGCCGGGCTGCCCGACGAGACCGAAGGGCTGCAAGACCTGCGCGAGTCTCTCGGTATCGTGCGCACGAAGGGTTGGTCCGTGGACCACGACTGGCTGTCCGATGTACGCGGACGTCTGCTGGCCGCCGAGCAGGCCATCGCGTTCCTCGACGAGCAGAGCCGCGAGCTCGATCAGCTGCGGGACGAAAAACTGTCCATCATGGATGGCGTCGAGCGCCTCGAGCAGACCATCGAAGACCTGTGGAAGTCGCTCAACGAGAAGACCACCCACATCCAGCGCGTCGAGGCCCAGCTCCATCGGGTCTGGGGCAGCGCGCCTTATCGCTTCTATCGCTGGTGCCTCAAGCTGATCCGCCGGGGTGGAGGTGACGAGACATCGTAAGCAAGGGTGTGGTCGTGCCGACGCTCAACGGCGGCCGGCGCTTCGAGCGCTGCCTGGCGGCTTTGGCCAGCCAGCGTCCGCCGATTGATGCGCTGGTGGTCATCGACTCGGGCAGCAGTGACGGCAGCGAGCAGGTGGCCGCACGCGCTGGCGCCCATGTGCTCACCATCGATGGGGCAGACTTCGACCATGGCCTGACCCGCAACCAAGGGGCTGCTGCCCTGCCCGACGTGGACGCCATCGTTTTTCTCGTGCAAGACGCGATCCCCGAGGGAGACGACTGCCTGGAGCTGCTGGCGTCGGCCGCCCTGCAGCAGGGAGTGGGGGCGGCCACGGCGCGACAACGGGCTCCCCGCAACGCCTCACCCCTGACCCGGGCCACAGTCGCCCGCTCGCCCATGGCCAGCGACGCACCTCGGCGCACGGGGCCCCTCCCTGCGAGTGAGCTGAGCGGCCTCTCGCCCCGACAGTGGCGCTCGCTGCTGTTGCTCGACAGCATCGCCTGCGCCGTGCGTGGCCCGCTCTTTCGTCCGGGTGGCTATCGCCAGGCGGCGTTCGGCGAGGACACCCTGCTGGCCTTCGACCTGCTGACCGCTGGCTGGGCCCTTGCCCACGAACCCGAGGCCGTGGTGCGCCACGGCCACGAGTACGACCCGGCCCTGGCAGCCGAGCGCTACGAGACCGACGCTCGCTTCTTTCGCGAGCGCTTCGGCCTCGCCGTGCGGCCGAGCCTGGTGCAGCTGGCCAAGGGCTACGTGGCCGGGGTGTTGGCCGATCGTCGCTGGTTGATCGCCAACGGAGAGTGGGGAGCGCCTGGATTGCTGGGCGACTCGTCGCGTCTGCGCTGGGCCCAGGCGGTGGCTCAATGGCGGGGCAGCAAGGGCCACCTGGGTGCGTTGCCCGAACGACGTCAGCTCCCCCGCCCAGAAGAGCTGGCCGCATGAGCGCGCCCTCGGTGTCTGTGGTCATCCCCGCGAAGAACGGTCGGCCCACGGTGGCTGGCTGTCTCGACGGCGTCTTGAGGCAAGACTACCCGGGCGTGGTCGAGGTATTGGTGGTCGACTCGGGCAGCAGCGACGGCACCCTGGACGACATCGCCGCGAGGCCGTCCGTGCGCTTGCACAAGATCGCCCCGGCCGCCTTCGATCACGGGGACACGCGCAACCTGGGTGCAGGCATGACCAGCGGCGAGCTGATCGTGTTTCTCGTGCAAGACGCCGAGCCCGTGGGGGACCGCTGGCTGGCTGACCTGGTGGCGCCCTTGGCGGACCCGGAGGTGGCTGGCGCGTTCAGTCGCATCCTGCCCCGTCCCGACGCCGGCCCGCTGGTGAAGCGGGGCTGCCAGGGCGACCTCTGCTACGGCGATCAGCGCATCGAGGCCCACTGGGGTTCTGCCGCTGAGTGGGCCGCGCTCGACCCCCACAGCCGCCGGGTGCGCTGCAACTTCAACGACGTGTCCAGCTGTATTCGCCGCTCGGTGTGGGAGCGCATGCCCTTTGTGCGGGGCATGTTTGGCGAGGACATCAAGTTCGCCAGGGCCGCGCTCGAGGCGGGCTGGCGGCTGGTCTTCGAGCCCGCCTCCGAGGTGCTGCACAGCCACGAGTACGAAGCCTCCACCGTCTACGCCCGCACCTTCGTCGACGCGCAGATGAACGAGCGCTTTCTCGGGCGGACGTGCATCGAGAAGCTGAACCACGTGTTCATCATGACAGCCCGCTCCTGGGCCGACGATAGGCGCTACCTGGCCCACGCTGGCCTGGGGGCGCTGGAGCGCCTGCGCTGGTCGGCCCTCTCGCCGATCTACCACTTCGCCGAGTTCTTGGGCTTCTGGCGGGGCAGCCGTTCGGTGCGGCGCCAGGCCTTGCCAGCGCTCCCCGTGCCCGTGCCCTTGCCCGCCGAGCGGCCGCTGACAGTCCTCATGGTTGTGCACGGTTTCCCGCCCGATTCGTGGGCCGGGGTCGAAGTGCTCTCGCTGACACTCGCCCGGGCCCTGCGCCGCCGGGGGCACGAAGTCGTCTTCTTCGTGCGCACACCGGGCACCGCCGACGAGGACGACCGCAGCCTGCACGTGAGTGAGTTCGACGGCTTCAAGGTGCACCGCTTCGTGAACCACCTGGCCTTCTCCGGTGTCGACGAGACCTACCGTTTTCGCCCCGCCGAGGCAGCCTTCGATCAGGTGCTCGCCGAAGAGAGCCCCGATGTGGTGCACATCCAGCACATGATCCACCTCTCGACGGGCATCGTGGCTCGTTGTCGCGTGGCGGGCGTGCCGAGCTTGGTCGAGGTGAGCGACTTCTGGCCCCGCTGCCCCAAGGTGCAGATGATCCGCCCCGACCAGAGCAACTGCGATGCGCCGCCCCCGGGCCTGGGCTGCGCCGCCTGCGTGAAGGACAAGCCAGCGATGATCGGCCCCCTGACCCTGATCGATCGCCTGGCGGGGCGGCTCCCGGCCAGGTGGGCGCGACGTGTGCCGCAGACCGTGCCTGCCCATCCGCCGGGCTGGTCCAAGAGCCGCGAGGACACGGCCTCGTTGGTCAGACGCGAAGGCTGGATGCGCGACGTGCTGCTCCGAGCAGACGCCTTGGTGGTGCCTTCGCAGACCCTGAAGACGTCGATGATCGGCCTGGGCATCCCCCCCGAACGGATCTCCCTGAGCGCCTATGGCATGGACACCACCTGGCTGAAGGACGGCCCGCCCGTGCGCCGCACTCGAGAGCCGGGCGCCCCCCTGGCCGTGGGCTTCGTGGGCAGTCTGGTCTGGTACAAGGGCCTGTGCGTCCTGGCCGAGGCCGTGGCCGCCATGGGGCCAGACGTAGCCCAGTTGCACGTGCATGGCGATGACAGCGGCGGCAACGATCCGGCGGTGAGAGAGGTCATTCAGGGCGAGGTGGCCCGGGCCCGGCGCATCGGCGGCGAGAGCATCCATTTTCACGGGCGCTTCACCCATGACGAGCTGGGAACCCTCCATGGCAAGCTCGACGTGCTGGTCGTTCCCTCCCTCTGGAAAGAGGCGTATGGTCTCACCGTTCGCGAGGCGCAACTGGCCGGTACGCCCGTGGTGGGCAGCGACATCGCGGGCATCGCCGAAGGAATCGACCACGACGTGAACGGCCTCCTGTTTCAGACCGGATGTGCGACCGCACTCCGCGCCGCTCTGCAGCGCCTGGTCGACGATCCTGCCCTGGGGCCGCGTCTCGCCGCCGCCGTGCCGCCGATCAAGACCGATGACGACGAGGCCCAGGAGGCCGAGTGGCGCTACCGCCAGCTGATCTCGGGGCACGGGCAGCCCGTGGCTGAGCGCCAACCCCAGACCGCGGGGGTGGGCTCATGACCATGCCCACCGTCTCGATCATCCTGGTGAACCTCAACGGGCGTCACCACTTCGAGCGCCTCTTCGAATCGCTGCGTGCGGTGAACTATCCGACCGATGCGGTCGAGATCATCATGGTCGACAACGCGTCGGTTGATGGCTCGCTGCAATGGCTCGACAAGCACGCCCCGGACGCCCGGGTGGTGCAGTGTCGCCAGAACCACGGCTTCGCCGGGGGAGTGAACGCGGGCATCGAGGCCAGCAACGGCGAAGTGGTCGTGCTGCTCAACACCGACATGCGCGTCGAGCCTTCGTGGCTGCGCGAGCTGGTGGCGCCGATCAGCACGGGCGAGGCCGAGTGCACGTCGTCCATGACGCTCTCGTGGGATGGCAGCGTGGTCAACTTCGGCGGCTCGGCCATGAACTTTCATGGCATCGGCTGGCAGGTGGGCATGGGCGACCCGGACATCGATCGCTACCGCGTGCCCGCCGACACTCTCTTCGCCTGCGGTGGCTCCATGGCCATCCGCCGGGACGTCTACGAAGACGTGGGGCGCCTCGACGAGGACTTCTTCGCCTACTACGAAGACGTCGACCTGGGCTTCCGGCTGTGGGTGTTGGGCTATCGCATTCTGTACGTGCCCAGCTCGGTGGCCTACCACCACCACATGAGCACCAGCCGGCGCATCGACGTGCACAAGATCAGGCTGCTGCAGATGCGCAACCCGCTGTGGGTGATCTACAAGAACTTCAGCGAGCCCATCCTCGACAAGGTGCTGCCCGCCGCCATGCTCGTGCACCAGAAGCGCATGAGCTACGTGCTGCAGCTCGACGACCGGGGCTACCGCATCGACGCCTCGGACGCCCGCGGCAAAGGCCGGCTGCACGAGGTTTTCCTGAAAATGCGGGCCAACAAGCGCTCCGTGGGCATCCCGCCCCCGGCCAAGGCCGACATGCTGGCCATGAACGACTTCACCATGCTGCTCGACGGCATGCACGCCAAGCGCAAGGCCATCCAGTCCCGCCGCCTGCGGGATGACAGCGAGATCGTGAAGCTCATGCGCATCCCCTTCTGGGCGGTCGAAGAGGCCCCTGAGTTCGCCCACATGATTCGGGCCCTGATGCTGGCCTTCAACCTGCACGAGATCTTTGGCACCACCGAGGTGGTCATCGACCCGCGGGTGGCCTCGGATCGCTGATTTGGGCCCCCTCGTCTCCAGGCTTCTGCCCCCCTTCACAGAATCGTCTCTATTGAAAGCCCCCCTGGGTTGCCGAATAATCCCGCACGCCCCGCTTGCCAAGGATCCATGAAGCTCTCCGTCGTCATCCCCGTCTACAACGAACGACAGACCGTCCGCACGATCCTTGATCGTGTGCTGGCCACCCCCTTTGACAAGGAGGTGATCATGGTCGATGACGGCAGCACCGATGGCACCCGCGATGTGCTGCGCGAGATCGAGCAAGAGGGCGACGAGCGCATCAAGATCTTTTTCCAGGAGGTCAACGGCGGCAAGGGCTCGGCCCTGCGCCGAGGTTTCGCCGAGGCCACCGGCGATGTGGTCCTGATTCAGGACGCCGACCTTGAGTACACCCCGGACGACTACCCGGCCCTGCTCAAGCCCATCGAAGACGGTGTGGCCGATGTGGTCTACGGCAGCCGTTTTCTCGGGGGAGGCGCCCAGCGCTGCCACCTGTTCTGGCATTACGTGGTGAACAAGGGCCTGACCCTGTTCTCCAACATGCTCACCAACCTGAACCTCACCGACATGGAGACCTGCTACAAGGTCTTCCGTCGCGAGGTGATCGAGCGCATCGAGATCGAGAGCCAACGCTTCGGCGTCGAGCCCGAGATGACCGCCAAGATCGCCCGCATGTCCTTCAACGGCCAGAAGGTGCGCATCTATGAGGTGCCCATCAGCTACTTCGGCCGTGACTTCGCCGAGGGCAAGAAGATCGGCGTCAAGGACGGCTTTCAGGCCCTCTGGTGCATCATCAAGTTCAACTTGTTCTAGGGCTAGAACTTGCAGGGGTCTGTTGCGTGAGGCGCGCTGTGGCTGCGTTGCAGCGGCCACGCTTGATGCTCAACGTGGCCGGGGGCCACGCCTCCGCTCAAGCGGACCGCTGCGCCTTGCCACAACGCACCTCACGCAACGATTGTTGTCTGAATGGCGTGACTGGGTCTGTCGCGTGAGGCGCGCCGTGGCTGCGTTGCAGCGGCCACGCCTGATGCTCAACGTGGCCGGGGGCCACGCCTCCGCTCAGGCGAACCACTGCGCCTTGCCACGACACACCTCACGCAACGATTGTTGTGCCAACAGCGACGGCAACGGCACGGCTGAGGCGTGTCTGGGAGCGGGGCTAGGTTCTGGGGTGGCGTAGGGTTGCTGCGCCCATCGCCAGGAGGATTGCCAGGGCTGTGGCGCTGATCCACGAGCCCAGGCGGAAGGCTGGGGAGTCGTAGGTCATGGTGATCCGGTGGCTGCCGGGGGGGACCTCGACGGCTCTGAGGGTGTGCCAGGCGGGCCAGAGGGTCGTGGGCTGGCCGTTGAGGGTGGCGGTCCAGCCTGGCATCCAGTTGTCGGCCAGGACGACGATGCCAGCGGCGGGGGCGTTGACGGCGAGGGTGACGGCCTCTGGGAGGTCCTCGATGAGGGTGACCTGGGGGGTGGGGGTGCCTGGGAGCAGGCCGGGCTGGGTCTTGGGGACCTGGCCGTCGAAGGGCTCGAGGGGGGCAGGGCCTGCGGGGTCGGCGGTGGTGTCCAGCAGGGCGGCCAGGGCCTGGTCGGGGCTCTCGACGGCTCTGGCCGTGGTGAACCAGGCCCGGGGGCGGGCGCTGGGGCGCCTGTAGAGCCAGGCGTCGCCAACCTGGCCCATGCTCGTCAGGCCGTGGCCCTCGATGGGGGTGGCCGTCAGCACCCGGGTCACACTCAGCAGGTCGAGGGCTGGGTGCTCCATCATGGCCGGGTCGGAGAAGCCCAGCTGGCCCAGGCCGCCGCCGGTGCTGCCCGGTTCCAGTCCTTCGAAGACGTCGATGATGCGCCTCGGCGCCAGGGCCCAGTAGCCGCCCAGGTCGTGGATGCCGAAGGGCAGCCCGGTGTTCGGGGGCAGGGGGGCGGCCACCGGTGGCACCATGCCCTCCGGGAAGCAGCGCACCAGTCGGCCACCGTCGTCATCGAGCAGCTGCTCCAACCCCGGCGGCGCCTCGAACAGCCGCTCCAGGGGGACGGTGAAGGCGTTGCGCCAGCCGGTCAGCGACTGGTCGCTCACCGCCAGCAGCAGCAGCGCTCCCACACCCAGCCAGCGCTGGCGCCGGGCGACGAGGAGGGCCAGCCAGGCCAGGGCCAGCATGGCGGTCAGGCGCATGAGCGACGAGCGCAGCAGCTCCAGGTCGAGGCCAAGGTCTGCGCTGTGGGCCACGATCTCCCCACGGGGCAGGCCGGTGTGCAGGGCCAGGCCATCGGCGAGTCGCTCGGTGAAGGTCGCGGGGGTGAGGCGAAAGGCCCACAGGCTGAGCGCCCCGGCGATCACCGTGGCGAGGATGGCCAGGACCACGAACCAGCGGGGCGTCCCCCTCTTGAGCAGGCGTTGCAGGCCCAGGGCTGCCAGGATCGAGCCGCCGAAGGACGACAGCAGCAAGAAGCGCTGCGGGTCGCCGGAGGCCAGGCCTGGCAGCCGGGCCACGAGCAGGAGCAGGGGGGTGTCCAGGGCCAGGAGCAAGCCAGCCACGACCAGACCCACTCCCAGGCCTCGACCAGGGCGGGCGCAGGTGGCGCCCATGAGCGCCAGCAGCAGGGCCACGATGCCGATGGTGGACGCGCTCTCCACGAAGTTGTCGTTGTCGCCGCCGTCGAGCAGGGCCTGGCCCAGGGCGCCTCGGGAGCGCAGGTGGGGCAGCTCGTGGCGGGCCAGATCTCGGGGATGTCCGAAGAGATCAGGGGCCACCAGGTTGGCCAGCTTGACCGGGTTCATGGCCACGCTGGCCACGACCTCGGGGGGCTCGACCGAGCGAGCGGAGGCACCGCTGGCCACGTACTCGAGGGTCGGTCCCAGCTGAGGCATGGCCAGGGCGATGCCCAGCACCAGGGCCATCAGGCAGTGAGCGGCCGCCAGCCAGGTCTCACGGGTGCGGCCCTCGCGCAGGCCGCCTACGGTGCGCACCACCACCCACACCGCGCCGATGTAGACGAGGTGCACCGCGCCCTGCATCCAGCCTGAGAGCAGGGCGAAGGCCACGGCCACCGTGGTGGCCGCGAGAGCCATCCAGCGAGTCCTGGGTTGCTCTGCCAGCCCCGGCCGAAAGAGCCGCTGGATGCCCCACATGGCCAGGGGCAAGGTCATGGAGCAGCCGTGGATCTGATACCAGTGCCAGCGCACCGACAGGTATCCGCAGAGCATGTAGGTCGTGCCGCCCAGGAACGCAGCTCGGCGCCCGACCCCCAGTTCGGCCAGGAGCATGGCGGCGAAGATCCCCGCCAGGGCACCCTGAAGCCAGGCGATCCAGCCGAAGGCCCGAGGCCAGCTGAGCACGGTGGCCAGCCACGCTGGCGGGTAGAGAGCGCCCTGAAAAGCCTGGGCCAGCAGGGGCACGCCGCCCAGATTGTGGGGGTTCCAGAGCGGCGCCTGGCCCTGGCTCAGCCGTTGTAGGCTGGCCGCCAGCAGGGGCTGAAACTGGATCGTCTTGTCTGCCGCCAGGGGGATCGAGTCTGCCTGCACCTGGGCCAGCAGCTCGGGGGACAGCTCGGCGCTCCAGGGCGAGAGGGCCCCTGTGTGCAGGCCCACCAGGGCTCTGTCGCCCACCAGGGCTGGCCAGAGCAGGGCCAGGGGCAGGAGGGCCAGGGCGGCCAGCACCGGCACGAGGGATCGACGTCGCTGGGATCCGGGAGCGGCCATGAGCGCCAGTGTCCCGGCTGGCTCGCCGCCGATCAAAGGCTGTCCCGACGGCAGTTGGCCTTCATGCGCTGCGGTGCCTTGGTCGAAAGGGGGCAAGTCCGTCTCATCCGGAGCCGCCCTTGTCCTTCTCGCAGCAGTTCTTTCGCCGCGGCGTCATGGTCCTGCGGGCCGTGGCTCTGGGTGTGCTGGTGCTGGGGGTGGCGAGGGTTTCGCTGTTCACGGTGTACCGGGTGGCGGGCACGTCCATGATGGACACCCTGCTGGACGGCGACCGCATCCTGGTGCTCGACGACACCTGGGTGGTGGGCGAACTGCACAACGGCGACACGGTGGTGCTCCTGGTCGACGGCGAGGTGCTGGTCAAACGGGTCATGGGCTGCCCCGGTGACACCCTGGCCATGGATGAGGGCCAGGTGCTGCGCAACGGCGACGAGCTCCGGGAGGACATCCCCCCGGGCTACCGCCGGCAGAGCACCATGAGCGAGCACCTGCTGGGCGGGGACGAGTACTTCGTCATGGGCGACCACCGCCGGGTCTCGGTGGACAGCCGGGACTTCGGGCCGGTGCGTGGGCAACAGATCTTGGGGCGGGTGGTGCTGCGACTGGCGGGGCCGAGCCTGCAGGCGGTGGCGGCGTTGGACGACCTGGGCGTGGGCGAGCAGGGCTGAGCGGCGGGCCGTGTGTGCCGCAGTGGGCAGGTGACAAGGGCGCCCTTGTGCCGCCTGGCCTCACCACCGGAGAATGGCGGCCATGTTCGCCGTGCTCTCGATCCTGAAGCGCACCCTGCTGGTGCCCGCCGTCTGGCCCGTGGCCGTGGTGGCGGTGGCGGCGGCCTGGATCGGCAACGATCTGGCGGCTCACGCCCTCGGTGGCGACGGAGCCTTCGTCGCAGAGGTGCGCCACGGTTCCCTGCTCTTCGCGGCCTTGTTGCTGCTCTCCATGGCCGAGCCGCTGCAGATGGCTCAGGAGACCCGCTCCGGGCTGCTCATGCTGCGCCATGGCAAGGGGGGCGGGTTCGCCCTGGTCGCCCGCGGGACGGGCTTGATCCTGTCCCTGTTGCCCCTGCTCTGCCTGGCTGCCTGGGCCTCTGGTGGTCTGCCCGCTGCTCCCTGGGGCCTCTTGGCGCAAGTCGCCGTGCTGGTGGCGGGAGGATTGGTGTTGGGCGCCTGGCTGGATCGGCGTCGGTTGGTGGCCGCGTTGTGGGCCCTGGCCATCGTGGGTCAGCTGCGACCCTGGCTCACGGGCCTGGACGGCTCGGCGGTCTGGGTCTGGCTGGTGCCCGATCTGGGCGCGGTGGGAGCAGGAGCTGCCTGGGCCCACGGCCTGCTCTGGGCCCTGGGCGCCCTGGCCCTGGCCCACGGGCGGCTCACAGCGCTCAGCGCCCGCTGAGCCACAGCAGCTCCGCCGCGCAGGCCACGGAGACCAGTGAGGCGGCGGCCGGGCCACGCCAGCGCAGCAGCCCCAGGATCGCGCCCAGGCAGACGCAGCTGGCCAGGGCGGCGTCATCGAGGGCCCGGCGCAGCACGTTCGCCGACGCGGCCAGGGTCGCGGGACCGGGAGCCGGGTGCCCGGCGGGCAGGGCGCTCAAGAAGGGCTGCAAGGCCTCGCCGTCCGTGGCGGCTCCCGCGGCCAGTGCGGCACCCACCAGCGCTCCCGTCATTCCCAGGCAGAACACCGCCAGGACCATCTCCGAGCGCTCGTCTCGGCGGCGCAGCAGGGACAGCAGTCCGCATCCGGCCAGGACGGCGAGGGCTGTCTGAGCCACCGGCACGCAGAGCGCGGGACGCCAGGGGGTGAGGTTCCAGGCGAGAAGAGCGGCCAGGGCCAGGGTCAGGCGAGCGATGAGGGCCGCCTTGCCCGGTGCGGTCATCAGGCCGAGCAGGGCCAGGGCGAGGGTCGTGAGGCCTACATGGAGCGGAGAGGTCAGGCTCCAGGGGCCCGTGCGCGTGCCCAGGACGGACTCGGTGACCAAGCTGCGACTCTCGGCCACGCCTGTGACCGGGGCGAAAGCGCCGGGCACCATGAGCTCGACCAGCCGGGCCGGGTGGCTCCGGGTCGCCGGTGCAGGGCCTGCGGATGGAGGCGAGGCGCTGGCTGCCCAGCTGGAGGGCAGGGTCAGGGCGGCGACCACCAAGATCAGGACCAGGGCAGGCCAGCCACGAGCGGGCTCGCCCGAGCCGCTCAAGGTCCGCACCCGCCCGAGGAGCTGTCGTCGTCAGCGAGTCTCGCATCGCCGGAGCGTCTGGCATCGTCGACGCGTCTGGCATCGTCGACGCGTCTGGCGACGACGAACAGACTGTGCCCGAACGGTGCGGAGATGTGGCGCAGCAGGTGGCGCTCCCCGGCGAAGATCCCCGCCAGCAGGTTGTTGAGTGGGGTGGGCAAGGACCAGCTGAGGTTGTTGGTGTCGTCGTCCGCGACCGGGAGCAGCTTCTGTTTCGCCTTGAGCGCCAGGACGGCGGGGATGATGGCCGGGCTCAGCACCACGTTCACGTAGGTGGCCTTGACCACCTCGAAGCCCTGGGCTCTCAGCAGCCGACAGATGCCGCCGCGGGTGTAGCGGCGGAAGTGCTGGGCGACCTTGTCGTTGTTGCTGTACAGAAACGGGTAGGCCGGCAGGGACAGGGCCAGGAAGCCCTCGGGTTGCAGCACCGAGCGGACTTCGCGCAGCACGGCCCCGTCGTCCGGGGTGTGTTCGAGCACGTCCCACATGGTGATCAGGTCGAGGGTGTCGTGGCGCACGGGCAGGGCGTCGCATCGTCCCACCAGGGTGCTGCTGTGACCTCTCTGTCGGCACCACTCGATGGCGGGCAGGTCGAGCTCGAGGCCGATGACCGAACCGAACTGCTGCAGTGCGTCGAGAAAGCCACCCACACCGCAGCCCACGTCGGCCACGGCGAGGTCGGTGGGTTCGCGCTTCAGGGCGCGGCAAAGGGCGTGGCGCAGCAGGGGCACGTAGAGGTCTCGCCGCCCCCGAAACCACCAGTGCCGTTGTTCGAGCTTGGCGAACAGCGCGAAGGCCGTGCGGTCCATGTCAGGCCTTGCTGGCCACGACGATCATCTCGTCAGCCAGATTGACGTAGAGCGAGACGCCGCCGACCAGGCGCAGGGGCGAGGCCAGCACGGTCAACGCCGGGTGGACCTTGCCCAGGCGCTCGACGAGGAAACTCAGCGAGACGTACTTGCCGCCTCGGCGCGGAGTGTTCTCTTCGATCTTCAGCCCCGCGCCCGCGAGCAGGCGGCCCAGGCTCTCGGGCTGAAAGTGGTACAGGTGCTCTTCGTGCTTGTAGTGTTGCCAGCGCCGACCCATGAGCTTGGCGAAGCGCGAGTCGACGTTCTGGGTCTCGAGCACGAGGATGCCGTCGTCGGCCAGCAGCTCTACCGCTCGATCGAGGTACTCGTCGGGATGCTCGAGGTGCTCGATCACGTCCCACAAGGTGATCACGTCGAAGGGGGGGGCGTCGCCCAGATCGACACTGAGCAGCTCGCCCCGGTGCATGTCCGGGAGACCCAGCTCGTTCTGGGCGTAATCGACCATGGGCCTGCTGATCTCGATGCCCGTGGTGCGCCAGCCCTTCTCGTGCATCACGGCCAGGAAGAAGCCGGCGGCGCAGCCCACGTCGAGCACGGACCCTGGCTGGGGCTTGTACTTGTCGATGATCTGGCTGCGCACGCCATAGGTGCGCAGGTAGAGCGGGGCGTCGTTCAGGTAGCCCGTGTAGCCGAACTCCTTGGCCCGGTCAGAGGTCCAGTACTCCTCCTGGTACATCTCGTGCAGGCGGTCTGCGGGAAGGCGCGGATTGACGTAGACATGACCGCAGCGCTCGCACTCGACCACCCTGTAGACGCCTTCGGCGAAGCGTAGCTTCTCGTCGTGGGTGCCGCAGAAGAGGCACGGGGTGTCGCGCATGCCATCCCCTGGCAAGCCCGAGGGCAGGTCGGGGGCAGCGGCCTCGCCAGGAGTCACCCGAAGTACTCGTCACTCGCAGCGACGTCGGCGTGGTCGATGGCCGAGTTCTCGAGGATGCGGCGGGCGACGGCGTGTCCCATGGCCACCGAGTGGTCCATGTTGCCGTAGCGAAACAGGCCCTGACGTCCGGTGGAGACCATGTTCGAGTAGCCCTTGAGCCAATCGAGCAGGGTCTTCACGTGGCCGCGGTAGGTGAGGTCGTAGATCGGGTAGGCGTAGTCGACCCGGCGCACGAACCCGCCTGGTTGCACGTCGCCCTCGTTGAGCAGCCCCAGATCGATCAGGTTGGCCGCGGCCAGCTCGAGCAGCTGATCGTCGCTGCTCTGCCAGTAGTGATCACCGTTGGTCGAGGTGATCTCGGCGCAGACCATGGTCTGGCCCTCGGGGGCGCAGTCCTTGCTGAAGTTGGTGAACTCGCTGATGCGATGCACAGCGATGTGCTCTTCGGGGATGTAGATCCAGTGGTCGGGGGTGAGCTGGGGCCGGTCGATCTTGAGGTAGACGAAGACGATGCCCTTGTGGGTCAGACCCTCGACGGCACCCTGCACCGGGGCGGGGGTGCTCTCGCCCATCATGGGCACGATCATGGTCAGGGGCAGGGTGCTCACCAGCAGATCGGGCTCGTGCTCCTGCTCGCCTTCCGGGGAGTCATAGATCACCTTGGTGACCTTGTCGCCTTCGGACTCAAGGCGCGTGACCCTTGCACCACAGATGACCTTGCCACCATCGCGCTCGATCAGCCGCTCGTAGCCCAGGCTCAGCTCGCCGATGCCGCCGGTCTTGGGGTAGAGAAACTTGGAGACGTAGGTGCGGGGCGTGTTCTTGGGCTTGAGCAGGGTCTTCTTGACCGTGTCCCAGAGGCTCAGCAACGAGATGCGCTGGCTGGCCCAGTCGGCGGAGATCTGGGTGCAGGGGATGCCCCAGGCCTTGCGGGTGTACATGCCGAAGAACACCTCGTAGAGCGTGCGCCCGAAGCGCTTGACCACCCAGTTCTCGAAGTTGTCGTCGGGGATGGGCTTGAAGAAGTTGCGGATGCGCACGAACACGTAGTCGACGCCAGCCTTGACCAGCAGCAGGGGCGGCAGGGCCTTGTGCATCATGTTGCCCTTGAGCGGGTAGTCCACGAAGCGCCGCTTGAGGTAGATGCGAGAGAGCCGGTCTCTGTAATCCCAGTTCTCGCCCAGCACCATCTTGAAGTGCTCGTTGAGGGGCTCGAGGTTGCTGTACAGCCGGTGGGGCCCGTAGTCGAACGTGTAGCCTTCTTCGGTGAACGACGAGGCCAGCCCTCCCACCTGGGCTTCGGCTTCGAGGACCGTGACGGCCCAACCCTTCTCGGCGAACTTCTGGGCTGCGGACAGGCCAGCCAGGCCCCCGCCCAGGATGGTGACGGATTTCGGCGATTCGGTCATGAAAGCGGGGGTCGCTGGTCGTTCAGGGGAGGTGCCGGGCAGCCCCTCAGTGGAGACTTTCGGCAGTTGCGACGAATCCTACATCATCGCTTGGGTGAGCGCTCCGCTCTCAGCCGGCGGCGAATGCCCAAAAGCTCCACGAAGGAGCCGATCACGTCCCTGGCCAGGCGCACCCTGGTGTCGGAGACGTGCTTCCAGCTGATGGGGATTTCCTGTACGGAGCAACCTCTCTGGACGGCCCTGGCCAGGACCTCCACGTCAAAGGCCCAGCGCCGGGTGGTGGTGGCGGCGAAGACAGCCCGGGCCAGGTCGCCCTTGAACAGCTTGAAGCCGCAGGTGTAGTCGCTGATGGTCAACCCGGTCATCGCATTGGCGAGTCGGGTGAAACCCAGGCCCAGCCAGGTGCGGACGGCCGGCTGCCAGCGCTCGATATTGGCCTCAGGGCTCTTGCGGTTGCCCACCACCACGTCGGCGCCGTCGTTCATGGCAGCCACGAACTCTTTCAGGGTCTCGGCCGGCGTGGACTGGTCGGCGTCGCAGAACATGACCATCTCGCCCCGGGTGGCCATGACGCCAGTGCGTACCGCGGCGCCCTTGCCCTGGTTGGTCTCGTGGTGACAGGCCACGAAGTGGGGGTCGGCGGCGGCCAGGCCATCGATCAGTTCGCCCGTGCCGTCATCGCCGCCGTCGTCGACGAGGACGATCTCCCAGTCGTCACCGACCAGTTCGCGGAGCACTGCACTCACGGCCTCGACGCTGGCGTCGACGCAGTTTGCTTCGTTGTAGACAGGTATGACAGCACTTATCATGCTGCGCCTTCGACGTCCGGGGGGCGCGAATCGTAGCGGGGTCCTTGCGTTGCTTTCAACCAATCGACGGCTGGACCTCGGAGCGTTTGCCCTTTTCACCGTGCTGGCGGTGGCGTTCCTGTGGGACGCCTTCAGCCCCGGTGCGGTGCTGGTCTCCCGCGAATCGCTGCAGCACTCGCTGCCCTGGTCGGCGGCCCTGGAGTCCCAGCCGGCGCACAACCGCTTCGTCGGCGACCAGCCGCGCATCTACTACCCCTACCTCCTCGAAGCGGCGCGAATCTACGCCGGAGAGCAGCAGGCCCTGTGGACCTCCCAGGGCGGGGGCGGCCAGCCGTTTCTGGGCAATATCACCAGCTCGCTCTTTCATCCCCTGACCTTGCTGGCGGCGGTCTTCCCGGTGCCACTGGTGCCGCTCTTGCAGGCCCTGGCGGTGCTGGTGGGCTCGGCCTGGTTCACCTGGCGTTTTCTGCGCCGCCTGGGGCTCTCTGTGCCAGCGGCCCTGTTCGGCGGGCTGGCCTTCGGCTTCGGCGGACATCAGGTGCTGTGGCTGCAGTACGCCTTGTCCCACACGCTGCTGGCCCTGCCCTTCTGCTTTCTTGCGGTGGAACGTGTGGTCGAGGACCGCAGCCGTCGGCGGGTGGCCATGCTGGCTCTGGGGCTGGCCCTGCTCGTTCTGGGAGGCCACCCAGAGACTGGCCTGGTGGCGGGGTTCGTGGTGGGGCTCTGGGCCCTCTGGCGGTTCTGGGACAGCCACGGCCGAGGGCTGGTGGTGGGCGCCTGCCTGCTGGGGTTGGGTCTGTCCGCCATTCAATGGCTGCCCTTCCTGGAGTACGCCCAGCTGAGCCATGGCCTGCATCTGCGAGAGATCCAGTCGGCTCACTTCGAGGGCGGAGTGAGCCTGGGCGCTTCGGCGGTCTTTGCCGTCTTCTTCCTGGCCGCCGTGGCCCTGCTGCGGGCGGCCGCGAACCCCGGGATGTTCCGCAATCTGCTGGCGCTTGGCAGCGTGGTGGTGGCCCTGGTCATGGCCCGGCGCATGGGCATGGCGGTGGCCTCGGGGGTCGTCTTCTTGCCCGAGATGTACGGCAACCCCGTGGGGGGGCTGGCCTTCACCGGCGCCCAGGACTACCCGGGGCTCAACGGGGGCTACGCCGGGGTCTTGCCGCCCATGCTGCTGGTGCTGGCCTATCTGGTGGGCTACGGCGGCGGGTTCATCCGCTTCATGGCTCTGGGCGCCTTCTTGCTCTGGGGCGCGGCCTATCACATCCCTGGGGTCGAAGGGCTCGTGCGGCTGATCCCCGGGCTGAGCGAGGTGGGCTCGACCCGCCTGCTGGGGCCGGTGGGCTTTCTCACAGCCTGCGGGGGGGCCATGTTCCTCGACCGGCTGACCTCGGCAAGAGTCTCCTCAGCCATGCTCAAGGCCACAGGCAGGGTGGCCCTGGTGATCGGGGCCAGCCTGCTGGTGACGTTCTTGGTCTTGCGGATCCCTCTGGACCCCCATGGCGGCCGGACCATCGTCGCCGGCCTTCGCTCCCCCGACCATCAGCTGGTCCACGACGGCCGCAGCAACATCATGATCTGCCTCGACCTCCCCGAGGCGGTTGACGACCTGCGCATCTGGGTCGATGGGTTGCGCTTGCGGGGTGGGCCTGCCCGGGCCACGACACCAGAGAACCCGCTCAGCGTGCCTTTCGCTGCCCAGCGCACCGAAGAGGGCCGCCATCGCCTGCGAGTCGAGTCGGTGAGGGACGGCAAGATGACCGTGATCGCCGACCAGCCCCTGGCCATTCGCCGGGCCCGCCAGCTGTCCCTGCGCGACCTGGCCATGGTGGGTGTTGGCCTGGGCCTGCTGGGTTGGATGGTCTCCCGGCAGCGAAAGACTGGTGCCTGGGTGGCGGCCGTGGTGGTGGCCGTCGACGTGGTCAGCCTGGGCGCGGGCTATAACAGGGCGACTCCTGAAGGCGAACTGTTCCCGCCCACGGAGTCCGTGACCTGGCTGCAGCAGCGCCAGGCCGAGGTCGGGCCCTTCAGGATCTTCAGCGAGGGCACGATCCTGCCGCCAGACACCCAGTTTGCCGTGGGCCTGGAGCATCTGCTCAGTTACGACAACCTGGGCTATCACCGCACCTACCAGCTGCTCATCGAAGTGCCGCTCAAGATGGACGCGTTCGCCTCGTTCAGCTTCTCCGAAGAGTCTGTGGCCTACGACAGCCCTCGGTTCGATCTGCTCGATGTGCGCTACATTCTCACGGCCCGTGACACTGATCTGAGCCACATCGAGGGGCTGTCCTTGGTCCACGAGAGCGAGGTGCGTATCTGGGAGAACGCCGGCAACCTGGGCCGGGTCTTCATCGCCGGGCAGGCTGCGGTCATGGGGCCCGAGACCCGAGGCGATCTGCTGCAGCTTCACCCGGGGCAGGTGGCCTTCTTGGAGCGTGAGTGGACCTCTCCCCTGGGTGGCCAGGGCAGCGCCAAGGTGCTGTCCCACAAGCCCGGTGACGTGCTCGTCGAGACCGTGACCGACGGCAACGCCCTGTTGGTCTTCACGGAGAACTTCGCCCCGGGCTGGGAGGCCTCCGTCGACGGCGGAGACTACAAGCCCACCACGCCGGCCTACGCAGCCTGGCAGGTGGTCGCTGTCGCCGAGGGGCGCCACGAGGTGCACCTGCGCTATGCGCCGGCGGCTTTTGGCTGGGGACGAGGGGTGTCCATCGCCAGCTTGCTGGTCTGGCTGCTCATGCTGGTTCTGCCCCGGCGGCTTGGCTAGTCCGACCTATTCACGGACTCCTGCTGCGAACGCGTTTGCGCCTTCGTG
>CAZIAK010000004.1:60180-148558 GCA_964537035.1 uncultured Phycisphaerales bacterium | reverse complement strand
TCAGGGCAGCAGGGTCACCTTGATCCAGTCTTGGGTGAGCGCTTGGGGCGCCGAGGTGAGCCCCTGCGCGTAGGCAGAGAAGCCCACAAGACCCGGGTCGACAGGGACGCGGAACTGTTGCGTCACCAGGCCATCCCCGACGAGTTGGCCCACGGGCACGATCCACAGGAGCGTGGGGTCGAGGTACAGGGTACCCACGCCGAGCGGGAGTGGGGGTGAGAGCGGGAGGGGCGAGAAGAGCAGCGTGCCGTCACTCCCTGCGGTGCCATGGATCTCGAAGCTGACATCGTGTCCCAGTAAGGGCGTCCCGCGGAGGCGCAGGTCAGCGCCCCCGAGGTGGATCAGGTCGTAGCGCCCGCCGCTGCCGGACACATTGGCGTGCACGCCCTTGCTGCCGGCCACGACCCACCGGCCGTCCGGCGAGATGTCGACGTTGAACGCGGAGCCGGGCAGGTTCAGGGTGTAGACGGGCACGCTGTCGTCCCGATCGAAGACGCGCACCTCGGCCACCAGGTCTGGTTCATCGCCGAACTGGGCCACGGCGAACCGGGCGCCATCCGCTGAGATGGCCACGTCATGGCATGAGTTCTGGTAAGCGCCGTAGCTCGAGACGGTCTCACTCATGGTCATCAGCTGGCTGGCCACGTCGAAGGCCTCGGTCTGCACCTTGGTCGACGGGTAGCCCTCGTTGACTCCGAAGGCCACGGTGGAGTTGTCGTCAGAGATGGCGATGGAGGCGATGGCGGTGTTCGGGTTGGAGCCCTGGGGCCAGTAGTAGAACGCGTGTGAGTAGTTCTCGCCGAGCCAGGTGTAGGCCCGCAGCCTGCCTGCGAAGTGCTCGCCGTGGACGAGCAGGGAGGCGTCCGCAGAGAGAGCGAAGCTCACGTTGGAGAGGCTGTAGCCGAAGGGGATGACCATGAAGACCGTGCCGGTGGCCACGTCGAACACGTGGGCCTCTGTGCCGAGGGCGGCGATGGCTCGTTCTCCATTGCCCGAGACCGTGAAGCCCCAGAGGACATCTCCGGGCAAGACGTGGATGGCCTTTGGCACGGGAGACAAGGCATCGAAGACCAGGATCTCTGTGGTCATGGCCTGCGGGTCTGCAACGGCTGCCACGATGGTCTGGCCGTCGTCAGAGATCGTCACGTAGGCGTTCTGGTTGCTGGCCTTGGGATAGGTGTAGGTCCAGTCGGCCCCCTGTGACGAGAAGGTCATGAGTTTCAGCGTGTAGGCGTTGGGCACGCCGGTGGGCGTGGCGGTCAGGGAGACGTGGGCGTCGACGTGCCGTGCCGAGTCGCAGCTCAGTGGGTTGGCCGGGTAGGTGGGCACGATCCATGCAGGCAGCGGCGGGTCGCTGTCGTGGCGGGAGAGCAGCAGGCCAGCCATGGCGTAGTTCGATTCGTGGGCAAAGATCTGCGTGCCCTCGTTGCCCATGGACACGTAGTAGCCGATCCACTTGGCGCCGTCGTCCCGCAGCGTCCAGACGAGCTCGGGGGGCGTGACCTGGGCCACGAGGGGAGCGCCGGTGACTGCTAGGAGTACCGCAAGACTTCTGAAGTGACTCATGGGAGACCTCCGAAGACGATCTTCCCCACGGGCATCCTGCGCCTCGGCTCGCGGGCCGTCAATACGGAGTGGAGCACCTTCGGGTTCGTTTCCTGCGGGGTCCAGGCTCACAAGCTCACGGGCTCACGGGCTCACGGGCTCACGGGCTCGCGGGCTCACGGGCTCGCGGGCTCACGGGCTCGCGGGCGGCGCGGGCGGCGCGGGCGGCGCGGGCGGCGCGGGCGGCGCGGGCGGCGTGGGCGGCGTGGGCGGCGTGGGGCTCCTCGGCGGGGAGATCAGGCCAGGGCCACTGTGGCGGCTTGCGAGCGGGGAAACTCTCCGCAGGACATGCAGTGCAGGTTGCTGTAGTCGACATCACTGGCCAGCAGTTCTCGGGGCAGGCGCAGCTCCTGACCGCAACATTTGCAGCTGCGGACCAGCGGGGCTTCCTGTCCGCAGCCCGCACAGAAACGGGCGTCGCCCAGGGCGCCGCCGCACGAAGGGCAGTGCACCGGGTGTTCGTCTCGGGCCTGCAAACGCTGTTCCGCTTTCTCCCGTCCGCGACGGGTGTGTGCCAGCGCAGCCTTCAGCTCCTGTTGTCCGCGGCCGAGGGCCGTCTTGAGGTGAGACACCGCTCTTTTTTCTGAGTCGATCTGCCGACGCCGCTCGGACCGGCCGGGCCGTGGTCTTGTGGGCTCAGGATCTGCCGAAAACGTGGCCACCTCACGCAGGTGTTCTTCGAGCGCCTCTCGTGCCGCTTCGAGTTTGCCGCGCAAGCGCTGCATGGTGGAGGGGTCGTCGACCTGCAGTGCAACGCCCACCTGCTCGCAGAGAGCGTGGGCCGGCCGTGCCTGGTTCAGGAGGGCGTCGATGTCCTGTCGCAACGCATCCTCACGCTGGCTGTCAGTTGCCTCTTCCCGGCGATGAAGGGTCGGGTACGTGAGCGTCAGCACGGCCACGACCGTCGCGGCCGCGCCCAGGTAGATGAAGACCTTGGACGGCCCGCCGTAGACTCCGTTGGCCACGACCAAGATGGTCAGCGCCGCCAGCGGCAGGGCACGGGTCCAGGCGAAGCGGTGATCGAAGATGGTCGCCACGTGAAAGAGCAGCAGGGGCAGGGCGATGAGCGCGGAGGCCCCGAGGGACTCCGTAGGCTGCCAGCCCCGGTAGCCGAACACGGCCAGGACCACGAAGAAGAACACGTAGGTCACGGCGAGGAGCAAGAAGTGTCCCCAGCGAAAGCTGTCGAGGCGGCCGGGGTTGTACAGCTCGCCCAGGTACCAGAAGCCCGCGCCGAAGAGCAGCAGGGCCAACCCGGCGAGCTGAAACAGACGCATGGCCTGGCCCAAGGGGCTCTCGGTTCCGGGGAAGAGCACCTCGATGGGTCGGCTGCTGACGAGGTTCTTGAACGCCCAGCGCAGGTCCTCGTCGGACTGCGCGGTAGGGGTGAGCGAACCCTCACTGGCAGAGCTTCCCGGGAGGCCCGCGATGTGAACGTTGACGTCGACTTGGCGCAGCTGTTGGGCGGGAGGCAGCGCCAGGGTGAAGCGATCTTCGCCCCGGACCACATATCCAAACTGCACACGCAGCGGTTCGTCGTGGCCTCCCTCTTCGCCGGGGCTTGACGAGAGATCACCGACCCACTGAAACCCGTCTTGACGCAGCTCAAGTTCGCCCGGTTCTGGAGCGCCGTCACGTCCCCGCCCGTGCAGCATGACAGAGAACTCGACGACCTCGCTGAGCGACTCGGGAAACGGCACCTCGATGCGCGTGAGTGCGCCGTTCGGAGCGGTCGCGTCGACCGCCAGCGTGCCTTCAACCTCGGCGCGGTAGCGATTCACCACCTTCATGCCGACCCGTTGTGTCTGTGCTTGCAGCTGAACTTCGATTTGCGCGCCGTCAATCACGGGCAACACGCCCCGAGGTCTGACCGCTTCTTCTTCGTTGCTGGTCTCCGCGAACGAAAGCTCAGCCGCAGTTGAGAACTCTTCGGCCGGGTTCAGCCGGGACAGCAGGCGGGGGATGCCGATGGCCGAGATCACAGAGATCACGATGACGACGATGAGCAACTCGATCAGGGTGAAGCCGTGCCACCTGGTCTGCATGAGAGAGGTCTCCCGGTCAGGGCTGCCGACGAAATGCTCCGTGGCTGTGCTTCGACGTGCGCCGCACGCGAAACTTCCCAGGGGAGAGCTGTCAGGCGCCGGGCTCGGTCACCAGCAGGTCGAGGCCGTGGCCTGTCACGGACACGTCTTCAAACACCAGCAAGGTGTCCCCCGGCGAGAGGTCGGCCGAGACCGGACCCGCCGTGATCTTGCCTGCGCCGGCCAGCACGGTGAGGCTGGCGAAGCGACCACGCGGCGCCAGCTGCACGGCGTTGGCAGGCCGGCTGCGGGCCAGGCGAAACGCAGGCTCATCGAGCAACGTGGTCCAGCCGTCGCTACCGGCAAGCTCGCCAACGGTATCGTCGCTGACCAGTCGTCCCCGGGCCCCGTCGATGGCGGCCTCCCGGGCCCGGTCGAGGTGCAGCTCTCGGGTGGGTTCGCGGTTCCAGTCGTAGATGCGGTGCGTGATGTCGGAGTTCTGCTGCACCTCGAAGCAACCGATGCCGGCGCCGAGGGCGTGCACGGTCCCCGCTTCGACGAGCCAGGTGTCACCTGCCCGGGCCGGGTGACGGGAGAGGCAGTTGAGAATGCTCATGTCCCCGGCATGTCCAGCCACGGCCTCCACGAGATCGTTGGCGTTCACCGTGTCGGCGGTGCCCATGGCCAGCCAGGCGTCGTCCGCAGCACCCAGGATGTGCCAGGCCTCGGTCTTGCCGTTGTGCAGGCCATGCCGTCGTGCCACTTCATCGTTGGGATGAACCTGCACCGACAGGTCTTGGTCGGCGTCGAGAAACTTGAGCAGCAGGGGGAAGTCAGCGGCAGACGGCAGCCCCAGGGCCTGCCCGGGTCCGTCGACCCACTCGGCCAGGGACGGCCCGCCGCGCACAGGCGTCACCGCGCGGGGATGGCAGCTCAGCAACCACCATTCGCCGTGGGGCTTCGTGCTGTCCCAACCGAAGCGCCGGGCGATGCGGGTGCCGCCCCAGGGCCGCTCTACGCTGACCAATCCCAGGGGCAGGAAGGGCACGTGTCCCGGGCTGCCCTCGACCGCCCCCACGATGCCTGACAGGTCGAAGTGCCCGTCAGCACCCAGGGACAGCTGCCGCCGCTCGATCACGTCCCTTGCTGCGATGGCTCGGTAGACATGGGGAAACAGCTGATCGTCCCGGGAAGGCTCGAGCACGAGGGCGTCGCCCAGGGTCTGGGGGTCGAGGCGCAGCAACACCACCTGCTCAGCACCTGCGAAGTGCTTGGCCAGGGTGCCCGCCAGCTGCTGGGGGAACGAGGCGTGGATGAAGCCTTCGCCCCCGGGCTGATCAGGGAGCGGGGCGGGCGTGCCATCGACCGTGAGGTGCCAGACGGGTTCCATGGTGCGCCGGTGTCAGCCCAGCAGGTCGTCGAGGCAGTCGATGATGAGCGACGACCAGGTCTCGAAGCGCTCGCCCTCTGTGGCCGCCAGGCGCTTCAGCGCGTCGCGAGACACGAATGACCCGGAGAGGACGTCGGTTTCACGAATGGCCACGTCGGCGGTCTCGCAGCGGGCCACGTAGACCAGTCCGAAGTGCACCGAGCCCACGTCGCCAGACTCGTCGTTGATGGCGCCCTTGGCCTCCAGCCCATAGGCCGTGTCGATACACAGCTCTTCATTGAGCTCTCGCCGACAGCCCTCTTCGACCACGGAGGCTCCTTCGACCCCATCGACCGGGTTGATGTGCCCGCCCACGCCGATGGAGAGCTTGCCGTGCAGCCGGGCCTCGCCCCCGGCCTTCTTGCGCTGCAGCAACAGCACGTCGTCCCCGTGGACCATCACCGTGTAGGGGATGATCTGCTTGAACGAGCTGTCCTGCTCGGCCCAGGTCCGCTCGACGAAGAAGCCCCGTTCGCTGATGCGCTGGGTCCAGGTGGCGATGCGATCGTCTTGGGCCGCCGCCACGAAGCCATGGGGAAACGACAGGTCGAACAGCTCGTAGCGCTTGGTGACGTAGACGAATTCCATGGTGGACCCGAGGTCGGTGAGGGTGAGTGCAGCGCGGCGAGAGAGGTGCTGGGGTCGGGAGCCAGCCCGCAACGGGCGCGCCCGAGGCGCCGAGGTTATGATATCCGCGGGCTGCCGCTGGCATCTTCACTCACAGCCGGGTCAAACCCAGCTTGCGCGCCCACCGACCTTTGACATCTTGGGATCTCGAGCCGCCAGGGTGGCCGCTGCTCATCCCTGCCCCTCGGGGCAGGGCCGGGTGGAGGAAAGTCCGGGCTCCACAGGGCACGGTGGTGGGTAACGCCCACCGGCCGCAAGGCCAGAGCAAGTGCAACAGAGAGTAGACCGCCACGGGGTCGCGCAAGCGGCGCCGGGGTAAGGCTGAAAGGGTGCGGTAAGAGCGCACCAGCGGGGTGGTTGATCACCTCGGCTAGGTAAACCTCACCGGGAGAAAGTTCATATAGGGAGGGATGACGCTGCCCGCGTCGCTAGAACCTCCGGGTAGAGCGTTCGAGGCCGTCGGCAACGGCGGCCCCAGAGACATGGTCATCGCCGGCCCCTTCGGGGGCTGGTCACAGAACCCGGCTTACGGGCGACTCGGGATCCCTCTTCTTCAGACGTTGAGCGGGCGCAAGAGGCTGGCTAGCCCCCGTTTGAGGGAGAACTCAACTCGCCTCGGACAGGCCTTCAGCGATGGGCCGCTCGCAGCCGATGGTCAGTTCCACAAGGCCATGGGATCACCGAGCGATGTCTGCAGCATCTGACCAGTCCAGCGGGTTGACGATTGTGGAGAACCGGGATAACGTCCGTCAGGGCCCTGGAGGACACCGCGACCCCCGGTGTGGTTCTCGCAAGGCCTCAGTACCCACACCTAGACGCACAACCGGGCACCACACGAGACTCTGCACCGTGACCACCACCCAGCGGTCCAGGCTTGGCCTCCTACGCCTCGTCCTGATAGGCACCTTCGGCGTCCCTGTCTTCGCTGCCACGAGCAGCCTGGACCTCTTCGGAGCGGGATCGAGCGAGGCTGCGCCGATGTTGTCGGCGCCTCCCCATTTCTTGATGGCCGTCCTGGGCCTGGCCATGGTCAGTTGGGCCGTGGGGCGACGCTACCTCAAGAGCGTCAACGGCTGAGGGGCAGCACACCGGGCTCGCTTTTCCTGCCCGGCCGCTCTGCTGCCCTCACCCTTCCCGGTCCAGCAGCGTCTGGAGGATGACCGCGGCGGCCAGGGAATCCCGCAGACGGCGCCGTTCGCTGGGGCGCAGGCCACGGTCCATGAGCAGCGATTCTGCTTCGTCGGTGCTGAGCCGCTCGTCCTCGTAGTCCACGGGCAGGGACAGCTCAGCGCCCAGGAGGTCGCCAAACTTGCGCACCTCTTTCGACATGGGGCCTTCGCTGCCGTCCATGTTGAGAGGCAGGCCCAGCACGATGCGGCGGATGTCCCGGTCGTCGATGACCCGCGAGAGGTGCCGTAGATCCTGGGCCGGGTTCTTGCGCTGCAGGGCCGCCAGGGGATGGCTGGCCATGCCCAGCCCGTCCGAGACAGCCAGCCCGTGTCTCACTCGACCGTAGTCAATGGCCAGGATGCGCTCGTGCACAGGTCTCTCGCAGGGTGTCTCGGTGATGGGGGAGGCCCCGGGGGCCCTCGTTTCAGAGGAGGCTCCCTGATGACCTTGCCAGGATCATATTCCGGTCACAGGGTCGGGAGGGGTATCGTCGGTTTCTCGACTCGCTGCCGCCACGGTCCATCTCGGGCGTTACGCTGTGGCCAGCCTGACAGCGATGGTATGGGAGGTTTCAGACGTGAAGTTCTTCGGCAAAGTGAGCCTGGCGTTCGTCGTGTCCCTCGGTCTGGTGACCCGGGTCGCCGCAAGCCCAGGGGATGGCTCGACCCTCGCAGACGCGCTGACGCAGGTTCAGCAGTGTTTCGACCAGGATGAAGCGCTGGCCTTGGTCGCCGCCCTCGACCCCCACTACCGCATGCGTGGCAACCAGGGCTACATCCGCAGTCTCGATGCCCTCTACTCGAAGCTCCAGGAGTCAGGCTTTGACACCGCCTCGGGCGACGGCGGCGACACGGTCGAGCTGCACGACTTCGGGCCGGTCGAACCCTCCTGGACGCCCTTCAACGCCTCCCTCTCGGTCTATTCTCCCGATGTGGGGGTGCTGCACTCGTTCGACTCCGAGGCAGGGCTCGAGCGCACGTTCTTGTGCGGCAACTCGTTCCCCACCCGGCCCGAGGGTGTGTTGGCCCCCCTGGTCGAGTTCGAGCACAGCAAGCCGGTAGAGAGCTATGCCGGGACGGTGGTCTACGGCTCCCTGCCCGCCGAGACCCTCTTCGTGCGGGCGGTCCAGCAGGGCGGCGCGCTGGGTGTGATCTCGTCGTTCCTGCCCGCCTACAACGAGGCGGAGACCTACCGGGATTCGATCCGCTATTCGTCGGTGCCGTACGACGCCGAGCGCAAGGGCTTCGGCATGAACGTGTCCGCTGCCAAGCGAGACGTGCTCGAGCGGCTTCTGGGCGGGGGCATGGTCTACGTGAAGGTCTTGATCAACTCACGTTTCAGCGAGTCCCGCTCACGCACCTTGGTAGCCCGCATCGCTGGCTCGGACCCCCAGGCCGGCACCATCGCCCTGGTGTCCCACATCGATGAGCCTGGAGCGAACGACAACGCCTCCGGTGCCGCCAGCACCGTGGCCATGGCTGCGGGCTACCTGAGGGCGATTCGCGAAGACCGTCTGCCTCGCCCTCGCCGCTCGATCACGTTCTTGGTGGGCATGGAGTTCGAGTGCTCCCGAGAGTGGTTGCGGGCGACCTCTGATGCGGTCGATCTGGCCGTGATCATCGACATGGTGGGACAAGACCCCCGAACCAATGGTGCGGTGCCATTGGTCGAACGCATGCCCGACCCGGGTGCCATCTGGGACCGCCCGCCCCTCGACGTCCACTCTGAGTGGGGCCGGGGAGACGTACGCCAGAGCGACCTCAAGGGCTCCTTCGCCAACGACTACGTCATGGCGGCCATGGACGCGCGCAAGGCCGAGACGGGCTGGCCCGTGCGCAGCAACCCCTTCGAGGGGGGCAGCGATCACGTGTCGTTCCTTGAGCGGGGCATCCCGGCCGTGCTCATGTGGCACTTCACCGACCCCTACTACCACACCAACCTCGATCGTCTGGCAGAGGTGAGCGCGGACGAGCTGGCCAATGTGAGCCTGGCCACCCTGGCGTTGGTGCACCACTTCGCCCAGGCAGGCTACGAGCGGGCCGAAGAGGTGCTGGCCATCGTGATGAGCGCGGCCCGGGTGCGGCTGGAGGCAGAAGCCCGCAATGCGGTGGCCTACCTGGACACGGTGGCAGACGACCCCACCCGACGGGCGCTGGTCTCTGACCGCGAGCGCTCGATCCTGGTGGCCTGGAGCTACTGGTATCGGGAGGCGGTGCTGTCCATCGAGGACTTCGAGCCCACCCACCGTCGCTCTCCCGAGCGCACCGCCCTGGAAGCGCACATCGACGAGGCCCTGGTCGAGCTCCGCGACCTGGAACAGTGGGCGCTGAACGTGCTCGACGACTGAGCGAGCCGGGAGTCGGCGCCACAGACCGCGGTCTTCACGATGTGCCGGGCGTCCCTGTTTCTCACCAGGGGGGCCGTTTCGCTCGGACAGGGTCGGCTTTGCCTCCACACTCGCTGCAGACCCCCCTGCTGAGAAACAGGGACGCCCTCGCGGGTGGAGAGACCGGCGACCGTGGCCTGACCAGGGTTTGTTCGCCGGTGGTCACGACGGGCTCTCGTGCTGAGGGCCGTCGAGGGTCTGGCTCTCGGACGGGCACCTGGGCTCCTTCGTCCCAGAGACGGCAGAGCAGCTGGAGTCGCGGACCGCGGGGCCTTCAACGGCGCACAGGAGCCGAGAGCCGAGGACGCAAGGACTCCTAGCGGTTCTTCTTGTTCAGCTTGGCGATCTTGGCCGCCTTCTTCGCAGCCCGCTTGGCCTCCTTCTTGGCGGCCTTCTTGGCTCGCTTGGCCTCGTAGTCGGCGACCCACGTGTCCCGGTAGGCCTCCAGCTCTTCGATGTTCCTGAACAGCAGGTCGCTCTCGGGCTCGTCCTTCTCGCAGCCCACGTCGGTGTATTCGCGGCAGATGGTCGGGCGCTTCTCGTAGTTGCCGCACTGGTTGCCCACCAGCCAGGTGCAGCGGCGCTCGATGTTCAGATACCACACGTCGTCGTCGACGAAGATCTGCACGCCCTGATGCAGGATGTACCAGCGCATGTTCTCGAAGTCTTCGGGCTCGTCTGGCCCGTCGATCTCGAGGGCGAAGTAGTTGCAGCAGAGCGCGGTGCAGCCGCCACACTTGGTGTCGGCAAAGGCAGGTGTGGCTTCAGTGATGAGAGAGGTCATCTGTCTTGTGTCCCACGAGGGGCGGCGCTGATCAAGGGTGAGGTCTGGCCTGGGCCGCAGCTCGCCTTGTCTGCGATGTGCCGGGCGTGCCTGTTTCTCAGCAGGGGGGCCTTTCGCTCAGACAGGGTCGGCAGGGCCTCCACACTCGCTTCAGACCCCCCTGCTGAGAAACAGGCACGCCCTCCTCGGTGGAAGATCTGGCAACTGTGGCCCTTCGGGAGTTGTTGCTCGTTGCCCTGAGATCGCTCGGGGGCTTGCGAGTTTCCTCTCCATCTCATCAGGGTGTTCATGAGGTGGAGGTTCTGGCGTTCTGCGCTTTCTCGCAAGTGTCTTCCGGCCGACACGAGTCCTAGCGGTTTGCCCTGGCTTGTTCGAGGTTTCGCAGGATGAGGGGGTCGCCTGGGCGCATGGTCAGGGCTTGTTGCAGTTGCTGGATGGCTTCGTCGAATCGTCCGAGGGAGCGCAGGACGTTGCCCAGGTTGTTGCGTAGCTCGGGGGAGTCTTCGCCGGCTGACAGTGCGGTCAGGTAGGCCTGAGCCGCCTCGGCTGGGCGACCGAGGCGGCGCAGTAGCGAGCCTCGCTGCATCCAGGCGAACGACTCGTCAGGTTGCAGGGCGAGGCTGCGGTCGATGAGTTGCAGAGCCTGCTCGGCAGTGTCGGTCGATTGGGACAGCTGCCGGGCCACCGCGCGACAGGCGAAGGCCAGCAGTGGGGCGGTGAACGCATCGCCTCCCGCCATGGATGGTTGGTTGCTGAGCTGCAGCGCCCGTTGTTGCAGCGCTGCGAGGGGACCATCGAGGACGTCCTGGACATCGCTCCCCGTGCGCAGGCCGTCCATGAGCAGCAGCAGGCGCCAGGCGGCCTCGTCCGCTTCGTCCTGCCGCGGGGGGAGCTGCTCGGTGCGCAGGGACAGGGCTCGCACCAGGGTGTTGCGCGGGGCGGGAAACCCGGGGGCGATGGCGATGGCCCGGCGAGCCCAGTCCACCGCCTGATCTCGATGCTGCACGGCGAGGGCGGGGGCGTCTGCGTTCTCGGCCAGTGCGCAGGCGATGCTGGCCGCGTTGGCGTAGCTCGTGTGTTCGCCCTGGACGTCCGAGGGCAGGGTCAGGCCGTATTCGAGGCCGAGCAGCCCTGCCAGGGCCGCGAGCCCCAGGGCGGGACGTCCGCCGAGTGCTGCCCAGACAAAGCGTGCTGGCTGGGTCGGGCGATCGTGGTCCGTGGACTCCTCGGTCGTGGCTCCCCCGTGGCCGTGGGCTGCCTGCCGAGCCCGTCGAGCGACCCCGTCGGCCCAGCTCACCAAGGCACCGGCGGCCAGGATCCACAGGCAGGGCAGGGCGCTCAGGCGGTAGCGTCCCATGACGTAGAAGAGGCCGAGAGAGACGGCCACCACCAAGAGCCCACCGCGTACAACCACCAGCCCGGGGCGCCGTCGCCAGGGCAGCACGAGCAGGCCGAGCAAGGCCAGGGGACCGATGAGCCACAGGTCGGAGGCCCAGGTCGAGAGCCAGGGAGCGGCGCTCGCCATGACCGCCCACGACTTCACGTCCGGGACTTCGTAGCCGTGAAACAGGTGCACGAGCTTGAGCGACACCCGCTGAGCGGCAATGAGCGGCTGGCTGGCCACCGAGTCGGCGACCCAGCGCCACCACCAGGCGGAGATCTCCCGGCCGGTCATGGTGCGTCCGGTGGCTTCCTCGGCGAAGGCGATGGCGTCCGCTTCTTCGTAGCGAGCGTCGCCCCGCCCGGCCCGCAGGGGCTGGTAGATCAGCCCATCAGCCCAGCTGCCGTTGAGGGGTTGTCCGATGGCCGCGTTCGTGCCGGCCTGATAGGTGCTCAGCACCAGGTCGCCCCGGGCCAGGTTGTGAATGGTCACCGGGGAGAGGGCTGCGAGGGCGCAGACGCCGACCACGAGGGCCTGGCGCCAGAGCCGTCGTCCACCGCCGAGGGGCCAGACGAGAGAGGCGAGGACCAGTGCCACGAGCAGCAGCATGTTGCCTCTGAGGAGAACGCCCAGACCCAACGAGAGCCCGAGCAGGGCGGCGCGCCGGGTCGCGCCGCGGCCGGACCTGCCGCGCTCCAACAGGTCGAGCCACAGGTGCAGGCTGGCCACGAAGACCAGCATGGACAGGCTCGACTTGAGCAGCATGGTCTCGTGAAAGACCAGGGGGCCTGACAGGGCTGCCATGAGCCCGGCCAGCAGGCCCGCCCGCGGTGAAAGCACCCGGCAGGCCAGTACGGCCGTGAGCAGCGCGGTGAGGATGCCCGCCAGGTGTTGCGCCGCGAACACGCCTCGATGCACAGGGGCGTGGGCCACCACGGAGTCGTCGGGGTTGTCGGCGGGAGGGGGCCAGGCCCGGTAGAGCTGGCCGAGCAACCACGGATAGGCAGGGGCCTGGTAGAAGGCTCGGGTGCGCTGGTTGTCGCCCGCCGCCACGTCTCGGGCGAAGGCATCGTAGGCCCGCTCGTCCCCGAGCAAGTGGGCGGAGAGGGTGCCCACGGGCCCCTCGTCTGCAGACAGGGCGAGAGAGAAGCTGAGGCGCACGGCCAGGGCCACCAGGGCGATGAGCCACAGCGAGCGGCGGGTCATGAGCTGCCCTGACGGTGGACCGGGTGCGTGGGGATCAGCGGCCCCGGGTCGGGTTGGCTGGGCGCTGGGGCTCATGGCCTGACGAAGACGACCATGTCCCCGTGGAGCGGGCTGGGCACCACGGCGGGATCTTCGACGTGAAACTGTTGCGCCCGACGGGTCAGACCCAGCAGTGAGGCGTAGTCGTCAGCCTGGGCGTAGAGAGCGTTGTACTCCTGGGCGGGCAGGGTGGTGTACAGCTGCTTCCATTCGGGGGCGTGGTTGCGGGCGAACAACATGGGGAAGACCACCAGGGCGTCCGGGTCCTGGCTCTTCAACCAGGCCGCCACGCCAGCGCCGCCCTGCCTGTCGAGAATGTGCCGCAGGGTCGTGTTGTGGTTGCCCCAGATGTCGATGACCCGGTGCTTGCCGAAGAAGCGCAAGGCTCCTGCGTCATGGGTGAGCAGGACCGCGTCCGCGGGCAGGTTCTCGGCGACCCAGAGCGCCGAGCTCACGTTCAGGGTCTCGACGTCGCTGCACTGGGCGGCGAACTGTCCTGCCAGGTGCTCGGCCTGCGCGGGCAGCTGCCGGCCCAAGAAGGCCATGACCAGGCCGGGACCGATGAGCAGGGCGGCGAAGAGCGGCTGGCAGCGGGTGCCGGCATAGGCGGTGCGCACCATGGAGGCCACGCCCACACTGGCCACGAAGAGAATCAGCGGCCAGGCCAGCAAGGCGTAGCGGGCCCAGTAGTAGGGCACCTGGGGCGGCTCTCCGTGGGTCTCGATGACCCGGGTGAGCAAGACCGCGGGCAGGAGCACGAAGCCCATGGCCAGGGCCAGCCGCCCCAGGTTGCGCCGGCCGCCCTCCAGGACATAGAGGCCCACGGCGGCGGTCAGTGGCAGGGCCCAGCCCCAGCCGGTCTCGGCGAAGAGGGCCGAGAGCGCGCGCCAGATGGGCTGCCAGTGGGGGACGAAGACCGCCTTGTTCACCACGGTCGAGGGCAGGGGCGAATCGGCCACCACCTGGCAGTAGAGCACCCAGGGCGCCACGCAGAGCACGACCCGGCCGAGAAACGGCAGGATCGGCAGGCGATGTCGCACCATCCACAGGCCCGCGATGGCCGCGAAGAGCAGGCCCTCGGGGCGGGTCAGGACGAGCAGGCCGCTGAGCAGCCCCGCTCGCGCCGGTCGCTCGGACAGCATGGCGTCGAGGAGCAGCAGGGTGAGCAGGCCGAAGAGAGGCTGCTCCATGCCCGAGTAGCGCTCGAAGAGCATGAGCGGGTCGAAGGTCATGGCCAGGGCGGCGCAGGTGGCGGGCCAGCGGCCAGAGGGCGAGGCCAGGCGCCAGGCCACCACCGCCATGGCCAGCCCTACCAGGCCGGAGAAGATCCTGACCGCGAGGTCCGGGCGCTGATTCAGGAAGTCGGCCAGGGCCACGGGGACCGCCAGCAGAGTGGTCCACAGGGGCGCCGAGATGCCGGTCTCGAGCTGGCCCGGGTTGTAGGCGAAACCCTGACCCAGGCCCAAGGCCCGGGCATACACCATGTGCACCCACGTGTCGTCGAGCGGGAATCCCGGTCCGGAATCGGAGAGGAACACCACACCCGCGGCTACGTTGAGGACGATGAAGAGCAGAAAGACCCGTCCGGACATATCGCCGGAAGGCTAGCAAACCCTTAGCTTGGTGGGCTTCTGCCTTGGACCGACCACCGATGACCCGCACTCCTCTCAGCCTGGGCCGTGTTGCCCGGCTTGTCGTTTCTGCTGGAATCCTCGCCGCAGTGCTGCTTTGGCTGTCCTCCTCGGGACTCGAACCCGTGGATCTGGGCTCCGGGGACAAGCTCATCGGCCGCCCCGGTGTGGGCCGCTTTCTGGTGGGCGATGGCCAGGGATGGCGCTCTCTCAGCGCCGACGAGACGTCGCCCGTCGGGGAGTGGGCCCTGCCAGCGGGGCTGATCGGTCTGCCCGCCCTGGCCTCCGACGGTTCGGCCATGGCCCTGCTGCCCACCGGGTTGGTGCGCGTGGGTCAGGACGGCGTGGTGCAGAGTGGCCCCGACCTTCCGGCAGGTGATGGGGGCATGGACTGGGAGCTGGTGGGCCTGGACGGCAGCGATCTCCCGGTGCTGTCTGCCCAGGGCGAGGGCGGCCGACGGTTGGTCGTGATCGCCGACGACGGCGAGGGCTGGCTGGAGCTGTCCGACGCCGAGGGCCTGGCTTCACTGCCCCAGGGGGCCGAGGTCTTGCTGAGCCGGGCTCGGCGGGCCCTTGCCTATCTGGGCCACGAGTGCTGGGAAGCCTGGGTGTTTGACGATGGCTCGGCACGCCGGGTCACCGCCGCGGACTGCTCGGGGGGCTTCGGCGTCTTCTCCCCCGAGGGCGACGCCCTGATTCTCGATGGCCCCACCAAGGGCATCTTCCGCCTGGAACTCGACTCCGGGCGCTTCTCGTTCATGGCCTCGGGCAACCTGGGCTACTCGGAGCGGGTGCCCTTCTCGGCGGGCTTTCGGGGGGACCCGCTGCTCATGGTGGCGCCGGTTCGGGACAACGAGGGCTATCTGCAGCTCATGCAGACCCATCTGCGTGGCGGCGGGCGCTACGGCATCTCTACCGGAGCCATCCACCACTTTCATGTCACCAGTTCCCATGATGGCCGTTATCTGGCGTACTGTCAGGCGACCTTCAGCGAGGACGAAGCGAAACCCATCGATGAGGCGCTATACCTTTTTGACTTCGAGGTGGGTCGAGCTGTCTACGACTTCGAGCGCCTGGGCGGAGGATTGCTCCAGGGGCCGCTGTTCGTGGGCGACGGCCCCATGATGGTGTTTGTTGCCCAGGGTCGTGTGTTGCAGATCGACCCTCGAAACGACTGACCTTGCACGGCGCGCCACGGCGCCCTACGACCACAAAGGAGATTGTCTTCGTGACCCCGTTGCTTACCCGAACCCTTCTCTCTGTGTTGCTCGTGGGCTGCTCCGGCACCCAGGCCCAGACCGCAGCACCCCTCGCGTCGTTTGCCAGCGCTGGCGGGGTCACCACCCCAGCGCCCCTGCGCACCACGATTCGGCAGCGCATCGAAGCCCACATGGGCTTCCTGGCCTCCGATGCCATGGGAGGCCGGGAGACCGGCACCATCGAAGGAGAGATCACGGCGGCCTACCTGGCCTCTGTGATGAGGGGGTTGGGCCTGGCTCCCGCAGGGGGAGGGGGCCTGTACACCCAGGACTACCCCCTGCACCGCAGCCAGCTCGACCTCGACTCCCTTGAGCTGAGCTTCGGTGGTGCCGAGCCGTGGGCTCCCATCGACGACTACACCTTGCGGGGTTTGGGTGCCGAGCCGCTTGACCTTCTAGGAGAAGTGGTCTTCGCGGGTCATGGAGTCGTGGACAGCGAGTCCGGCCTCGACCAGCTGGCCGGCCTGCCCATCGAGGGCCGCTTCGTCGCTGTCTTCACCGGCGTGCCTCCTGGCTTCGAAGGGCTCGACGAACGGGTCCATTCAGGGACCAAGCGCGATGCTGTGGAAGAGCGGGGTGGCCTGGGGCTGATCTTGCTGAGCGGTGAAGACGACAAGCAGGCGGCGCGCACGCGCAGTTGGTTGAGGCGCTCGGCGACCCACGCCCGACTGGTGCTGGGCGGAGCGACCGCGAGCCCGACCTCGTTGGTGCGGGTCTACCCCGAGCCACGGCTCTCCGAGGCCCTGCTCGCCGCAGCAGGACTCGATTTCCAGACCGAACTCACCGAACGGGCCGAGGAGCCCATGACCCCGGGGCTTGTTCTCGATGGGGTCGAGCTGACCCTGCGTGGCGAGGTCGCCGTCGATGAGCTCTGGGCCCAGAACGTGGCTGGCTTGCTGCCAGGCGACGATCCTGAGCTGGGCGAAGAGGTGATCGTGGTGTCTGCCCACATGGACCACGTGGGCGTCAACTCCGAGGGAGCCGTTCACAACGGCGCCGATGACAACGCTTCAGGGACCGCGACCCTGCTGTCCGTGGCCGAGACCCTGGCGAGTCGGGCTGAGCCCTTGCGCCGGTCCGTGCTCTTCCTTGCTGTCTCAGGAGAAGAAAAAGGTCTCTTGGGGTCCGAATGGTGGGTCAAAAACCCCACGTTACCCATCGATTCTGTGATCGCCGACATCAACGTGGACATGGTCGGTCGCAACGATCCCGACTCTGTGGGCATCACTCCCTCCCCCGAGCACGCCGACTACAACACCCTGGTGGCCCAGGCCGTCGCCGCGGGACCCGGGGTGGGCTTGAGTGTGAGCTGGTCAGCTGGCGAAGGTAAGTATCGCCGCCGTGTGGACAGCTACTACAGCCGCTCAGACCACGCAAACTTCGCTGAAAAGGGTATTCCCGTGGTGTTCTTCTTCGCTGGCGAACATGAGGACTACCACCAGCCGGGGGACACCCTCGACAAGATCGACTTCGACAAGGTGGCCAAGGTCTCGCAGCTGGTCGAGACCCTTGTGGCGTCGGTCGCTGAGGCTGACGATCGTCCCCAGCGCCTGGTGGACTGATCGGTTCAGCCCCTTCGGCCAGATCTTCTTCAGCGCTCACGTCCCACAGTCCTGGCCCTGACTCGTTACTCTGACGCCATGCGCATCGCTCCCCTGCTCCTCGCCTTGCTGCTCACCGTCTCCGGACGGGTTGCAGCTCAAAGCAGCGACGAGTTGCTGGTGCACCACTCGTTCCCCTTGGCGGGGGATGAGCTGGCCCTGGTGCTCGAAGGGGGCAGCCCGGGCGTGGCGATCCTGATCGAACTCGAGATGGCAGCCCAGGCGCCGCCGTCCGTGCGGGAGTCTCTGGCCAGCGGCGTGTGGGGCGAGGCCAGTCCCCGAGGGGATGTGCTGCAGGTGCTGGGCGTGGCCGACGAGTCAGGCCTGCTCGAACTGCGCGTGCTGCTCGACGACCCCGACGATGCGGGGCGGCTGATCGCGCTGTCCTTCTCGGTTCTCGGCTCGGCCGCTCGTGCGGAATGCACCTTGCTGGTGCAGCCCCCGGCAGTGGTCTTGCCTACCACCGTCGGGTGGCAGCGCGTCGACCTGCGCACCGGGACGGTGCTCCAGCCAGCCTTGCCAGGCACCACGCCTGTGCGCGGTCTGGCTCTTTCTGCCGACGGCACGGTGGGCTACGTGCTGCGCGAGGGGGGCGCTCTCGAAGTGCGCTCCGCCGGAGCCTGGGACCGACGGCCCAACGTGATCTACAGGCTCGACGCCGACGGCGACGCCTTGGCCCACAGCACAGCCGCGGGCCCGGCGTTCGTCATCGTCAGGCCAGACGCCCTGGGACTCGAGGGGCTGCCCTCTGCGGGACGGCTGCAGTTTCTTGACGATCGCTACAACGACCTCATGATCGAGCCCCTGGGCCAGCCCGTGTCCGGGCGGCGCTGGGCGGTGAGCCACGACGGGCGCACGGCCTTCGTGGCCGAAGACGATCTGCTGGTGCGGGAGATCGACCTGATCAGCGGCTCTGCGGCCATGCCCTTCACCGCCGGGTTCAACGGCGATCAGTCCGTGGCTGACATGGTCCTGCAAGGGTCGCGGTTGCTGGTGCTGACCCGTCGTGCGGGAGGGTTGCCTGGTGCGCTCACGGTGTACGACCTGTCTACCGGCTGGGTCCGTCCCTATCCGCTGGCCGTGGACCCCTTGCGCCTCGTGCTGGTCGACGATGAGCTGGCCCTGGTGGTACCAGCCCCGGTCGCCGCCGCAGAAGCCGGCGCCGTCTTGGCCCAGAACATCTCGCTGACCCGGGTCGAGCTGGGTGTGCCTGGCGCGCTGGACCAGCCTGCGTTGCCCCTGTTCCAGATTCTCGACGCCGCTCCCGTGGCGGGCGGTGCGCTGGTGCTGGCCACCGACCTGGCGGGCGCCCGAGTGCTGTTGGCCTGGGACCCTGCCACGGGCCTGCGCCCGCAACCCACCACGGCATCCCTGGCGGACGCCGATCGCCTGGTGGCCGCGGGCCTCGATCTGGCGGTGGTCATCGGGGCCAGCGACGGTCTGACCCGCCGGGTGCTGCTGCCCAGCGGCACGGTCGAGGTCTTGCCGGGTGTCGAGGCCCTGCCGGGCGAGACCTTTCACCTGCTGCCCTGACGCCGACCATGCGTCCCACTGAGCAGAAAGTCACCTTGCAAGTGCTCTGGCAGTCAGAGGACAGCATCCGGGTGACGCCCTTCAAGGAGGGCTCGGTGGTTGAGAGCACCATCAAGACCTCGCGCACGTGCCATTTTCATTCGGGGATGGTCGCCGAGCGGGCTCGTGATGTGCTGGCCCTGCTGGCCCGTGCGAACGCCGGCGAGGACGATTTGCTCGACGAGCTGACCGAAGCGGGACGGGCCATCTGGGTCGACCTGCTGCCCGACTTCCTCAAGGAGAAGTTCGCCGAGGCTCAGGGGCGCAACCTGGTGCTGCACCTCGACCGCCAGCTCCTGGGCATCCCCTGGGAGCTGCTCCACGACGGCGACGATTTCTTGGGACGCCGCTTTCGCATGGGACGCCTGGTGACCGTGGACGATGAGCGCTCCCGGGGACTGCAGCGGGCCATGTCGTCGCCCTTGTCCGTGCTGATCGTGGCGGACACCTGCGGAGATCTGGCCAGCGCCCATCGCGAGGCCGCAGAGGTCGAGGAGATCGTCGAGGGCTGGCCCACGGCGGGGCCGGTGACGATTCTCTCTGGCGATGTGAGTGTGCGCACGTTTCGCGATGAGCTGAGCCGACACGATGTGCTGCACTACGCCGGCCACGCCGACTTCGATGGGGCCACTGGCGAGTCGGCCCTGCGCTTCTCGGACGGCCTCTTCTCCGTGCGCCTGCTCTCGCAGCTGGCGGGCCGGGTGGACATGCCCGGGCTGGTCTTCCTGAACGCCTGCGGCTCGGCGGAGGACGCTCGCCAGCTGGTCACCCGGCAAGATCCCATGGGCCGCAGCGGTGGCCTGGCCAGCGCCTTCCTGATGGCTGGGGTGCGTCATGTGGTGGCCACCCTGTGGGAGGTCCGGGACGAGGTGGCCCGACTCTTCGCCGTGCCGTTCTATCGCGCACTCGGCGGGGGCGCGCCCATCGGTGGGGCCATGCAGTCTGGCAGCGAGGGTGTCCTGGGACGTTTCGGAGCGGGGCGCCTGCTCTGGGCTGACCACCTGCTCTACGGCGACCCGACCTGGGCCGTGGACGCGGGCAGCAATCTCACCTTTGACGACTTCGACGTCCTCGACGGTCTGGAGCAGAAGCACCGGGCCGAGCTGCTCAGCGACGACGGGCCGACCCGGCTTCGCGCTGCGGCCATGCTGCTGCGCCTGGGAGATCGCTCTGCTGGGGTGGCCATGCGCAGAGACATCGCCCTGCTCGAGACCTGGCTGCAACCGCGAGCCACCCGGCAAGAGGGACGCCAGGCCCGGTTCGTCATTCACGCCCTGGCCGCGGCGGCGGGTCTGTCCCCGGCAGATCGGCCCGATGAGATCCCGGACATCGCGGCGGTGAGGCAGCTGCTCGACCGCTTGACCGGCGCCTGAGTCTCAGCTGTCGTTCTGCAGCCGCACCATGCTGGCGTAGAGGCCTCTCGCGGCCATGAGCTCGGCGTGGTTGCCTCGCTCGACCACGGCGCCGTTCTCCAGCACCAAGATCTGATCGGCGTCTCGAATCGTCGACAGGCGGTGGGCGATGATGATCGTGGTGTGGTTGCTGCGGGCGCTGTCGATGGCATCCTGAACGATGCGCTCGGACTTCGAGTCAAGGGCCGACGTGGCCTCGTCGAGGAGCAGAATCGGAGCCTGGGAGAGCAGGGCCCTGGCGATGGCGATGCGCTGCCGCTCGCCGCCCGAAAGGGTCATGCCCCGCTCGCCCACTTCGGTGTCGTAACCCCCTGGCAGCTTGGCGATGAAGTCGTGGGCGAAGGCTGATCGCGCGGCCGCCGTGACCTCGTCGCGGCTGGCGTCCGGGCGGGCGTAGGCGATGTTGCTGTGCACTGTCCCCTGAAACAGCATGGTCTCCTGGGTGACCACGGCCATGTGCTGGCGCAGGGACGTGAGGGCGATGTCGCGCACATCGTGCTCGTCGATGAGCACGGCGCCGGAGTCGACGTCGTAGAAGCGCACGACCAGGTCGCCGATGGTCGACTTGCCCGAGCCGGTGTGCCCCACCAGGGCCAGGGTCTCGCCTCGGCGGACGGTGAAGTTGACGTCCTGCAGCACGGGCATGTCGGCCTTGTGGGCGAAGCTCACGTCACGGAACTCGATCTGCGAGGTGAACTGCTCCAGCTCGACGGCGTTCGGGCTGTCGGTCATCTCCGGCTCGTTGTACAGCAGGGTCGCCACACGATCCGCAGAGCTCAGGCCCCACTGGATCTTGATGTTGGTGTCACCCAGCCGGCGGAGCGAGGCCACCACGGTGATCAGGGCCATGACGATGACGAAGAACTCCTCGCCGTGCCAGTCGCCGTCCACCACCTTGTAGCCGCCCCAGATCATGAAACCGGCCACGGCAGCGGCGCCCATGATCTCGACGATGGGATCGGCCCGAGCCCTGAGCTCGGCGGCCTTCATGCGACCCGCTGTGACCCGGTCGTTGATGCCGTTGAAGCGCTCGATCTCGTGCTTCTCGGCGCCGAACGCCTTGACGATCTTCTGGGCGCCGAGAGACTCCTGGATGTACTGGAAGACCAGGGAGAGCTTGTGCTGGTTCTTGATCTCGCGCTTGCGCAGCTTGCGAGCGACGATCTGGATGGGCAGGAAGGTGACCGTGACCAGGACCAGGGCCAGGATCACCGCACCGCCGCTGCGCATCCACACATAGGTCATGGCCAGGACCACGGTGAACGCGTCGGTCAGGATGTGCACCATCACATCGACCAGCAGCTTGCCCAGGTTGGTCAGATCGGAAGTGATCCGCGAGAGCAGCTTGGCCGAGTGGTTGGCGTGAAAGAAGCGCATGGACAGCCGCATGAGCTTGCGGAACACGTCGGCGCGCATGACCCGCACCACGTCGAGCGAGACGCTGCGCATGATCAGGCGCTGGGAGTACTTGTTGATCTGTTCGATGATCACCAGGGCGATCATGGCGCTGCCGGCGATCTGCAGCTGCTCCCTGGGGGGGATGCTGTTCCAGGCCTGCTCCAGCGAGATCGACAAACTGGTCAGCCCGAACGTGTAGGGCCAGGGGTCGAAGGGCAGGGTCCACGAGAAGAGCGTCAGGGGTGTGCTGGCCCCATGGCTGAAGGCGGTGGACAGCTCGGCGAAGAGCTGCTCGAAGCTCTTGGTGATGACCCCGCCGCTGGCGTCGAAGAAGGGCTTGAGCAGCTTCTCCAGGGTGAACAGCGTGCCGATCTTGGCGGCGGCGGAGAACAGCGACAGGACGAACGACGACACCAGGGCCCACTTGTGCGGCGGGATGTAGCGACCCAGTCGTCGCCAGACCTTCGGGTCGTGGATGCTGCCGCTGAGCTCGGTGGGCAGTGGCTCGCCGCGCTTGACTCGATCTTTGCGCTGCTTCTCGAACTCGTCGAGATCCTCCAGGACCACGCTCGCGGGCCGGGGAGGGCGGGGATCGGTCGCGCCGGAGCCGGTGCGGTCGGGTTGGGTGGGGCTGTTGGGCTCGATGACCGCGTTCTCGGCGCGTAAGGCTGGCACTGCGGGTGATAGGCTAGCAAGGCATGCCACGCGTCACCACAGAGGCCCTGGCCCTGCGCCGGACCCCCTTCGGGGAGACCAGCCAGATCGCCGTTTTTCTTACCCGCTCCCACGGGCTCTTGCCCCTGATCCTCAAGGGCGTGCACAGGCCCCGGTCCCGCAAGGGGGGCGGCGTCGACCTGCTCGACCATTGCCAGGTGAGCTTCAGCTCCCGACGGGGCAGCCGGGCCATGCCCCAGGTCTACGAACGGCGGCTGCTGGGCCATCACCCCCAGATCCGCAGGCGCACTGATCTGCTCCTGGCCGGTGAGTACCTGGTGGAGCTGCTGCAGGGGCTGGTTCCCGAGGGTCAGCGGGTGCCTCAGATCTTCGATCTCGCCCTCGCCTATCTGGCTGCTCTCGAGGCTGCTCCGGCCCGAGAGGACCTGGCCCCGGTGGTGTTTGCGCTGCAGGGCGGGATCCTTAGACTCACCGGATTCGAGCTCACCCTTGATCGTTGCGTCTCCTGTAGCCGTCGGCCCACCTTGAAACACATCCTGCGTTGCGATCCTGAGCAGGGCGGTATCGTCTGTGGGAGCTGCCGCGATGGGCGAGATCATTCGTTTTCACTTTCGGCCGGGGCGGCCCAGGTGATCCGGCAGCTGGCCGGATCCGACCCACGGGGCCTGTCTTCGATCAGCCTTCCTTCAGACATCGACCATCAGATGCGGCGTTACTACGATCGGGTGATGACCCACGTGCTCGAACGACCGCCACGCTGCCATGTCCTGCATCGGGTGGCCTGAGCCCATGCGCACGCTTCTGCTTGCCTCGGTCCTCTGGGCAGCCTGCACCGGCTGTGGCACCCCGGCCCTCATTCCTGACGCAGATGCAGTTCAGAGTGCCCGCATCTACTTCGATGAGGGTTCGTTCGAAGAGGCTGCTGCGCTCTCCGAGGCCGTGTTGAGCGGTGAGCTCGAGGAGACCTGGTCTGCGGAGGCCCTGGCAGAGGCTGCGTGGCTGGCGGCAGAGGCCGAGATGACCCTGGGGCTCGACGTCAAGGCCTTCAAGAACTACCGCACCCTGCTGGAGACCGCGCCCTGGTCGCCCCATGTGGTGACCATCGAACGGCGCCTCTTCGAGATCGGCGAGCGCCTCTTGTACGATGAACGTTACGGGGGCTTCTTCGACTCTCGGGGGCGTGGCGTCGAGGTCATGACCCTGCTGCAGGTTCACTTTCGGCACAGTGATCTGGCGGATGACGCCCTGCACCACATCGCCGAGTTCTTCGCCAGCGAAGAGAATGAAGAATGGCTCGAAGCCTCGCTGACCTACGAGCAGCTCTTCGACGAGTACCCAGAGAGCGAATGGGCCGAACGGTCGCTCTGGCTGGCCGCGAACTGCAGGCTCAAGCTGGTCTACGGGCCGGGTTACGACCACAACGGTCTGCTGAAGACCCAGGAGCTGCTGCGAACCTCGCTGCGAGTGCATCGCCGGGGAGTGGCTCGCAAAGACGCGGAGGCCGACCTGGCGACCTGCCGGGAGCTGCTGGCCGCCACGCACCTGATGGCGGCCGACTTCTACGCCAGCCGCGATCGGCAGGTGGGCCGGCAGCTGCGCCTGGCCAACGCCGCGGTGCTCTATCCCGAGACCGACTCCGGACAGGCGGCCCTCGAGCTGTTGCGGGCAGCCGGGCTCGACCCCGACCTCATGGCGGCCGACCCGGGGCTGACCTCCATCGACCGGGAGTTCCCGGAGAAGAGCCCCTGGAGCGAAGACCGATGAGAGCTCAGTGGCTTCTGCTCACCGCGGTGCTGCTCTCGGCCCTGGCCCCCCAGGGCTGCGTGAGCCTGTCTCGGGGAGGGCTCTATCCCCTGGATCGAGACTCGGTGTTCGTTGGTTTCTTTGCTAACGACACCTTCTACCGGGACGTCGAGTTCAAGCTGACCGAGCGGGTGGTCGCCGAGATCTTGTCCAGGCCTGGGCTCCACCTGACGAGCAAAGAAGAGGCCGAGGTCCTGATCGAAGGACGCATCGTCCATGTGAGGCAGGCCGTGCTATCCGAGGACCCCGACCGCACGCCGACCTTTCGCAGCACGTCCATAGCCATCGAAATCCAGCTCCGAGACGCCTTCAGCGGAGAGGTCTACAAGACCGTGAACCTCACCCAGGCCGGCGACTTTGTGCCCAATCTTTCCGAAAACGTAGACAGTGCCCGACTTGACGTCTTCAGGCTCTTGGCCCGAGATGTGGTGCGCGCACTCGAAGCGGAGTTCTGACCCATGTCTGATTCTCAGAAACAGCCTCCCAAGCGCGAGCCGAGCCGCATGGGCAGCGCCCTGACCCTGGTGCTGATCCTGGCCATGGCCGCGCTGCTGATGAAGAGCTTCTCCACCGTCAACCCCGAAGCCGCCGGGCGCACGTACCAGAGCCTGCGCCGGCTGGCCTACCAGGGCAGCGTGGTCCAGCTCTCCATTCGCGGCGAGCGCTACCTCGATGCCACGGTGACCCGCAACCGGACCGACGAAGAGTGGGAGTCGATCCCCGTGCCGCCCTACGCGGTGGAGCAGCTGGTTGATCTCGAGCGCCTGGTCGATCGTGACATCGCCATGAACATCACCCTCGAAGATGCCTTGCGGCAGGTGGGCGAGGGCTGGCAGCTGGTCAGCGGCTACACCATGAACAGCGCTCGTGAGGACGCCCGGGAGGGCTACTCGGGCGTGTTCGTTCAGTACATGACCAACGGCCAGGTGCACTGGGCCCACCTCAAGGGCTCCGCGGGCAGTGGCAAGGTCGCCGAGCTGATCGCCGCGGCCGATGCGCTCGGTGTGCAGATCGGCCCGGCAGACGTGGGCTACGAGAGCAAGGTGAGCAGCGAGCCTGACAGCGACATCTGGGGCGGCCTGCTGCTGACCCTGGTGCCCTGGTTCCTGTTCATCGCCTTCTTCCTGTTTCTCTTCAGCCGCCAGATGCGCGGCGGCGGTGGCTCCGGGGGGATCATGTCCTTCGGCCGCAGCAAGGTGAAGATGATCCAGCCGGATGATTCGCAGGTGACCTTCGACCATGTGGCGGGAGTCGAAGAAGCCAAAGAAGAGGTGACCGAGATCATCGCCTTCTTGAAAGACCCCAAGAAGTTCAGCCGGCTGGGTGGGCGATTGCCCCGGGGCGTGCTGCTGGTGGGGCCCCCGGGTACGGGCAAGACGTTGTTGGCCAAGGCCATCGCGGGTGAGGCCAGCGTGCCCTTCTTCGCCATCAGCGGCAGTGACTTCGTGGAGATGTTCGTGGGCGTGGGCGCCTCCCGTGTCCGCGACCTCTTCAAGCAGGCTCGCGAGAACGCACCCTGCGTGATCTTCCTCGATGAGATTGACGCGGTGGGGCGCAAGCGCGGCGCCGGTCTGGGCGGCGGCCACGATGAGCGGGAGCAGACGCTCAACGCCATCCTGGTCGAAATGGACGGCTTCGACACCGACTCCGCGGTGATCATGATCGCGGCCACCAACCGTCCCGACGTGCTCGATGCCGCCCTGCTGAGGCCCGGTCGCTTCGATCGCCAGATCACCCTCGATCTGCCGGACATCCGCGGTCGGGAGGCGATCCTGGTGGTGCACTCCCAGAAGGTGGTGCTGTCCGACGATGTCGATCTGTCTGAAGTCGCCCGGGGAACCCCCATGTTCTCCGGAGCCGAACTCGAAGCGTTGATGAACGAGGCCGCCCTGATCGCCACGATCGAGAACAAAGAGGCGATCGATCAGTCAGACCTCGAAGAGGCCCGGGACAAGGTGCGCTTCGGCCGCCAGAAGAAGACCCGGGTGCTCATCGAAGAAGACAAGCGGCTCACCGCCTACCACGAAGCGGGACACGTCATGGTGGCCGAGGCCCTGCCCGACCTGGTCGAGCCCGTGCACAAGGTCACGATCATCCCCCGGGGCATGGCTCTGGGCGCCACCATGCAGCTTCCCGAGCGGGACAAGTATCACCACCGACGCAACGAGCTGAAGGCCATGCTGGCCATGCTCTACGGCGGCCGGGTGGCCGAAGAGAAGTTCTGCGAGGACATCTCTGGCGGAGCGAGCAACGACATCGAGCGGGCCACGGAGATCGCCCGCATGATGGTCTGCAACTGGGGCATGTCCGATGTCATGGGGCCGGTGTCCTACGGCGAGAGCCGGGGCGAGGTGTTCCTGGGTGACGAGCTGCTGCGCAACAAGAACTACTCAGAGAAGACCTCCGAGGCCATCGATCAAGAGGTGCACGACATCCTCGAGGCGGCCCACAGCCAGGCTTCGCAGATCATCGAAGAGCATCGCGACGAGATGGAACGCTTGACCGAAGCGCTGATCCACTACGAGACGCTGAGTGGCGCCGAGGTGCGGGCCCTGCTGGCCGGGGCCACCATGTCTGAGCTGCGCTCTGAAGATGACGAGCAGGGCACCAGCGCTCCCCCCGTAGAGTCCACGCCACCGACGGTCTCCGCTGAGCCCGAAGACGACGAGGGCTTCGACGGAACCAACGTGCCCTTGCCTGAACCCGCGTGACCCTGCGTGGCCTGCCGCCTCCCGGTGAGACCCGGGTCATGGCGGTGATCAACGTGACGCCGGACAGTTTCAGCGACGGCGGTGTGTCTCTCGATCCCCGCTCGGCGATCGAGGCAGCGGTCGCTGCGGTAGAGGCTGGCGCTGCGCTCATCGATCTGGGAGCGGTGTCCACAAGGCCGGGGGCTGCGACCGTCTCTGCTGCAGAGGAGTGGCGGCGCTTGGAGCCGGTGCTGGCACCGCTGCGGGCTGCGGTCCCGGTCCCCTTGTCGCTCGATACCACGTGCGGCGAGGTCTTGGCCCGGGCCTGCGAGGTGGGGGTCGACGTGCTCAACGACACCTCTGCCCTGGCGGACGACCCCCAGCTGGCAATGGTGGCGGCAGAGGCGGGCCTGCCCGTGGTGCTCATGCATCGCCAGGGCACCCCCGCCCACATGCAGGACGACCCCCGCTACGACGACGTGGTCAGCGAGGTGGTCCACGAGCTGCAAGCCGCCGTGGAGCGCGCCGTGGCGGCGGGCATCGATCGCAGCCAGCTCCTGCTCGACCCGGGTATCGGCTTCGGCAAGCGCCTCGCGGACAACCTCGATCTGCTGGGAGCGCTGCCCCAGCTCTGCGCCCTCGGCCAGCGCCTGGTCCTGGGCTGCTCTCGCAAGGCCTTCCTGGGGGCGGTGAGCGGAGCTGATGTCCATGACCGGGAGCACGGCACCACGGTGACCACGGTTCTGGCGGCCCAGGCGGGGGTGGATTTCGTGCGCGTGCATGACGCCCGGGCGGCCTGTCAGGCCCTGGCGGTGCTGGCCGCGGTGACCGACCGATGCCCCCGGGGCCGCCGTGGCCAAGACGGCTCGGCAGGCTCGACGAGCACCGCAGATGCCCCCGTGCAAGGCGGTTGATAGACTGGCTTCTCGCTCGCCGCCTGCACCGAGACCATGACCAAAAAGCACACAGCCGACCCCTACGCCGACGCGCACCAACGCTACAGCTACCGCAGCGAGCTGATCGAGTCGCTCCGCTCGGGCGATGGGACCATGACCCGCGGGCGGGTGACCGTGCACACGGCCCGGTCGTTCGGCTTCTGCTGGGGTGTCGACCGGGCGGTGGCCATGGTGCGAGACGCCATTGAGGCCCACCCCGACGGGAGCATCTGGCTGCTCGACCAGATCATCCACAACCCCCGGGTGAACGCCGACTTCAAGCGAGCCGGCGTGCGCTTCCTGCGCGGCCCCTTCGCCGAGGATGATCCGGGTCGTCCTGGCCCTGATGACGTGATCATCATCCCCGCCTTCTCGGCCCGGGTCGAAGACATGCGCCATCTCGAGCTGCTGGGCTGCACGATCATCGACACCACATGCCCATGGGTCGTGCGCCCTCACCGCCGCACCCTGCGCTACGTCGAAGACGGTTACACCACGGTGATCCACGGGTTGGTTCGTCACGAAGAGACCGCGGCCTCGTGCAGTCTGATCGCCTCGAAGGGCGGGCAGTTCGTCGTGGTGGCAGATCGTCGCGAGGCTGAACGCCTGTGCGAGTTCGTGCTGGGTCGACTGAGCAGCGCCGAGCTGTTGAAGGGCTTCGCTCATGGCGTGTGTTCAGAGGGTTTCGACCCCGAGCAGCACCTGGCCAAGATCGGCACCATCAACCAGACCACCATGCTGGCCAGCGAGACCCGCGAGATCGAGAGCTTGATCAGGGCGGCGATCCGCGAGCGTGACGGGGGCGTCGATCAGTTCCGCGAGCTGAACACCATCTGCAAGGCCACCCAGGAGAACCAGGACGCGGTGTCCGAGATGGCGGAGCGCGGCGTGCTCGACCTGGTCATCGTCGTCGGCGGTTACGACTCCAGCAACACGCGCAACCTCACTCGTGTGGGCGACGGACGCTTTCCCAGCTATCACGTCATTGGCCCGGAGGCCATCGAGGCTGGCGTCATTCGCCATCGTGACCCCGCCAGCGGCACCATGATCTCCACCCCCGACTGGCTGCCCGAGGGAGGGGTCCACGTGGGCTTCACCGCCGGCGCATCCACTCCCGACACCCTGTTGGGAGAGACCGTGGGCGCCGTCCTCGCAGCGGCGGGCGAGACCGTTCAGCCGGCCAGCTCACCGTGATGATGGCCGGCTCAGGGCTCGGCCGTTGGTTGGCTCTTCAGCCGCTCTCCATGGAGTTTGATTGGAGCAAGGACCTGCTGGCTGCGGGCATCGAGATCGCCCTGCTGTTCTGCCTGTTCTACGCCGTGCTGAACTTTCTCCACGGCACCCGGGGCCTGGCGGTGCTCAAGGGCGTGGGCGTGATCATCTTGATCGTGGTGGCCTTGTTGAACGTGCTCGAGTTCACCTTCGCCCTGTCGTTTCCCCGCCTCGACGCAGCGGGCGCGGTGATCTTGCCGTTGCTGTTGGTGATGCTGGTGATCCTCTTTCAACCCGAGCTGCGCACGGGCCTGACCCGGGTCAGCGAACGGAGCGGGCGCTCGTCGAGCGTCGAGCCCAACCGGCTCTTCGACTTCGCCGAGTCCATCGTGAACCTGGCCACCAAGCGCACCGGCGTGCTGGTGGTGTTCGAGTGCCAGGTCGGGCTGGCGGGGCTGCAGAACTCGGGCGTGCCTCTCGACGCCGCGCTCTCGGGGGCGATGATCGAGTCGATCTTCTATCCCAACAGCCCGCTGCACGACGGCGCGGTCATCGTGCGCGACGGTCGCATCTCGGCGGCTGGATGCATGTTGCCCCTGACCGATTCGACGTCCGTCTCTCGCGACCTGGGCACCCGGCATCGGGCGGCCATGGGCGTCACCGAAGAGTCTGACGCGGTGGCGGTGGTGGTCTCCGAAGAGACGGGGCGCGTCTCCGTGGCTCGGCGCGGTCTGCTGCACACCACAGAAGGCCGTGACAACCTGCTGGTGACCTTGGCAGACTTCCTCGCGGGCGAGGGCCTGACCGATCAGCGAACGGCGCAGGAGGCCGAGGGCTGATGGGTCATTCCGTGTTCTGGACGCTCTTTCGCAAGGACATCGGGCGCAAGCTCACGGCCCTCGGTCTCGCCGTGGGCGTCTGGTTCTGGTTGTCCAGCAACCTGGCGGGCGAGCGGGTCATCGTGCTGGAGCTGCGCATGGTGGAGACCCGGCGCGAGGCTGAAGACTCCCAGGTGGGGGTGCCCGCGCTCTACGTGGTCAAGCCCAACGAGTTCATCCTGCTGCAGGGCGACGCGGTGGAGGCCAAGATCGTGGTGAGAGGGCTCAAGGCCGACCTCGATGCGTTGCAGTTGTCGGCGGTCTTCGAGATTCCGCCGGACGCCCTGGGCACGGCGGACGAAGGCAGCTTTCGACTGGCCCTCAGCGACGCCACCCAGTTTCGGGCCCTCGGCGCGGCCCTCGATGACCTGGACCTGATCGTCTCGCCCCCTGAGATCGAGCTGCAGCTCGCCAGGGAAGACCGCATGACCCTCGACCTGGGCCCGGACAACGTGCAGCTCACCGGCGTGCCCAAGCCCGGCCACAAGGTCGACGAGAGCCGGGCCTTGGTCACTCCGAGCCAGGTCGAGCTGATCGGCCCCAGGCTCAACATCAAGGCCATCCGCGACAACCCCGCGCTGCTGGTCTTTCAGGTGATCGACCTGGAGGGCGAGGCCTACACCGTGAGCCGCACCGTGAGCCTCGACCGTGATCAGGTGGACCGTACCGTGCGCTTGGCGCTGATCGACTCGGTCACGGTCCAGGTACCCATTTACGAAGAGGACCTGGTGCGGCTGCTCTACTCCGTGCCCGTGCGCTACGAGAACGAAGAGGCGCTGGGTCTGCGGGGCATGCGTTGGGTCGACCGCACCGAGACGGTGGACATCCAGGTCATCGGTCCCAAGGAGCTGCTCGACACGAATCTGTACAGCGACGAGCAGCTGCTCAAGAAAATCCACCCGGTGTTCGATTGGGCTGACGCTCGATTGCCCGTGGCGAACATCGACGTGGCAACGCCCAACCTGCTCCCGGATTCGATCCGCATCGAGGCTGCCAACAAGGGCGGCACCCCTCAGATCAAGTACACGCTCGAAGAGATCGCCACCATCCCACCGACCAACGTCACTGGAGACTCGCCTTGAGCCGCACCTGGTTCGGCACCGACGGCATTCGCGGCAAGGCCGGGGTGGGCCCGTTGGCCACGCCCTTTCTGGTGCGTCTGGGGCTGGCCCTCGGTGAGCAGGCACAGGCCGACCTGGGCGAACGTGGCGCAGAGCCGGGCGCGCAGGCCCTGGTCTTGCTGGCTCGGGACACCCGGGAGTCTGGCCCCGCCATCACCACCGCCCTGGCCGACGGACTGAACGCGGCGGGTGCCAAGGTGATCGACCTGGGCGTCCTGCCCACCCCCGGTCTGGCCATGGCCATGCGGGCTCGGGGCGCCCTGAGGGGCGTGGTCATCTCGGCCTCCCACAACCCCTGGGAAGACAACGGCGTCAAGGTCTTCGGCGCCGGGGGACACAAGCTCACCGATACACAGGAACACGCCCTGGAGGCTCGGGTCGAAGACCTGGGCGGCGAATCAGACGGCAGGCTGCCCGCCGAGGTCTCCCTGGCCGGAGGCGCTTCGGCCGTGCACGAAGACGACGGCGTGGCCGAGTACGTCGACGCGGTGCTGGCGCACTTCAAGGGCCTCGACCTGTCCCGTTTCACCATGGTGGTCGACTGCGCTCACGGTGCCGCCAGCCGCACGGCGCCTGCTGTGCTCAGGGCCCTGGGCGCCACGGTCACCCTCGAGTGCGCCGAACCCAACGGCCGCAACATCAACGACGACTGCGGCTCCACCCATCTCGATCGCATCGCCACCGCCAACAGGGATGGCCAGTTCGACCTGGGCCTGGCCTTCGACGGGGACGCCGATCGGGTGCTCATGGTCGACGCCCTGGGCCGAGCCTGCACCGGCGATCACATGCTGGGCCTGTTGGGCACCTGGCTCGACGGCGCAGGACGGCTGCCGGGCAGCACCGTGGTGGCCACGGTGATGAGCAACCTGGGCCTGCAGCGCATGCTCGACAGCCATGGCATCACCTTGCTACGCACCGCCGTGGGCGATCGCTACGTGAAGGCGGCCATGCGCACGGGCGACTACGGGCTGGGGGGCGAAGACTCGGGGCACCTGCTCTTCGGCGCCGAGCACGAATACACCGGCGACGGCCTGTACACCGCCCTGCGCGTGCTGCAGGCGCTGATCGACACGGACCAGACCCTGGCCCAGGTCATCGACGCCATGCCCGTGGTGCCGCAGGTGCTGCTCAACGTGCCCGTTGAATCTCGCCCGCCCGTCGACCGCCTGCCCGCCCTGCAAGAGCGGGTGGCCATGGCCGAGGGGCGCTTCGGCAACGACATCCGCATCGTGCTGCGCTACTCCGGCACCGAACGCCTGGCCCGGGTCATGGTCGAGGGGATCGATGGCGACACCGTCGACGATCTGGCCGCCGAGCTGTCCCAGGTGTGGACAGAAGAGATCGCCATCCACGGCCCCGACGGCGCGGCCACGGCGTGAGTGGCCCTGCGAGCTTGTCGGCTCCCGTGCTGGCTTTCGATGCGTCCACCCTGCGGGCCGCGGCGGCGGTGCTGGGCCCGGATGGCAGCGACTGGGGCACCTGGCAGCAGCCCGCCGGTGAGCGGGGCACGGCTCAGCTGGCCCCGGCGGTGGCTGGGTTGCTCGCCGCCCGGCAGCTGGAGGTGGCTGACCTCGCCGGAGTGGCGGTGGGAGTGGGCCCCGGCTCGTACACGGGCCTGCGCTCAGCCATCGCCTTCGCCCGCGCCCTTTGCTGGCCGAGTGGTCTGCCCCTGGTAGGCCTGCCCTCGGTGTCCAGCGCGGCGGCGTCCCTGCTGGCGTCGCGCCCCGAGGTGCAGACCGTGATCACCGTGGTCGACGCTCGCCGGGGAGAGTGCTACCGGGCCGACTACGACCGAGCCGGTGAGCGGGGCATGGTCGAGACCCGGGCGCCGTGCCTGGTGCCTGCGTCAGAGATCGAGCAGCTGACAGCGGCTGACGACCTGGCGGTGATCACCGAGCCCGAGCCCGCGGCGATGTTCTTGGCGCGCCTGGCATCGGCCCGTCTGGCGAGCGGCGGCGACGACCCTGCGACCGTGTTGCCCCTGTACCTGAAGCGCTCCCACGCCGAGATCGCGTTGGACGAGCGAGGGGGCTGACCGGCGCTGACCGGAACAGAGCAGCGCTGGCTGACCGGCGCTGAGCAGGGCAAGCCGACGGTGTGCTGTGTGCTGCCCCGCCGCCGCGCTACGATGCTTGCCGGCGAATGTGCGGCTTTGCGGTGCCGTCCATGAACGCCCACGTACCCCGTCCCGTACCCCGGGACTCTTGGCCTGGAGGGCTCTCTCATGGCGGACAACAGCCACCGGGTCTGGGCTGAGATCGACCTCGGCGCCCTGCAGCGCAACCTGCTGCGGGTGGGGGAGCGGTTGTCGTCCGATGACGGCCAGTCTCCGGCCCGAGTGCTGGTGGTGCTGAAAGCCGACGCCTACGGGCACGGCGCGGTGCCCGTGGCCCGTGCCCTGGAGAGCGAGCCACTGGTGTGGGGCTTCGGCGTGGGGGACAGCAACGAGGCCCTCGAGCTCAGGGCGGCAGGCATCGAGGCGCCGATCCTGGTGCTGGGGACCATCATCGCCGACGAGGTGCCCCAGGTGGTCAGCCACGACATCCGGGTCTGCATCCACTCTGAGGACCGCATTCGCACGCTTGAGACCGAGGCGGAGCGTCAGGGTCGCAAGACCCAGGTGCATCTCATGGTCGACACGGGCATGGGACGCCTCGGAGCCCAGCCCCGCCGGGCCGCGGCGCTTGCCCGGCTGATCGAGGCCTCGGCGTGGCTGGTCCTCGAAGGCGTGACGACCCATCCCTCGCCCTCTCGGCCTGGGCACCCGTTCATCGCCGTGCAGCGGGGGCGTCTCGCGAGTCTGCTCGGCGAGCTGGCCGACGATGGCATCGCCCCGCCCCTGGTGCACTTCGCCAACACTGCCGCGCTGTTGGGCGGCGAAGGGCGGGAGCTGCCTCTCGTGCGCCCGGGTATCTCGCTCTACGGCGTGCTGTCCCATGAGCTGGCCGAGAAGGGTGCCGACTTCGAGCCGGTGATGTCCCTGCGCACCCAGGTGGTGTACCTGAAGGACGTCCCCGAGCAGACGCCGGTGGGCTACAACGGCACCCACGTCACGGCGAGCCCGGCGCGCATCGCCACCCTGCCCATCGGCTACAACGACGGGCTCTCCTATCGGCTGAGCAACTGTGGCCGGGCCCTGGTGCGCGGTCAGCTGGCGCCCATCGTGGGGGCCATCTCCATGGACTACACCATGCTCGATGTCACCGCGATCGGCGGCGTCTCCGTGGGCGACACGGTGACCCTGATCGGCGGCGACGGCGAGCGGGAGATCACCATCCCCGACCTGGCCAACACCATCGGCACCATCCCCTACGAGGTGGCCTGCGCGGTGGGCAAGCGGGTGCGCCGGGTCTACGTGCGCGGGTCCGCCGACCCGGCCACGCCACGGTCTTCCGAGACCAGCGGAGAAGCTTCATGACGGCGATGTACGCGGTGCTCATGGCTGGTGGTTCTGGCACGCGCTTCTGGCCGGCGAGTCGTCAGGCTCGTCCCAAGCAGCTGCTGCCCATCGGTGGCGATCTGCCGCTGCTGGTGGAGACGAGCCGGCGTCTGGGCGAGTTGATTCCGCCGGAGCGCCAGTTCGTGATCACCAGCCAGCTGACCGTCGATGCGGTGCGAGCGTTGCTGCCCGAGTTGCCGCCCGAACATGTGGTGGGTGAACCCGAGGGACGGGACACGGCGCCCTGTCTGGGGCTGGCCGGGCGCCTGGTGGCGGCGGTCGACCCCGACGCCATGGTGGTGGCCATGCCCTCGGACCACGTGATCACTCCCCCAGAGTTGTTTCGCGAGCACCTGGACGCAGCACGGGAGGCCCTGGATGCCCACCCGGAGCGGCTGCTGGTCTTCGGCATCGAGCCCACCCACCCGGCGACCGGCTACGGCTATCTGCGCCAGGGCGAGAAGGTCGGCGAGTTCTCGGGAAAGACGCTCTACGGCCTGGACGCGTTCATCGAGAAGCCCGACCTGCCCCGAGCCCAGGCGTTGCTGGCCGAGGGTGGCTACTCATGGAACGCGGGCCTGTTCGCCTTTCGTCCCGCAGCCCTGCGCGCGGCCTTCGTGTCGTACCTGCCCGACATGGTTGCTGGCCTCGACACCATCGCCGCCGCGTTCGGCAGCGACGGATTCGAGAGCTGCCTGAAGGACGTCTTCCCCACCTTGGAGAAGGTCTCCATCGACGTGGGCGTCATGGAGAAGCTGGATGGCACGCTCATGCTGCCCCTGCCCGTGCAGTGGAACGACGTGGGCTCGTGGACCGCGCTCGAGAACCTGAAGCCCAGCGACGACGACGGCAACGTGGTGGACGGCGAAGCGGTGCTGCTCAACACCACCTCGACCATCGTCTCAGCCGACGGAGGCGTGGTCGCCGCCCGTGGCGTTGACGGCCTGATCATCGTGCACACGCCAGACGCGACCATGGTCTGCCGCCGGGACGACGACCAAGGGGTGAAAGAGATCGTCGCGGCTCTGAGAGCCAAGGACCTGGACGTCTACCTATGAAACGAACGAGGCCCACCCGTCGAGAGGCATCGACGGGCGGGCCTCGTGAACACATTCGCGACCGAGGCCGCGGTGTGCTGGGGGACAGTCAGCCGGCGAGGTTGCTGGCGACGAACTCCCAGTTGACGAGCTTCCAGAACTCCTCGACGTACTTGGGCCGGGCGTTGCGGAAGTCGACGTAGTAGGCGTGCTCCCAGACGTCGCAGGTGAGCAGGGGCTTGCCGGCGCCGGTGAGGGGGCAGCCCGCGTTGCCGTGCTGCTCGATGGCCAGCTTGCCGTCGGGGTTCTGGACCAGGAAGGCCCAGCCGCTGCCGAACAACGTGGCCGCCTTGGTGCTGAACTCCTCGCGGAAGGCGGCGAACGAACCGAAGCTGCCGCTGATGGCGTCGGCCACGGCGCCGCTGGGCTCACCGCCGGCGTTGGGGGCCAGGCAGTTCCAGTAGAAGCTGTGGTTGAAGTGCTGGGCGGCGTTGTTGAACACGCCGCCGGACGACGTCTTGATCAGCTCTTCGAGAGAGAGGTCGGCGTTGGGCGTGCCGTCGATGAGCTTGTTCAGGTTGGTGACGTAAGCGTTGTGGTGCTTGCCGTGGTGGAACGAGAGCGTCTCCGCCGAGATGATCGGAGCGAGGGCGTCGGAAGAGAAGGGCAAGTCGGGCAGCGTGTGGGCCATGTCGAGATCAGCGCCAGAAGAGTGGGGAGGGAAGGTGGTGGGTCACGGCCGACGAGAGCCAGCAACGGTGTCCCTGAGTGGGCAGGGTAGCCGGGGCGCAGGCGTCGTGCCAAGCGCGGGCAGAGACGCTGCGGTCAGCGACTCCCGACCCACATCTCAGGACAGGCCTGTGCGCTCAGATCAGGCCGCGATGTCGTGGATCTGAATGCGCACCCGATGGATGCGCCGGTCCGCCACGTGTTCGATCTGAAAGGTGAGGTTCTCGAACTGCAGCTCTTCGCCTTCGAGGGGCAGACGCCCCAGGGTGTGGAAGATGTAGCCACCCAAGGTCGACCAGTCGTCGCTCTCAGGAATGTGAATCGACAGCTGCTCGTTGATCTCGTCGACGTGCATGGCTCCCGGCGCGATGACCTGCTGATCGTCAAGGATCTGCAGCTCGGGCTGCACCTCTTCATCGAACTCGTCGTCGATCTCGCCCACGATCTCTTCGAGCACATCTTCGATGGTGACCAGGCCCGCCGTGCCGCCGTACTCGTCGAGGACGATGGCCAGGTGGGCCCGGCTGTCCCTGAACTCGGTCAGCAGGTCCGTGCCGTACTTGGTCTCGGGGATGAAGTGGGGCTCTCTGCCCAGCTCCCGCACCAGCTCATCGTCGCGGTGCTCCAGCAGGTCTTTCACGTGCAGGATGCCGACGACGCTATCCACGGTGTTCTCGACCAAGGGGTAGCGGGACCGACCTGAGCGCTTCACCTCGACGCGCACGTCGCTCACGGTGGAGTTCACGTCGATGATGTCCATGTCCGTGCGCGGCGTCATCAGGTGGCGCACCTCGGTGTCCTTCAGCTCAAGGACTCGCTCGATCATGTCCGCCTGATCTTCGGCCAGGTGCCCCTCGCGCTCGCCCTCTTCAAGGGCCGACAGGATCTCGTCGTTGTAGAGCTCTTTCTCGGCCTCTTCGGTGTGCCCCGTGAGCAGGCGGGCGACCCGGCGCCAGCCACTGATCGGGGGGCTGAGCACCCGCGCCACGAGCACCACGAAGGTCATGGTCTTGCGCACCAGGCTCTCGAGCAGCCCGGAGTTCAGCTCGCCGGGCATCACCCTGCAGAACAAGGTGATCCAGAGAAAGGCGGTGAGCGCAGCGGCGAGCAGCGGTTGGATCTCTGGGCTCACCGGGCCGGGCAGGGCGTTCTCCGGGGCGAACCAGCGCTGGAAGAGCACCACCAGGGTCATCACCAGGGCGACCTGCGTGCCCACGCGCAGAACGATCAGCGCATCTTCGACACGGTCGCCTTCGGCCAGCATGCGCTCCAGGCGACTGCGGTTCGCCGGGCCGCTCGACGTGTCAGCGAGCCTGGTGCGGGGCAGCTTGGTCCAGCCGTGTTCAAGCGCCGCGAGCAGGAACGACAGACAGGCCAGGGCCGCTGTCCACCAGCCGACAGAGCTCTCGCCCAGCGCGGCTGCCATCAAGAATGTGGTAGGTGGAGGTTCCAGGATGCGGCTGTCGGGGCAGAGCGTCGCCCTGCCGGGGGCGGCGGTCAGGGAGCGTCCCTGGCTGCGGGGTGGAGTATAACCCTCGGGGACGCCTGCGGGCGTGAGGGTCCCTGAGATCGCCACCTGCTGAGGGGGGCGGCCCATGGGCTGGTGGTGCGCTGCGTCGAGGTGAGCATGAAGACCCAGGTAGATCTGATCCTGTGTGATGGGGCCGAGGTGGTCACCGTGGCGGAGGGCGAGCCGGGCCCCGTCACCGGCGCGGCCATGGAGGCGCTAGGCCTGATCCCCCAGGGGGCCGTGGCCATTCAGGACGGGCTGGTGCTCGACGTGGGCCCGGCCGCTGACATCGACGCTCGCTTCGAGTCTGACAATCGTCTGTCAGCCCAGGGCGGCACGGTCTTGCCCGGCTTCTGTGACGTGCACACCCACCCGGTCTTCGCGGCCACACGAGAGGGCGAGTTTGACCTTCGCGCCCGGGGAGGGACCTACCAGGACATCACGGCTGCCGGTGGGGGCATCTTCTCGTCCGTGCGCCACTTGCGCGACGCCACGCCCGAGCAGCTGGCCGGCCGCCTGTCCACACACCTCGACCGTTTTCTGATCAGCGGCACCACGTCGATCGAGGCCAAGAGCGGCTACGGGCTCACCATGGAGACCGAGCTGCTGGCCCTGGAGCTGCTGGCCGCTGCCGACGACGACCATCCCGTGGACATCGACGCCACCTGCCTGGCGGCCCATCAGGTGCCCCCCGAGTTCAAGGAGGACCGAGCAGCCTACGTGCGGCTGGTGGCCGAGCGCATCCTGCCCGAGGTGTCCCGTCGCGGCCTGGCCCGGTCGGCTGACGTCTTCTGCGACCAGGGCGCGTTCACCGTGGACGAGGCCCGGGTGGTCTTGACCGCTGCCCGGGACTGCGGGCTGGCCCGCCGTGTCCACGCCGACGAGCTGGCGCCGGTGGGGGCCGCTGAACTCGCCGCAGAGCTGGGGGCCCAGACCGCCGACCATCTGGTGAAGGTGAGCGACGAGGGCCTCGAAGCCATGCTCGCCGCGGGCACCACCGCCGTGCTGCTCCCGGGGACGTGCTTCTCCCTGCGCCTGCCCGAGGTCGCCCCGGCCCGCACCATGATCGAGTCGGGTCTGTCCGTGGCCTTGGCCAGTGACTTCAACCCGGGGACGTCCTACGTGCCGTCCATGGTGGCGGTGATCAGCCTGGCTTGCGGCCTGTTGGGCATGACCGTGGCCGAGAGCATCACCGCCGCGACGCGCAACGCGGCCCAGACCCTGGGGCTGCCAGGGGTTCGCGGGCAGCTGTCTCCCGGCGCGTTGGCAGATCTGGTGGTTCTCGATGTACCCAACCACTTGTTCCTCGGCTATCAGGTGGGCTGGAACCCGGTCAGCCTGGTCATCAAGGGCGGACGAGTGGTCTGGCAGCGCGGGGCGCAGTACCCCCTCGCCTAGCTTGAGCAGGTTCTTCCTCGTCTGCCTAGATGCGTAGCCCGGTCGCTACAGACCGCTCGTTGGTCTGGTGTCGACAGGTCTGCAACGGTTCTCGCAAGGCACACCACTCCCGGCGGGGTGCGCGGTGCGCGTGTGAACTGGCTGCTATAGTCGAACGATCCTCCCGGCACCCGACCAATCCCCCCCCCTTCGGTTGAGCCCGCGCCCATGTCCTTGTCCTTTCGTTCAGTGCTTGGCGTCGCTGCCGTCGTCGCGTTCATGGTCGGCTCCTTGGGGGCGTCCTTGGGGGCACAAGAAGCTGGCGACCAGCTCTGCGGCACCTGCAAGACCACCGGCGTGGTCGACCTCGAGATCGGTTCGAAGTGGCTCAACGAGTACGAGCGGGGTGACGGTTGGGAGGTCCTCTACTGCTCGGAGGCCATCGCCGAGCAGGACATGGCCCTCGACTGGATGCCCTGCCCGCGCTGCAAGGCGCCGTCACTGCGGGACCAGGCCCAGGCTCGCTGGGACGAGGTGTACGCCGAGAAGCACGCCTGGCTGAAAGAGCGGCGGCGCATGGACAAGCTGGCCACGGCCAACGACATCGTGCACCTGGAGACGACCCACTTCGTGTTGGCTTTCGATCTGTCAAAGATCAAGACGTCGAAGAAGAAGACTTACCGCACCCACGACGCGGCCCACCTCTACGCTCGGCGCATGGAGACGTTCTATCGTCACTACCAGGACCTTCTTGGTGTGGTCGACAAGGACAACATGCGCAACAAGCACCACATCTACATCTTCGAGAAGCTGCGCGACGCCATGAACGTGGGCCCGGCCTACGCGAACATGTCGAGCAACACCACGGCCCGTCGCTCAGGTGGCGTAGAGCACAACTCGACGTTGGTCATGTACTACAACAAGAACGTGCACACCTCTGACGAGGACCTCTACCGCCATTGGATCCACAGCGTGACCCACCAGCTCACGTCGGTGTACTACAACCCCAACTGGTTCGAGGTAGGGCAGAAGGGCCTGACCCCGCCGTGGCTCGCGGACAAGTACGGCTGGCTCGACGCGGGCCTGGCCCACTGGTTCGAGATCGATCTCGACGGCCAGGCGTCCACCCACTGCAGCCAGGAGCAGGACACCACAGCGCGGTGGAAGGGCGGCGATTGGCGCAAGAACGTCTGGAAGGCCGTCATGGCCGAGGACGTGCCGTCATTCCCCCGGGTGATCAGCACGCCCACCCAGGCCCTGTCGCCGCAAGAGCACCAGTTCGTCTGGTCGTGGGTCGACTACCTGATGACCCGCGACGCGAAGAAGATGAGCCTGGCCATCAAGCTGGCCAAGATGGAGACGCCCACCCGCGAGATCCTGAAGAAGTGCTGGTCTACGTCGATGCTCTCGTTCGAGAGCGCCTGGGCCGAGTGGGTGCGGGTCGAATACAACCCCAAGAAGAAGTGAGCCCGGTGGCGAAGCCTGGCACTCGGTGCTCGGCGCGCGGCCTTCTCTTCACCAGCTGCTAGCGACCCTTCGAGCCCAGGCGTGAGAGGTTGTTGCGGGCGTCGGTGCGGGCCGAGCGCAGCTCTCGGGCGGCGGCTGCATCGGGCTTTTCATCGAGGCCTGCGTCTGCCTGGGCGATGGCCTGTGCGTACAACGCGCGGGCACGATCGAGATGGCGATGCAGGTGGTATTGCAGGATGAGCGCCGTGTCGTTCAGCAGCCGCGGCGAGCTGTCGTCGATGGCCACGGCCCTCTCGTAGGCGGCATACGAGTCTTCGTATTGCCTGGTCTCGCGGCACAGAAAGGCCAGGTTGTTCCAGAAGTCGGCGTCGGCGGGCTCGGCCTGCCCCAGGACGTGCAGCAGGTCTCGGGCTTCTGATTGGCGGCGTTTGGCGAGCAGTGGGCCCATGGCCCAGCTCAACGCCACCACGTCGGCGGTGGGGTCTTCGCTGGCGCGCAGGTTGGCCAGCAGGCCGTCCGGGTCCCGCTCGACGAGGGCTTGCAGGGCGGCGAGGGCTGGGTCTAGCTGTTGCGCACGAGCAAAAGAGAGCGCCAGGCGCAAGAGCGTCGAGCTGTCGGCCCGGCCCGTGGCGTCGTGATGGGCCAGGGCCGCGGCCAGGGCCTCGTCGGGCAGGTTCTCTTGCTCGTACATCCAGATCAGCTGCCACCAGGGCTCGCTGCGGTCGGCGCCCAGCAGGGTCACTGCTCGTTTCAGATCGGCCACGGCCACGTCCCAGTTGTCTCTGCGCAGGGACGGGGTCATGTGCCGCTCCATGTCGGCGAAGCCCCGCACCCTGGCGCAGCCCCGAGCGAGCAGGGCCTCGCCGTCGTCGGGGGCCCGGGCCAAGGCGTCGTCTGCCAGGACCTCGGCCTTGGACCAGTCGGCGAAGATGTAGAGAGCGAGGTAGGCCGCTTCGACGGCGGCGTCCGTGTCCTTGCCCTGAGCCAGGGCAGCTGCGTTCTCCAGGTACTGCAGGGCCTCGCCGTAGAAGTAGTCGGCGTCTTCGACAGCACCGCCGCCGAACTCGATCTCGTCGCCGAGGGCCGCGAAGATCAGGCCGGTGAGCTTGGTGGCCTCGCCATCTTCAGCGAGCGGCAAGGGCGCCAGGGTGTCGAGAGCTTCCTGGGCAGACCCCGTGTCGAGCAGCACCTGGGCCAGGGCCAGGCGCACGGGGCGCTGTCTCTTTGCCGGCGTGGTCAGCAGCTCAGCAGCGAGCTGAGCGGCTTCGTCGATCGGGCCAGCGGCGAGACCCACCACGGGCCCGTCGTCCGCCGGGTACAACGTGGGCAGGGCCAGCGACGAAGGCAAGGCCAGGGCCAGCAGCGAGGCCAGCAGCTGGGCTGGGATCATCGGACGTCCCCAGCCCCGATCTGGGTCACCCTCGCGCGCTCCGAGCCATGTCGATCTCGCGCCGGGTCATCTGGGCGTCCATGCGCTCAGGGGCCAGCTCGATCAGCGTGTTCATGGTGGTCTGAGCCTGGTCGAGGTCGCCCCGTTGCAGGTACAGCCGGGCCAGGTTCAGGATCGCGTCCGTGTAGGCGCTGAAGTTCTGCTCGAAGACCGCTTCATCCACGAAGGGGTTGTCGCAGACCTCGGCGCCCAGTTTCCAGCTGCGCTGAAAGAGCGACTCGGCCTCATCGAGGTCGCGGCCCAGGTGGTAGAAGAGCATGAGCCCCGTGTCGTTGACGTAGCGGGAGTTCTCCGGCGCCAGCTCGATGGTCTTGACGTAGGCGGCGTAGCTTCTCTCGTAGAGCGAGTGAGCTTCTTCGGTGTTGCCCAGGGCTTCGTTGGCCGTGCCCGTCTCCCGGCACCAGAAGGCGTAGTTGTTCCACCAGTCTGAGTTGTCGAAGCGCTCGGCCATGCGGCCGTAGAGGTCTCGGGCCTGGGCCTGATCGGCCAGGGACGACATCGACGGGTCGCCCTTGTTCATCAGGTGATCTCCCAGCCAGAGCACAGCCTGGGTCGCCGCAGGGTGGCCTGGCACGGCCACCAGTGCCTTGGTGATCTGCTCCTCGCAGGCTTCGACGGCGAGCTGGGCGTTGGGGGCGTTGCGGTCTTCGCTCCACAGGTTGAGGGCGACTCCCAAGAAGCTGTAGGCGGCGCTGACCAGGTTGTCGGCGCGGCGGAAGGCGATCTCGTCGGCGCCCCACTGGCGGGGCATGGAGTGGCTGCGCTGCAGGGAGATGGCTGCCCGGTGAAAGGCCAGGCCAGAGAGGCTGAAGTCACGCAGATCGTAGGCCTTGCGGCCCATGGCGGTCTGCAGCAGGGCGATGGTCTCGAGGGCCAGGCCTGAGAAGTCGGCGTCGGCGATGTCGAGCAGGTCGACCCGCTCTTGCAGCTGAGCGGCCAGGTTCTCCGGCGCGGGCAGGATGTCGGCCCAGGCCTTGGCCTGCTCGTGCAGGGTGGCCTCGCGTGGCCACAGGGCCAGGCCCTGGCTCAAGGCATCCGCCGCCTCGTTGTCTCGTTCGACGGCGAAGAGCAGCTCGACCAGGAGCATGGTGGTCTGGGGCAGGCGACCCTCCTGGTAGAGCAGATCGTCTGCCAGGGCGCCGTAGCCGTCGTAGACAGCGTTGTACTCGTCGTCGAGCCAGGCCAGGCGCGACTCTTCGTCATCGGGGGCCTGCCCGTAGGACGTGTCCTCGGCAAAGGCCTCCCGCTCGAGCAGGTCCTGGCGGGCGCCGACGGCGCGCAAGGTGACCCGGGCCGCCTGGCAGACATCGAGGGGCGCACCCAGCTTGTGGGCCTGATCAATACTCTCGAGACCCAGGGCCACCGAGTCGCGCACATCGGCCCAGAGAGCGCCGTCGAGCTGCTGAATCAGGCTCTGATCCAGGCGGCTCAGCCCCTTGGACAGGGCCTGCCAATGGGTCTCAGCCTGGGGCTGCATGCCTTCCAAGGCTTGGGATGAAACCGGGGCCGCATAGACAGCCAGGCAGCAGATCGACAGGACAATGGCTCGCACGGCGGGCCTCCAGGGGTGGGGCGGGACGCTGCAACAGCGGTGCTGATCGGACCGGGAGCGGGCGCCCGTTTTAGCGGCGGCCCGCGATTTGAGCAACAACGGGGTACTCAATTGCCAGGTCGCTCGGGGGCATTGCCACAACGTTGAGCTGACCCCAGCCGGACGGCTAACCTGGGTCTTTTGCGATTTCAAACGAGCTTCGCCAGGGGGCCCCGACCCGCCCTGTGGCGCCTGCCACCACAGGCGCCTGGCTTCGCACCCGCCAGGCTGTGCCCTTGAACATGCCAAGGAGGAGAGTCCATCTCAGCGTTGATTCTGATCTCTGGCGGCCTGGACTCCACGGTCGCCGCCAGCCTCTACCAGGCCGCTGGTGGCCAGCTCAGCTGGGGCCTGTTCATTGATTACGGGCAACGAGCGGTCCAGCAAGAGGAGCGGGCTGCCCTGGCCGTGGGCAAGGCCCTTGGGGTGGAGGTGCTCTGTACCGCCGTGCCGCTTCTGGGAGCCCTGGCAGGCAATGCGCTCGTGGACGGGAAGCAGGACCTTCCCCATCCAGACCTGGGCGACCTCGATGGCCCGAAGGCCATGGCCACCGCCGATGCGGTGTGGATCCCCAATCGCAACGGCGTCTTGCTGAACCTGGCCGCAGCCGTGGCCGAGGCTCGCTCCCTGGATGTCGTGGTGGTGGGCTTCAACAAGGAAGAAGCAGAGACTTTCCCGGATAATAGTAGTGACTATCTGAGCGCTTTGAATGATTCCCTCGCCTATTCGACACGGGGCTCGGTGCGGGTGGAGTCGCCAACCCTGGAGATGTCCAAGGTCGAACTCTATGCGGCTGGAATGGCCGTAGGCGCCCCTCTGGACGTGACCTGGTCATGCTACGACGGTGGTGAGCGGCCCTGTGAGCAATGCGAGTCGTGTCGCAGGCGGGCTCGTGCCGAAGAGGCCTTCGCGGCTTCAGCGGACGGCTGAGCGGGCCAGGGCGATCAGCGCCGGGCCCCGTCGTTCGGGGTTCAGCCGCCTTGCGGGGCCTCTCAGGGGTCTGCTAGGATCTCACCCAAATTATCTGTGTGATCCGAAGAAGACATCCGTGGCGGCAGCCGGCCTTCGCTGGCGAGCATGAGAACCCGCCACCCGATCAAGACAAGAGTTGATACATGAGCATCAAGATGGCCGATAAGGCCGCAATCATTCAGGAGTTCCAGGTCCACGAGCGGGACTGTGGCTCCACCGAGGTTCAAGTCGCGGTGTTGACCAAGCGTATTCGCGGTCTGACCGAGCACCTCAAGCAGCACAAGAAGGACAAGCACACCCAGCGCGGGCTCGTCACGCTCGTTGGCCGGCGCAACCGGCTGCTCACCTACCTGCGCAAGAACGATGACGCAGGCTACAAGCAGCTGATCGAGAAGCTCGGCATCCGCGGGATCCGGACAAACGTCTGACCCCTGCACGGGGGCGTCTCGCCCCCCGCTGAGCACCAACGGGCTTCAAGCACAGGCTTGGGGTCCGTGCGCAATTTGCGCACCCAGTTCAAGCAATCGGCGCTCGGGGTCCAATCGGGACTCCATCTCTGCGTCGATCCGGAAACAAAGACAAAGACAATGACGAAACTGAACAACCCCACCAGTGTGAGCTGCGAAATCGGCGGCCGCACCCTGACCCTCGAAACCGGCCGCATGGCCAAGCAAGCAGACGGCGCCATCTTCGCCACCTATGGCGAGACCGCAGTGCTGTCCACCGTGCAGAGTTCGAAGGGTCGCCCTGACCTCGACTTCTTCCCCCTGACGATCGAATACCGCGAGAAGACCTACGCAGCCGGCAAGGTGCCGGGCGGTTTCTTCAAGCGTGAGATGCGGCCCCGCGATCCTGAAATCTTGATTGCCCGCTCGATCGACCGCCCCGTGCGCCCCATGTTCTCGCCCACGTATCGCAACGAGGTGCAGATCATCAACCAGGTCGTGAGCTACGACCGCGAGAGTGAGCCCGGTGTGCTCGCCGGTGTGGCCTCCATGGCCGCCCTGAGCATCTCGACCATCCCCTACCAGGGCCCTGGCGCCACGGTGCGGGTGGCCTACATCGACGGCGAGTTCGTGATCAACCCCACGGTTGAGCAGCTGGCCGCGAGCACCCTCGACCTCATGGTCAGCGGCACCAAGACCGCCGTGACCATGGTCGAAGCGGGCGCCCTTGAGCTGCCCGAAGAGGTCATGGCCGACGCGATCATGTTTGGCCACGGCTACATCCAGCAGCTCTGCGACATGATCCAGGAGCTGGTCGACAAGGTCGGCAAGCCCAAGCAAGAGGTGAAGGAAGAGGTCGCCAACCCGTTCACCGATCAGGTCAACGCCTATCACGATGCGTTCGAGGCCGCCATGGCGGTCGACGGCAAGTTCGAGAAGAAGGCGGCCATGAAGGCGGTCTCCAACGAGGCTCGCGAGAAGCTGCTCGACGGTCTCGAAGGCGATGAGTTCGCCGCTGCCAAGAAGCACGTGGGCAACGCCTTCCACGACCTCGAGGCCGAGCTGACCCGTGGCTCGATCATCAAGAAGGGCCGTCGCTCAGACGGTCGCGCTCTCGATGAGATTCGCCAGATCGAGATCGAGATGGGTGTCCTGCCCAGGACCCACGGTTCGACGCTGTTCACCCGCGGTGAGACCCAGGCCCTGGTCAGCGTGACCCTGGGCACCGGTCGCGACGAGCAGATCGTCGACGGTCTGATGGACGAGTACAGCAAGCGCTTCATGCTGCACTACAACTTCCCGCCCTTCTGCGTCGGCGAAGTGCGCCGCATGACGGGCACGTCCCGTCGCGAAGTGGGGCACGGCAACCTGGCCGAACGCTCGGTCAACATGGTCATGCCCGACCCCGAGACGTTCCCATACAGCGTGCGCGTGGTGAGTGAGATCCTGGAGAGCAACGGTAGCTCCTCCATGGCCTCGGTCTGCGGCGGCTCGCTGGCCCTGCTCGACGCCGGTTGCCCGATCCGCTCGCCGGTTGCGGGCATCGCCATGGGACTGATCGAAGATGGCGACGACCACTACATCCTGAGTGACATCCTCGGCAGCGAAGATCACCACGGCGACATGGACTTCAAGGTCACCGGTACGGCCGAAGGCGTGAACGCGTTGCAGATGGACATCAAGATCAAGGGTCTGTCTGCTGACCTGCTGCGTCGAGCCCTGGCCCAGGCCAAGGCGGGGCGGCTGCACATCCTCGGCAAGATGAACGAGGCCATCTCCTCGGCTCGCGACAGCGTGAGCAAGTGGGCACCGCAGATCGTGACTCGCACCATTCCGGTCGAGAAGATCGGTGCTCTCATCGGCCCTGGTGGCAAGGTCATCCGTCAGCTGCAGGCTGACTTCAAGGTGCGCATCGAGGTCAGCGACGAAGGCGTGGTCAACATCGCCTCCGGTCCCGAGGGTGACATCGACTCGGCGACTGCCGCGGTCGAAGCCATCACTGGCGATGCCGAGCTGGGTGCCATGTACAAGGGCAAGGTCGTCTCGCTGCGGGAGTTCGGCGCATTTGTCGAGATCTTCCCGGGCAAGGAAGGCCTGCTGCATATCAGCGCCATCTCGAAGGAGCACGTCAAGGACGTCCACGACGTGCTCGAAGTGGGCCAGGAGCTCAACGTCAAGGTCATCAGCATCGACGACTTCGGTCGGGTGCGGCTGGCGGGCGAAGACTCTGATGCCGAGGTCGAGACCGGCGGCGGTTCTGGTGGCGGCGGAGGTGGTCGTCGTGAGAGCCGCGGTGGCGGTGGGCGCGACAGCCGCTCGTCCGAGCCCAAGGTCATGCCCAAGAAGGGTGAGGTCTACGAGGGCAAGATCACCGGGCTGAAGTCCTACGGCATCTTCGTCGAGGTCTCCCGAGGCACCGATGGTCTCTGCCACGTCTCGGAGATGTTGCCCGAGAACATCCGTGAGCCGGAGACCGCGTACTCCATGGGCGACGTGGTCAAGGTGACCGTTCTCGATATCGACGAGAACAAGCGCATTCGCCTGTCGATGAAGGCTGTCGAAGAGGGTGCGGAGGCCGTGGGTAGCGGCGCCGGGTCTGAGGGCGAGAGCTCTTCCTGACCTGACCGCTGTGGCTGCTGGCCACCCTGTGTCGCTGCACGCGCTACAGGGTGGCTGGCCGCCGAGCTCTTCTGCCCCGCCTCTGCTTCTGCTCAAGTGAACAGAGGCAGAGGGTCGACCCTAGAGCTGGCCCCCTGGTTTCTGCCTGCGCTTGGAGGAGAGATCCCCCTCTGACCGATTCGGCTCGGATCAGAAACGGCACGAAGGTCGTGCCAAGGCATATACTCAGCGCTAATAGACAGGTTCTCGATCTGGGCGTCTCGAGAACGAGGGAGTGCACCATGCGAATCACCACAAGTCGAACCCTGCGGGCCGGGGCAACAACGCTCTCATTGATGGTGATTCTGGCGCTCCCTGTCCTGGCCACTGAAGTCAGCCAGAGCGAGCTGACCATCGACAAGACCACGGTGGTGTTCGGCCCCTTGAGCAATCCCACCCGGGGCGCCGAGGTCGACATCAACGAGGTCTACGGCAACCACCCGGCTTTCATGCGCATGCAAGAGCTGGGTCTCGACCGTGCGGAAGGTCGGGGCAAGCAGCTGTTCTCCCAGGCCAAGAAGGGCGTCAAGAGCGCCCTGGCTGCTGTGGCCGACAGCGAAGACCTCCACGTCATCACCCACCTGGGCGGAGTCTCCGGTGGTGAGATCGCCATCGAAGATCAGACCTGGGCGGTGATCGAGTTGCTGCCCGTCTATCACATCGACGGCTCGCTCTGGGCGGGCAAGGCCAAGGCCCGTGATGGCGTCGCCGAGATGGATAAAGAAGCCGTCCTGCAGGCCATTCCGGCCTATCGCGACTGGCTCAATCTCGATCCCGACGACACCCAGTACCACTTTCTGAAAGCAGAGTGGGAGAAGGTCTATCAGCATGCCCTGAAGGCCGTGGTGCGCGATGAAGCCTTGCAGGCCGTGGTCCAGACCGGTGGGGTGACTTCTCGCCTGGAGCCGGCCCCCGATGTCACCGATAGGGTCATTGCGGCTCTTCCCTCCTGATGGGCTGACGAGTCCCCGGGGCTTTCCTGGGGCATTTCTTTCTCTGGGCAGGGCGCCGACCGAGTCATGACTACGATGAGACGCCTTCTCGCCGCCGCGTTCTGTCTGTCCGCTGCGGGCTGCGTGACCGAGGAGGTCAAGGCCCCCAACGCGTCCTGGAGCCTGTCCTCTGATTCGCCCGTGATCGCGGTGAGCCCCACGTCTCAAGACCGGCCCACGATCGACCCCCTCGATCTGGTGGCCGAGACCCAGGCTGACGACGAAGGCGGCGACCAGCTCTCGTTCTTCGACGCGGCCACGCCCGACGATCTCGAGCCCGACTTCCTGGCCGACCAGGCGCCCACGGACTTCCACCGCCTGGGCCGTCAGGTCATTCATGGTCTCGATGGCTCGTGGACCAAGATGTACTCGGTGCGCGCCGGCCGGGGCAACGACATCGTCTCGCTGATGCGGGCCTACGTGGCCGACTTCCCCGCAGAGCAGAACACACCGAACTTTCCGGAGCGCCCGGCCACCGAGATCATCCGCTGGTCGCTGCAGCCGAACTTCTACAAGGATGAGGTCTCGGACAAGTTCGGCTCACGCAACGGATTGATGAAGCCGGACATCGCCGACGTGATCCACGTCACCGCGCCGCCGCCCACCTTGCTGTTCATCGACGAGCTGTTGCAGAAGGTGCTCGGCGATCAGCCCCAGATCGAGATCGAGATCACCATCGTCGAGGTGAACCTGAGCGACAAGATCGATTGGGACGCCAAGCTCAAGGTGGCCGAGCTCGAGAACCGCAACCTGCCCTATGACCCGAACACGAACCCACCCGCTGGAGGTTTCGGCTCGGGCATCCCCTTCTTGGATGATGGAGCTTCGGACGGTTCGGGAGCTGGGTTCTCGAGCTTCCCTGACGGCCCGATCAGCCTGCCCGGCTTCTTGCTGAGCCTGCAGGGCGTGCACGACAGCTTCTCGGTCAAGGGCATCATCAGCGTGCTGCAGACCATCGGCGCCGCCGAGCTGCTCAGCACGCCGAAGGTGACCGTGCTCAACGGCCATCACGCCAGGCTGACCACCGGCGACAAGCTGCCCGTGTTCACGGCCAAGGGCTCGGTGACGAACCCCACCGTGACCACCGAGTTCGAACAGACCGGCGTGACCGTCGAGCTGATCCCCTTCATCGTGGCCGATGACCTGATCCGGGTCGATCTCTCCATCGATGTCTCGTCCCAGACCGGTGCAACACCCTTCGTGATCAACGGCGTGGACGTGTCCTCGCCGATCATCAGTCAGCGCACCACCGACACGACCCTGCACGTGTACAGCGGGCAGAGCTTCACCATCGGTGGTCTGCGCCAGAAGCAGCACATCGAGACCCTGACCAAGGTGCCCTTTCTCGGCGACATCCCCCTGCTGGGCTGGTTCTTCAAGAGCCGGCTGAGTGACGAGCAGACCACCGAGATCCTGTTCCTTGTCGAGCCGACCATCAAGGTGCCCAGCCGGGCACTGATCGACCCGCTGCGTCGGTGAGTCGCGCAGGGTTCACCGGCCTCGACTGGGCCGTCATCGGCGCCTACCTGTTGTTCGCCCTGGGCATCGGTGTGTGGGTCGGCCGCAAGAGCCGTGGCACCGTGGAGAACTTCTTTCTCTCCGGGCGGCAGCTGCCCTGGTGGCTGGCGGGCACCTCCATGGTGGCCACGTCTTTCGCCTCGGATACGCCCCTGGTCATCTCCAGCTGGACCCGCACCGGCGGCGTGGCGGGCAACTGGCGCTGGTGGGCCTACATCATGAGCACCCTGCTGGTGGTGGTGCTCTTCGCCCGCCTCTGGCGCCGCTCGGCCGTGCTCACCGACATCGAGTTCATGGAGCTGCGTTACTCCGGCCGTCCCGCTCGGTTCTTGCGCGGCTTCAAGAGCATCTACCAGGTGGTGTTCATGCACTGCTTCGTCATGGGCTGGGTGATCCTGGGCATGACCAAGGTGCTCACCGTGCTCTTCGATCTGAGCAGCGAGCCTCTCTTCAGCCTGGGGCCCGTGGCCATCACGCCGGTCTGGGCGGTCATGCTGGGCTGCGCCTTGCTGGCCCTGATCTACTCCGAGGTCGCCGGCCTCTGGGGTGTGGTGCTCACCGACTTCGTCCAGTTCGGAGTGGCCCTGGCGGGTTCGATCACACTCATGGTCATGGTGGTCAACGCCTTCGGCGGTACCGCCGGCCTTGTCGAGGCCTTGCGAGCGAACCCCCTCTCGGCGGACAAGCTGTCCATGGCGCCCAACACCGAGGGCGTGGAGCTGTTCGACCCGGTGACCTGGACAGCCAGCTTCTGGCAGTTCGCCGTGTTCGTGGGGGTGATCTGGTTCGCCAACAAGAACGCGGACGGCAGCGGCGTCATGGTCCAGCGCATCCTGGCCAGCAAGAACGAGCGCCACGCCTGGCTGGCCACGCTCTGGTACGCAGTGGCTCACAACGCCGTGCGCCCCTGGCCCTGGATTCTCGTGGCCCTGGCGTCCCTGCTGGTGCTGCCTCCGGCCCAGGTGGCCAGCCCGGTGGACGGCCTGGTGACCTCGGTCAACGAGGTGACCATGGTGCTCACCGACGGCTTGGGAGCGGTCCACGAGGTGGCCCTGCCAGCCACCGCCGTCGAAGGTTGGGACGCCGTGCCCCTGGTCTCCACGGGCGATGAGGTCCGCGCCGGCCAGGTCCTGGCCAGCACGGACGACGAGGCGGCCTACCCCGAGATGATGCTCCGCTTTCTGCCCTCCGGCCTGCTAGGGCTGCTCGCCGCGTCGTTCCTGGCCGCCTTCATGTCGACCATCGACACCCACGTGAACCTGGCCTCCTCCTACCTGGTGAACGACCTCTACAGGCGCTTTCTACGCCCCAACGAGCCCGAAAAGCACTACGTGCGGGCTGGCCGGGTGACCGGTCCCCTGGTGCTGGCGCTGGCCGTCTTCTTTGCCGCCGCCTCGGACAGCGTGAGGGGCATGTTCGACGTCTTCACCGCCCTCTTCTCAGGGGTGGGCGTGGTCTATCTGGCCCGCTGGCTCTGGTGGCGGATCAACGCCTGGTCCGAGATCGCGGCCCTGATCACCTCGGGCGCGGTCACCTGGGCCCTGCAGCGCTGGCCCGAGTGGGGAGCGGGTCTGCTCCCGGATCAGCTGGTCGCAGGAGGGCAGCCTGTCTTTGCCGGGACCCTGCTGGTTGTGGTCGTCTTCTCGACCCTGGTGGTCGTGCCGGTGACCCTGGCGACGCCCCCGGTGGACCCTGGCCAGCTGCGCCGCTTCTACGATCTGGTGCAGCCTGTGGGTTTCTGGGGCCCTCTTCGGGGAGCCGATCGCCCCTCGCCATGGGCCGTGCCCCGGCTGGTGATCGCCTGGCTCGCAGCCACCGTTTTCGTCCTGGGATGCGTGCTTCTGCCCGGTGAACTGATCTTTGAGGGGGCTGCGCCGGCGGCCGCCTGGGTCGCCCTGGGGGGCAGTGGCCTGGCCCTGTTCCTCGCTCTTCCGGGGCGGTCATCGCGTGACGTCGCCGGTCGGCCTTGATAAATCAGGGTCCCTGCCTAAGATTTGTGCCTCGCTCTGCGGACCGACGACTCCGGCCGTTACGTGGGGCCCCGAACCCAACTCTTCAGCGAGCTCGATCATGCTCCGTTCCGTGCTTTGTCGCTTCGTGGTTCCGTCTGCAGCCCTGTTCCTGGCGCTGCCTTCCGCAGCCGCCCAGGACGCCGAAAGCCTGTTCGAGACCGGCGTGGCTGCCTATGAGTCAGGCGACACCCAGGGGGCCATCGACGCCTTCAAGGACGCCCTGGCCCAGAACCCGGGCAACGAAGACGCTTTCCGCTTCTGGCAGAAGCTCGAGCAGGACCAGATCCTGGCCATGCTCATGGACGGCGGCGAGGTCGGTGCCCTGGCCAAGCGCTTCCTGGGCATCGCGAAGGTGGGCCGCAGCGCCGTGCTCAGCGATCCCGGCGGGGCGCGCGACCTGGTCGACACCTATCTGTCTGCTGGCTCCCTTGAGTCTGAGCAGGCCCTGAGCGAGCTGAATGCGACCTACGGCGAGTGGGCTGTGCCCGCGCTGCTGGGTCCCCTGGCTGACCGCTCCGACACGAATCGTCGTGTTCTGGCCATCAAGGCGCTCATTCGCCTCGGTGATCGGGCGGTGCCGCCGCTCATGCAAGCGCTGAACTCTGAGGACATGACCACCCGGGCCAACGCGGCCTCGGTGCTAGGCACCATCGGCGACGTCCGTGCCGCAGCCTCCCTGGCCTGGTTGGCCGCGGGCGACGACGAAGCAGTGGTACGGCAGATCGCCGCCGAGTCCTTGAGCCGCCTGGGCGACGACCTCGACGCCATGGGCCTGCGCACCCGCGATCCCTCGACCCTGGCTCTGCGCCTGGCGTCCAAGTGGGTTCAGGGCGACGCCGACATCGTCAAGCCCTACGCCGATGGCCAGGTGGCCTGGAGCTGGCAGGACGGCGGCCTCATGGGCGAGGCCATTCTGGGCGGCCTGTACCAGCTGCACCTGGCCGAGGGCACCCTCGACCAGGCCATGGCCCTGGGCGGTGGCAAGGAGATCAGTGCTGGTCTGGCTGCGGTGCACGCGTCCATGAAGGCCGAGATCATGGCTGGGGCCGACGTCCCGGGCCTGCAGGACAGCGATCTGCTGTCCACGGCCGCCGATGAGCTGCCGTCCCTTGAGATCAAGCTGGCCATGGCTGGCGATGCCCGAGGCGCCGCTCTGGGCACCTTGTTGTCGCACGATCAGGCGGCTGCTGCTGCGGCTCTGATCGACAGCATGGGCACGGGCAAGGGCGAGGTCGCAGCCTTGCGAGGCGCCCTCGACAGCGACTTCCAGGCCGTTTCTGTGGCTGCTGCACTTTCTCTGGGCTCCCAGGGTCTTGCTGACGCCCGAGTGGTCTCGGTGCTGGGTGAGGCGCTCAAGTCGATCCCCGATCGCCTGGTGTTCTCGATTGGTGACACGGGGCTCAGTGGCAACGCCGCTGGCTGGCAGCACCTGGGCAGCTCCACGGCCGCCGGAGGCCTGATGAAGGCCAAGCAGTTCCCGCCGAAGGACGTGATCGTGGTACGCGACGGCCTCAACGGCGTCACGCTCGACACGGTCATCTTCGGCCTGCTGAACGACCCCCGCAGCGCCGACGTGCCTGTGGTGATCGTCACGGACGAGTCCGATCTGGTGAGCGCACGCTACGGCGACCAGGTGGCCGCAGTGGTCTCCGAGGTGGCCTTGGCCGACCTGCAGGCAGTCGCTGGCGAGCCGGACATGCTCGCTCGTGACGCAGCCTCACGGGCCATCGCAGCCGCACAGGTGCTGCAGCACCTGCCCAGCGCGGCCACGGCTGGCTCGGCCAACAGCATTGAGCAGGGGCTCGAGCGGGCGGGTGGCGACGACGTCAAGATCGCTCTCCTGGGCCTGGCAGGACACGTGGGAGCCGGTCTCTCGCAGGTCGAGCAGATCGTCCTGGGTGGTGGTTCCGACGAGCTGCGCATCGCGGCTCTGAACGCGGTGGGTCAGCTCTGGGCTGCTCACGGTGGTGCCTCTGGCGCGGTCGATGCCCTGAGCGACGCCGTGAATGCTGCTCTCGAGGAGGGCGGCACCGGTCCCCTGGGTCTGGCTGCGGCGCGGGCCCTGGGCAACCTGGGGCGCGGGTCGTCCAACGACATGGCCATGGCCAACGGCTAAGGGGGCTGGCTGCGGGCTGCGGGCTGCGCTACAGGTCGCGGCCTTCTTTGGGGTGCTCCGGTCGTCGCTGGTTCTCGCCAGGGGGGGCCGTGGCGCTCAGACAACTCGGCTGCGCCTCGTGAACTCGCTCCAGACCCCCCCTGGCGAGAACCAGCGACGACCTCGTCAGCTGGAGAGGCCGGCGACTGTGGCCTTTCGGGGGGTCGTTCTTCGGCGGTGACGCTTGCTCACGCGCTGGGGTGGTTTGGCGGCTAGCGGCGGCGACGCCGGGTTCGGGTCTTGCCTAGCAGATCCTTGGGGGACATGACCTTGGCTCCTAGCTGGCGGGAGCGGCCGGTGACCTCTCGGTCTCGGCTGACCACCATGCAGCGGCGGGGCGCCTCGGCGTCGTAGACGGCGTCGATGATGGCTGCGTCCGCGTCGGGGACGTTGTGCATCGTGCACCAGTCGAGGTAGGTGTTGGCCGGGATCGCCGGGTTGGGTCTGCGGACGTCCCAGTAGATGTGCAGCGATTCGGCGTCGGGGGGGCGGCTGGTCGCGAGCTTGCCCAGCAACAGCTCCCGAAGCTGGTGGGGGTCGAGGTCGTCATCCCCCGCGAGCCAGAAGGCCAGGTTGTAGCCATCGATGAGATAGTGCACGGGGTGATGATAGCCTTGTGTGCGGTGAGCTGGCCCGGGCGTGTAGCCGATCAATGGGCTGTTTGGTAGGGTTCCCGCCTTCGCGGCGCAAGAGAAACGTGTGCCGGGGTAGCTCAGTGGTAGAGCACGGCTTTCGTAAAGCTGAGGTCGTCGGTTCGAATCCGATCCCCGGCTCCATTCTTGGCTTGGCGCCGCTTGTCGGCCGCTGATCGTCTGGAGGGCGCCTGCATGCAAGAGTTCTCGAAGATCCTGGTCACGGTCGACGTGACCAAGCCGTCGTTTGGGGCGCCCGACGGTCCTGGCCAGCAGGTCGAGGCCCTGGCCCAGGTGGTCAGCGGCCTTTACAAGCAGCAGCAGCGGCCAGCCCAGGTCACCGTGATCACGGTGGTCCCTGACGGGCAACTCCACGCCGAGGCCGTGGCAGAAGCGGCGCGCAAGAGCCTCACCGATCGCTTCGTGTCGCTCCTGGATGCTGGAGACGTCCAGGTGCTGGTCAAGGCCGGTGTCCCGTTCCTCGAAGTCATCCGCGAGGTGTTGCGGGGTGGATACGATCTGGCGGTGGTCTCCGCCAGGCGCTCTGGCGAGCCAGGGGGCGAGATCGTCAGCAACATGGCCACCCAGCTGATTCGAAAATGCCCCTGCCCGGTCTGGGTGGCTCCGCGGGACCCGACCCCCAAGGGACAGGGCTCGATCCTCTCGGCGGTGGCTCTGGATCACGGGCCCGCGTCCCGGGTGCTGAGCCTGTCCGCATCGATCGCCGCGCTCAGCGAGCGCAAATGGAACGTGCTGCACGTCCCCGAGTACCCGCTTGAGGGGGGCATGCGCCTGCGCAACGTCGATGCGGCAGAGGTGCAGTCTTACGAGGCTGACTGTCGCGAGCAGGCATGGGCCGAGCTGCACACGCTGACCGACGGCCTGGCTGCAGACGCGGGCGTCGAGGTCAAGCTGTGGATGGCCGAGGGGCGACCCTCAGAGCAGATCGTCAAGGCCGAGGCCAAGCTCGACGCGACCCTGATCGTCCTGGGCACCATCGGCCGGGGTGGCCTGGCCGGGGTGGTCATCGGCTCGACTGCAGAGCGGACCATCGCCCAGGCCTGCTCGTCTGTGCTGGCCATCAAGCCCGATGACTTTGTCTGCCCGGTGACTCTCTCGTAGCGGGCGACACGCCGCGCAGGGCCTGCTAGCTCTTGCGCGTCGGCTCGAAGGCCAGCAGCACCCGGCTGCCCGCTCCGTGGGGGAGGTCGGCGGAGAGTCGCTCCGGCGCCTCGAAGCCCAGCTCGGTGAGCCGGTCTGCGACCTGGCTGAACTCGTCGTCAGCCCCGGGGCCTTTGAGCATGACCAGGCGGTTGAAGGCGTGGCGGGCCTTGCGCAGGAGCTTCAGCTGATCAGCGATGGAGCCCACGGCTCGAGTGACCACCTCGTCCGCTGGGTGCTCGGCCAGCCAGAGCTCGCCTCGGGCCCGCACCGCAGACACCCGGGGAGAGAGGCCCAGTTCGTCCACCAGGGCAGCGAGGGCGGCGGCCTTGCGCTCTCGGGACTCGACCAGCACGACCTGCCGCCGGGGCAGGGCCAGGGCCAGGGGGATGCCGGGGACGCCGCAGCCCGAACCCAGGTCGACCAGCACGCCGTCGCCCTCGAGGGCGGGCAGGGCCGTCAGGGCATCGAGGACGTGGCGTACGGCCATGCCCTCGGGGTCGACGATGCCGGTCAGATTGATCTTCTCGTTCGCGGCGGCGAGGGCCACGCAGAAGCTGCTGAGGGAGCGGGCCAGCTGCTCGATGCCCGGGCCACCATGGATCTCGGCCAGACCGGGCACCTGCGGGAGGTGTTGTCGCAGCAGGTCGGTGATCACGTCTTGGAATGTCTCGGGCATGGCGACACCATGGGCGGCGGTTGGCCCGGTCTCAAGGGCGAACCTGAGGACCTCTCGTGGGCCGGTTTCGACCGGGCCGGGGGAGGGTCGCCTGCCCCTGGTCCCCGGAGGTCCCTGTGAGCACCACCAAGATCGATCGATTTCGCGCCCTGGTCGCTGCTGAACCCGACAACCCCCTGCACAACTACGCTCTGGCCCAGATGCTCCTGGCCGCCGGCGAGTATGAGCAGGGAGCTGCTGCCTACGGCCGCTGCCTCGAACTCGACCCGTCCTGGATGATGGCTGCCATCCGGCAAGGGGCCTGCCTGGTGTCCCTGGAGCGTTGGGACGAGGCTCGGCAGGCGATCACCCTGGGTCAGCGCCTGGCCGAGGAGCAGAACCACGACGAGCCCTTCGACGAGATCCGCGATCTGCTCGATCAGCTGCCCTCTGAATGAACAGTTCGGGGGCGTCGTCCGGGCCCTGAAGAGACGGGGGATCTGGCAAGATTTCATGGTCTCACGTCCATTTCCGGACGGGCCATGTCCTGCTACCCTGTGCCGCTATTTCTCGGCCGGAAACGCCACTCGTCAGTGCACTCCGGACCGACCTGCCAGCCCATTTCGGTGCCTACCATGTCCTCGCCTTTGAGCGGCAACGACACGATCAACGACTTCACCATCAACGTGGCCACAGTGAACGGTTCGGGCTCTGCCTCCTCGAACCTGATCCTGGCCAAGTCGATCTTCCGCATGGGCGTGCACGTCACGCCCAAGAACCTCTTTCCGAGCAACATCTCAGGCCTGCCCACGTGGTTCCTGATTCGTGTCTCGGAGAAGGGCTACAGCGCGCGCAGCGGCCGCACCGAGTTCGTCATCGCGCTCAACCCGAAGACCGTGGCGAAAGACATCGCCGCCGTCGACAAGGGCGGAGTGCTGCTGATCGACGAGAAGATGCCCCAGTCGCAGAGCGTCGGGCGTGACGACATCACCGTGTTCGTCGTGCCCTTCGCCAAGCTGGCGAAGGAGTTCGCGCCAGACCCCCGGTTGCGCAAGCTGCTGGCCAACATGGTCTACGTGGGCGTGGTGGCACACCTGCTCAAGATGGACGTCGACGTGGTCATGTCCATCGTGGCCGAACAGTTCGCCAAGAAGCCCAAACTGATCACGCTCAACCAGGACGTGGTCAAGGCTGGCCTGGCCTACGCGAATGAGAACTTCGACGCGGCGACCTGCCCGTTGAGGGTCGAGCCCCGCCAGATGAACGACGGCAAGCTGTTCATCGAGGGCAACACGGCCACGGGTCTGGGTTGCGTCATGGGTGGTTGCTCGTTCGTGGGCTGGTATCCCATCACGCCCAGCTCGAGTGTGTGCGAAGAGACGATTCGCATCGCCGGCAAGACGCGCACCGATACAGAGGGCAAGGTCAACTTCGCGGCGGTGCAGGCCGAAGACGAGCTGGCCTCCCTCGGCTTGGCGCTCGGTGCGGGGTGGGCTGGCGCTCGCTCCATGACGGCGACCGCTGGCCCGGGCATCTCGCTCATGGCCGAGTTCGCAGGCTTCGGCTACTACGCTGAGATTCCGGCGGTGGTGATCGACGTCCAGCGTGTGGGACCGTCCACCGGCATGCCTACCCGCACCCAGCAGGGTGACGTGAGCCTCTGTCGCTTCCTCTCCCATGGCGACACCGAGCACATCGTCTTGCTGCCGGCCGGGCCCGTCGAACTCTACGAGCACGCCCAGCAGTCCTTCGACCTGGCCGAGCGCTTCCAGACGCCGGTGTTCCTGCTCAGCGACCTGGACATGGGCATGAACTACTGGATCTCCGAGGAGCTGCCCTACACCGAGCGCGATTTCGATCGGGGCAAGGTGCTCGACAAGAAAGCTCTCGAAGAGATCGGCGAGTTTGCTCGCTACAAGGAGGTCGACGGCGACGGCGTGCCCTACCGCACCCTGCCAGGAACCCGCCATCCGCTCGCGCCCTACTTCACCCGTGGATCAGGGCACACCGAGACGGCGAGCTACACCGAAGATCCCGACGAGTACAAGACCGTCATCGAGCGCATCAAGCGCAAGATCGATGGCTCGGTGTCTCACACGCCGGCTCCGATCCTTGCGGGCGACGGCGAGGCCTCCATCGGCATCATCCACTACGGCAGCACGGCCTACGCGGTGTCCGAGGCCCGGGACGTCTTGGCTGGCGAAGGGGTGGCCACGCGCGAGCTACGCATCTGTTCGTTGCCCTTGCACGACGCGGTGACACAGTTCATCGAAGAGTGCGACGTGGTCTACGTGGCCGAGCAGAACCGAGACGGGCAGATGGCCGACATCATTCGCATCAAGCTGCCACACCTGGCCACCAAGATTCGCAAGTTGAACTACTACGCGGGCCTGCCCATGGCGGCCCAACCCATCATCGAAGCCGTGCGCGCCGGCGCGCCGGAGCCTGCACATGTCTGACACCAACACCATCGGCCTGACCAAGGCGGACTACGCCGGCGACAGCAAGAGCACACTGTGCCTCGGCTGTGGCCACGACCAGATCACCCGCGAGATCATCCAGGCGGTGTTCCTCGCCGGGGTCGACCCGTACAACGTGGTCAAGACCTCGGGTATCGGTTGCAGCAGCAAGACGCCGGCGTACTTCGTGGGCAACGGCTATGGCATCAATTCGGTGCACGGGCGCATGCCGTCCATCGCCACCGGGGCGAACATGGCCAACAAGAACCTGGTCACCATCGGCGTCTCCGGCGACGGCGACACGGCGTCCATCGGCATCGGCCAGTTCATGCACGCGGTGCGGCGCAACACCAACATGGTGTACATCGTCGAGAACAACGGCGTGTACGGCCTGACCAAGGGCCAGTTCTCGGCCACGTCAGAGAAGGGCAGTCGCAAGAAGGGCGGCGACACCAACGACTACTCCGACATCGACCTGTGCAAGCTGGCGGTCGAGCTGGGATGTGGGTTCGTGGCGCGCAGTTTCAGCGGCGACCAGAAGCAGATGACCTCGCTGATTCGCGCTGCCATCAACCACAAGGGCCTGGCGTTCATCGACTGCATCAGCCCGTGCGTGACGTTCAACAACCTGCCCGACTCGACCAAGGGCTTCGACTGGCTGCGCGAGCACAACGTCAAGCTGCACGAGCTGGGCTTCGTGCCTGAGTACGACGCCGAGAAGGTCGAGCAGCTCCCCGGTGGGTCCGTCACCGTCGACATGCCGGATGGCAGCCTGATCAGGCTCTCGGCCCTGTCCGATGACCCGACCGTCTACGACCCCACCGACATCGCGGCAGCCAGAAAGCAGCTGGAGAAAGATCGGGTCGACCAGGCACACGTCTACACAGGCCTGATCTACGTCGACCCGGCGAGCCAGGCCCTCGACGACACCATGCGCTTGCCTGACGTGCCCCTTTGCCAGCTGGGCGAAGCCGAGCTGCGACCGTCCCGCGAGCAGTTCGACGGTCTGCTGGCTGGCTTCCGCTGATACGACGGGGCTGCGCCTGAGGCTGCTGGACGCGTGAGCTCTCGGTCAGCTCTTGGCGCAGGGTGACGGCGGGTGGTCAGGGGACGAAAGTGGTGGAGGTGAAGTTCGTGGCGGGGCTGGGCCAGCCTGCGTTGGGGTCGAATACGGCGGCCTGCCAGTAGACCGTGGCGCCCACGGCGATGGCCGGGACCACCACCCCGAGGCCGCTCACTCCGGCTCCGTTGGCCACGAGCAGGGGCTGCAGGAACAGGTCGCTGAAGTTGCTGCCGATGTCGAAGGTCACCTTGCCAGGCACGGCAGACTGGCCGATGGAGAAAGCCAGGGCGATGTAGTGCAGATCCCCTGGGTTGCTGCCCACGGCGACCTCAAGAAAGCTGCCGTCTGCGGCCTGGGCGGGCCCGCTGTCGAGCAGGGGCGTGCCCACGGGCGCGGTGACATTGATGCTCATTCCCGAGGTGGTGCCGGAGGGTGTTGTCACCGAGATGGCGTTGGGACCGAGCTGACTCACCAGAGGCATGTTGAAGTAGAGCATCTGGTTCTTGACCGTGAACTGCGGCGGCGTGAGCACCACGTCGCCCACGGTGATCGAGGTCGCGTCGGACATGTCATTGCCGGTGAGGATCACCGGGTGGCGCGGGCTCTCGAGAACGCTCACGTTCTCAGGCCAGACCTTGCACAAGACCGGCGCACCTCCCGGGTCGGTGGGGCAGGCAGAGTTGAGCTGAAGAATGTACAGCCCCTTCTGGATGTCGCTGATGTAGATGAAGCCAGAGGGCTGGAAGGGGTAGCAACCCCAGGCGCCGGTGAACAAGCTGATCGGGGCGCCCGCCCCCGGGGTCGTGTCAAAGCGACCGACCTTCACCGGGTTGGCAGGGTCGGACATGTCCAGGGCGATGTAGCCCTCTGAGTACCAGGACACGTGGCAGATCTCATCATCCGTGATGAACGGGTTGTGGGGGCTTGTGGTGATGTCCTCCGAGTACGACGACGTCAGCGAGGGGTTGCTGGGGTCGCTGATGTCGAAGAACGACAAGTGCCGGTTGCCCGTGGTCTCGTCTACCACAACCGCCGTGGTCTCGGCGTTGTTGACCCAGGTGGAGTGGGTGAAGTTCGCGCCAGAGGGGGCCGAGCCGATGGTGCTCACCGCAGGCAGGTTGGCCACGTTGACGATGTCGTAGCTGCCAGCGTAGATCCGCGCCGTATGGGCCTTGCCGTTGAACACGTAGAGATCATGAATGTAGTTGTTGCCGCCACCACTCCAGACCTTGACCAGCGGCGGGTTGACGGGATCGATGGCCAGGTTCCAGACCGTGAAGCCGTTGCCGTCACCCACGGTGTAGAGCAGGCCGGTGCCCAGGTCGATCTGGATGTTGTGGGCGTTGTCGATGGTCGACTGGGCGAACTCACCGGCCAGGACCGGGTTCTCCGGGTCGAGCATGTCGAAGACCCTGACGCCTGAGCTGCAGTCCGTGGCCTCGTAGACGTACCGCCCCCAGGACTTGATGTCGTGCCAGAGGCAGTTGTTGGTGGGAAAGAAGGCCACCTCGTAGGGAGCGAGGGGGTTGCTGGCGTTGATGACGGAGAGCCCGTCCTGTGTACCCAGGAGCGCGTATTCACGCCCGTCCGGCGCCACATAGCCCCACACGTCGTTGTATCCCTCGGGGTGTTCATCGAGTCTGCCGAGCCTGGTGACGTTCATGTTGCTCTGGGCCACGAGCGGGGTCACGAAGGCAGCTAGGAGCGCAAAGCTCAAGAGGGGGCGGTACATGGCGGGACTTTCGACTCGGGGGAGGGCCCTCATCGAATGCGGCCGCTGCCGTTCTGTCAATCTCCAGTTCTCGAGGAGACTTGTTGTGAATCGGTGACGGCTGGCGTCAGAAGTGGCTCTGGCCCCGTTCCTGCTATGCTCAGCGGGACTCTTGGGCTTTCGCCCCGTTCTGACCGCACCCCGATGTCCCCAAGATTCACGAGAGACCCGGCTCCAGATCTGTGTCCAACCGGGCAGGCTGCCAGGTGCGCCCCTTTGATGAATCCCGCCAAAGACCATCGACCTGGGCGGCCCGCTGTCCACCTGGCCAGAGGAGGATGGGCGCTGTTCCTGGCCCTGCTGGCCATGGGCTGCGGGGGAGGCGGCGGTGGCTCAGGGGGGGTGATCACCGTGGGTGGGCCAGCCCCAGACCCCGATGACACCGTGCAGTTCTTGGGCTTCGCCTTCCGCTCGGCCGCGGGCGAGGTCACCACGGCCCCAGCCTTCGAGGACACCATGGCGGTGCCGCCCACCCTGGGCGCCCCCCTCAACACGGTGGTCCGTTTTCTCTTCGATGGCGTGCCCGCCGGGCCGTTCACCCCGACGGCCCTGCCGGTCTTCACCACCCCCGCTGACCTGGCCCCGGGCCTCAGCCCCCCTGGGGGCCAGTCCCTGATCTTGGCCAAGGGCACCTACGTGCTGGTGACAGACCCCGCCCAGAGCCTCTTCGCCGTGGAGTTCCTGCCCTTCCTGCCCACGGCGCCCGTCGACCCCTCGGGAGCAGGCGGAGAGGCGGGCATCCCGGGGCTGCTCCCGGGATCGATCTACACGGCCCAGGTCTCCACGAGCCTGACCTCCAAGATCACGAATCTGGTGGGCCCCGGGGGCAGCATCCAGTTCGGGACCACCGCCAATCCCATCGCCTACTACCCAGCGAGCGGCGCAGATGGGGCGCCCCCAGCGGTGGTCAGCCTCTCACCACCCGACGGTGCCACCGACTTCTTCCCCGGTGTGTTCTCGAACCAGGCCTTGGACTCCACGGCCATGACCTTTGGCCCGGGCCCGTCAGACATCCTGGTGACCTTTGACCGTCAGGTGGTGCCCACGGTGGCCAACCTGCTGGGTTCGGACCTCACCGGAGATGGCAAGGTTGAGCCGACGTTCTTCCTCCGTACCCGGGGGACCCAGCTGTTGGTGGCGCACACCGTGCCCACCGACGCTCTGGGCGTTCACCCGCCGTTCGCGGCCCTGTCTGCGCTGACGGAGGGCAGCCCTCCCCCTGGGGACGGCTCAGCCCTGGTGGTGCAGGGCGGCGCCCTCCCCGGGGCCAACCCGGCCTTCGCCACCACGCCATCGAGCCTGGCCACCGGCGTCGACCCGGCGATCCTGTTTGCCCTGTTGCCCGTGGCTGGGGGGAACGATCGGCTGACGGTCTTCGACCACCTGCGGGGCGACCCGTCCTTTGCGTCGCTTTCCGTCGACGCACCGGGCGGTCTGGACACCGGCCTGGCGGACGCCACGGGGCTGCAGACCCTGGTAGACGGTCGCCTGGTCGTCTTCGACCGGGCCACGGGCCGCCTGGTCGAGTTGCTGCCCACGGTGCTGCGAGACCGACCCTCCCTGGGCAACCCGGACCCTGGCCCGCCCCAGCTGGTGGCCCTGACCACCGGCGATGGTCAGACCGGCTTCGCCAGCCAGCCGTTTCCGGCGGGGGGGCCAACGGTGCTCGATATCGCCCAGGCGCCCGGTGGCAGCCTCTATGCCCTGGTGCGAGACACTGGCGCCACGGTCACCCGGCTGCAGCCGCTGTCCCCTGTCGACCTCGACAGCAACGGGGTGTTCGACCCCGCGGACGGCCTGCCCGACGCTGTGGCCCCGTCGATCACCCTCCCCGGTGACTACGTCGATGTGGTCTTTCGTAGCGAAGGCGAGCTGCTGGCCCTTGATCGCAGCCGGGATCAGATCGACGTCGTCAACCTGAACTCGGGAGTGGCGGCGGTGGCAGTCCCGGACGTGGCTGCGTTTGGCTTCCCCCTCGACCAGCTCCCCGGGCAGCAGAGCCCTGCCAGCGCCCTCGCCTACGGCTGCCTCGACCTGGATGCACAGGTGTCCCTGGTTTCCAACGGCCCCGAAGGGGCGGTGTTGACCGTGAAGCCCGCAGGCCTGCTGCCCGTGGGGGCAGAGGTGACCTTGATGCAGCGGAACATCTTCACCTCGCTGTTCGGTACCAGCGCGGTGAACGCCGACCCCGCCGCGCCAGCTGTTCCCGCGGGGGCCAGCGCCCTGAGCACGGTGACCACGGCCACGCCCCTGGCCGGCGCAGCCCAGCCCATCGACGACGTCTTCTTCGAGCCCTTCAGCGACGCCAGTTTCGAGGACACCTCGGCCACCGGATTGAGCCCCTTGGCGGAGTGGGCCCAGCTCGTGGGTGCCAGCGGCAACAGCGGAGGCTTGCGGGCGTCCGTGGGTGTGGGGCCCGTAGGTGTCCTGGGAGATTTCATTCCCCAACCACCTCCGGGGTTCGACCCGACCCTGGTGCGCTATCAGCCCACGGGCTCGGCGTTGGGCGACCAGGACCTGAACACCATCCCCCTGCAGTTCACCACCGTGTTGCTGGACACCGACTCCCAGGCGTTCCCCCTGGCTGATGGTTCCACGCCGGGAGTGACCCAGGCCGTGACCGTGTTCGGAGGCCAGTTCACCTTTCGGGATTTCATCATCCCCGCAGGGGTTCATGTGGTGGTCAAGGGCTCGCTGCCCCTGCGCGTCGTGGCCACGGGGCGGGTGCAGATCGACGGCATCCTCGACGTCAGCGCGTCCCACGGCTCCAGTGACGACTCGTTCAACTCGGGCTTCTTGCCCAACGCAGGCGGCCCCGGCGGGCCAGGGGGAGGCCGGGGCGGCGATGGCCAACCCACCCTGTTCGATCCCACCGGCCCCGGCACGATCAATCAGTACGTGACGCCCGAGACCGGCGAGCAGGGGCGCGGCCCGGTGATCACGGGGGCGGGCAAGGTCGTGTTCCAGGCGGTGGGCGGCCGCGGAGGGCTGTCGACCATGGGCTACGACGCCGCCGGGTCAGGCCTGCCCAAGCTGAGCGATTCGGCGAACGATGAACATCACCGACCGCCGGGGGGCGGTGGGGGCAGCTTCTTCTTCCGCGGTGATGAGTCCCACGAGGGCGCCGGCGTCTACAAGGTGCAGAGCAGCAGCTCGTGGTTCCCGTTCAGCCTCTGCCCGACGAACGACAAGATCCGCGACGCGATCTACGGCAACGAAGAGAACCTGAACTCGGGGGGATCGCCCATCACGGCCCTGCAGTGCGTCTACATGGACGGCACCCCGATCAACCCTGTGCGGCTCAAGCCTGGCGCGCCGGGAGGCGACGCTGTCTTCGGCGACGGAGACCCGAGCAACGACTTCATCGGCCCCGGGGGTGAGGTCTCCCAGCTGATCGGCGGCCAGGGCGGCGGGGGAGGCGGCAGCCGGGTCGACTCCATGCGCCACAAGATCTGGTCGCTCGACAACAAGGGCAGCCCTCTGCCCAGCCCACCGGCGCCGCCGTTCTACCCCAAGTTGCTCAACGGCATCTACGTTTCACCCGCTGTCTTCGACGCCAAGGGTGGCGGTGGCGGAGGGGGCGGCGGCTCGATTCATATCCGTTGCTTTGGCGACATCACCATCGGCCGTCTGGGCTACATCGACGCCACGGGTGGAGACGGTGGTGGCGGCGAGCTGCTGTCCAACAGCACGTTTGTGGGAGGTGGCGGCGGCGGCAGCGGCGGAGCGGTGCTGCTCGAAGCGGGGGGGAGCGTCATCATGGAAGCTGACCCGGGGCACAGGGCCGCAGGCTTCACCGATCAGGACGGCGATCAGGGCGCGGCCATCGACGTCTCCGGTGGCCAGGGCCGGGACTCCCGGGCGTCGTCCACCGCTGCTGGCAGCTTCACCGGCTTCGGCTACGTGGCCAACCGCAGCGACGGCGGACAGGGTGGCTTCGGTCTGATCCAGTTGCAGGTGGGCGACGGCACGGGCATGGCTCAGATCGCCGAAGGGGCCTACGCCTTCGCCCGCAAGCGCACCATGCTGAAAGAGGGCGCCTGGACCGGCACCGCGGTGAAGCAGCTGGACAACGACGCCTTCCCTCCAGGGGCGAGCAGTGCCTTCCCGGACGACCTGCGCTACATCGACATGCTGCACTGGCGCTCGTTTGATGCCGATGGCTCCGGTGGCTCGCGATTCAACAGCTACACCTTGAACGGCTCCTACCCGCCGATCATTCCCAGCGTCGATGGCAACAACGGCAGCGGCCTCAACTACGAGTGGCCCAGCGGTTCGGGACAGTTCTGGGCCGACACCCCCATGACCGTGAGCGCCTACTCGGACAACCGGCCGGTGGTGCTCGAGCCCCAGCCCGAGTTGATCATGAAGACGTACCTGGGCTGGGATCCGGTCACCTTCTTGGAGCCGTTCCATCAGCAGGGCCCGCCGCCCGGCACGTTGTGGGACGCCGCCGACGAGATCCCCCTGGCGGTGACCCTGGCCGAGCCGGACGGCACGCCCTTCATGATCACCGTCGAGGGTAGCCAGGTCTTTGACCCGGCCCACGTGATCGACCGCCTGCCCCTTGTGCACCCGTCGCTCACGCCCCCATCCATCGGCAGCGTGAGCATCGGCACCTCGCAGTGGATCGACTTCCAGGGCATGTCCCTCCGTGCAAGGGACGGCTCGGGGCGGCCGCCTCCGTTCTTCGAGGCCTTCCTCGGGACCTTCAACGAGCAGGGCGGCGCCTTCCCCTTGCCCATCCCGCCGGGTAGCGAGGGGGCCGTGCGGGTGGGGGCGCCCGTGCCAGGCAACGTGCCCGCCCGGTTCGTGATCGATGCGGGCTTCTCTGACCCAGGGCTCTATCCCGGGCAGGGTGTGGGTCAGGGCGATCCGCCCAATCCGCCCCACAACGACGTGAAGGTCGACGGGCCGGACCCTTCCGTGTCCCTCGCAGATGTGGTCACGGACAACGCCTCGGTACAGGTCATGTTTCAGGGGGCCTATGGCTTGAGGGCGGGTTCCCATGTTCCTGAACCGGACTCGCTCACGGCCTGGACCGCAGACCTGACCGACCTCTCTGGCATGCCTCTGGTGCGTTTTCGGGTGCTCTTCGACCTGAACAAGGCCCCCGCCCAGCTGCCCTTCGGGGCCACCAGCCTGAGGCCCCTTGTCGATTCCTTGCGCTTGCGCATGAGCTACTGAGCCGATAAGCCAGGGGCCGGCCCGCGAGCTCCTGAGACAAGCACCGCAACGGAGGGGCTGCGTACCGGTTTCGTGCCTGGTGGGCGCCCAGAGGGCCCCCTGCCTGCTGGAGAGTGTTGATGACGCAGATTCTGTCCTTCTGCCTGATGGGCTTCCTGAACACGGTGGCTGGTCTGGTCGTGCTGCTCGCCGGTGCGTCGTCCGAGGAGCGTGTCCTGCCCGAGCTGGGTCTGGGACGGCTGCTGATCACGGGCGCGGTGGTGCTCGGTGCCACGATGCTGGAGGCGCTCGTGCTCTCCACCTGGTTTCTCGATGGCTTCGGGTTGCTGCAGCTGTTGTGGGTCGATCTCTCGGTGGTCGTGCCCGTCTGCGGGGCCATGTTGCTCTACACTCACGGGCGAGAGCTCCGGGCCTCAGGGGCCGCGCGCACCGTGGCGCTGTGTTCGCTGGCCATGCTGCCCATCGCCATCCACGCTCGCTGGATCGAGCCCTACGATCTCCGTGTCGAGCGGGTCACCGTCGAGTTGTCCCGGACTGCTGAAGGCCGCGAGCCCGTGGTCGTGGGGGTCCTGGCCGATCTGGAGGCGGTGGCCGTGGGAGACCACGAGCGGGCCGCAGTGGCCAAGGTCATGAACGAACACCCTGACGTGATCCTGGTGGCGGGCGATGTCTTTCAGTCGGGGGCCTCGCGAGCCTCGGCGCCCGTGGCGGAGATGCGCGATCTGTTCGATCGACTGTGGGCTCCCGGGGGCGTGTGGGTCGTGCCCGGCGATCCCGGAGAAGTTGATTTGCTGCGAGAGGTCGTCCTCGGCACCCACGCGCGCCTGCTCGAAGATGAGGTCACCCGCATTCGCGTGGGAGAGCGGCGGCTGACCTTGCTGGGTCTGGCCGAGTCGGAGGAGTCGTCCCGGGCCCTGTTCGAGTTCGAGGACATGCCGGGGGACGACGACATCCGCCTGGTGTTGAGCCACATGCCCCGAGCGGTGATGGCCCTGCGGCAGGACAGCCGGGTCGACCTGGTGGTGGCGGGGCATACCCACGGGGGACAGGTGGTGCTGCCCTTGGTGGGCCCGCCGATCGTGCTCTCGCCCTTGCCCCGCACCATCGCTGCCGGTGGGCTGCACCGCTACAACGGCAACGGCATCTACGTGAGCCGGGGACTGGGGGTGGAGCGTCGCCAGGCTCCGCCGATCCGCTTCATGTGTCCGCCCGAGGTGACCTTGCTGACGCTGCAGTGAGCCCTGCCCAGGCGGCGCTCAGCGCAGGTTGAAGGTGATCAGCTGGGTCAGGTCGTCGGCGGCGGGACGGACGTTGAAGATCTGCTTGTCGTCGCTCTGGATCTGCCCGTCGGGGCCTGCGCTGAGCAGCACCAGTCCGCCTCGTGTGCCGTCGAAGCCCCGGGCGAAGGAGCAGACCACGTAGGGGGTGCCCCAAGGGTCTTCGGGCGGGTCGAGCCGGGCAGCAAGCCGGGCAGACGCCGTGGTGTCGCCGCCCTCCAAGGGACCGTCTTGAGTCTCGAAGAGGCTCGGGTAGGCGCTGAGATCGCGCTGTCGGGTGAGCACTGCTGAGCTGTCGGCTGGTGCGGGCCAGCAGGCCCTGTCCTGGCGATGCTGGTGAAAGCCCTCGACGATCTGTGCCAGCTCTGCGGCGGCCTGTTCGTGGCGGCTGTGGCTGACGTAGGCATCGACGCCGGGGAAGACCACTCCCGCCATGCCGCCGAGGAGGGCGAGGGAGAGCAGTGACTTGGCCGGGCCGAAGCGAGAGGGCCGCTCCGGGCTGCAACGCGCGGGGGCCGAATGCTGGGTGGGGGAAGGCATGGGGGGCTCTTTTCCTGTCAGGGACGGCCTCGGACAAGATCCGGGGCCTCTCTTTCTTCGGACCATCGAGCCTTCGGGCTTGAGCCCGACCTCGGTCATTGAGCAAGCGCGAGATTGCTCAATGCCGGGGATGGGTTACGCTGATCTCATGAAACTCGAAGGGGATGCCGGCAGCCGCGAACGCATCTTGTTCCTGATCAAGACCAAGGGGCCCACCTCTGCGGCTCGCTTGGCTCGGCACCTGGGCATCACCAGCATGGCCGTGCGGCAGCACCTGCAGCTGCTCTCCGAGAAGGGGCTGGTGAGCTTCGAGGACAAGCGTGGCTCGGTGGGGCGGCCCGCCCGTATCTGGAATCTCACCAGCGCGGCGGCGGAGCAGTTTCCCGAGGGCTACGCCGACCTCGCCGTGGACATGTTGTCGGCCATGCGAGCTGCCTTCGGCGAAGAGGGGCTGGCTCAGCTGTTGTCCGTGCGCGGCCGGGCCCAGGCGGAGCGTTACCGGGAGGCCCTGCCGGGCGGTGACGCAGACCTCCCCCGGCGGGTGGCGGCCCTGGCGAGGATCCGGCGAGACGAAGGCTACATGGCCGAGTCAGCGAAGGTGCGGGACGGCTCGGTGGTGCTGATCGAGAACCACTGCCCCATCTGTGCAGCGGCGACCGTGTGCCAGGGTCTGTGCGGGGCTGAGCTGGAGCTGTTCCGGGAGACCATGGGGCCGGCGGTGGCTGTCGAGAGAGAAGAGCACATCCTGGGCGGCGACCGGCGCTGCACGTATCGCTTTCGAGAGGCTTGAGCCCGTGCGCCCACGCTTCGGCCCATCCCCACCGCGATGAGGAGTCCCCGTGGCTGACGATCCCCTCGAGAGCGACGACGTTCCCGAGGCGCCCGAGGTCCAGCAGGCCCGGATCTTGTACCTGCAATACCGCTCTGAGCATTGGGACGACGACGAGGGCTTCGAGCAGCTGCTGACCGACAACCCGGGGCTGCGTCCCGAGCTTGAAGAAGAAGAGCGCAAGTGGCCAGACGTCAAAGAGCTGGTGCGCTGGATGCTGCCCAACTCCCCCGCGGGCGAGGGCTGCTCCCTGCTCTGGCAGACGATCCAGTCCTCGATGAACGACTCGTGCCTGGAGGTCGGCGCACCCGGTCCTGGCGAAGACGTCTTGCGGGCGGTCGAGCAGTCAGACCTCTCAGATCGCTACCAGGTGCTCAAGACGCTGCATCGCACTCGGCAGTCCCTGTTGTTCCTGGTCTACGATGGCAAGCTGGCCCGCAAGTCGGTGATGAAGGTGCTGCTTGACACGCAAGCGAGCGTTGACCTGGGTCCCTTCGAGGGCCTGCTGGACACGGACAGCATGGTGTCCGGACAGGACCGTGCCCGCTTGCTCAAGGAGGCCCTGGTCACGAGCCAGCTCGAGCATCCGGCGATCGTGCCCGTGTACGACGTGGGCGTCGATGCAGACGGCCGGTTGTGCTTCGTGATGAAGCTCATCGAAGGCCAGACGTTTGGCGAGATCATCCCCCGGGTGCACGACCCGGCAGACGATTGGACGCTGAACCGTGCGGTGGGCGTGCTGCGTCGGATCTGCGAAGCCCTGGCCTACGCCCACAGCCGCCACGTGATGCACCGCGACATCAAGCCGCACAACTTCATGGTCGGGCGCTTCGGTGAGGCCATCCTGATGGACTGGGGGCTGCACCTTGCGTTGAGGGAGCACGATGGCCATGAGCCCACCGAAACCCACGGCCCGACCGTGGACCACGACTTCGGGGAAGACGGTGAGGTCGACCTGGGGCAGGCGGTTCCGCCGGGCCGTGCTCGGGACGATATGGGGGCGAACGGAGTCAGCGAGGCCGATCCCACGTCGCCCCTGGCGTCCTGGGCACTGAGCCACCGCTTCGGTCCGGCGGGCACACCGATCTACATGTCTCCGGAACAGGCGCGAGGGCATCGCGACCGCCTGGGTCCTGGGTCAGACATCTACTCGTTGGGCGTCGTGCTCTACCACTTGATCCTGGGCAAGCCTCCCTACCTGGAAGTGGGCCAGACGGAGACCGTGCCGAGCATCATGCGCAAGGTCGCGACCACAGCGCCTGACCCCTTGGGCGAGGTTTGCCCCGGCGCGCCAGCAGAGCTGATCGCCATCTGCGAGCGGGCCATGGAGCGAGAGATCGATCGCCGCTATGGCTCTGCAGAGGAGTTCGGGGACGCCCTGGCCGAGTACCTGGAAGCCGTGAGCAAAGATCGTCAGGAGGCGCTGCGCCAGGGCCGCCGGGCGCGAACGAACTCGGACTTTCTGCTCGACGTCCTGTCTGCGCGGGATCCCAACCAGGCCCAGGGCAGGGACGTCACCGTGATGGAGGCCATCGAGCGCGCGGCCGGGCGCCTGCAGAGCGACCCGCCGGCACAGGTCGAAGACGCGGTGGCTCTGCGAGGTGTTCTGGGAGGTCTCTTCATCAAGATGGGCCGACCCCACGAGGCGCGCGTCCAGTTGACCGCCGCGCACAGGGCTCTCGTCGAGCTGGGAGTGCCATGGGCGAGCGATGCCCTGGCCATGGCTTCACGGCTGGCCTGGTGTGAGCACGCCTGCGGGGATTCGGCGGCCGCCGCCAGCGCATTGCGAGAGATCTTGGCGGAGCAGGAACGGCTCTTCGGCCCCATGGATCCCGGGACGCTGAAGACCTGTTGGCTTCTGGCCCAGGTGCAGCACTACAGCACGTCCCGATTCGATGAGATGCGCCGGCTCTACGAGCGGGTGATCGTTGGCTTCACCAAGCTGGACGGTGAGACGAGCCTCGATGTGCTCAATGCCAAGAACGGCCTGTCGCGCCTCTTGAAAGAACTGGGCCATGAGGACCGAGCGCTCGAACTGCAGGAGCAGGCGGTCGACGGCATGATCGCCACGTTTGGCCGCAGCCACACGGACACCCTGATTCAGATGGGCGATCTGGCCAACATCTATGCCGCCGTGGGCCGAACGGATAGCGCCGAGAGACTCTGCTCTCATGTTCTTGAGGTTCAGGACCGTGTGTTGGGCGGGGATCACGCCCACACGCAGGTGACGCGCAACAACCTGGCCATGCTCTACCGAGGGCAAGGCAAGCTCCAGCTTGCCCGGAGGCTCGCCCAGGAGGTCTGGGAATCCCACGCGAAGACAGCGGGCGAGAACGCCCTCTGGACGTTGACGATGTACCACAACCTGGCCACCATCGATCTGGATCTGGGGGCAGCGGCGCAGGCCGAGAAGATTCTTCTGGACTGCATCGAGCGCCTGAGAAAGCTGTATCCGAAACACAGGCTGTTGGCCAGGGCTCGAACCAACCTGGCTCGGTGCTTGCTGATGCTGCAACGTCCGCAGGAAGCTCGGGCCGAACTCCTGCCGGCACTGGAGTTGTTGCGCAACGTACTGGAGCCGGGCAGCCAGTGGATTCTTGACGCACAAGAACTGCTGGCCCGATGCGATGGGGAGGACGGTCCTGAGCAGCCCTGAACCGCCCTCCCTGCCATCAACTCATGGGGTCACGCCGCTGATCAGCTCTGAGAGTGCTTCACCGTTGGCCGCGGCCGCGTCTTCGACACGCAGCTGCCAATAGACTGCGGTGCCTGGGGCGAATCCCTCTGGCCAGACATCGGTGAAGACCAGCTGGCCCGCGCCGTCGGTGATCAGGCCGGTGGTGGTGTCCACGGGCAGAGGCACGAAGGTCTGGTGCACCGGGTCGAGCACGAGGGAGTGGCCCATGACCAGGGCCGTGTTGGCCAGCTCCCGGCCTTGGGTCAGATCAAGGGTCAGCTGGCTGAGAGGCCGCAGGGTGCCTTGACTGTGGACCGTTGGCACGCCGTAGAGTCCTGGCACGCCGCTTCCCGCAGAGGAGAATCGGGTGAACGAGACGGTCACCACGGCACCTTGGTCCGTGCCGACTCCATCGTCGAGAGGCGCCGCGACCAGCAGGTCGTCGAGCCGGTCCTCGTCCACGTCTCCTGCGTGGCACACCGCTGCGCCGAACTGAGAGCCCGCGTTGCCATGGAGAGTGTGCAGCAAGGACGAGTCGGCCCCTGAGTAGACGAACAACGAGCCCGACTCCGTGCCGTTCTCGTCATCCAGAGGAGCGCCCACTGCCCAGTCGGGAATGTCATCACCATCCATGTCGGCGATGCCAGCGACAGCCCGGCCGAAGGCGGCATCGGTGGGGCCACTCACGGTCGAGAGCAGGGAGCCATCATCTCCTGAGTGCACCCGGGCGTAGCTGGTTCCGGTGGAACCGCCGTTGCTGTCCACCGGGTCGGCGCCAACGAGCACGTCGGGATGGCCGTCACCATCCAGATCGCCGGGGATGGCCAGGGAGATGCCGAACTGATCATTGGCCGCGGCGCCCGTGAGGATCTGGTTCACCACGGAGAAGTCGGCGTGGCTGCGGGCCTCTACCGTGCCTTCGTCGTTGGGTCCGCCCCAAGTGGCTCCGACGATGATGTCCGGATCATGCTGTGAGCCCACACCATCGGGGCTCATGCCCTTCACGGCGCCACCGAACTGGTCCGCGGCGGCGCTGCCCGCGGCGGAATCCAGCAGCAGAAACGTGGCACCGCTGAAGAGGTACGCCGCGCCAGAGTCGACTCCGTTGGCGTCCTCAAGAGGAGCGCCCACGACGATGTCGTCCTTGCCGTCGAGGTCGTAATCTCCCACTCCGTCCACCGCGTAGCCGAAGCGGTCTCCCGCTGCAGTGCCGGTGAAGGTGTGCAGGATCGTGCCGTCCACGCCCGAGTGAATCGAGACCTGGCCTGGTGTGCTGCCGCCCGCTGTGCCCGGTGCGCCGATGACGACCTCACCCACGCCGTCGCCGTCGAGATCGCCAATGTGGGCGAGGGACCAGCCGAAGAGGTCGCCCGTCGTGCCACCGCTGGCAGACCAGAGCGCTGAGTTGTCAGCACCGGACCGCATCTGGACCAAGCCAGCGTCGACAGCGGAGCCATCATGAAAGGGCGAGCCATAGGCCTGATCGACGATGTCATCGCCATCGATGTCGCCGATGTTGCGCGGCACTGAGAGACTCGCGTTCGGCGAGTCTCCGCTGGTGATCTGCAGTGCCAGCGGTGTGATGTTGGAGACCTGACCAAGGCTGACGGCCGCAAAAAGGGCCACCAAGGACAGGGCCAACAGTTGACGTGGTGCAGAGGTATGCACTGTTCCTCCTTCTGCTCTTCTGGAGCTTGGGAGGAGGCCTACGAAAGAACAACGGGGTGGGCCACGTCGCTCGGTTTCTCAGGCAAGGGGTGCAACGACAGTTGGCAGTGGAGCGATCGAGAGCGCACTCGAGGCCTGCAGCCACAGGCTTGGACGTCGAGTGTTGTGGCGGTTTCGGGAACGCCTTGATCGCCTGCTGCCACTTGCCTAGCGTCTTGTCTGTCTTCGCGTCTTGACCGGAAGAGTCATGGGAACGCGAAGGCGAATGAACAGAGAGGTCAGTGGCTTTGTCCTAGAACCTCCTCGGGGTTGCACAATGAAATGCACCCTGTGGCGACATGGGATGTCTCGGGCACACGAAAAGTCATGGCCCCGCGCCGTGAGGCGCTTGGCCAAAAGGTCTTATTGGAATCGCTCGGCGAGGTGACGCGCCCGCGCGAGCGCGCGCTGCAAGGCCACGCGAGCTGCGGCCTCTGTCTTGCCCAGATCGTCAGCCATCTGGTGTGTGGTCTTGCACTCCAGCAGGCCCTTGATCAGGGCCCGGTCGGTCTCGCTGAGTCGCGAGCAGATCAAGAAGACCATGCGGCCTTGTTCACTGCGAATGGCGGCGATGACCGGGTCGGCCGAGTCGTCTGAACTGAGCACGGTGGAGTCGACCTCTTCAAGAGGCTTGTTGCTCTTGAGCTTCTCACCGCGCTTGGCGGCGTTGAGTTGCCGGGCCTTGTCCTTCGTGCGGTTCTCCATGTTGAGCACGAGCAGGCGCATGAACTGCCCTCGGGTGCGAAACTCGAACTGACTCAGCCTGGGACCGATGCGACGATAGACGGTCTGGGCCAGGTCGGCGGTGTCGAGCAGACGCCGAAGGGGCGAGTCACTGGCCATGGTGCGGCGGCCGCGCTGATAGAGCTGGCCCCAGAAGTAGCCCACGAACTCGTTCTCAAGCTCGAGGTCATCGGGCATGGTGTGATGCACCCAACGCAGGATGCCGTCATCGATGTCGGCGCTCTCGTCTACCGAGCTCTTCACCGCCAGCAAGACATCCTCGTCAGACAACAGCTCAAGCATGCGCGGCCCGAGCTGGTTCTGGGCGAAGCTCCGGGCGTCCTGAAGAAACTGGGGGTCGGGACGGGGAGCGGTGGAATCGATGGTCATGGCTGTTGGCCTGAAGGCGGATCAGTTCCAGGCAACAGCGCTCCATGCGCAGGAGCGTGGCAGCGAGAAGACGCGAGAGGTCGCTGCGGAGAGGGGATGCCGGGGAGCTGAGCTTAAACGAGGATCTATAAGCCCAAGCGCATGAACGCCCCCCCGCTGAACAGGCAATCTCGAAAAAATCTCGCGGATCGCCTCGAAGACCCAGCTCCACCTTCGCGACGAGCGGGGTGAACACTGGAGGCCAGAAAAGAAACCGCCCACCAGATGGACCGAACCATCTGGCGGGCGGTTCTGCCGAAAGAAGCTATAGAGATTCAGGCCCCTGCGGGCTCAGCAAGGCCAATGCGTCCGAGGATCTCGTCAGTGACCACCAGCAGCTTGGCCACACATTCAGGGGTGTGGTCGCCCATGTGGCCGATGCGCCAGTGGGTCTCTTTCGTCTTGCCGTAGCCGCCAGCGATGAAGTAGCCAGCCTCCTTGTAGGCCGCCACCAGATCGGCCATGACGAACCGTCCGTCGCAGGCGATGCTGGTCACCGTGGGGCTCCTGAAGCCCTCGTCCGCGAGCACGGTGAAGCCATGCCCAGCAGCCCAGTCGAGCACCTGCCGTTGCATGGTCAGGTGATCGGCGAAGCGCTGCTCGAAGCCGCCGTGGGCCTCGATGTCGTTGAGCTGCACCCGCAGGGCCTGGAGCACGGGGATGGGCGGGGTGGTGACGGTCATGCCCTTGCTGTCCTGATACTCGAGGGTCGAGAGCATGTCGTTGGTGTAGCCGCGCCCCGGGTTGTCCTCCATGCGCGCCTTCGCTCGCGGGGAGAGGGCGCCCAGGGCCAGGGCCGGTGGCAGGGCCCAGGCCTTCTGGACTCCGCCCACCGCCACGTCGAGATCATTGGCGTCAAAGTCGATGGCGGCGCCAGCGGCGCTGGAGGTGACGTCCACGCAGACCAGGGCGTCCGGGCAACCGGCCCGCACGGCACGGGCCACGCCAGCGATGTCCGAGAGAGCGCCCGTGGACGTCTCGCAGTGGGCCACGAAGACCGCGTCGACCGGGCCGTGGGTGGCCAGGGCTTCGGCGACGGAGGCCTCGTCCCAAGCCTCACCCCAGGGCTTCTCTTCGGCGGCCACGTTGAATCCGCAGGCGGCGGAGAGCTTGCGCCAGAGGTTGGAGAAGTTGCCGTTGACCAGGTGCAAGGCTCGCTGCCCTGGGCGCACCACGCTGCGGCCCACGGCTTCCATGGCCGCGGTGGACGACGAGGTGAGTACCACCACGTCGCCCTCGGTACCGAAGCACTGACGCACGCCCGGCAGCACGTCGGCGAGCAGCTCGCGCATGAACGGGCTGCGGTGACCGATCATGGGCACGGACTGGGCCGCCAGGATCGAGCGGCGCACGTGGGTGGGCCCGGGGATGAACAGCTTGAGGTCGGTGGGGTCCTTCACGGGTACAGGCTCCGGTTGTCGTCAGGCCCACTGGGGGCCCGTGAGAGAGGGTCTTGCCCGGGGCGGTTTCAGAAGTCCCGGGCCAGGGTCATGAGTTCTGAGTGTCGGGGGTCGCGCGAGAGGCGGTCGAGCTCGTCGGCGCTGCAGAGCAAGTTGAGCAAGGCCGCCAGCTGAGGGACCTGCACCACCGCGTCCGCCAGTTCGGCGACGTCGTCGCGCAGCACCACGCCTCCGAAGCAGATGAAGCTGTCGACGACGTCACGGGTCTCCGCGTCGGTGATGCCATCGCCGATGAACACGGTGCGAGCGGGGGGCAAGCCGCTCAACACCGCGGACTTGCCACCGTTGCGGGCCAGCTCGGAGCGTCGGTCATAGTCGTGGTAGCTGTTGTCAGCGTTGAAGCGCACCTGTACGGCGTGAACCCGGCCGTCGGCCACACCCAGCCAGGCGGCAAAGGTGGCTACCGGAAGGCGCAGGCCTCCGGAGACGATCAGGACCTCTTTGCCCAGGGAATGCAGGCCAGCGATGAGCAGCTTGGCTCCGGGCACCGCCGTCTGCACGTAACGGCTGCCCACCTTCATCACGTCGATCTGCCGCGGGTTGATCAGCGAGAGCCGCCGGCCGTACACCGACTCGAGTGAGATCTTGCCGTCCATGGCGTCGGCGGTGAGAGCCTCTACGGCGCGACGGAGCTTGGGGTCGTGAGCCGAGAGCTCCTCGATGCCCTCGATGGTCGAGAGCGTGGAGTCGCAGTCAAAGACGATGCGCTCGAAGGGTGGTGAGGCGGACCTGGCCATGGGGTCTCTGGGGTCAGAGCGTGATGGTGCGAGCGCTGAAGATGCTCGAGAGTTCGGTCAGTTCGGTGAGTTCGCTCTTGTTCAGCGGACGGGTGAGCGAGAAGAGCGCCAGGGCCGACTCGGCCACGGAGTCTTCGGTGCGCGCACCCATGTGCAGGCCGCCGATGTTGATCGCGCGATCTCCGAGCCAGGTCGCCACCTGCCCCAGCACACCGGGAGCGTCCGAGTGGTGGGTCAGCAACAAGTTGCCCTGGGGAACGAAGTCGACACCAAAGCCGGCGAACTGAGTCAGTCGTGGTTGGCCAGCGAAGACAGTGCCAGCCACCGTGTGGGTCTTGCCGTCGGTGGTGCTGCCCCTGATCTCGAGGGACGTCCCGGCCTGGCTCGCGCCCTTGTCGTGCAGCTCGAGCACGTGCAGGCAACGCTCGGTGGCCAGAGCATCGGCGTTCACATCGTTCACCGGGCTCTCGAGGCTGGGGGAGAGCAAGCCGGAGATCACCGCCAGGCGCAAAGGCGCCGTGCTCTGCCCCGCCAGCTCGCCCCGGTAGATGACCTCTGCCCGCTGAATGGGCTGGTCGGTGGACTGGGCCAGCATGAGCGCCGCACGCCGAGCCAGCTGGGCGTAGGGCCGCAGCACGGCCATCTCTTCGGCGGAGACCGTGGGCGCGTTCACGGCGCAGCGGGCCTCTCCGTGGAGCAAGAAGTCGATCATCTGCTGCGCGATCTCGGTGGACACCCGTTGCTGGGCTTCGCTGGAGCTGGCTCCCAGGTGGGGCGTGAGCAGCAGGTTGGGCAGCTCTCGCAGGGGGCTGTCCTCGGCCAGGGGTTCGCTCTCGTACACGTCGAGGGCGGCTCCGGCGATGACACCATCTCTGAGCGCGTTCACGAGATCGCTCTCGACGACGATGCCCCCCCGGGCGCAGTTGATCAGGCATGCCGAGGGCTTCATCTTGTCCAGGGCCTTGGCGTCGAAGAGCCCGGCGGTGTCGTCGGTGCGGGGCACGTGAATGGTGACGAAGTCAGCCCGGCTCAGGGCGGTGTCGAGGTCAACGAGTTCGACGCCCTTCATGGGCGACTCGCCGGTCAGGAACGGGTCGTAGGCGATCACGTTCATGCGCAGGCCCAAGCCCCGGTCGGCCACGATGCGACCGATCTTGCCCAGCCCGATGACCGCCAGGGTCTTGGCGGTGACCTCGCGCCCGACCAGCGCGCTCTTCTCCCACTTGCCCGCGGTCATGCTCGCCTGGGCCCGAGCCGTGTGCCGGGCCAGGCCAAAGAGGTGGGCGATGGCCAGCTCGGCGGTGGTGGTGGCGTTGGCCAGGGGCGTGTTCATGACCAGCACACCCCGGCGGGACGCAGCGCCCAGGTCGATGTTGTCCACACCGATGCCCGCCCTGCCCACGGCCTTCAGTCGCTCGGCGGTCTTGATCACGTCGGCGGTGACCCGGCTGGCGCTGCGCACCAGGATGCCGTCGACATCAGCGGCAGCGGCCACCAGCTCTTCGGGTGAGAGTCCCTGCTGAACCCGGACGGTGAGGCCCGCATCTTTGAGCAGTTCGATGCCCTCGGGGGCGAGCTTGTCGGCGACGAGGACAACGGGAGTGGCGGTGGACGTCTTCGGTGTGGTTGCGGTGCCGGTCATGGGACTCAGATCGTCTGGATTGGACGGAATGGGGATGTGGGGGACAGGGCTTTCAAGGGCCCCAGATTCGCATTTTCGGCAGTTCGAGTCAGCTGCCTGAGAATGAGTTTGAACTCTTCTTTTGCAGGGTCGACGCCAGGGGCAGGGGGCCCTCGGGCCAGCCGGCGATGCTATCGTCCCCAGCAGCCTCCCGCGCCTCTGAGACCAGCTCATGTCTGCCCGCTTCTCCGCCGCCTCACTCCTCTGCTTCCTGGCTGTGTCAGCGGGCTCAGCCCCGGCCCAGGACGCCTTCGCCGTGGCCGCTCCTGCGCTCCCGGGGTGGCACCGCGCCGAGGCCGCAGACCAGGCGTTGACCTACCTGAGCGAGCTGATCGCCATCAACTCCACCAACGCCCAGCAGCCCGACCCGGCGAGCCCGCGCCCCAATGGCAACGAGCTGGCGGTGGCCCGCTGGTTCGTCCAGGTCATGAGCGATGCCTTTGGTGAGGGCGCCGTGGTCGAGGAGCTGGCGCCATTCTGCGCCGACGGGGGCAGCGCCGGGCATGCTCGCTCGACCTGGCCCGGACGCTTCCAGATCGACGTGCTCGAGTCTGCGCCAGGGCGAGCGAACCTGATCGCGCGACTGATCGCCGGGGCACCGGCCGCCCGGCCCGTGCTGGTCATGGGCCACATGGATGTGGTGGGGGCCAACCTGTCGGCGTGGTCCACGCCGCCTTTCGAGCCCACCATCGTCGACGGCTTGATCCATGGCCGGGGCGCCATCGACTGCAAGGGTCCCCTGGCCTGTGAGCTCACCGCCTTTCTGGCTCTGGCAGAGCGCCGCGATCAGCTGACCCGTGACGTGATCATGCTGGCCACGGCCGGCGAAGAGGGCGGCCCCAGCGTGGGCATCGATTGGGTGCTCGAACATCACCGCCAGCTGCTCGGCGACCCCGAGTTCGCCCTCAACGAAGGGGGACGGGTGCGCCTGGTGGGCGAGCGGGTCGAGTCGATCAACATCCAGACCACGGAGAAGCTGGCCTACAACGTCATCGCCACGGCCACGGGCCCCAGCGGGCACGGCTCGGTGCCCTTGCCCGACAACGCCCTGGCTGCCTTGGCTCGGGCTGTGGCAGCGGTGCACCTCTGGCGGGCGCCAGCGAGCCTGGACCAGACCACCCGCACCTTCTTCTCCCGCCGTGCAGAGCTGGAGGACGACCCCGCCCTGGCCCGGGCCATGAAGCTCGTGGCCGACCCCGAGACCGCGCAAGCCCTCTGGGCCCATGCGGTGGACACCCTCTCGGCCGAGCCCCCGTTCAACGCCATCTTGCGGGCAGGGCAATCGCTCACCCTGCTCAATGGCGGTTTTCGCACCAATGTGATCCCGTCGTCGGGCACGGCGACGTTCAACTTGCGGGTCTTGCCCCAAGACGACGTGACGGCGCTGGTGGCGGCCATGAATCGAGCGGGCCACGAGCCCTCCGTGCGCTTCGCCCTCGACGGCGAGCCCCGGGTGGCGCCCCCTCCGTCGCCTCTGGACACCGAGCTCTATCTCGCCATGGAACGGGCTGGGGAGGACATGGTCCCGGGGGTGGCGGTGATTCCCTTCCTCTCGACGGGGGCCACGGATGGCGCTGCTCTGCGAGCCCTGGGCATCCCCACCTACGGCATCCTGCCCATTCCCCTGGTGATGGAAGACGAGCTGCGCATGCATGGTGACAATGAGCGGGCTCCGGTGGCCGGGCTGGGTTGGGCCGCCGAGTACATCTATCGCGTGCTGTCTGGCGTGACGAACTGAGTGTGAGTCCCCTGTGCCAGGACTCCCGCTAGAGCTGACCTCATGATCCCCTCGTCTCGACGCTCCTCGGGCTCTCTGCTGAGCCTGGCACCGGCCTGGCTGGTCGCTCTCTGTCTGACCTGCGCCTGCTCGGTGACAAACGGGGACAACGGGGCCATGGTGCTGACCCCTGCGCCCCCATGGACCGGCCTGCCGCCTACCTTGCAAGACGGGCGCTGGCTCGCGGCGGGGCGCGGTGTGGCCCAGACCATCGATCAGGCTCAGACGCTCGCTGTGGCTGAGGCGCGGGCTGGCCTGATGGCCTTTCGTACGGCGTTTCTCGAGCAGGCCGCCGGCGTCGCCTCCGAACTTGGCCAACAGAGCCAGCAGGGCGAAGAGGGGGCAGAGCCCACGCTCGATCGCATGAGCGCCCATCTGGCCAACCTCGATTCACGGGATCTGCTGAGCCTGTCCATGCCAGCCGACGGCGAGCGCTTCTCCAGGCGTCTCGCGGACGGCAATGTCGAGGCCTTTGTGCAGGTGTCAGCCGATGACCTGGAGTTGTTTCCCCAGCGTCGGGTCCATGAGGTGGCTGCGTTGCAAGACCCTCAGGAGCGAGGCGCGAAGCTGGTGGAGCTGGCCAGGACCCTCTTGCTGCAGGGCCTGGACGCCTCGTCACAGACCGCCCTGGAGCTGGCCGAGCAAGACCCCGCGCTCGGCGCCGACGTGTTGATGGAGCTGGCCGGCCTGCACTTGTTGCTCGGTCGCCGGGACGAAGCCCTGGCCGCCAATGCCCGGGCCTTGGAGCGCCTGTCCGAGACCACAGACGACCCTGCTGCCGCCGACCTTCAGCGCGCCAGGGCCCTGGAGCAGCAGGTGCGCCTCGCGTCAGGCATCGCCTCCATTGAAGACTCGCTGCTCGACCTGGAGCGGCTGACCCGGGCCATCCGTCACGAAGACGTGCTGACCACGTCTCGGTTGGAGCTGCTTTGCGAAGAGACCCGGTTGTCGACCATCGAGTTGTCGGTGGGCAGCGACGCGGGCCGATTGGTGCCGCTCTGGTTGGACGCGGGCGGGCTGCATCTGGTGAAGCTGAGCGACGACGGCCGGGTCAACGGCCAGTCTGTGCAACTCTCCGTGACCCTCGCACCTGGGGTCGACTCGGCCACCCTGCTGATCTGGTTGCTCCCGGAGCGTCAGCCCGTGCTCGAGATCGTCGACAGCCTGTGGGGCGAGCATCTGCCCGGCGACGACAGCGAGGCGACGGACGACCAGCGGCTGCTCTTGCAGGCCCTGCTTGAAGGGCTGCGCAAGGCCTCGCCGCACCCGGGAGTGGGCGCGGTCAAGGTGAGCCTGCATCGCTGATGGTCTGGCAGCCTGGGCAGGCTTCGGGCAGCGCGTGCTACCGGGCGTCGTGATCCTCGACCGGCGGTAGCAGGCCAGCGATGACCCGCACGGCGCCCACGCCCACGGTGGGGCGCACCTGACCCAGCTGGCCTAGGGCTGCGTCTGCCAGGCCGTCGCCGTCCAGGTCGCCCACGGCGCTGACCGCGTAGCCCAGGCCCAGGCTCTGATGGTCGCCGGTGATCTCCAGCACCACCCTGCCGTCGATCGCGGAGATCAGTCGAGCCGCGCCCGATCCGTATCCTCCTCCGTCGGCGCCGTGGGCTCCCACCAGCACGTCGGGGGACCCGTCTCCGTCGCAGTCGCCGGGGGCGGCCACCGAGAAGCCGAACTGGTCGTGGGCCGTGGCGCCGTGGTAGCTGCCCAGCGTCTTGCCCTTGGCGCCAGAGACCAGGTAGGCGCTGCCTGAGCCGGCACCGTTGGGTGAGGCGCTGGGCGCGCCGATGAGCAGCTCGAACACGTCGTCGCCGTCCACATCACCAACGACTGCCAGGGAGCTGCCGAAGCGCTCGCCCTTGCGACCCCTGATCTGCAAGAGCACCTCGCCGCTGCGGGCAGAGATCACCAGCACCCTGCCAGAGGAGAGGCCGTCCTTGTCTCGGGCGCCGGGGGCGCCGACCACCAGATCGTCTGCGCCGTCACCATCGCGGTCGGGCACAGAGGCCAGGGCGTGGCCGAACTGCTCGTAGGACTCGTCCCCCCAATGGCGGGTCAGGGCCTGGCCGTTGCTGCCGGAGACCACCACCACCTGGCCGGGCAGGGCGTCTTGGGTCGGGTCGGACGGGGCGCCTACGAGAAAGTCGTCGACCCCGTCGCCGTCCAGATCGCCCGTGGCTGCCACCGCCGAGCCCAGATAGCCGAAGGGTTCTTCGCCCAGGATCTGCAGGGGTTCGGGTTCGTCTTGCCGGGACGGCTTGAACATGAGCGGCTGCCCGCTCTTGCCCGAGTGCACCCGGGCCACGCCGGCGTTGATGGCGTACTCGTCGTGCCGAGGCGCGCCCACCAGCACCTCGGGCCAGCCGTCGTCATCCAGGTCTGAGAGCAGAGCCACGGCGCTGCCGAAGCCCTCTCCCGCCAGATCGCCAGAGAGGGTCGACAGGGTGTGGCCGTCGGCGCCGGAGACCAGGAGCACCTGCCCCGCAGGCTGGGTGGCTCCGGAGGACAGCTGGGGCGCGCCGACGAGCAGGTCGCCCACGCCGTCGCCGTCGAGATCGCCCGCCGGGGCCAGTACAGAGCCGAAGCCTCTGGCGCTGGTCTCACCGTCGACCAGCAGCAGCAGCCGCTGGGAGGGCGCGAGGTCGACGACGTCATCGTCCTTGTCCCCGGCGAACACTGCGGGCAGGGCGAGGGCGACGAGCAGTGCGAGCTGGGCGGTCATGGCTACGGGATCCCCGGGAGATGGCGGGGCATGAGTATAGCCATGGGCTCTCAGAGCTCGACGAGGGGAGGGTCGCCATGGCTCCAGCGGGGCGCGTCCGCGCCGTCCTCACGGGCGAACACCGCCAGCTCACGGGGGCGGAGCGCGGCAGGAAGGGGCAGGGTCGTCTCTGGGTTGAGGATCAGCTCACCACGGAGAGCGAGGGTGTGCTCCGCGGCACCTGCAGGGGGGCGGGCGACATCGGTCGGGCGTCGTGCGGTCAGCTCGAGCGCGGTCTGCGCCCATGTCGCCGGGTCTTGTGTGGTCGGGTCGAGCGGGCAGCGACCCAGGACCAACACCGCCGACAGGTGCGACAGCTGCTCGCTCTGTTGTGCGAAAGCGCCCTCGCTGGCCGGGCGCCCCTTGGACGCCGCACCGAAGCCCCAATCGATCACCCGCTGGGCGATCTGCGTGTCCGTGTCCTGATAGAGGCAGATGACAAGGGGCAGCCCGTGGGACAAGGCCAGCTCGCGGTACCGGTCGGCCTTGTGGCGCAGTGCCTGGGCCACCGAGTCTGCCAGGCTCTTGTCGAGGGCGGCCTGAGCTTCGGAGCGGGCCTGGGCTTGTCGCCGAGCCCGCTGCCGCTTGAGCTTCTCGGAGACCCGTTGCCCGGGGCGGACGTGATCCCTGCCGTCTTGCGGGGCGCTGGCTTCTGCGGCCCAGGGCTCCGCTCCACAGCCAGCCATGGAGCGCACTTCGACCAACGCACCGTGAGGGCCTTTCGAGAGGTACAGGTCAGGGGTGCGCTCCGACAGGCGGGGCTCGCTCTCCACGGACAGGCCCAGCTTGCTCAGAAAACCCAGAGTGAGCAGCTGGGCCATGGCGCCGATGTGCTGTCCCCAGCGCTCGTGCTCCAGGCCCTTGCGCAGACTCAGCTGACTGCGGCCCGAGGCTCGCCAGCTGGCGTTGAGCACGCGGCGCAAGGCCACGGCTTCGCCGTCGTCCGAGAGGGTCAGCCAGCGGTAGTGGGAGTCGCGAGCGTGCTCGGCTGCCAGAGCCCTGGCGTCGTCGTCGAAGAGCTGCTCGCCGGCAGGGCGAACGCTGTCCTCTTTGGCGTTGTCACGGGCACGCGGGCCGGAGCTGCGGCTTTCGCTCACGAGCCCGTGTCGAAGCTCACCACCGGGAAGGGGTAGAGGGTGGCCTGGACGCGCCCATTCTTGATGGTGATGTCGAGCAGGTCGTCGCCTACGCCGCCGCCATCGCCAGCACCATTCGTGGTGTTGGCACGAGCGTAGAGCAGCACGGTGTAGGCACCGGTGCCGTGATCCTGGACCACGGTGCGTTCAAACGTCTCGGCGCTTCCGGGCGCGTGGTGGACCTCGATCTGCGCGCCGCCGAAGGGCACGGGGATGCCGTCGAGATCACGGAGGTCGAGATCGACGCGCACTTCGGTCAGTCCGCCGCCGAGGTCCACGGGGTTGCCGACGAAGACGTTGCTGGCGATGCCGTCCGGCTGTCCACGCAGGCGCTTGCGGAACGTCTTGTAGAGCGCTTGCAGCTGCAGGACCGGGTCGAGCCCGGCTTGACCGTCAGAGACGTTGAGGTCCATCCAGTAGTCACCGGCGGCGCAGCCGGTGCTGGCGATGCAGGGGGCGTCGGTGTCGCCGATGCGGCCCAGGATCATGCTGCCGATGTGGGCCGACTTGTCGAAGCCGCCGGCGGGGGGTGAGCCGCACGACTGGGGGCCGCCGGTGGTGCAGGAGCAGCGACCGTCGCCGCCCAACGACGCGGCCGCGAGCATGCCCGCCATGAGTCGGTCAGAGAGGGTGCCCGTGGCGCCGATGACGGCGGCCTCGGCGGCGTCGATGACCGGCTGTCCCGTGAGCACGTTGCCCTGGATCGTGTAGGTGATCGTGCCGACCTGACCTTTGAGGTGGCCCTTCCATTGACCGTTGCATCCGCCGGAGAACGCGGCCGATTGGCCTTGCAGATCGACGATGCCGTACTGCCGGCTGCACTTGAGGATGTCGCCCTGTTTCATCAGCGCGATGATGTCCTTGGGCAGGGTGCCCTTGAGCAGCTCGGCCACCATGATCTTCTTGTTCTTGGCGGTGGTGTCGACCTGCGATTGGGTCGCGCCGGCACCCACGCCCACGACGATCACGGGCACGAGCTTCTTGATGGAGAGAAACTCGAGGCAAGTGGCGGTGCCCACGGCCACTTCGCCCGTGGCCATGTCGGTGAGCACGATCGACCAGGTCGCCGAGGCGTTTGGTGCGAGGCTGGCCAGCAGGGCCAGAATCAGTGCGGGGAGGGAACGGCGCATGGCAGGAGGGCTCCAAGTCGGGGGATCTGCAAGCTGCCCGGAGGGATTCTATCCCCGATTGGTGACCAGCTGTTGATCGCCGGACAGTTCACGCCCTGCGGCGCGCGAGACTGTCCCCATGGGTGGTCAGGGAAGGGGCTGCTGCGGTCGGTTCTGCCCAGAGCCCAGCGTTCTGAAGAGCACAGCCAGGGTTCGCCACGACGAAAAAAGGGCGGGACCGAAGAGACTCCGGACCCGCCCGACAGGCGCCTCTGAGCAATAACGGCCTGCGCTTTACGGAGCGGTGACGACCATGTCCACCGCATTGGTGGAGAGCCACGGCCCGCCGGGAGCGCCCGGAGTCAGGTCAAGGAACACCTGCAGGTAGACCTCGATGCCGGGTGGCAGGGCGGCGGGCAACGGCGCGGGGATCACCGCGGTGGGGCCCGCAGCGAAGAACAGCGGCGTCACGGCGCCCGGTGCCACGAAGGGGTTGACCCACAGGGGGTTGCCCACGGCGGCCAGGGGCGGGCAGAAGAAGCCGGGCCCGGGGACGTTGCTGCCGCTGGCCAGGAAGAGGAACGACGGGGCGGGGATGCCGGTGACTTCCAGACCATAGGTGGGTCCGGGGGACGACGACTGTCCGAACGAGGTGAGCGTGGCGGGGCCGGCGGGGGCACCGAAGTTCACCGAGTGGGACGCATAGGCCAGCCCGTTGAGCGGCGCGGGCGTGGGGTTGCAGGGAGTGGGCGTGTAGAAGGTGGGGCCCGCGATGGCGCCGAAGACGTCCTGGTAGGTCACGGTGAAACCGTCGGTGACGTAGAAGGCCGGGGGCGTGCCGAAGAGGCTGGGCGTGGTGGCCAGGTCCATGGCGATGCCCTCAAGGAAGGGGCCCATGCCGCAGCCAGGCGCGGCGGGGATGAAGCCGAAGGGGCCGGGAAATCCGCCGGGGAAGATCGAGTGGATCATGCCGATGGAGTCACAGGCCAGCAGCGATCCCGAGGCGGGGTCGACGGTCACGTCCGTGAGCAGTGTGCCCGGGGGAGTGAGGAACGGTGACTTGAAGGCGGGCACGCTGACCGCAGCGGGGCCGCAGGTGCCTGGGGGCGAAGGCACGAGGCCCACGATGGAGATGCCGTCGGTGACGTAGAGGGTGGGGATGCCGCCGGTGGTGACGCCGCCTGAGTCCATGCCCATGCCGGTGATGGGCAGGGCCAAGCCCAGCGCGGCAGGCACAGGGAAGGAGTTGATGGGCGTCCCCGCAGCAACGGTCGTGAGCGGGCTGTACTCGGCGTACTGCTCGATGACGAAGCCATCGCAGACGTAGACCGTGTCGGTCAGCCGGTCACTGGCGATGTCGCCGAAGCTGCCCGGGCCGGGGAACGGCGTGGGCCCGGCCACCGGCCCGCCGCACGGCGGCGGCGCGATGTACGGGAACATCGTGGGAGGCATGGGCGCCGGAGCCACGCAGGGCCCGGCAGGCAGGGAGGTGAACTCATGCACCAGGCCGGCAGAACCGTTGAGGCCATAGAGCTTCTGGGAGCTGGCGTCAGTGCTGGCGAGGGCGAGGGCAGACAGGGTGAAGACGGCGAGAGAGAGTTTCATGGCTCTGTGTTCCTGAGAGTTGGGTCGGAGGGGAACACGGCGATTCTTCGGGAGGCCAGCACTCGCCGGCCCTCGAGACGAGGACGTGTTCACCCTGAGAAACGCAGGGGGGGCGAGGACCCCAAAGAAACCGTCTGAGAATCTCCCTCACATCCGAGAGAAAGTCCCGTTGTGCTGAGGGCCTTCCAAGCTCTAGAACGGAGTGGCCTGAAGAGACCCCATGCCCGACCCAGACGAACTCACCCAGCTGATTCGCGACGCCGCCGGGGGCGGCGAAGACGCGGCGTCGGCACTGTTCGACAAGGTCTACGGTGAGCTGCACGATCTGGCCGCTCGGCGCATGGTGGGTGAGCGGGCGGGGCACACGCTGCAGGCCACGGCGCTGGTGAGCGAGGTCTGGCTGCGGCTGGCGGGCAACGCTCCCATCGCCTTCGAGAACCGGGCCCACTTCTTCACCGCGGCCGCCGAGGCCATGCGGCGCATCCTGATCGAGCACGCTCGCGCCCGAGGGCGGGTCAAGCGTGGGGGGGATGCCCGGCGGGTGCCCCTGGCAGGGGTCGATCTGGCCGATGAGGTCGATCTGTCGTCGGTTCTGGCCGTCGATCAGGCCATTGAACGGCTGTCCGAGCGGGATCCGCGCCTGGCCGAGCTGGTGCGCTTGCGCTTCTACGCCGGGCTGGGCAGCGAGGAGACCGCCGCGGCCCTGGGACTGTCAGCCCGCACGGTGCGTCGTGAATGGGCGGTTGCACGGGCGTTTCTGGCCCGCGAGGTCGATGGCGGCGGGCCCGAAGGCTGAGCGGTGGGCGCG
>CAZIAK010000004.1:55450-60080 GCA_964537035.1 uncultured Phycisphaerales bacterium | reverse complement strand
CGGTCGGGCTCGCAGTGCGGCCGTGGGCATCACGAGGGACGCGCTGGATGTGGCAGCTCTGCGACAAGCTCCGTCTGCGGGCCCCAGATCGCCCCGCTACCAGATTCTCCCTGTCCGCCCCGGCCAGGGCCTGTCGCCTGTGAGAAAGATCGGCCACAGTCGTCATCTGCCCCCAGCGCACACCCTTCGAGATCACAGCCATGACCGAGCCATCTTGGGACCGGGTCAAGGAACTCTTCGCCGAGGCCTGCGAGTTGCCCACCCAGCTCCAGTCAGGGTTTCTCGAAGAAGCCTGCGATGGCGACGAGCAGCTGAGGTCCGAGGTCGACCAGCTGCTCGAGCATCACGTGGCCGCCGAGGTCACCGTGGGCGTGGCCACTCCTGAGGGGGGGCACGGGTTGAGCGAGGGGCCGGGCACGGTCATCGGTCGCTACAAGATCCTCGAGGAGATCGGCCAGGGCGGCATGGGCGTGGTCTACATGGCCGAACAGACCGAGCCCGTTCGCCGGCGGGTCGCGCTCAAGATCATCAAGCTGGGCATGGACACCAAAGAAGTGGTGGCCCGCTTCGAGGCCGAGCGTCAGGCCCTGGCCATGATGGACCACCCGAACATCGCCTCCGTGCTCGACGCCGGGTGCACCGACACCGGGCGGCCCTTCTTCGTCATGGAGCTGGTGCGGGGCATCCCCATCACCGACTACTGCGACGATCGCAAGCTGCCTACGCCTGAGCGGCTCGAGTTGTTTCGCCAGGTCTGTCTCGCCATCCAGCACGCCCACACCAAGGGCGTGATCCATCGGGACATCAAGCCTTCGAACGTCATGATCACGTTGCACGACGGTGTCGCCGTACCCAAGGTGATCGACTTCGGTATCGCCAAGGCCACCGACCAGGCGCTCACCGAGAAGACGTACTTCACCCAGTACAGCCAGATCATCGGCACTCCGGAGTACATGGCCCCCGAGCAGGCGGAGATGAGCGGGCTCGACATCGACACCCGGGCCGATATCTATTCTTTGGGCGTGCTGCTCTACGAGCTGGTCACGGGCACCAAGCCCTTCGACCTGAAGACCCTTTTGGCGTCTGGCTACCAGGAGATGCTGCGCACCATTCGCGAGGTCGATCCGCCCAAGCCCAGCACGCGCATGGCGACGTTGGGCCAGAGTCTCACGAGCATCGCCGAGATGCGCGGTCTCGAACCGCAGAAGCTGACCAAGGGCATCGCAGGCGATCTCGACTGGATCGTCATGCGGGCCCTGGAGAAGGACCGCACCCGGCGCTACGAGACGGCCTCTGATTTCGCTCGCGACGTGTCCCGGCACCTGGTCGACGAGCCGGTGGAGGCAGGACCTCCCAGCAAGCGCTATCGTCTGGGCAAGGCGGCGCGGCGCCATCGTCGCGCCCTGGCTGCGGGGGCCTTCGCCGTGGTGGCCATGATCGGCGGCGTGGCCATCGGCGCGGTGGCCTTCAACCAGGCCCTGCTCGACAGGGAGGAGGCCCTGGAGAGCGCGCTCGAAGCCGGGCGAGGTCAGCGCTTGGCTCTGCTCGATCGGGAGAACGCTCTACAGCGGGCTCTGGAAGCTGAGCGAGGCGAGCGGGCGGCCCAGGAGCAACAGCAGGAATCTCAGCGCATGAACGGCTTCTTGCGCGAGTTCGTCTCCCCCGCGGTTCTGAGCGAAGACGTGTCCCCCGAGGGTTTGCGCAGAGTGTTGGACCGGGCCGCGGTCGAGATCGACATGAGCTTCGGCGACAACCCGCTCATACGTGCACAGCTCCACGGCATGGTGGGCGAGGGCTATCTGGCCCAGGGCAACGTCGAGAAGGCTCGCGAGCACATTCCTCGGGCTCACCAGATCATGGTGCAGATCGCCGGAGAGTCGGACCGGGAGACCCTGTCCCTGTCGAACGATCTGGTCACTCTGTACCTGGCAGAGGGGGATACGGACGGCGCCTGGGTCGAGCAGGCGCACCTGGCCGAGACGAGCCGGCGGGTGCTGGGTGTCAGTGACCCGGTGACCCTGGAGGCGGAGAGCAACCTGGCCATGATCCACCTGAAGGCCGGGCGTGGCGAAGCGGCCGCTGAGGCCCTGGCGGCCCTGGGCACGTCTTTTGGTGTGGCGCCCGTGCCGAATGTCCCCAGCGCCAACGAGTGGGAGAGCCAGGCGTTCGTGGTGGTCGAGGGAGATGGCGCACGATTCAGCTGGGTGGGACCTCGCGAGGCGCCCCGGGCTCCCAACGCGCCCGCTGTGGCCGAGACCATGATCGTGAACAAGCTGGTCTCCTTGGCTCGCAGCAACAACGCTCAAGCCGCCGACAGAAACCGCGCCGCCTGGTGTCTGTTGACCACGCCTTCACCTCGCCTGCGGGATGCGCCTCAGGCATTGCAGTTCGCCCGCCAGGCCTGCGAGCAGACCGCGAACTCTGATCCGCTGTGCATGGACACTCTCTCCCTCGCGCTCTTCCGCAGCGAGCAGCCTGCGGAGGCGGCGCAGAACCAACGTCTGGCGCTGAAGCTGCTGACGCCCCAGCAGACCCTCTTGCGTGCGGACATGGAGCGAGCCCTCGCCGTGTTCGAAGGTCAGCTCGACCCGGAGGAGGGCCTGGGTCAACCGCTCTTCGCCCGCTGGGAAGACGAAGGCACGGTGGTCTCCCCTGGCGATGTGTTCATCCGCAGCGACGTGCGCGAGGAGTGGATCCGCGACGAGTTCGATGTGGACGTGTCGGCGGGTTCCGATGGTCAGCGGAGCGTGGTGCGGGTGCGCGTCCCCCAACCCACTGATGGCTGAGGTCCCCGGGGCGGGGTTCGCTCAGCCCCGCTCTTCGAGCAGCCCGCGCACCCTCTCCAACAACTCGTGAGGCGAGTAGGGCTTCTGGATGAACGCGGCGTCGGGGGGTAGCTCATCCTGTCCGCCCCCGGTGCGGTTGGCGTAGCCGGAAGCGAACAGCACTCGCGGTGTGAGGCCTCGATCGCGCAGGGCGCCGACCATGTCCGGGCCGCCCAGGTGGGGCATGACCACGTCGGTGATGATCAGGTCGATGGTCTGGGGGCGTTCGCTGAAGATCGTCAGGGCCTCGATGCCGTTGCTGGCCAGGAGCACCGTGTGCCCCTCGCGGTGGAGCAACCGCTCCAGCAGCTTTGCCACCGCCGCTTCGTCCTCGACCACGAGCACGGTGGCGGGACGTGAGCCGGCGATGGGGCGTGATTCGGGGGCAGCGCTCTGGGCTGGCTGCTCGGAGGTGAGGGGGTAGAGCACTTCGATGGCCGTGCCCTGTCCCTGCTGGCTGTGAATGGTGACGTCGCCTTGACCGTTCTTGACGATGCCGTAGACCGTGGACAGCCCCAGGCCCGTGCCTTCTCCCGGGGGCTTGGTGGTGAAGAAGGGGTCGAAGGCTTGCCGCAAGACGTCCGTCGACATGCCCGTGCCCGTGTCGCGCACGGTGAGCAGGGCGTAGTCTCCGGGGGGCAGCTCGAGCTGCGCGGGCTGGTCGCTGCGCTCGACGGTCCTCATGGATGTGGACACGGTCAGAGTGCCCCCGGAGGGCATGGCGTCCCGTGCGTTGGTGACCAGGTTGATCAGCACCTGTTCGAGCTGACCCGGGTCGGCCATGACAGGCAAGGTCTCGGGGCAGGTCTTGGTGATCAAGGTCACGTCTTCACTGATCAGGCGCCCCAGCAGCTTGGTCACGTTGGCCAGGATCTGGTTCATGTCGACGACCAGGGGTCTCAGTACCTGCTTGCGGCTGAAAGTGAGCAGCTGCCTGGTGAGGTCGGCTGCCCGAGCGCCGGCCTTGCTGATCTCGTCGGCCAGGTCGGTCACTTCGCTCATCCCGGCACACACCTCACTGATCAACTCGGCGTTGCCGTTGATGGCCACCAGCAGGTTGTTGAAGTCGTGGGCGATGCCTCCGGCCAGCTTGCCGATGGCTTCCATTTTCTGTGACTGGCGCAGCTGATCCTCGAGCTGCTTGCGTTCGGTGAGGTCGCGCCAGACCACGTGCAAGATGCTGGTTTCTCCGTGGGGGACGGCGGTGAGCAGCACCTCAACCGGAAACACCTCGCCGTCTGCTCGCTTGTGGTCCCACTCGAAGCGGTGGCTGCCGCTTGCGATGGCCATGGCGATCATCTCGTTCGCTTTCTCGAAGCTGTCTCGGCCATCGGGCTGGTGAGAGGGCGACAACTCGGAGGGATGGGTTCGCAGCAGCTCGGCCTTGTCCCGGTAGCGCAGCATGTCCACGGTGGCCCGGTTGCAATCGACGAACGTCTCGCCTTCGATGATCAGGATGGCATCGGCGGACTGCTCGAAGAGCGCATGGCACTGGTCGCTCATGCCCAGGGGCCGGGCCTCTGGTGGACCGGGCTCGAGTCGGGCCAGTTTCTGCCGCAAGCTGACGAGTTCGCTGAGCAGGTCTTGCTGGGTGGGGCTGTGTGCCATGCGTCTCCCCGTGCTGGTGAAGCAGCTGCGAGCTGCCGATCACACTGAGCCGTCATCATACTCGTCCGCGAGCCCCTGAGGGCAGCGTATCGGTGGACGCCACATGGGTCCGCCACCATTCGTCGTCGTCGCTCTGTCGACCGCAAGCGCTGACGGAACTCACTTGACCCGGATGTCTTGCGATCGCGTTCGCCCTA
>CAZIAK010000004.1:0-55350 GCA_964537035.1 uncultured Phycisphaerales bacterium | reverse complement strand
GGCCACGACCTGCCCTCCCCGATCGAAGCGTAGGCGAGTGGCCCGCGGGTAGGTCTCGCCCTGGTCGTCCCACCTGCGGGACAGCATGCAGCTCTTCAGCGAGCCGTCGTCGTAGAGCACCACGGGCACCATGATGCTGGCCTCGCAGGGCACGCCGGCGACGATCCGACCGTCCCGCAGGTAGTAGCTGGAGACCCGGCCGTTGGGGTGGAAGTGGGTGGAGACCTTGCCCCAGCCGCCCCGGCAGAAGTGGCCGTCGAGCACCGCGTCCTCGGAGAGCCAGGCGGAGGAGAGCTGCCCCTCGGCTGAGAACCAGAGCATGGTGTCTTCGGGGATGGTCCCGCTGGTGTGGTTCTCGTCCTGGGCGAGCTGGCAGCCGTCGAGGGTGCCGTCGGGGTTCCAGTGCACCCAGCGTCGGCACAAGCGCCCGTTGATCTCGGTGTCCTGCCGCAGCTTGCCCGCCGCCAAGGCGCCGTTCTCATGGCAGCGAACGGTCGACACGTCGTAGGGCGCGGTCGTCTCCTCAGGCAGATCGCATGGGGGCGAAGACTGGCAAGACGTCATGGCGCAAGCGGCAAGGGTCGCCGCTGGCAGCCAGGTTGCAAGGGTCAGCTGGACCTGTTGAACCCAAGATGTGAGGGCCATGGTTGTCCTCCTGTCGTGAAAAGTAAGGGATGGCTTACACTCAGAGCAAATAGAAAAGGCGGGCTCACCCGTCGAGGATCAGATCGCCCACTTCGGTGAACAGCCGTGAGCGTTGAGCTGCCGAGAGCAGGTTGAGTTCTCGACCGATGTTCGCCGCAGTGCCCAGACCCAAGAAGGCCCAGGCGGCTCGCTCAGCAGAGGCCCGGCTGCCAGGGCCGCTCGCGCCCCGATGGGCTGCGACCTGGGAGCGGATGAAGGTCACGAAGCGGCCAAACGTCCGGGCCAGGGCTGCGATGATCGCCGGGTCATCGGTCTCGCCCAGGCCTGCAAAGAGAATGCGATAGAAGCCGTGCTCGCCCAGGTGCTCGGCCTCGTAGCGCAGCAGCAGCTGGGCGCCTTCTCTGGGGTCGCCCGCGTCATCGAGCAGCGCTCGCCAGGTCTCAAGGGAGTTGTCGAACACATGCTCGATGGCGGCCAGAAACATGGCCTGCTTGTCGGGCCAAAGGCGGTAGAGGATGTTCACCTGCACGGCGCAGCGCTCAGCCAGCACGGCGGTCGAGGCTCGACGATAGCCCAGGTCAGCGAAGGTCGCCGTCACGATGGGCAGCAGCTCGCGGCGCTTCTCGTCGGTTCTGTCAGGGCGTGGCATGGCAGTGCGCGAGGTGGAGATTGGTTGTGTGAGTTAACGCTTACACAATAGGCCGGGCGGACCGTTGGGTCCAGCGGGAAGCTGCGGCTGAACGGTGGCAGCCCTTGTTGGGTGGTGGGTAGGCGTTCCTGGGCACCACCAACATGGGCCGGAGGGCCTGGTGTGCCCTGTGGACAACGGGCCCGGGAGGCGATTCAGGACGCTTCGGCCACCCTGTGGCCGCCGTTGGTGATACCCTGCGCGTAGGGGCTGCCGTCGGGCTGCAGTCGCGATACGGAAGAACGGGAGACATCGCCATGCTTCAACAGGCCATCGCCTCACTCTCGCTCGCGTTGCTGATGCTCGTTCCCGCCGAGGCCGTCTGCAGCCAGCTCGTGGTGCCTGACAACTACGCCAAGATTCAGGATGCCATCGACGCCGCCGCGGCTGGCGACGTGATCCTGGTGAAGAACTCCCAAGGGCAGGCGAGCAACATCCCCGTGATCATCGACAAGGCGCTCACGATTGTGGGTGAGCCGTACCTTGAGCTTGAGGTCGTGGAGTGTGGGAACTACCCCATCCCCTTCGGCGCTGTCTGGCTGGCGGGCCCGGGGAGCGGCACCGTCACCCTCATCGGCTTGCGCACCGAGATCCCAGGTTATGACTGTGTCTGGCCCGCACCGTTTGTGGCTGGGGGCGGCTTCGATGCCCTGCACATCTACGACTCGGACATGAGGCCAGCCAACGGCGGGCAGACGGGCACGGGCTACGCCGGCCATGCCATCGATGTCGATGTCAATCGGGTCGTGGTGGTGAACAGCACGATCACCGGCGGGTCGGTCAGAGACTACGATTGTGGCGGCATGCCGGGCGTGAGCGCGGGCACCGCCATTCGATTGCCCGGCGGGACCGTGGTCGCTCTCGACAGCACACTCGTAGGCGGGAGTGGGATCAGCACCTGTTGCACCTACTGCAGCTGCCCCCCTGACCTCACCGGCATCAACGGTGTGGGCGGTGTCGCCGTGGAGGCGGCCCTGCTGTACTCGGCTGGTACGTCTATCACGGGTGGTTCCGGTGCCGAGTACCTCGCCTACCTTGGCGGTGTGTCAGGGCAGCCACCGTCGTGTGGCTACCTTGCCGATGGAGCGGCCATGGTGGTCGGCTCGTCGGTCTCCCTGAGCGGTGACTTCCTCGGGAGCTCGGGCCCTTTGGTGCAAGGGCTGTCCTGGACCCTGTCCTGGGATCTGTCCTCACCCATGAACGAGCTCTTCTGGTCACCAAACCTGGGTGCACCGACGCAGACGCCTTGGGGCCTCACCTTCCTCGACCTGTCCTTCCTGGTGGACATCGGCCCCCTGCCTCCTGGCCCGGGTCGGGTCACCATCCAGGTCCCCAACGACCCGTTCATCGCTGGCGTGGAGGTGGTGGTGCAAGTGCTTGGCAGCAGTTCAGGGCTGTCGCTTCCGGTGTTGACGGCGGTGGTCCCGTGATGGCCAGCGGGGCTGGTGAGGGCTTCTGGGACCGTCTGAACATTGGTTCGTGCTTTCGCTGGACTACTCAACGTATTGAGTAGTCGGCAGCAGGCGCGCCTCAGCGCAGGTAGCCCATGGCCTCCATCCAGGCCCGCTTGGCTGGGTCGAGGCCCTCGGCCTCACGGTCGCCGCTGGCCACGGGCCCCGCGTCCAGCTGCTCCTGGGCGAAGGCGGTGAGGCTGGCGATGCGCTCGGTCTGGTCAGCGCGGCCCAGCAGGTTCTGCTGCTCGCCAGGGTCGGCGGCCAGGTCGAACAGGCCCTGGGGACGCAGTTCGCCGTTGCGCACTTCCAGTATCAGCTTGTAGGGGTCGAGCAGGACCGCCAGCAGGTGCCGCGCGCCGCCCTGGTTGGGCAGGCGCACGCCCTCGGCCAGCAGGGGCACGGCGCGCACGGCGAGGGTCTCGGGGGAAGCGGCGGCACCGGTGTTGGCGTCATCGCGAAACGACGACGCCGAGCGGTCCGTGCCGAGCAACAACGCCGAGTGATCTCTGCCACGCCACCCGACCGGGATGGTCACGCCCGCGAGCCCGGCGAGAGTCGGCGCCACATCAACGTGCGACACGGTGCCGCTGACCCGTCGCCCGGCGGGGAGATGGCCCGGCCATCGCAACACCCAGGGCACGGCGAGCTCTTGCTGGTAGAGCTTGTCGTGATGCTCCCAGGCGTCGTGTTCGCCAAAGGCCTCGCCGTGGTCGCTGACGAACGCGACCAACGTGCGCTCGCTGAGCTGCCGTCCGGACAAGAACTCATCGAGCTGTCCGATCCAGCGGTCATTGCCGGCGATCTCACCGTCGTACCTTTGCGCGCGGGCGGCGGGGCCCTCGCCCTGGAGCGCACGTTCTCCCGCGAGCACTCGCTCCAGGTCGACGGGGTCGGGGGCATAGGGCGTGTGCGGATCGAGGGAGTGCATCATGACCAGCACGGGCAGGTCGCCGTGGGTCTCGAAGAGCCGCTCCACAAACGGCTGCAGTCGCTCGGCGGTGCGCGTCGAGGGCGGCAGGGGCAGGCCGAAGGCCTCGGGCTCGTGATGAAGGTCGTAGCCCTGGTCGAGCCCGGCCCAGCTGCCCGCGTGGTAGTTCGAGGTCAGCGACACCGTGAGCCAGCCCGCCGACCCGAAGGCCTCTGCCAGGGTGGTCAGCTCTGCGGGCGTGCGATCCCGATAGGTGCGGTTGCCGTGGGCGGGGGGCGATAGAGACGTCATCAACGAGGCCACCGACGGTCGGGTCCAGTTGGACGAGGCCAGCACGTTCTCGAAGACCACGCCCTCTGCGGCCAGTGCCGCCAGGTGGGGGTCTGTGTTGCGCTCGTAGCCGTAGGTGCCGAGCCGGTCGGCGCGCAGGGTGTCCTCGATGTACAGCACCACGTTCGGGCGAGGATCGTCGTCGGCGGACGGAGCCAGGCGCAGCACTCGGCCCACCAACAGCACGGCGCGGGGGTCGTCGCAGGTCGCGTTCACTTGCAGCTCGGCAGGTGCGCCGGGGAGGAGCAGCTCGACCTCGCGCCACGGCTCGGCGGGCGAGCAGACGATGCTGGTTGTCGTGTCGCCAACGGTGAGCTGCGCCGTCACAGGCGCCGGTCCGCCCACCGCGGACAGCAGCAATCGCAGCCGGTCGCTGCCGTCCTCGCCCACCGCTGCCACAGCTGTCCCCGGGGCGGTGAGGGCCAGGCCGTCGCAGCTGGCGTAGTGCTTGCGCAGCCGAGTGCTGACCACGCCCGAGCCGTCGTTGGCCTCGTAGTCGGTGAGCAGCGCCACGTCGCGCACCTCTGGAACCGTTTGTCCCCGGAGCACGATGCGCAGCCGCTCGATGCCCTCGTCGGCGTCCGCCGCGTCGTCCTGCCCGCGCAGCCCTGAGAGCCGCCAGGCGTAGGTCTGGGTCTTGCCGTCGGACTGCATGGCAGCGGGAGGCTGCTCCCGTTCGGCGGAGAACTCCTGCCCCGCGCCGCGCCAGGCGACAGAGAGGGTGTCCGGCTGGGGGCCGCCGAGAGTCAAGGTCAGCACGTGATGCAGCTCGGTGTCGATGGCTGCGCCGAAGGGACCCTCGATGACCAGGGCGCCGGCCTTGTCACTCGGCGGCGGCGGGATGACACGCCAGCTGACGTCGCCAAGCTGGCCAGGCTGCCAGCGCAAGGCGAGAGAGCCCGGCTGCCCGCTGGCGGCCGGAGCGTCTGGGTGGGTGGGCTCGTCGCGGGAGGCGGACTGCCAGGACAGGCCACGTCCCACCAGCTTCAGTCTGTTGGGTTTCTGCGCCTCGCCGCAGCAAGGCAGGAGCACGACCAGGCCCACAATGCAGGCAAGCCAGGCGAGGCTCGCGTCACGTAGAGTCGTTGCCCGGGATCGCATCGTGGCCATGTTAGCAACGGAGGCCCGGGCTCCGTGGGGCGACCCTGTCCCATGGTCAGCGGTGGGATTGGCCGCGGGGTCATCCAGTCCGGCCGCGCTGCGGTCTAGTCGACCCCCAGTGCCACCAGTTCGGCGACGAGGGCGTCGTGGGCCGTCTGCTCGCTCGCGCTCAGACCGGGCAGCAGGTTGTTCGTCTCGAACGGGTCGGCGAGCAGGTCGTAGAATTCGTCGCTCTGCCCCAGGCGGCGAATGAGCTTGTAGCGGTCGTCGCGGACGGCCCGCCGGTGGTCGGTCCAGGGCCCGGACCCATTGGGCGAGAACGTCTCGCTGTAGACCGTGGCGCGCGTGATCAGGCCTGGGTCGCTGAGCACGGGCACGATGGAGATCGAGTCCTCGGCTTGTGACCGCACACCTGCCAGTTCGGCCAGGGTCGCGTGCAGGTCGGTGACCGACACCAGGCTCTGTGTCTCGGTCACGGCCACACCTGGTCCGCGCACGATGAAGGGCACGTTGACGCCGCCCTCGTAGACCGTGCCCTTGGCTTTCGTACCCACGAAGGGCAGCTCGGAGCCCTGGTTGCTGGTGCCGTTGTCGCCCATGAAGATCACGTAGGCCCCGGGGTCGACGGCGTCAAGCACTGCGAGCAGGCGACCGACCTCCGTGTCCATGGCCTCGCACATGGCCTTGATGCGTTCGGCCGGTGTCATGCCGGGCCCGGCGCCCGAACAGTACGACGTGGCGCAACCTCCAGGCGGGCACAGACCCATGGCGGGGACATGAATCGGCGTGTGGGGCGCGTTGTAGTTGACGTACAGGAACCACGGCTCGGGCAGGGTCAGCAGAGCCAGGGCCGCTTCGTCCGTGGTGTCCGTGGTGGCATAGGTCGTCGACGTGCTGCTGTTGCCGTCGACGGTCTTGGTCCACACGTCGTAGTCGGGCAGCTGGCCCGAGAGGCTGCCGGCGTAGTGGCCAAAGCCGCTGGTGTTCGGGTGCATGGGACCGTTGCCCAGGTGCCACTTGCCGATGCAGGCGCTGGCGTATCCCGCGCTCTCCAGCAGCTCCGGGCTCAACGTCTCGCTGAGCGGCAAGGTGACGCCCCCGGGAGTGCCGATGCCCGTGCGAAAACCGTAGCGCCCGGTGAGCAGGGCCGAGCGCGTGGGCGAGCACGATGGGTTCGCCCACGCGTTCCTGAACAGCAGGCTGGAGGCGGCGAGGTCGTCGAGGTTCGGCGTGCACGGCGGCGCGGCCCCTTCGCCATACGCGCTCATCAGGTCGACCCCGAAGTCATCCGCCAGAATGACCACGATGTTGGGTTGGGTTGCCACAGGGGTGGGGCGCTTGAGCACCTTGATCCGAGGCTTCGTGAGCTGCCCGAAGGCGGGTGAGCTGAGCAACAGAAGCAGGGCAACGGTGGTGGGGATGTGGGTTCGCAGCACGGGAGAGTCACTCGGGAGAGGAGCGCGGATCGGAAGCGCGGATGGGAGCCGGGCGGTCTTTGGAGAGAACACCGCCGGACGGAGATGGACCATGAGCGAGTGTGTCCCATGGCTCATGAGAGCTTGATGAGGGCTGGGCTCAGGGGAACCACCACGGGCCGAACCGTGGCTACAGGATGAGGGCTCCGATGGCCCACCCTGCAGCCTGGCCAGCTCAGTGCTGGCCCGTTCCTCACGATGCCAAGGCCCTGTGGGTCACCCCCCGTCGAACGGCAGCTCGTCATATAGACTGATGCGGTAGCTGCGGCTCTGCTCACCCTGCGCCACCGTGGACGCGTGGTGAATCATCGAGCGGTTGTCCCAGAACAGGATGTCGCCCACCTGCCACTGCTGGTGGTGCACGAAGCGCTCTTGCTCGCAGAAGTCGAACAGCTCGGCCAGCAGCTCCTGGCCCTGTTCGTGGGGCATGTTCTCGACGGACTTCGTGAAGCCTCGGCTGACGAACAGGTTGGGCTGCTTGGTAAACGGGTGGGTGATCACCGCGGGGTGGACCGCACCGGGGGCCTCGCGATGCCACTGTTCGATGAGCTCGCGCACGGCCTTGTCGATGTCGAAGGGCTGCACCTTGTAGTAGTCCCAGGCGTCGTTCATGCAGCGGGCCTGGTCGGCGGCCTCGCGCAGGTGATCGGGCAGCTCGGCGTAGACCCGGCGCATGTCGATGTAGTAGGTCTCGCGCCGACCGGCGGGCAAGATCATGGGCCGCACCATGGTGAAGGCCAGGGGCCGCTCGAAGAACGAGTAGTCGGTGTGCCACATGCGCCCCGTGCCCGCCACGCCCACCTTCTCGCCGCCCATGGGCACGTTGGTGGAGACGAAGATCTCCGGGTGCTCGGGGTGGTGGTAGTGCGACTGGAAGTAGGGCTCGATGGTGCCGATCGACCGGGCGAAGTCGATGTAGCCCGTGACATCGTCGGGGTCGAGCCCGCGCAAGACGATCAGCTGGTGGACGTAGGTCAGCTCACGGAGCTCGGCGGCGAGCGCTGGCTCGATCGTCCCCAGCTGCAAGCCGGTGACCTCTACGTGGGCACGGCCCGGTTCGGGGAGACGGATGGTGGGCCGCTGGCGCTGCGGCTCCCGGGCGAGGTGTTCGTCTGCGGCGATGGTCGGCGGCTCCAGCGTGAGGGCTGGAGCCATTATGACCATGTCCCGAAGATCATGGGAGGATCGAGCAGGAGGGCTCGCGCCCTGGCAGCATCAGATCACCTCGCGCCCCCGTGGGCGGTCGCCGTACGGGTCGCCCCGGGCCCTGGTTACTGGCCGGGTCGACTGCGCCATCGTCGGCTGACTTGTCGTGTCGCGCCGAGCCAGTGGGGGAGCAGGACGGACAGGAACTCCACTGCTGCCCAGATGCCCCAGCACCAGATCATGATCCAGCCCACAGTCTCCATGTTGAGCAGGAACGCAGCACCGATCCAGAGGGCGGCGATGCCCAGCTTCTTGCCTGACTCCCGCACGTCGAAGACCCACTCGAGTTCGCTGTCTTCGCTGATGTTGATGTCGCCGTCGTAGGTGTCGATGTCGAGCTGGCCATCGCCGCGGCCGATGGTCCCAGACATGGACGACGCTCCTGCTCTCGGTGGCTCGGCCAGCAGATCACAGCTCAGTGCGCCGGACAGGGTGCGGGCATCGAAGCGAAAACCGCAGGCGTCCTCGTCTATGCCCACGTCGATCGCGCCGTCGTCGCTGTGCAGGGTGCCGCGCCCCGAGCGGAAGGCCAGGTTGCTCAGCACCAGGCGCCCGGAGCGGGTGCTCAAGTGGAAGCCCTCGCTCTGCAGGCCGCTCACTCGCAGGGCGCCGTCCTCAAGGCGGTCGACGTGCAGCCAGCCTTGATGATCGCGCACCTTCACCTTGCCCGTCCCCGGCTCGATGTGCAGAGCTGCGCGCAGGCCCGAGGCGACCACGTCGGCCTCCTTGCCGTCTACGCGCACGGGCAGATCGGCCGGGATGTGCACGGTGGCGTCATCGTTGGGCAGCTTCAGGCCCAGGCCTTGCAGACCGTCAGCAGACGACCCTGCCCGGGAGGATGTGTGCCCTTCGAGCGTTGAGAGCGCGACCTTTTTCAGCTTGCCGTCTGTGGTGACGCCGATCTCCGGGCGTGACCAGGTGCGCAGCTCGAGAGTCTCGTCTTTCAGGCTGATGCGCAGCCAGGCCCCGCTCATTTCGCCGATGAGCTGATCTGTGCGGGCGTCCACGACCTTGAGCTGTGCCAGCCCGGTGCGAGTGCCCGCGGCAGTGCCGAGGCGCTGGGTCGGGGTGGCGTCCGTGCGCTGCTGGCCATGGAGCGCCGAGTCGATGTCGCTGCCCAGATCGTGGGCACTCTGGTAGCGCTGCTCCGGCTCGGCCTGCAGGGCCTTGAGCACCAGCTGATCCACGGTGGCGTCGACCTGCGCGCTGCGGCTCGGCGGGGGGAAGTGCCCCGCGGGGAGCTTGCCCGTGAGCAGCTCGTAGAGCACCACGCCCACCGCGTAGATGTCGGCCCTGTGGTCAACCTTGGCCGAGCGCTTCTGCTCAGGGGCCATGTAGTTGTAGGTCCCCAGCACGACGTTGGTGCCGGTGAGGTTGGCCGGTGCGGCGTCGCCCCGTAGCACCTTGGCCAGGCCGAAGTCGGCCACTCGCGGCTGCCCCGCCTTGTCGATGAGGATGTTCTCGGGCTTGATGTCCCGGTGCACGATGCCGCAGTCATGGGCGTAGTGCAGGGCGTCGCAGATGCGCGCCACCAGGGCCAGGGCCCGCTGGGGGGTGACCTCGCCCGTGGCCATGAGCTGGCGCAGGTTGACACCCTCCACGTACTCCATCACGAAGTAGTGCACCTCGCCCTGGCTGCCCATGTCGTGAATGGACACGATGTGCGGATGGCTCAGTCGCGCCAGGGCCCGGGCCTCCCGCTGAAAGCGCTGCACCAGGGCTGCGTCCTTCGACAGCCGCGGCGCCAGCACCTTGATGGCCAGCACCCGGTCGAGGTGCAGGTGGGTGGCGCGGTAGATCCGTCCCATGCCCCCTTCGCCGATGACCTCTTCGAGCCGGTACTGGCCCAGGAGCGAGCCGGGGGGCAGCAGCTCGCCGGCCAGGTCGGGCTGGGGCGATTCGGGGCTGCCCGCTGCGCCGAAGGTGGGGTGGGTGCCGTGGTCGGTGTGGGCCAGGCGCACCATGCGATCTTGCACCTCGAAGTAGCCCGCCAGCTCGTCGGCCACGTCGGGGTGGGCGGCGAGAAAGGCGCGGCGGTCAGGCTGCAGGCCCTTGTCGAGCTGGCTGAGATAGTCGGCCAGCACCTCGTCGAAAGGCTCGGCAGCCGCGGCGTCGGTGTGTGTGTCGGGGACGGTCATGGCGTCTCCAGCGATTCGAGAAGTGCCCGCAGCTGCTTCAGGCCCCGGTGCAGCAGGCCGGCGACCGCAGCGGGGGAGCGGTCCATGCGCTCGGCGATCTGGGCCAGCGAACAGGCCTGCCAGTAACGGAGCACGATGGCCTGGGCCTGGGCGTCCGAGAGGGACGTGAGCCCGTCGGACAGGCGCAGCAGCCGCTCGCTGCCAGAGAGGATCTCGCTCGGCGTGGGTTGGTCCGCGGCGAGCCAGGCCGCCACATCGAGACCGCTGCGGTCGAAGGCCAGGGGCTGCTCCCGGGCGATGTCGCGCTTGGTCGCGCGCAGGTCTCGCAGGGCGTTGTGCACGTTGTGGGCCAGGATGCGCCGCAGCCATCCCGCCAGCTGCCCCGCCGATTGCCCCTGAAACTGGCCTTGATCTCGGTGCGCCTCGAGCAGGGTCTGCTGGACGATGTCCGAGGGGTCGAGCTGGCGCCGCACCCCGGGGTGCAGCTGAGCCTGGGCCAGCAGATGAAGATAGGTGCGGTAGCGATCAAGGGGCGGCAGCGAGGGCGGCTGAAGCGGGGGCATGGGTGGATTCATGGAGGTCCTTGGCTCTCTAGGCACCGTCCCGTGCGTTGGTGTTCGCGGAAAATCTCGGCTGGGCCAGATTGTTGCAGATCTGGCGCTGATGACAGGGCTCAGCCTCGTCGCAGAGGAGGGCCAGGGTAGGTCCCAGGCCCAAGGATCCGAGATGAGGGGGGGCTGTGTCACACTGGCGGGAGCGGTGGCCCTCAATGGATGAGCATGGAATCCGTACCCCGCACGATCGCCGCCGAAGAGCTGCTGGCCCAGATGGGCTGGGTGCAGTCCCTCGCCCGGAGCCTGGTCCGCGACCCCAACGTGGCCGCGGACGTGGCTCAGCAGACCTGGCTCACGGCCCTGGAGCGTCCGCCCCACACGGCCACCAGCGGACCGTCCCTGCGAGCCTGGCTGGCGTCGGTGACCCGCACCCTGGCTCGTCAGTCCGTGCGCAGCTCGACGCGCAGGCGCCGCCGGGAGCACAAGGCCTCACGAGCCGAATCCGACCGGGTCTCCACCGTCGACGTGGTCTCCCGGGGCGAGATCCACCGTGAGCTGGTGCAAGAGGTGCTCACCCTCGACGAGCCCTACCGCTCGACCGTGCTCTATCGCTACCTCGACGGCCTGAGCGGCCCGGAGATCGCCGAGCGCATGGGTGTGAGCCCGGCGGCCGTGCGCAAACGCCTCTCCCGGGGACTGGCCGCCATGCGCCAGCGCCTCGACGAAGACCACGACGGCGACTGCAACGACTGGCTGTCCGGCTTCTTGGGACTGGGCCCGTTGCTCGGGGGCGGGGCCGCCGCGGGTAGCGCCAGCCTGGGCTCGGGGAGCGGCGCGAGCGGTGTGTCGGTCGGGTCTGGGGGCGGATCCGGCGCTGGGCCGGTGGCGAGCGGCGCAGCTCAGGCCTCGGGCACCTCTGCGACGTTTGGCCTGCACGGCGCCTGGCTTGGCCTACCCCTACCCGCTGTCGTGGCCGGTGCCACCCTGTTGCTCCTGGCCGTGGTCTGGACCCTGGTCCCTGAACCCTCTGGTGCGGTGAGCGATGGTCGCTTCTTGGCCCAGGACGCCGTGGTCACGGGGTCTGGGGTGCTGCCCTTGTCGTCGGACCTGGGCGCCGAACCCCTCGCCACCACCGCCGCACCCCTGGCTTCCGGGGCCGACGACCTCTTGGACACCGCGGCGCTGCAGCGTGCCTTCGCCTGGGTCCCGCTCAGCGGTGACCTCGCGGGCCGGGTCATGGATGTGTCCGGAGCCTCCGTGGGCGGCCTGCGTCTGTTGCTCGAGAGCCTGCCCGGACGTCAGCCCGAAAGACAGCCTGGAACTCTAGCCCAGGCGGCGGCGAGCGGCCCAGGCGGCGCCACGGCCAGCCAGTCCGGTCAGGCCACGCCCACCGCCATCGCCGATGACACGGGGCGCTTCGTGTTTCACGACGTGTCGTCCATGGGGCAGGTGCTGGCGGCCTCGTCCCGGTGGGTCACGGTCTACGCTGGCGAAGCGGCTGGCCCCGTCTCCCGGGTCGAGCCCGTGGTGGTGGTGGCTCGACGTCTGCGGGTCAGTGGCCGTGTGGTCGATGCCGCTGGCAACGGTCTGCCCCTCGCCTCAGTGACCGTGCGCCTGCCCGACGACCTCTCCGTGCGCTTGGCCGACGTGATGGAGTCGTCCTGGCCCCTTGAGAGCACGGCGCAGACCGATGCCTCCGGGCGCTTCGAGTTCTCCTGGTTGCCCCAGGTTCCCGGTGCCCAGCTTGAGGTCACGGCCACTGGCTACAAGACGGCCGCGGTACCCCTGCCCGAACAGGACGCCCTGGCCCTGACCATCAGCCTCGATCGCCCCGCCCTGCGCCTGTCAGGCTGGGTGGTCGACGCTGCGGACCAGCCGGTGGCAGCAGCCCTGGTGAGCTACGGCCTAGCGAGCGTTCGTTCTGACGACGACGGCGCCTTCTCGATCTGGCTCGATCCCTCCGACCTCGACGGCAAGCCACCTCTCGCCGAGGACTGGCAGCTTGTGGCCGTGGCCAAGGGCAGCCAGCCCGCGGTCCTCGTCGCCGAGACAGACAGCCTGACCGGTCAGCCGCTCTGGAACGACTCGCTGACCCTGCGCCTGGGCCCGGCCCTGACCGAGCTCTCAGGGCAGGTGGTGAACACAGAGGGCGTGCCCGTGCCGTACGCCATGGTCTGGGTCGCCGATCCCACGGTGTTCGTCTCAAGAATGGACGCTGATCTGGGCTCGCTGGTGCAAGGGGGGGCCACGCGGCCAGGGGCTCGGCGCGAGGTCGTACTGGAAACGGTGCAAGGCCATGGGCTGGGCGATCCTGAGCGGGTGTGGTGGTACGAGAGAGCTGACGAGGACGGGCACTTCGCGTTACCCGGCCTTTCGCAACGTCCCTACACCGTCCGTGCCGCCCGGGCCGAAAGCCTGGTCATGGCCGAGTCATCGGGCTGGGTGCCCGGTGATCAGGTGCGCCTGGTCTTGCCGGGAGCAAGCCACACCGCGCCATTGAGTGGCCGGGTCGTCTCCGGCGACGGAATGCCCCTTGAGGGCGTCTCGGTGGGCTTGTTCCGTCCCATGGTCACCGTGGCCACGACCACCTTCACTCGCACGAGTTCGGTGGGCGAGACCGACGCCACGGGCTCTTTCGATCTGGGCACCGTCTCTCGCGACGGCACCTACGTGGAGGTCGACGGCCCGGGCCTCATGCCGTTACGCCTGGCCGTCACCCCGGGTACGGAGCCCATGGAAGTGGTGCTGCCGTCCCGCTGCGATGTGCGAGTGCTGCTGCCCGATGCAGATGAGGCCGACCAGATGAAGATTCTCGATGGGCAGGGAGTGACCTTGCCCCTGGTGAGCTTCCGTTCCGATCGCCGCCAGGCCCGAGAGGCTGTGAGCCTGTGGTCAGGCCGCTCAGAGGTGCTCTCGGTGACGGACAATGCGGCCACTCTTGTGCTGCTCAAGGATGGCCAGGACATCCGCCGTATTCCGCTGCAACTCCAACCCGGCCGGCTCAACGAGATCCGCTGAGGAGGATTCGATCATGGTGTCATCAATGCTCAGTCTGCTCTTTGCCCTGGGGGCGCCCTTCGTGTGCCAGGGCTCCGTCGCCAGCGCTGCGGATGTGCCCAGCGCTCAGGCGCTGCAGTGGTACGAGGGCTCGTACAACAGGGCCCTCAGCGAGGCGCGCAAGGAGCAGCGCGAGGTGGTGCTGGTCTTCGCTCCCGAGTGGTCCAACTACTCGGCCAAGCTGCGCGCGGAGACGTTGGTCGACCCGGCGGCGGTGGCTGCCCTGCAGTCGAGCGTCTGCCTCGACGTCGACCCCGACTCCTCCCGGGGAGCACAGATCGTACGCCTGCACAACGTCGACACGTTTCCCACCATCGCCGTCCTGACCAGCAAGGGCGCGGCAGAGGACCGCATCGTGGGCTTCATCCCCGCCCAGGCTCTGGTGGGCGAGATGGCCCGCATTCGCAGTGGCACCGAGACGGTGAGCGCGCTCCGTGACCGGCAGACCGCGGCGCCGGACGACCTCTCACTGCGCAACGACCTGGCCAACAAGCTGGCCTGGGTGGGTGACCTGCGCGGAGCCCAGAAGCTGCTCAAGTCCATTCGCCGGGACGACCCTACGGGGGCAACCCTGGCCGGAGCTCGGCTGATCATGCAGGATACCATCGACCAGGTCGCGGCCGACGGGGGTGGGCCTGCCCTGCTCGTCCAGTGGGACCTGTCCCCTCTGCAGACGAGCATCGAACGCCTTGAGAACGTGGTGGGGCGGGCCGAGGGCTGGAACCGCCTGGCCACCCTGGAGCGTCAGGCCGGGCGCCCCGACAAGGCCATCGCAGCCTGGCGTCGGGCCTGGAGCGAGGTGCCTGCGGGCAACATCGCCAACTGGACCCGGGAGACGGTGAACACGATCTTCGGGGTGCGAGATGGCCTCGATGAGGACAGCCGGGCCTTCGCCATGGAGATCGCCCAGGCGGCCCTGGCCTCAGAAAACGAGGCCGTTGAACGGGATGAGCTCGCGGGGGTGGTCCTCGACGAGACGGAGCAGGTCGCAGCGAATGCCCGGCGGGCGATGCTGCTGGATACCCTGGCTTTCGCCCACATCATCAATGGTGAGCGTGAGCAGGCGCTGACCCTGGCGGCGGAGGCTCTGGCCCTCGACCCTGAGAACGAGGAGTTACAGCAGCGGGCGGCGTTCTTCCTGGCTGACACCTAGTCAGGCAGGCGGGGTGCTCTGCGGCGAGAGCGAAAGGGCGGCCCACAGGCCTGCCGAGTGGCCAGAAGCCTGCTATCCTGCAGCTCGCTTCTCTCCCCGTCTCTTCCCCGGAACGAGGTCGCCGCGGCTCCCCAGGCCCGGCCGGCCGGCCAGTCAGCCATGCTTCTCAACCCCTCCGTCAGGGGCGACGTTTGCCGTCGCTCTTCGTCTGCTCGTCTCTCCGTGGCGCTCGTCGCCGTGGCCCTGTGCCTGGTTTCGCCAGCGCGAGAGGTCTCAGCCCAGGGCATCCCCCCGGGTTACTACGACGGTGTGGACGACAGCTCTCAGGTGAACCTGCGGGCCACGTTGCACGGCGTCATCGACGACCACACCGCGTTCCCCTACACGTCGTCTGGCACGGACACCTGGGACATTCTCGAAGAGGCCATGCAAGACCCGGCAAACTCGGGTCGCATCCTCGACGTCTACCACAACCAGAGCATCGCCAAGCAGGGGGGCGGCAACCCGTTCTACGACCGGGAGCACACCTGGCCCAAGTCGTACGGCTTCCCCGACCTGGACGCGCAGAACACGCCCTACACCGACTGCCACATGCTCTGGCTCTGCGACGGCAGCTACAACTCGTCCCGCAGCAACAAGCCGTTTCGCTTCTGCAACTCCGGTTGCGCCGAATGGACCACCGACTTCAACGACGGCCAGGGCGGCACGTCCGGCAGCTATCCCGCCGAGTCGAACTGGACCTCCGGCTCGTTCACCAGCGGCACCTGGGAGGTCTGGACGGGACGGCGCGGCGACGTGGCCCGGGCCCTGCTCTACGCGGACGTGCGCTACGAAGGCGGCACCCATGGCGGCACCGGCAACCCGGAGATCGATCTGATCTTGACCGACAGCGACGCGCTCATCGCTTCGTCGAACACGGGCAACAACGAGTCCGTGGGTTACATGGGCCTGCTCTCCGTGCTGCTGCAGTGGCACGTGCAAGACCCGGTCGATGCCTGGGAGATGAACCGCAACGACGTGGTCTACAGCTACCAGGGCAACCGCAACCCCTTCGTCGATCATCCTGAGTGGGTCGACTGCCTGTTCAACGGCACCTGCGGTGGCGTGGACATCACACCTCCTGCCGTGGTCGCCGGGTTGGTCGCGGTGGCGGGGGACGGCAGCGTGTCCCTCGACTGGGCTGACAACATCGAGCCTGACCTGGCCGGCTACACCGTGTACCGCTCCACGGCGAGCGGTGGGCCCTACTCCTCGCTGAACGGCGGCTTGCTGGTGTCCAGCGACCACCAGGACAGCGGCCTGGTCAACGGCATGACCTACTACTACGTGGCTACGGCCACCGACAGCTCGGGCAACGAGTCGGCCTTTTCGGGCGAGGTCATGGCCACGCCCATGATGGGTGGTGGCGGCGGCCCCAGCGGCACGCCCTGGATCAACGAGTTCCACTACGACAACGCGGGCACGGATGCGGGCGAGATGCTCGAGATCGCCGGGCCAGCGGGCACCGACCTCTCCGGTTGGTCGGTGGTGGGCTACAACGGCAACGGCGGCGGGAGTTACGCCACGTTCACCCTGGGCGGCACCCTGCCTGACCAGCAAGCGGGCTTCGGCACCCTGGAGTTCCTCACCGGGCAGATGCAGAACGGCGCCCCCGACGGCCTGGCTCTGGTCGATCCGCTGAGCAACGTCATCGAGTTCATCAGCTACGAAGGCTCGTTCGCCGCGACCAGCGGCCCGGCCAGCGGCATGACCTCCGTCGACGTGGGCGTGAGCGAGAGCTTCAATACCCCCGTGGGCTTCTCGCTCCAACTCGCCGGCACAGGCAGCGCGCGCGCTGACTTCTCCTGGACCGGCGAAGGTGCAGAGACCGGCGGTGTGCCCAACACGTCCCAGACCTTCGTGCCCGGTGGCGTGACCAACGACTGCAACGAGAACGGCATCGAGGACGCCACGGACATCTCCATGGGCACGAGCTTCGACGTGGACCTGGACGGCATCCCGGACGAGTGTCAGACGCCTTGGACCGACCTGGGCAACGCCCTCGCCGGAGTCACTGGCGATCCGACTCTCGACGGCCTGGGCGTCTTCGCCAGCGATACCACCTACACGGTGAGCCTGGCCAACGCTGCTCCCGGTGCGCTGGCCGTGTTGTTCTTGTCGCTCACCGAGACCCCCGTGCCGTTCAAGGGCGGCCTGCTGGTGCCGTTCCCCATCTTGCTGACCATCTCACTCGGCACGGACGGGGCTGGAGAGCTCGAACTCGTCGGTGTGCTGCCCCCGGGCTTGCCCGCCGGCATTGACATCGTGATGCAGTACTGGATCGCCGATGGTGCTGCCATCGCCGGTGCTGCGGCGAGCAACGGCCTGAAGGGCACCACCACTCTCTGAGCCCCGGCAGCCTGTGCGTGAGGCGCCGCGCGCCGAGGCGCTCTGGCCACCACGACGATTCACGCACGGGCGGCTACTCGTCGTTCACCCGGTAGCAGGGGAACATGCGAAAGTCCCCTGCGGCGTAGCGTTCTGCCAGCTCGGGGATCTCGTCGAAGCTGTAGATCTTCTCGTCGACCACGGGCAACCAGTCGTGCTCTTCGGCGAACAGGATGGCCTCTGCGATCTCGCTGGCCCTGGCGAAGTGGGTGTGGATGAACTGGTGTCGGCCGATGCCCTCGATGGCGCGCAGGTACTTGAGCACCATGCCAGCCTTCCAGCCGGCGGTGGTCACGACGCCTTGTCGCCCGAGGGCCTTGAGCGTGGCCCTGAACACGGGCGTGCCGATCATGTCGACGAAGACCTGCACGCCCTCGCCGTCTGTGTGTTCGTTGACCAGCTGCAGGAACGTCCGCTCCGACTCGGTGTAGGCGGCGGCGTAGTCCTTGTCGGTCTTGTAGCGTCTCTCGTCGAACTGCAGGTCAGGGAAGCGGGAGCGGTCCATGGGCTCGACGCCGCAACTCTTGATCAGCTGGAGGCGCTCGGGGGTGGAGGCCATGGCCACGGCCCTGTGTCCGAGCAAGGCGGCGAGCTGGGTCTCGGCCAGGGCCGTGCCTCCGCCCCAACCCCAGACGTTGAGCCGGGGGAAGTCTGCCTCGTCGAGCAGCAGTCGAAGGGTCCCCAGGGCCACGCGCCAGTTGGACCACGCTGTGAGATAGCGCACGTTGAACGCTGCCCACCGAGCGAGGGAGTGCTTGGTGTCCGCGGGCAAGGGCGTGACGTGCTGGGGCTTCAGTTTCAGCCGCGTGGTGAGAAAGCCGGGCAGCTCTGAATCGAAGCCCATGATGCGCTTCGGGTAACCCCAGGGGTCGGTCTCCATGCCGTTCATGAGCACGGCCTGACCCACGTCGACCGAGGTGACCTCGCGTCCCCGGTCGATGACCCGGGCCACGCCGCCGTTGCCGAAGACTCTGCGCTTCCAGCCGTGGGCGGCGCACACATCCACCGGATCGCGGTCGAGGATGTGACCCATGTTGGCTTCCCACGAGCCGATGAGCGGCGCCAGGAGCAGCTCGTCCGGGGCCAGGTCATCGAGCTGATGGTTCTCTCGCACGGGCACAGCCTTGCTGCGCTCTTGACCCTGTGCTGCTGCATAGACGAACCAGGCTTCGGCGGAGATGGGCATGGGGCCTGGTCAGCCTCTCAGTCTTTGAGTACTTGGATGTTGGCCAGCCTGCGGTGGCTGCCTTCGAAACCCTCGCGACCATGGAGGACCTCGTAGTTGTCCATGATCAGCAGGTCGCCTTCGTGCCACTGGTGGAAGTACACGAAGAGGTCATTGAGCAGGGCTCCGCGCAGAGCCAGAAGAATGCGTTCGGAGGTCTCCTCGTCGACACCGGCCACGCGGAGACGCCAGCTCTCGGGCTCGCCTGGCCGGTGGGGCAGGCCGAGATTCAGGGTGGGCTCGCGTCCCGGAAGGGCCTTGAAGGCGGGGAAGGGGTGCCAGGACTCCGTGTAGTCAGAGCGGTAGTAGCCCGAGTTGTCCACGGCCATGCCCTCGACCCCGTTCTCGCGGAGCAAGGCCACGTCGGCGGGGTTGAGCCGTTCGAGCGCCACGTTGGCATCCGAGACGTAGGTGCGACCGTCGGTGATGTGCCGAAACTCCACGCAAAAGATGCCCACCACCGTGACGTCGAAGCCGGTGAGGATGCCGTCCTTGTGCAGGGGTAGGGGGCTGTTGCTGCGGAAGACCTCGGCGTCCTGATTGGGTTCGACGAGCACCTGGCCCTGCACCCGGGTGGACGCCTCGTTGATGCGGCCGAGGTGGCTCAACAGGGCGACCGCATCGTCGACGTGGCTCAGCCCGCCACGGACCACGACGAAGCGGTATTGGTCCAGCAGCTCGTGCAGGCGATCGGCCAGGGAGGCGTCTGCTGCATGGGTCGGCTCGATCAACACACCCGCGCCGGAGCGGGTCAAGGTCTGCATGGACATCGCGCTCAGTCTCCCGTGCCCTCGCAGGCCGCAATCACATCACTCGGCGCCTGAACCAGTTCGACCAGGACGCCCTCCGCACTGCGGGGTGCGTCGCTGCTGCCCTTGGGATGAATGAAGCAGACGTCGTGCCCCGAGGCCCCGCGGCGAATCCCGCCCGGGGTGAAGCGTACACCTTGAGCCGTGAGCCAGTCGACGGCCAGGACCAGATCGTCGACCCAGAGACCGACGTGGTTGAGCGCCGGCTCGTGCACTTTGGGCCGCCGCTCGGCGTCGATGGGCTGCATGAGGTCCACCTCGACAGCGAAGGGCCCCCGGCCCAGGGTGAGCACGTCTTCGTCGACGTTCTCGGCTTCGCTCTGGAAGCTGCTGGTCAGGGTGAGTCCCAGGAGCTCGACCCAAAACGAGGACAGGGCAGACTTGTCCCGGCCGCCGATGGCGATCTGTTGCAGGCCCAGGATGCGAAAGGGTCGGTCGGTGGTCCGTTCGGTACTCATGGGATCACTCTACAAACAAGAACGCCTCCTGGGTGTCCCTGTTCGAGCAGCGGGCGCAAGGCGGACGGTGTTGCAGCCCCCTTGGCCGAGGTTCGGGCAGCCGCGAGCGCCATCCCTCGACGGTGAGGACACGCCCCGCGGAGGCCCTGCTACCATGGCCGGTCATGATCGATCTGCATAAGAACGGCGACCGGGCGGTGATCGAGATCCGCCACGCGAAGGCGGTCAATCCTTTCTCTCGGGGCATGACCCGGCAACTGACCGCGCTCTGCACGGAGGTCGAAGCCGACGACTCGCTGAGTGGCGTGCTGATCTGGGGCGGCAAGGGTCGCTCGTTCTCGGTGGGCGGCGACTTCGCAGATCTGCGCAAGATGACGTCCGCCGCCGAGGCGAAGCTGTACCTGACCGACATCGTGCGCAGCTATCAGGCTGTTCTGGCCATCTCGAAGCCCGTGGTCACCGCCGTCGATCATCACGCCATCGGCCAGGGATTGCAGGTCGCCTTGCTGGGCGACTGGCGCATAGGCAGCGAGCGTTCTCATTACGCCATGCCCGAGCTGGCCAACGGCATGCCCTGCCCGCTGGGAGCGGCGCTGCTGGAGTCGCTGCTAGGGCGGGCGGCCATGCTGAATCTGGTCATGGGCTGTCAGAGCTTGAATGCCCGGGAAGCCGAGCGGCGGTGCCTGATCGACGCCGTGTGCCCACACGGCGACCTGCGGTCCGATGCCCTGGCACAGCTGGATCGGCTCTGTGGCTACCCAGCCGGTTCCTTTCGCTCGACCAAGCGCATTCACAACGGGCGGCTGATCAAAGTGCTGGATGAGGTCTGCGAGCAGGCCAGCTGCGCCCACGCCGATAGCTATGCGCAGGGCCACGGACAGCCGCATTTCTCGAAGATCCTCGGCGACGATCCCTGAGTCATGCAGCCGGTTGATGTGAGAGAGATCTTGCCGGGGCGAGTCACCAGCCGCAATCGGCCCAGCGTGCGCCGGGGAGAGCTGGTGCTCACCTACGCCGCCCTCGAAGATCGGGTCGCCAACCTTGCTCAGGCCTTGGCGGCCACGGCGCGGGGGACGATGATCGGTGTACGCATGGGCAACGAGCCGGCCTTCGTGGTGGCCGTGCTCGCCTGCTTTGCCGCGCACCGCCCGGTGGTGCTCCTCGACGTGTTGTGGAGTGACGCAGAGCTGGAGCATGGTGCCAGCCGTCTCGACGTGGGCCTGCTTCTCCAGGTGCGTGGGTCGGAGCGCTGTGAGCTGGCGACATCGATCTTCTCGTCGTCGTCCGGCCTGCTCAACGCGGAGGGAAGCCTGGTTGAGCCACTGACCCTGCACGCTGCTGAGCAGGCCGAGCGGATCAGCCCCGTTGACGATCGGAACGACGTGGCCCTGGTGCTCTGGAGTTCGGGCTCGACCGGCCAGCCCAAACCCATCTTTGTGCCCCACGACCGTCTGGCCCATCGCCTGGGCAGCCTGACCACGTCGCTGCGCCTGGAGGAGAACGACCGCACCCTGTGCATCCTGCCCCTGAGTCATTGTCACGGCATCGAGTGCCTCGCCCTGACGACCTTGCTCGCCGGCGCAGAGCTGGTGCTCATGGACCCCATGACGGCCCACCCGGCAGCGGTCGCGGCGGCCATCGACGAGGGGCAGATCACGGTCTTCAGCGCCTTGCCGCGGTTCTACGATCAGCTGCTGCATCTTCCCGCGGAACCCGGCGCGCTGAGCTGTCTGCGCATCCCCATGTGCGGCAGCGCGGCTCTCGCGCCCCAGGTCTCCCGCGCCTTCGCCCAGCGTTTCGGGGTGAAGATCGGCCAGGGCTACGGCCTGACCGAGATCGGCGTGGTCTGTCTGAACTGGCACGAAGACGAGCCCGTGCGCTTCGACTCGGTGGGGCGGGTCCTGCCTGGCATCGAGTGGCGTGTCGACGATCCCGACGAGAACGGGGTGGGTGAGCTGCAGCTGCGCTCCAAGGGGCGAGTGGTCGCTGGTCATGCCGGAGAACGTGCCACGGCAGGGGAGGACCCCGACGGTTGGATGGCCACCGCCGACCTGGTGCGCGCCGACGCCGACGACTACCTCTACGTGGTCGGGCGGCGCAGCAGCTTCATCAACGTGAACGGAGCCAAGGCCGATCCTCGTGAGATCGAACGGGTCATCGGCGCCTTGCCCTGGGTGGCGGAGTGCGCCGTGGCTCCCCTGGCCGACGAGCGGGGAGTGGAGCGGGTGGCGGCTTACGTGGTGGCTGCTCCGTCGCCATCTGTCGAGCACCCTGAAGAGGCCGTACAGCTGCGGGTGGCTGAAGAGCTGTCCCTCTTCAAGGTGCCCTCGGTGGTGGTCCTGCTGGAGTCCCTGCCTCGCACGTCCTTGGGCAAGGTGCGCTATGGCGAGCTGCCCGGAGCAGCTGGAGGGGCTCCGACCATCGCCGCTGATGTGTTGCCGACGACCACGGCCGAACGAGACGTCGCTGCCGCTTGGTGCGAGGCGCTCGGCTGCGATCAGGTCAGCCGCAGCTCCAGCTTCACCAGCCTGGGCGGTGACTCGGTCAGGCTGGTGCAGTTGCTTGAGCTGCTGCAAGGTCGCTTCGATCGAGAACTCTCGGTGGTCGATCTGTTTCGCTATCCCACCGTCGAGACCCAGGCCAGCTTTCTCTCTGGCGCGCCCCAGAGCACGGCGGTGGACGAAGCCCGTGAGCTGGGAAGACGGCAGAGAGAGGCGCGCTCCCGACGGCGAGAGTAGCGCGGGGAGTGGCAGACGCCCTCGGCGCGCCTTGCGGCCTGCCACCATGGTCTCATCGCGAACGCCTCGGGAGGCTCAGCTCTCAAGCAGGCCCGATCAGCAGTCGCTCTGCCCCATCATGTGCTGGCGGATGTCGGCGGGGGCGCCGTCGCTGGCCATGACCCGCCGCAGCACCCGGGTCTGGCCCTTGGCCTGTGGACCGCGGCGGTGCAGCACGCAGCGGTTGTCCCAGATGACCAGATCGCCCTTGCGCCAGGAGTGCTTGTAGATGCCTCGCTCGGCGTTGAGGTGGGCGCTGAGCTTCTCCATCAGCGCGTCGCCCTCTTCTTTGGAGACATCGAGCGGTGTGGCCTCGGCCACGCCGGGGATGCCGTAGATGGCGCGCCGGCCTGAGATGGGGTGCTCGAGCACCACGGGCCAGATGACCTTGGCCAGGTTGGGGAACACGTGCTGGAAGCTGTGGGCCACGAAGAGCTTGTCGACTCGAGCGCGGGTCTGGGCGTCGAGCCCCTCGTAGGCCAGGTACTGGTTGGCGAACCAGGTCTCGTAGCCGTACTCGGGGGCCTCGAGCGAGTAGAGCGTGGCGTAGCTGAGCGGCACCTGCAGGTGGGTCATGTCGGCGTGCCACCCTTGCAGGTAGCCGTCGTCCGGTTCGTCCCGATAGTCGGGGCCGTTGCAGAAGTAGACCGCGCCGGCGTGAACCCCTGTGTAGCCCGGGCGCCCGGGCAGCTCTTTCATGCGCGCGAGGGTGTTCAGCTCGACGGCGTGGAGCCAGGGCACCACCGTGTCGCCGAAGCCCTCGGCGAAAGCCACGTGCTGTCCTTCATCGAGGGTCTGTTCGGGGAGGACCACGAAGCCGTGTTCGGCCACGAGCTTCTTGAGCTCGACGATCTGTTCGGGAGTCGTGGGCGCGGACGCGTCCAGGCCCGTGACCTGGGCTCCGAAGCGGGCGTCCAGTCGCGTGATCTGAAGTGCGGGAGACTGCATGGCAAGCTCATCCGGTGGGGTGCCCGCCTCGGCTGTCGGACAGAGCCCAGTGTACACGGCCCTCGGTGGCAGCGGCGGGCGCCTCGGCAGGCTGGCTCTTCTCCCCGCCAGCTTGACGATCCACCAATGCACGGTCATGCTTCGGTGCTCTGCACGGGCACGGCATTCGACCAGGATAGCGGGAGTTACGGACGTTATGAGGCCGAGATGACGGGCTCGCCAGCAGAGGGAGCCGCCACGGGAATCGCAGTGATTGGCATGTCCGGCAGGTTCCCCGGAGCGAGGGACCTCTCGACATTCTGGCGCAACCTCTGCGACGGCGTGGAGTCTCTGGTCTCCTTCAGCGATGCCGAGCTGTTGGCTGACGGCGAAGACCCGGCTGTGTTGAGTCAGCCCCACTACGTCAAGGCAGGCGCCCCGCTCGCTGGCGTCGACGAGTTCGACGCCAGCTTCTTCGGCTACTCCCCGAGCGAGGCGGCGACCCTTGATCCCCAACAGCGCTTGTTCTTGGAGGCCGCCTGGGCAGCCCTCGATGACGCAGGCCATGGCGGCGCCCGGTCGCAGACGGTGGGCGTCTTCGCGGGGCAAGGGCTGAACACCTATCTGCTCAACAACGTGTGCGCGGGCCAGTCGCCGGGCCGGGCCATCGAAGACCTGACCACCTTGCTCGGCAGCGACAAGGACTTCTTGGCGACCCGGGTGGCGTTCCACCTCGATCTCACCGGGCCCAGCTTCACGGTGCAGAGTGGATGCTCCACGTCGTTGCTGGCCATCGCCCAGGCTGTGTCGGCCCTCGAGTCTCTGCAGTGCGACATGGCTCTGGCGGGAGGCGTGTCGATCCGCGCGCCTCAGCGGCGGGGTTACAGCTACGTCCCTGAAGGCATCCTCTCGCCAGACGGCCATTGCCGACCCTTCGACGCCGCGGCTGGCGGTACAGTCTTTGGCAGCGGGCTGGGCGTGGTCGTCTTGAAGCGGTTGCCAGAGGCTCTCGCCGACGGTGACAACATCCGGGCGGTGATCCGCGGTGCAGCGGTGAACAACGATGGCTCCGACAAGCTGGGCTTCACTGCACCCAGTGTCGACCGCCAGGCCGCCGTGATCGCCCAGGCTCTCGCCCTCGCTGGCGTCGACCCGGACACGGTGGGCTATGTCGAGGCTCACGGCACGGGCACGGCTCTTGGCGACCCCGTGGAAGTGGCCGCGCTGAGCCAGGCCTTTCGCACCGCCAGTGAGCGCCGGGGCTTTTGCGCCCTGGGTTCGGTGAAGGGCAACGTCGGTCATCTCGACGCGGCCTCTGGAGTGGCAGGCCTGATCAAGACGGTGCTGGCCCTTGAGCACGGTCAGCTGCCCAGAAGCCTGCACTACTCTGCGCCCAACCCAGCGATCGACTTCGCAGCCAGCCCCTTCTTCGTCAACGGAGAGCTGCGCCCTTGGCCGCGGTGCGCGTCACCTCGCCGTGCAGGGGTCAGCTCCTTTGGCGTGGGCGGGACCAACGTCCACGTGGTACTCGAAGAGGCGCCGGCCCAGCAACCCACGACGCCTTCGGAGGCCTGGCAGCTGCTCGTGCTCTCGGCCCGCACATCCACAGCCTTGGCCGCGAGCGCCCAGGCGTTGGCCGAACATCTGGAGCAGTCGCCCACGGTCGAACTGGCGGACGTGGCCCACACCCTGCGAGTGGGGCGCCAGGTCTTCGATCTGCGTCGTGCCTGCCTCGCTCGTGATCGGGCCGACGCGGTGGTGCAGTTGCGCGCCTTGGTGGCCGATCTGTCGTCGGCAGGCTCCTCGGTGCCAGAACCAGCGGCGGCGGATCACGGGCTCCCCTCACCGTCGCTGGCCTTCTCAGCCCTCGGGCCGGTTGATCTGGCCCCCGGCGCCTGGGTTGGTCTGCATCACGCCGAGCCGGTCTTCGCCGAACAGCTCGACCGCTGCTGCGAGCTGCTCGCGCCTCACCTCGACGACGATCTCCGTGCGCTGCTGATCGGTGGCGCGGCGGGCCAGCATGGGGCGCCGGTGCCCGCGCACCTGGGGGAGCCCGCCGGGTTCGTGGTGACCTACGCCCTGGCCCGGCTGCTCATGGACTGGGGTCTGCGCCCCGAGGTGATCGTCTGCAGCGGCGTGGGCGAGCTCGTGGCGGCCAGCCTCACCCAGGTGTTTCGTCTCGAGACGGCCCTGGGTCTGGCGGCCTTGCGCGGACGTTGGATCGACGCGTCGTCTGCAGAGCAGCGGCACGCTCTGGGGGCGGCCTTCCTCGAACTGGCGACCCGCGCGCCGCGCAAGCCGCCCGAGTTTCCCTTTGCCTCCCCGCTCAAGAGCGAGTGGATCACTCCCGCGGATGCGCGAGATCCGTCCTACTGGTTGGGGCAGCTGGAGGCGTCGCCTGTGTCTCGTGACAGCGCAGGCCTGGGGACGTTTTGCGGCGATCGGCTGCTGATCGAGTTGGCCCGGGGTGGTCGCACAGAGAGCCACGGGGTCTCGTTTCATCCCGTAGGTGACGAGGCCACGGCGCGCAGGGGCATGCTGGAGACTGTCGGGACTCTATGGCGGCGGGGCGTGGCCATCGACTGGTCGTCGTTCAGCGGGGGCGCTCGCAGACGTCGGGTGTCCCTGCCCAGCTACCCTTTCGAACGAGAGCGTCACTGGTTGTCGGGTGCACAGGTCGACAGCGGTTCACAGCAAGCAGCCGGTCCGGTTCGGCATGGCGCTGGCCAGTGGCTCTCGCTGCCCAGCTGGCGTCGTGTCCCTCCCCTTGCTTCTGCCACGGCCGAGGCGATGGGGAAGGTGCGCTGGTTGTTGATGGCTTGCCCAGGCCAGAGGGTCGGGCGTCTCGCGAGCCGCCTGATCGAAGGCAGCGCAGAACTCACCGTGGTGCGGCCCGGTGCCTCGTTCGAGCGACAGAGCGACGGCAGCTTCACCGTGGATCCCGGGAGCCGCGACGACTTCTGGCAACTGGTCGCCGCACTGGATGTCGAGGGCCAGCCGGTCCGCGTGGCACATCTCTGGTTGGCTGCCGCCGACACACTCTCGGACCAAGCGGCCCTCGACCAGGGCTTCATGGCCCTGCACCATCTGACGGCGGCGCTCGGTGCCCAGGCCAGTCGCCTGGATGTGACCGTGGTGACCTGCGGCGTCTACGACGTGGCAGGTGATGAGATCTCTCCCGATCGAGCCACGGTGATCGGTGCCTGTCGCGTGCTGCCTCAGGAACGAGGCCGGCTGAGCATTCGCCAAGTTGATGGTGAGCCCATGGGCGCCGAACTCGCCGAACCCCAGCTGAGCCAGCTGGCTGCCGAGCTGTGCGGGCCAGCCCATGAGCCGTTGGTGGCCTGCCGCGGCGGCCATCGCTGGCTGCCTGGCTTCGAGGTCATGTCTGACTCTGCGGATGCAGCGTCTGGTCAGCTGGCGGCGGATCGGCTGCGGCAGCAAGGTGTGTACCTGATCACCGGCGGCCTGGGCGGATTGGGCCTGACCCTGGCGCGCTTTCTGGCCGAGACGTGCCGCGCGCGGCTGGTGCTCGTGGGCCGCACCGGCCTGCCTCCCCGCGAACAGTGGGCTGCCCAGAAGGGTGATCCGAAGAGCGACTCGGCCCGGGCCATTCTCGCCGTAGAAGAGCTGGAGTCCCTGGGCGCCGAGGTGCTGGTGTTGGCTGCTGATGTGGCTGATCGGCCCGCCATGGAGTCTGTGATCAGTACCGCGCACGAACGCTTCGGCGCGGTGCACGGCGTGATCCACGGAGCGGGTGTGCCGGGCCGGGGTCTCTCTGCAGAGGCGGCAAGCGAGCCGCCCATCGAGGCTCTGCGCGCCAAGTGGTCGGGCACCAAAGTGCTGGTCGAGCTGTGCGGAGACGAGGCCGAGTTCATCGTGCTCTGCTCCGCACTCTCCACGGTGCTGGGCGGCATCGGTCAGGCCGACTACGTCGCTGCCAACGCCTACATGGACGCCCTGTCCGTCGCGCAATCCGGCAGGCCTGGCGCCCGTCTCCTGTCCATCGCTTGGGACACCTGGGCAGAGGTGGGCATGGCAGCGAACGCGAAACTCCCGCGCGCTCTCCGTGAGCGACAGGCGCAGGTGCTGGCTGCCGGTCTGTCTTGCGCTGAGGGGGTGGAGGTCTTTCAGCGGGCCCTGGCTTCTGAGCACAGCCCTGTCCTGGTGTCGACGTCTCCGTTGCCGCAGCGGCTCAGCGCGTTCCATGGCGGGCAGCCCGACCCAGGCCTGGTGCGGTCGCAACCGGCGTCGGATGACCGCGGGGCCGGTGCTGCGCCTGAGCCGCGGCCATCGACGCCGGGCGCCACACCCGCGTCGCAGTCGTCGTCCGCAGCGAAGCAGCCTCGGGACGCAGCGTCGCCCAGGGATGCAGGGCCAACACGGGACGCAGACCTGCCCCACGACGTAGGCCTGCCCCACGACGCAGACCTGCCCCACGACGCAGACCTGCCCCACGACGATGTGACCAGCGTGGTGGCCTCGGCCTGGAGACAGCTGCTGGGTCTGGAGCGTGCGGAGCTGGGCGACAGTTTCTTCGAGCAGGGCGGCAACTCGCTCCTGGCCACCCAGCTCCTGGCTCGACTGGCGCGGGACTACCCGGACGCCGGCCTGTCCCTGAGAGGCCTGTTCGAGCAGCCCACCATGGGAGGGCTGGTGTCCACCATTCTGGCGAGCCAGGGCGAGGGCCCCGAGACGGATGAGCTGCCCCTCGCCGAGCGAGTGCTGGCGTCGGGCGGTGCAGAGCGTCGGGGCCTGCTGACCACGTACCTGAGTGAGCAGCTGCAGCTGGCGGCCGGTGTGACGGCAGCGGCGCTGGAGTCCATGGGCGATCTGGCAGAGCTCGACCAGACCCTGTTGGCGGGCCATCTGACATCGGTCTTGCACGGGGAGCTGGGGCTCTCGATCTACCCCTCCGAAGTTCGCCGCCGCCCGTCGCTCTCGGGCCTGGTGGAGTTGGTGGCTGGCGAGCTGGACCGTCTGCAGCAGTTGGCGCACGAAGAGGCTGCTCCCGCCAGCGCCATCGATCCGGCGAGCTTTTCAAGGCCAGAGCGGGCGCAGCCCCGGCGCGTGCCGGACGCGCCCAATCCTTCCATGGTCTTTCTGTTGTCGGCGCCTCGGTCAGGGTCGACCTTGCTGCGGCTCATGCTCTCTGCTCACCCGGAGTTGTTCTGTCCACCGGAGCTGTTCTTGCTCGACAACGAGGGCATGGGCAGCTGGCAGGCCGACCCGTTTCACGGTTTCTACGGCGAGGGCCTGGTGCGCGCGTTGATGGCCCGGCGAGACCTGTCAGCAGAGACGGCGGGCGAGCTGGTGGACGCCTTGGTGGCTCGGGATGCTCCGATTTACGAGGTCTATCGCCTGCTGCAGGAGGGGCCGGGCCTGGTGGTGGACAAGACGCCGACCTACGCCTTGAGCCGCTCGACCTTGCAGCGATCTGAAGACCTGTTCGAGCGGCCGCGGTACATCGGCCTCGTGCGCCACCCCTACGCGGTGATCGAGTCCATGGTGCGCAACCGCCTCGACCGCATTCGTCAGGTCGAAGGCAACTCGTACGCCCTGGCGGAGCGCTATTGGATCGAAGCCTGCCGCAACTCCCTGGCCCTGGCCGACGAGGTGGGTGCAGAGCGCTTTCAGCTGGTGCGCTACGAAGAGCTGCTCCGTGATCCTGCTGCGGTGTTGGGCCGGCTGTGCGCGCACCTGGGCGTGCCCTTCGACGACGCGGTGCTCGACCCCTACGGCAAGGGCAGCATGTTCGGCGGACCGGGGGACCCACACCTGTTCGCCCGGGGCGCCATCGACCCCAGCCTGGCGGACGCCTGGCGTCAGATCACCTTGCCCCGTCCCCTGGGCGAGGCCGCCACCGAGCTGGCGCGTCAGCTGGGCTTCGAACTTCCCCGCTGACACGAAATCCATGCCCTTCCTGGTCCTGCCTTCGAACGAGATTGTGAGCGACGGGCAGCTCGTTGCCCTGGGGCAGGGTCTGTGTCCCTATGTCGATCCACCGCAGCGCGTGTGGTCAGCGGCGGGCCTCGATGTGTGGGCCACGTCGTTGGTCCGAGTCGGCGAGGGACAGCTGGGCAACCGCCTGTCGGGAGGCACGGCTGACTTCTCGGTCACACGCGACGGTGACGGCATCGTCGTGGCCACTGACCCCTTGGGCACCTGCCCGATCTGGTACATGCGCCTGGGCACAGGCTGGGCGGTCTCCCCCGAGGTGAAAGCCCTGGCTGTGGTGGCGAGCGTCACTCTGCGGCCCGAGCCGGAGCTGTTGGCGAGCGGGCCTCGGCAGGCTGACTGGACACCCTATGCACAAGTGCATCGACTGCCCCCGGGATGCGCTCTGCGCGTGAGTGGCGAGAGGACGACGGTGCAGGGAGCGAGCCCTGGGTTTGTCCTGGCCTCCGCTGATGTGGGGGCGCCCGAGCTGGGCCAGGCCCTCGTGCAGGCGGCGCAAGAGCGAGACGCTGCCAGGAGCGACGGGCCCCGGGCCACAGGGGCTTTCGTGTCTGGCGGGATCGACTCGTCCATCGCCTGCGCCTTGGCCCGTCGCCGCGGCGCCGTGTCGACCTTCACCCTCGGCACAGAGTACGGCGACGAGTTCGAAGGTGCTCGCCGCTTGGCCGAAGCGCTCGACTGCAAACATCATGAGAGCACGCTCGAGGGGTCGGAGGTGTGGGCTGAGTTTCGCCGGGTGGTCGAGCAGAACGAGGTCTTCGATGGCCTGACCGCCGAGATCCTGCTGCAGCTGTCGGCGCTCTACCGAGCCGCTCAGGGGACGTGCTCTCACGTGGTGACGGGCTACGGCTCCGACCTGCTCTTCGACGGCATGCTCCGGCACCAGGCCTACATGACCGCGGTGGGCCTGGAGACCACCACCGAACTCATCGAACGCACTCGTTGGACCGGCGAGCTGTCACCGTTCTTGCACTGGTCGCTCGGCCTCTCGGTGGAGCACGTCTTCTGGCACCCCTCGGTGATCGAACAGGCCCTGGCAACGCCTCGCGAGCTGGCCTGGGTGGACGGCGTGGAGAAGCACGTGCTGCGAGAGGCAGCCATGAGCGTGGGCTTGCTGAGTCGTGACCTGGCCTTCCTGCCCAAGATCGGCATGACCGATGGCACGGCGGCGAACCGTCTGCTCAGCGAAGTGCTCGACGTGGAGGCACCTTACGGTTACCTCGGCAAGTCCCGGGCGGCCATCGCTGGACTGTCGGCCGTGGTGAGCTGTCATGGCTGACCCGACGACCGAGGCGCCCGGTGACGACTATGTAGAGTTGCCGCTCTCGTCGGCTCAGGAGCGGCTCTGGTTTCTGGATCAGCTGGGGGCGGGGGGCGCCTACAACATGGGCATGGCCCTGCGGCTACGAGGACTCCTGAGGGTGTCCTGTCTGGAGCAGGCCCTGGCTGACCTGGTGGCCCGGCAGCAGCTCCTGCGAGCAGACTTCGCGGATCAGAATGGGCGGCCGCTTCAGCGCATCAGGGCCCATGGCTCAGTGTCGCTTCAGCGCTCCGACCTGACCACGCTCTCCAGGTTGGAGCAGGACCGGGCCGTGGAACGCCTGACCGAACAAGAGCTCGCGCGCCCCTTCGACCTCTCGTGTGCGCCCCTGCTCCGTGCCCGGCTGATCCGCGTCGATGAGCGTGAGCACGTGCTCATGCTCACGACCCATCACATCGTCTCAGACGGTCACTCCATGGAGGTCGTGATGATCGGCGACCTCGCGAGCTTCTACGCAGCGAGGTGTGGCGGTCAGCTCGCCGTCCTGCCTGGGCTGAAGGCGCAGTACAGCGACTATGTGACCTGGCAGCGAGAGCGCATGGACAGCGCTGGGCTTTCGTCCCAGCGGGCCTACTGGCGGAAGCAGCTGGCCGGGTTGTCGACGTTGCATCTGCCCCGAGACCGTCCCCGTCCGGCAGAGCAGAGCTACCGAGGAGGCTCTCTGGATCTGGAGTTCCCCCCTGAGCTGGCGGTGGGTCTGCGTCGGCTCGCTGGCCAGGAGGGCTTCAGTCTGCCCACGGTTTTACTGGCTGCCTGGCAGGTGCTGCTCTCACGGCTCGCCGATGAGCAGGACGTTGTGGTGGGCTCGCCCATGGGCAACCGCGATCGGCCTGAACTCGAAGCGCTCGTGGGGGTTTTCCTGAACGTGTTGGTGTTGCGCACGGACCTCTCGGGTGACCCTACCTTTCGTGAGTTGCTGCTCCGCGTACGAGAGGTCAGTCTGTCTGCCTTCGAGAACCAGGACGTGCCCTTCGAGAAGCTGGTGGAACAGGTCAATCCACTGCGCGAAGGCACCAGCAACCCGTTGTTTCAGGTCTTGTTCTCCATGCAGTACCGCGGGCGTCAGGAGCAGGTGTTCGGTGACCTGGCCATGGGGGCCGTGACACTGTCGCACCCGCGTACAGATCTCGACCTGGAGTTGCGCCTGCTGAACGACGGCGATTGGCTCGGTGGTCGGCTGATCTACCATCGCGACCTCTTTGACCGCTCGACGATTGTCACCTGGGGTGAGCGTTGGCTGCGCCTGCTCTCCGGGATCGTGGCCGACCCAGGGGCGCGGCTGTCCAGTCTGTCGATCCTCGGCGATCAGGAGCGGCGGCAGCTGCTCGTCGACGGGAACGACACGGCCCAGGAGTTTGGCAGCGAGCTATGTCTCCACGAGCTGTTTGCCGAACGTGCGGGCCTGTGTCCCGACGCCACGGCCCTGATCGAGGGCGGCAGCACGGTGAGCTTCGCTGAGTTGGACGCCTCCTCCAACCAGCTGGCCCACCTGTTGAGCGAGCGAGGTGTGGCTTCGGGTTCTCTGGTGGGGCTGTTCCTGCCCCGCTCATGTGCAGAGGTGATCGGCCTGCTCGCCGTGCTGAAGGCAGGGGCTGCCTACGTACCTCTCGACCCGCAGGCGCCCTCGCAGCGCCTGGCCTTCCTCCTCAAGGACACGGGAGTGCAGGCGGTGATCACCTCTGCAGGCCTGGCCGATGCGTTGCCGACCATTGAGGGCGAGGTGATCTGCTGCGATCGGGACGGGCCGTTGATCGCGGAGCACAGTGGGGAGCGGGTCGAGGCGGCGGTGACCCTCGACCACCCTGCCTACGTGCTCTATACGTCCGGCTCCACAGGGACGCCGAAGGGAGTCGTAGGGCTGCACCGAGGAGCGGTGAATCGCTTGCACTGGGAGCGATCCCTGGCGCCCATGGCCCCGGGCGAGACCGGGTGCCACAAGACCCAGCTGGGTTTCGTCGACTCGGTCCAGGAGATCTTCGGCCCGCTCTGCGCTGGCGCCCGCCTGCTCATCCTCGGCGACGACGAGGTCAAGGACGTCCCGGCGTTCGTCCGCGCCTTGTCGCGACACGACGTCACGCGCCTCGTGTTGGTGCCGTCCTTCTTGTCGGTGTTGCTGGAGCAGGGCGGTGAGCTGTCCCGGCAGTTGGGGGCGTTGCGTCACGGGACGGTCAGTGGTGAACGTCTGCCGCTGGGCCTGGCTCGCCGCTTCGCTCAATGCCTGCCTGCCGCCACGCTCTGGAACCTCTATGGGTCGACAGAGGTCTCGGGGGACGCCACGCTGTTCGAGGTGAGCGACGAGTGGCTGAGTCGGCAGCCCGAGAGAGCCATGAAGGCAGGTTCGGGAGCCGATGATCTCGGGGCGGCGACCGTGGGTGTGCCCATCGGGCGTCCCCTGGCCAACGTGCGCACCTACGTGCTCGACGACTCACTGCAGCCGGTGCCCGTGGGTGTGCCCGGCGAACTCTATATCGGTGGTCAGGGCCTGGCGGATGGCTACTTGCATCGGCCAGAGTGGACGGCCGCCGTCTTCGTCCCCGACCCGTTCGGCAGTGATCCGGGAGCGCGGCTGTTTCGCACGGGCGATCGGGTGCGCTGGGCTGCTGACGGTAACCTGGAGTTTCTCGGGCGTCTCGATCGGCAGGCGAAAATTCGCGGCCAGCGCATCGAGCCGGGTGAGCTGGAGGCGGCCTTGCTCTCACACAGCGCCGTGGAGCAGGCGGCGGCCATGGTGCGCCAGGATTCTCCGGGCGGCTCACGCCTGGTGGCCTATGTGGTGCCCCGTGAACGAGGGGCGGCCCGCGCCCTGCTGATCGCCGACATCGAGCGGTCTCTGCGCCAGAGGCTGCCCGCGATCTTGTTGCCCTCGGCCATCGTGACCCTCGACGCCCTGCCTCTCACGCCCAGCGGAAAGCTCGATCGTCTGGCCCTTCCTGAGCCTGGCGCACAGCGAGCGGCCGTGCCCTTCGTGGCGCCGCGGGACGGTCACGAGGAGACGCTCTGCGCGCTGTACGGTCAGCTGTTGGGTGTGAGCGCGGTGGGAGTACACGACGACTTCTTCAGTCTTGGCGGGCACTCTCTTCTGGCCACCCAGCTGACCTCGCGCATCGCTGGCTTGCTGGGCGTCGAGGTGCCGCTGCGAAGGTTGTTCGAGAACCCCACGGTGGCAGGGTTGGCGCGCATCGTGGGCGCGTCCGTGCCGGAGCCATCACCCTCGCCCCTCGTGCCAAGAACAGCGCAGGCGGGGGGCGCACCTGAGCTGCCCCTGTCCACGGCCCAGCAGCGCCTGTGGATTCTCGAACAGGCGGGCGCCCAGGGAGCCTACACCCTCTGCCGAGCCTTTCAGCTCAAGGGGCCGCTGGACGTGGATCGCCTGGAGCTCTCGCTGACGCAACTGCTGGCACGCCACGAAGTCTTGCGCACGACGTTCCCCTTGGTGGACGGGTTGCCTGTGCAACGGTTCCACACACCGACAGGCTTTCGATTGGAGCGCATCGACGCGGTCGGGACCGCGGACGTGCGAGCGAGGGTCAGGAGCTACGGAGCCGAGGAGGCCGGGCGGCCGTTCGATCTGGCTCAAGGCCCGTTGATACGAGGCGCCCTGCTGACCCTCGGTGAACAGCGGCACGTGTTGTGGGTCTCCATGCATCACATCGTCTCCGACGGCTGGTCCATGGGTGTGTTCTTCTCCGAACTCTCCGTGCTTTATGGCGCGGCGCAACGAGGTGAGCAAGAGCCCCTGGCTCCGCTGGCCCTGCAGTACGGCGACTTCGCGCTGTGGCATGGCGGGCAGCTGCAACTGCCGCCAGCCCGGGCGGCGCTCGCTGACTGGTGCGAACAGCTGGCCGACCTCCCGCCGCTCGACCTGCCCACTGATCGACCCCGTCCCTCGCTGCAGACCTATCACGGCGACTCTCAGTCGGTCGAGCTGGCTGCGAGCCTGACGGCAGGCTTGGCTGCCCTGGCTTTGCAGGAGGGTGTGACCCAGGCCATGGTCTTGTTGGCAAGCTGGCAGCTGCTGCTGGCGCGGCTCGCCGACCAGGAAGACGTGGCCGTGGGCCTGCCCATCGCTCAGCGCACGCGCAGCGAGTGGGAGCCTCTGATCGGTTGCTTCGTGAACACCTTGGTGGTGCGCACAGACCTGTCAGCAGACCCGACGTTCGCGCAGCTGTTGGCCCGGGTGAAGGGCGTCGCCCTGTCGGCCTACGAGGGCCAGGACGTGCCCTTCGAGCAGATCGTGACGGAGCTGAATCCACCCCGCGACCCCAGCCGCTCCGCGCTGTTTCAGGTGCTGTTCACCATGCAGAACGGTCCACAGGCCGCGTTGGCCCTCGATGGTCTGGAGGTCGATCCCCTGCTCTGGGATCAGGGCGTGACCCGCTTCGATCTTGAGCTCGCCTGCGTGCAGCGCGGGGACAGCTTGGGGGCGCGTTGGACCTACAACGTTGAGCTGTTCGACGCCTCGACGGTGCAGCGCATGGTTCAGCAGTGGTTGGCGGTTCTCGAACAGGTCTGCGTCGATCCATCCCTGCGCCTTCATGACGTGCGCCTGATCGACGAGGTGGAGCAGCAGCGACTGCTGGTGGGCTGGAATCCCAGCGCATTGCCGGCGAGCGAGCTCTGCCTCCACGAGCTGTTCCAGCGTCGGGCTGCCGCATGCGCCGAGAGCGTGGCCTTGATCGACGGGGAGCGCACCGTCAGCTACGGTGAGCTCGACGCCAGGTCGGGTCAGCTGGCTCGACACCTCCGTGAACAGGGCCTGGGCTGCGGTGATCGAGTGGGCTTGGCGTTGCCCCGGTCCACTGCTGCGGTGGTGGCCATGGTGGCCGTGCTGAAAGCCGGCGGGGTCTACGTGCCCCTCGATCCTGAGAATCCCCCGGGGCGTCTGCAGTTCGTGTGGGCTGACGCTGCTCTCAGGGCGGTGATCACGGAAGCGGCGCTGCGGCCCTTGCTGGCAGGCTTCAGCGGCGACGTGATCTGTGTGGACCGGGACGCCGCCGAGATCGCTGCTCACGACCCGGCGCCCTTCCCGTCCGGTTCCCGACCAGACCATGGGGCCTATTTGCTCTACACATCGGGTTCCAGCGGCCATCCCAAGGGTGTGTTGGGTCTGCACCGCGGGGCTGTTCAACGCATCGTCTGGGAAGACTCGGTGGCTCCCTGGGGCGATCAGGAGACCGGCTGCCACAAGACGCACCTGGGTTTCGTCGACTCGGTGCATGAGGTCTTCGGAGCTCTTTGCGGCGGCGCCCGGCTACTGATTCTCGCCGATGATGACGTCAAGGACACGGCCGCCTTCGTGGGCGCCATGTCTCGGCACGCCGTGACCCGTGTGGTGATGGTGCCCTCGCTGCTGGCTGTTGTGCTCGACCATGGGCACGAGCTGGCCCAGCAGCTGCCACGGCTGGTGCGCTGGACGTCGAGCGGAGAGCCTCTGCCCGTCGCCTTGGCCCGGCGCTTCGTCGAGTTGTTGCCCGGGGCAAAGCTGCGCAATGTCTATGGCTCGACAGAAGTGTCTGCGGACGCCACCACGTTTGATGTCACCAAGGACTGGTTGGCCCAGGCGGAGTCTGATCTGGGCGCTGGCACAGGCCGTCCCGACGTGCCCATCGGGCGACCCATGGACAACGCGCGCGCCTACGTGCTGGACCGCTGGATGCAACTGTCGCCCACGGGCGTTCCGGGTGAGCTGTACATCGGTGGGTCTGGCCTGGCTCGGGGCTATCTGAACCAGCCCGAGCTGACCGCCACGTGTTTCGTCGCGGATCCGTTCAGCGCCGAGCCTGGTGCTCGCCTCTACCGCACGGGTGATCGGGCCAGGTGGTCGCCGGATGGCCAACTCGAGTGTCTGGGCCGCCGGGACCGACAGGCCAAGATCCGTGGCCAGCGCATTGAGCCGGGAGAGGTTGAAGCCTGCCTTCACGAGTTGCCGTCGGTGCATCGTGCTCACGTCCTCGTGCGTGACGACCGTGAGGGCGACCCTCGCTTGGTGGCCTATGTCGTGCTGACCCCGGCCGCCATGGACACGCAGGAGATGGAGGCCGCACTGCTGCAGGGTCTGAGAGCCGAGCTGCCGTCGATCCTGGTGCCGTCGGCGTTGGTCGTTCTCGACGCGTTCCCGCTGACGGCGAGCGGAAAGATCGACGGGCAGGCTTTGCCTCGTCCAAAGCTGGGCCGCTCCGGGCACGGCGCCGTCGCACCGCGCACGGACACCGAGCGTGCACTCTGCGCCGTCTGGTGCGAGCTGCTTGGCCTGGATCAGCTCGGTGTGCACGAGGACTTCTTCGCACTCGGGGGGCACTCGCTCCTGGGCGCTCGACTGATCAACCGCCTGGCCGGCCGCCGGGGCCATGAGCGGATCACATTGCGCAACCTGTTCGAACGACCCACGGTGGCTGGACTGGCCGAGCTGCTCGATGGGGCGCAGCCCTCCACCGCGTCCGCGCCGGACTTGGCCCCTGCACTGCCACCGTCTTCGTTTTCGAGCTTGGCACCGGCTCCGCACTCGGCGCCGCCCTCGGCCTGGGGCGAACTCGCGCCGCGTAGCGGTGGGGGCGATCCCCCCCTGTCCTTTGCCCAGCAACGCCTCTGGTTCCTCGACCAGCTGGGAGCTGGTGCTGCCTACAACCTGCCCGTCGCCTACCGGATCAGGGGCTCCCTCGACGTGGATCTGATCGACCGTTGCTTGGCTGACATCGTGAGGCGCCACGAGACGTTGCGCACGGGGTTCGTGCTGCGGGAGGGCCTTGCCGTGCAGCAGATCTCCAGCGAGGTGATCTGCGATGTCGAAAGGGTCGATCTGCGCTCGCTGGCGCCGGGTCCCCGGGAGGCTGCGGTGGAGCGCCAGGCCCGTGAGGCGGCTCGGCGTCCCTTCGACCTGACTCACCCGCCGCTCATGCGTGCTGCGGTGTTGCGCTGCACAGACACCGAGCACGTGCTGCTGCTGACCTTGCACCATGCCATTGCCGACGGCTGGTCCATGGAGCGGCTCGCCGACGAACTCTCCGCGCTCTACGGAGCGTTTCGCCGGGGGCAGCCGTCACCGCTCAAGCGGCTCGCCATCAGCTACGCAGACTTCTCCCAGTGGCAGCGGGCGGGGCTGGTCGGTGCTGAACTGGAACGACAGATGGGCTACTGGCGTGGGCAGCTCAGCGGGCTCGAAGCCTTGTCTGTTCCGAGCGATCACCCTCGGCCGGCGGTGGCCGGATACGCCAGCGACGTGCACGACTTCGCCCTGTCCAAGGGCGTCTCCGACGGGCTGCGGGCGCTGGCTCACGACCAGGGTGCGACCCTGTCCATGGTGCTCGTGGCGGCCTGGCAGGTCTTGCTGTCACGGTACTGCGGCGTCGACGACGTGGCGGTGGGTCTGCCCCTGGCGAACCGGCAACGGGTAGAGCTTGAACCCCTGATCGGCTTCTTCGTCAACACCCTCGTGCTGCGGGTGGACCTGTCAGGTGACCCGAGTTTCTCTGGCCAGCTGCTGCCACAAGTGAAGGACTCCGTGTTGGCCGCGACCGAGCACCAGGACTTGCCCTTCGAGAAGTTGGTAGAGGAGCTGGACCCGTCCCGTGATCCGAGCCGCCATCCCCTGTATCAGGTCTCGTTTGCCCATGGGGATGAGCCACAGCGCACGCTGCACTTGCCCGCGGGCACGAGCCCGGACGGCGATGAGCCAGAACTCGACGTCGAACCCTTGCGGCTGGTCACGGCCCAAACGGGCCTGGACCTCGACCTGCGCGTGCGCGATCTGGGAGACCACCTGGGCTGCCGTTTGCTCTACGACAGTGCTCTGTTCGAGGCCGCGACCATGGAGACCATGGCGGCGAGGTTTGGTCAGTTGCTGCGCTCCATCGCGACCGATCCCCAGGGGCGCCTGTCCCAGCTGAGCATGTTGACCGGGGAACAGGTCGAGCAACTGGAGGGCGACTGGCAGGGCAGCGCGGCCGCAGACGAGGCCGCCCCTGTTGTCGCTGCCTTCCCCCGGGAGTTTGCAGCGCGGGCGGCTGAGTGCCCAGAGACCGTGGCCTTGCACCATGGCTCTGAGACCGTGACATACGGCGAGCTGAACAGCCGAGCCAACCAGCTCGCCCATGTCTTGCGCTCCCGCCGGGCGGCTGCCGGTGAACTTGTGGGTCTGGCGCTGCCCAGGGGGCCAGACCAGCTGGTGGCGTTGCTGGGCATCCTGAAGGCTGGCGCCGCCTACCTGCCCTTGGACACCACCCTGCCAGACGAACGCCTGGAGTTCATGATCAAGGACATGGGCCTGGGTTTGGTGATCACCGATCCTTCCCAAGAGCAACGGGCGTGGAGGCGTGCAGCAGAACTGCTGTGCCTCGTTGGGGACAAAGACCAGCTCGACGGGGCTCCCCGAGAGAACCCGAGCTGCACTGTCTCTGCCGATGATCTCGCCTACGGGATCTACACGTCAGGTTCGAGTGGGGCACCCAAGGCCGCGCTGCTTGAGCACGGCGGGCTGTCGAACGTGATCCGCGCCCAGCGCGACGTCTTCGATGTGGGGCCGGGCAGTCGTGTGCTGCAGTTCGCCTCCCTTGGTTTTGACGCTTCGCTGTTCGAGATCACCATGGCCTTGGCTCACGGCGGGACGCTCTTCCTGGGTCAGCCGGACGATCTGCTCCCGGGTGCCGAACTGCAGGCTGTGTTGCGCAGCCAGCGCATCAACGTGGTGACCTTGCCGCCCACGGTCTTGGAGTCCCTGTCGCCCGACGCGTTGCCCGAGTTGGCGGTGGTCGCCGTGGCAGGCGAGCGCTGCCCCGCCGGGCTCGTCGATCGTTGGGCCACCGGTCGCCGCTTCTTCAATCTCTATGGCCTGACCGAAGCATCCATCTGGTCGACGGTGGCAGAGCTTCGGCCTGGTGACGAGCCGCAGCTCGGGCGACCGATCGACGGGGTGCGTGTGGGGCTCGTTGACCCCCAAGGTCAGCTGTTGCCCCCGGGGATGAGGGGCGAGATCGTGCTGGGTGGTCTGGGGCTGGCCCGGGGTTATCACGGGCGAGCCGAGCTCACCGCCGAACGCTTCGTGCCCGATCCGTTCGCCGGAGTGGAGGGTCGGCGCCTGTATCGCACCGGCGATCTGGCCTGCTCCCTGCCGGGCGGTGGGCTGCAGTTCATCGGTCGCGCCGACAGCCAGGTCAAGCTGCGGGGCCAGCGCCTGGAGCTGGGAGAGATCGAAGAGACGCTGCGCGGCCTGGCGGGCGTGGAGGACGCCGCGGTCGTTCTCTCCGGGGAGGGAGACAAGGGGCGGCTGGTGGCCTATGTCACCGGCGTGTCCGATCCGTTTGAGGCGGAGTCAGACTGGCGCGAGGTGCTCGGCCGTGCGTTGCCCAGGGCCATGGTGCCCGGCGACCTGTTCGTCCTGGAGCGCCTGCCCCGATCCCTGAGCGGGAAGGTCGATCGCAGAGCCTTGCTGCGGCGAGCCGATGGCAGGGCTGCCCGCACGAGCACCGATGGCCCGTCCACAGCGACCGAGCAGGCCCTGGCTGAGATCTGGTGTGAGATGCTGGAGCTGAAGACCCTCGGCCGACACGATCACTTCATCGATCTGGGCGGTCACTCCTTGCTGGCGGTCCCCGTGCTCGAACGGATGCATGAAGCACTCGGTGTGAGGCTCACGGCCCGTGAGCTGCTCTTTGGCACCTTGGCCCAGGTGTCGGCGGCGTGTGACGAGGCGAGCGGGCAAGAGACGCCGCTGGTGGCAGGATCGTCCCGGTGGGCCCGGGCGCTCCGTTGGTTGCGGAGTCACTTGCTGCCGAGAGGGGTTCGCCGGTGAATCAGCCCGGAGCCAAGCCGACCTTTCTGGTCATCGGTGCGGGCAAGGCGGGCACGACCACGTTCTGGCAGCTGCTCCGTCAGCACCCGCAGATCTTCATGAGCACGCGCAAGGAGCCGCACTTCTTCAGCTTCGACAAGAACTTCGCCCGAGGCGCGGCGTGGTACGAAGCGCATTTCGCCGAGGGACGCGACCACGCTCATCGCGGAGAGGCGAGCACCACCTACTCGTTGCGCAACCTGTTTCCCCACGCGGCCGAGCGTATCGCTGCCTACGATCCCACGCTCAAACTGATCTACCTGGTGAGAGACCCAGGGGAGCGCATCGAGTCGGCCTGGCAGCAGCTGCGTCGCTTCGGACCGGCCCCTGGGCTGCGGGCTGCGGGCATGGGCGATGTGCCCGATGCCATGTGGGTGGACAACTCATTCGATCGCGCGGTGCGCCTGCAGTCTCAGGCTCTCGTCGAGTCGACGAACTACCGCAAGGAGCTGGCGCTGTATGAACAGCACTTCTGCCGCGAGCAGATCCTGGTGCTGCTCTTCGAAGACCTGAAGCGCGATCCCCGGGCTGTCATGGGCCGCTGCTTCGGGTTTCTCGGTGTGGATAGCGAGGTCGAGTTGACCGACTACGCGGCCCACGAGAACGTCTATGGCCACTACCCCGTGCTGCGGCCGGGGCTACGGCGTTTCTGGTCTGTGGCCAGACGGCGAGAGGTGAGCGCGGCCCTGGTGGACCGCCTGCCTCAGGCCCTCTGCGAGCGGCTCAGTCGCTGGTTCCTCAGAGTGCCGTTGAGCGGTCGCCCACGCTGGGAGCCTGAGACCCGGTCCTGGATGCTGGAGTGCCTGGGTGACGATCTGCGCGTGTTCTTGCGAGCTCACGGCTATCCCGAAGATGTGTGGGATCTGGGAGACGGAACCACGCCCATGCGAGGGGTGGCCGCATCGCGCGCAGGCCCATGACGGGAGCCTGACACGGGCTGCGGGAGACGGGGCAGGCAGGTGAGGTTCCCGCCTGCTCAGTCGGTCACCAGCGCGTCGGTCTCACCGGCGATGTCGCCCTTCCAGTCGTCGTCCCGGCTGGTCTTGCCGGCGTGGGAGCGGCGCGCGGCCTGCTGGCGGGCCACCAGGTCGGCGTGGGTGGTGAAGTACGGCAGGCTCTTGCCCACCACGTCGGCCACGGTCTTGAAGTCGTGCTTGTCCATGAAGGCGGCCAGTCCTTCGAGCAGGCCGTCGATCATCTCGTAGCCCTGGAGCATGGCCGCGGTGCAGACCTGTACCGTGCTCGCGCCCACGAGCAAGAACATGGCCGCGTCTTCGGCGGTCTCGATGCCACCCATGCCTGAGAGGCTCGCCTCGGGGCAGGACCGGGCGATCTCCATGCACTGGCGCAGGGCCATGGGACGCACTGCCCGACCGGACGTGCCGCCGGGCTCGCTGTAGCCCTCGACCGTGGGCATGGGCCGCAGGGTGTCCATGTTGATACCGATGATGCCCAGGATCGTGTTGATGGCCGAGAGCCCGTCGGCGCCCGCGTCGACCGCCGCCCTCGAAGGCACGGTGATGTCGGTGATGTTGGGCGTCATCTTGGCCCACACGGGCACGGTGGAGACGCTCTTCACCCAGCTCACGACGTCCGCCACGATCTCAGGGTTCTGGCCCATGGCCGCGCCCATCTTGCGCTCGGGTAGCCCGTGGGGGCAGGACAGGTTGAGCTCGAAGCCGTCGATGCCCGTGGCCTGGGTGCGCTCGGTGATCTCGATCCAACGATCTTTCTCGCACTCTTCCATGATCGAGGCGATGAGCATGTGGTCGGGGTAGCAGGCCTTGATGTCGGCCAGCTCTTCGAGCCAGAGCTCGAAGGGTCGATCGGAGATCAGCTCGATGTTCTGAAAGGCCACGGTGCGCTTGTCGTCGGCGCTCACCGGCAGCTTGCCGTAGCGCGGCGCCACGTTGATCACCTTGCTGTTGTCGAGGCTGATGGTCTTGACGATCATCCCGCCCCAGCCCAGCTCGAAGGTGCGCTTGATCACCTTGGCGTTGGTACCCGGAGGCCCTGAAGCCAGGATGAACGGGTTCTTGAACTGCATGCCGTCGACGACGATGCCAAGGTCGGTCATGACTGGCTCCTCAGGTTCGGGGGCGTGTGGCCAGCTCTCAGTGCAGAGCGGCGAAGGCTTCGTTGAAGATGGCCAGGGCCTCGTCGATCTCGGCGGCGCTGATGTTCAATGCCGGGGCGATGCGCACCACGTTGTTGTGCAGCCCGCCCTTGCCGATGAGCAGGCCACGGGCCTTGGTCTCCTCGAAGAGGCGGTTGGTGATCTCGGTGTTGGGGGTGCGGTCACCGGCGGGCTCGTCCACTACAAGCTCGATGGCCTGCATCAGGCCCATGCCGCGCACGTCGCCGATGATCTTGGGGTAGCGGGTCTGCAGCTCTTCGAGGCCAGCGCGCAGGCGGGCTCCCTGGGTCTCTGAGTTGGCGGGCAGGTTGTCCCCTTCGATCACGTCGATGGTGGCCAGGGCTGCGGTGCTCGACAGGGGGTTGCCGCCGTAGGTCGAGAGGGTCGCAGACTGGAAGGCTGCGGCGACCTCGTCGGTGGCGATGGTCACGCCCAGGGGCATGCCGTTGGCCACGCCCTTGGCCATGGTCATGATGTCTGGCTTCACGTCGAAATGCTCGATGCCGAACATCTTGCCGCCCGTGCGACCGAAGCCGGTCTGCACCTCGTCGCAGATGAACACGCCGCCGTGGCTGCGGATGATGTCCACCGCGATCTGGAAGTACTCCTTCGGCGGCACGACGAAGCCGCCCACGCCCTGGATGGGCTCGGCCATGAAGCCGGCGATCTTGCCCGTGGTCGTGGTCTGGATCAGCTCTTCGAGGTCGGTGGCGCAGCGCACCTCGCAGCTGGGATAGGTCAGCCCCATGGGGCAGCGGTAGCAGTAGGGCGACATGGCGTGCTTGATGCCGGCGATCTGGGTGGGCACGGCGCGCCAGGGCGAGTGGGCGGTGAGCGACTGGGCCAGCATGGAGCGGCCGGAGTAGCCGTGGCGCAAGGCGATGAGCTCGACCGAGCCGGTGTAGACCTGGGCCAGGGCCACGGCGGTCTCGTCGGCCTCGGTGCCCGACGCGGTGAACATCGACCTGTTCAAGGCGCCGGGAGTGATCTGGGCCATGCGCTCGGCCAGATCAACGATGGGCAGGGTGGGGTAGAGGGTCGAGACATGGCCGAGCCGATCGACCTGGGCCTTCAACGCCGAGGTGACCCGAGGCTCGCAGTGACCCACGGACACGGTGAGGATGCCGCCGAAGAAGTCGAGGTACGTGCGACCATCGACGTCCGTGAGCCGCGTGCCTTCGCCGGACTCGAGCACGACCGACTCGTTGTAGTAGTTGGCCACGGCGGGGAGCATGTACTGCTTGTGCTTGGCGCGCACGTCTGCGGCGCGATTGGTGCTCTGGTCGAGAGACATGTGTGGATCCTTGCTGTTCAGGACAGGCTGCGCTTCAGGTAGCGACCGTCGCCGGTGCTCACATCGAGCTCGCCATCGCGAGCAGCGATGCGTCCGTTGACGATCACGGTGGAGGCGGCGCCGATGGTCTCGAAGCCTTCGAAGATGTTGCGGTCGCAGCGGTGCTTGTGGGTCGCTGCGGAGATGACGCCCTTGGTGTCCGGGTCCCAGACCACCAGGTCAGCGTCGCTGCCCACGGCGATGGCGCCCTTGCGCGGGTACATGCCGAAGATCTTTGCGGCCCGGGTCGAGGTGACGTCCACGAACTCGTTCAGGTCGAGGCGGCCCTTGAGCACGCCGTAGGTGTACATGAGCGAGAGGCGGTGCTGGATGCCCGCGGCCCCGTTGGGGATCAGCCGGAAGTCGTCTTTGCCCATCTCTTTCTGGCCCGCCATGTTGAACGGGCAGTGGTCAGTCGCCACCACCTGCAGGGTGCCGGCCTTGAGCGCTGACCACAGGTACTCTTGGTGACCGAGCGGACGGATCGGCGGCGACATGACGTAGGCCGCGCCCTCGAAGTCGGGCCGCTCGTAGACCGAGGCGTCGAGCAGCAGGTACTGGGGGCACGTCTCGCCGATGACGTTCTGGCCCCGTTCGCGAGCCTCGGTGATGGCGTGGGCCGCCTGCTGGCAGGTCACGTGCACCACGTAGAGCGGCTCCCGGGTCATGCGGGCCAGCATGATCGCCCGCGAGGTGGCTTCACCTTCGAGGGGCGCGGGACGGGACAGGGCGTGGTGCTTGGGCTCGGTCTTGCCCTCGGCGAACAGGCGGTCTTGCAGGTCGACGACCATGTCGCCGTGCTCGGCGTGCACGGTCACCAGGGCGCCGAGCTCACGGGCCGTGTTCATGATCTTGATCAGCTCGGGGTCGTCGACGCCGATGGCGCCCCGGTAGGCCATGAAGGTCTTGAACGAGGGGATGCCCTCGACCTCCACGCACTGCCGCATCTGCTCGGCGGTCTTGTCACCCCACCAGGTCACGGCCATGTGAAAGGCGTAGTCGGCCACGGCCTTCGCCGCTCGGTCGTGCCACACGCCCAACGTCTCGAGCAGATCGTCGCCGCGCCCGGGGATGACGAAGTCGATGATGCTGGTGGTGCCGCCCGCCACGCCCGCCGCCGTGCCCGTCTCGAAGTCGTCAGAGGAGACCGTGCCCATGAAGGGCATCTCCATGTGCACGTGAGGGTCGATGCCGCCGGGGAACACGTACTGCCCCGAGGCGTCCACCACCGTGTCGTCGGCGCCGGCTTGTAGCCCCTCGCCCAGGGCGACGATGCGTCCGTCGCGACAGAGCACATCTCCCGTCCAGCGATCGAGGGCCGTGACGATGTTGCCGTTCTTGATCAGGATGCCCATGGTGCCTCCGCGGTAGCCGCACATCATGTCACGAGCAGGGGGGGCACTGGAAGTCGGAGACCTGGGCTCCGAGTCTACGTGGGCTTGCTGGTTGAGGTTGGCCCTTGGAGATCGTCACGTTCGAGAGCGTCAAGGTCGGCTGTCTCTTTGGGTCGACCACTGGAACGCTTGTTGCGCAGCAAGGCCCCGCGGCCCAAGAAGAACACGTCCACCGTGTCGAGCTCTCCGGCGACTCGGCTCGCCCAGGCTTCGTCGAAAGTCACGCCCGAGATGGAGGTCAACAGGTCGATGCGGTTGGGCGGTCGCCCCAGCTGGATCTCCTTGTCGGGAGCGGTGAAGTCAGAAGCTTGCAGGCCGACGCTCTCGAAGCCGAACTCAGCCAGTACTGAGAGGATGCGCTGAGCGTTCTGCGCGCTGGGCCGGGCGAAGAAGGCAATGTCGCCAGTGAATCTCGGGTACCCATGAAAGGCGACGGCGTGCCCGCCGACGATGATGAACTCAACCCCGCGTGCGTTCAGTAACGCGACAAACTCTCTCAAATCGTCTTGCAGCTTCACCAAGGGACTCCCGATAGGAGGCGACGAGGTCAAGCAGCAGGTCGACTCGCTGCTGAGCGGTCAGGGAGGCGTAGTATGCGGCGTCCGCACGAGCCGCATCCTCGGGTGAGTTGAAGGCAACCGCGGTCCGTTCCAGGGCGCTTCAATCTACCAGACAGAGGGGGCTTCTGCTGCACCGGCACAAAGGGGCCAGGCGCCCTCAGAACTCCCAGCGCAGCCCCACGGCGACGGAGCTGTTGTCCGGGAAGAAACCGAAGCCGCCCGAGGCTTGCGTGGCCCGGTCGAAGGCCTGGACGGCGAAGATCAGCTTCAGGTCTTCGTCGATGTTTCGCAGCTGTGTCTCGTAGATCAGTTCGGCGATGCGCTCGGACGCGTCCGTGTCCTCGACCACGCGCAGCTCGAGGGAGGTGCGGTCGAAGTCGTTGGCTTCCCAAAAAGTGCGCAGGACCACGTCAGACGAGAGGGGTCGCAACATGGCGGTGAGGTCGTGGGCGCCCGTCTCTTCGATGTACTCGACGGTGACGGTGAGCTGATCCTGGTCGCTGGTCAGTCCGTAGAACGTACGGTCGATGCCCAGCACGTAGGTGGTGTACGAGTCGGGGGTGGGGACAGGCGATCCGCTGAATCTGAACGGCGACTTGTGCGCGATCTCGAGCTTGAAGGTCAGTGAGGCGAGGAAGTGGCCGAGCACATCTTCGTTGGCCACGGCCCGCAGGCCACCGCCCAGGGTGGTGGCGCCGTAGGCCACGGGAATGACCGATGACCCGGGGCCCGCCACGAAGGCGATGGTGGGCGAGCGCTCCGGGCCCCGGGCTGCGAGCAGCTGCACGTCTGCGTTGAAGGGCGCGGTCTCGAGCGTGGCATTGAAGCGGGCGGCGGCGAAGACCTCTTCGTGCCCGTCCGGTTCGAAGCCGTCGTTCTCGAGGAAGCTGCCAGCCAGGCCGTCGAAGCTGAAGCGGCCGTCGTCGTCTGGAAAGTTGGGGAAGCGAAAGTCGGGCAGCACGTAGAACGAGAACGTGGGCTCGCCCCAGATGTCGCCGCTCTCGGCGAAGGTGCGGTAGCGCAGACCCAGCTCCCCCAGACGATCGGGGTCGAGAAAGTCCGTGCCCAGGTCGCGGCGGTTGATCACGTCGATGGGGTTGACCGTGTCGACGATGCCCCAGTTCTCCACGAACTGGCCGGCCCGCAGGTCCCAGTGCTCGGCGGTCCAGGTCAAGTAGGCCTCGTAGGGTTCGGTGCGGGCGTGGTCCTTGTTGCGCAGGTCAGTGAACAGGCGTGGGCGAAAGTAGCCGGACAGCTGCTCGCTGAAGCGGTAGTCGAACTCGAACTCCGCCTCGAGCATGAGTCTGTCGTCGTTCAGTCCCTGGTGGCGGTCGGCCCAGTAAGCCTGGGGGCGGAGTTCGATGAAGCCCTTCCAGCTGGTCAGGACCGGGTCGCCCTCGATCCTGTCGGATGTCTCGCCGAGCAGGGCATCGAGGTCATCGAAGTCGTCAGAATCGCCCTGCTCATCGACGGGCGGCTCATCGTCAGCCCAGCCTCCGCCGAGCAGATCATCGAGACCGTCGTCGAAGAGGTCGGCTTCGTTCTCGGTGCCCTCGTCATCTGCGGCGGGTATGTCCTGCGCCGCAGCACTGCCAGCCAGGGCCAGGGTCATGACGCAGACCAGGAGCGGAGGCCAGGCGGGGGAGTGCATCAGCCTTCGAGGGCTCGGGTGGTGAACGAATCGTCGGTGAGGTTGTCCCGGGCCTTGCCGTCGCGCTTGCTCTTGTAGAGTGAGAGGTTCAAGAAGAGCTTGTCCACGTTGAGCTCGGTGCGCTTGCCTGTCTGCTCGTTGCTCATCTCGATGGTGAGGGCGCGCCAGAACCGCCCGTGGTAGAGCTTCATGTCACGAGTGTCGAGGGTCTTCAGGGCGCGGCCCGCCTTGTCGAAGTACTCGATGCGTTCACGACGCCACTCGCTGCGGTGGTAGCTCACCACCAGCCGGCTGTAGCCCGTGTCTTCGTAGGTGGGCACGGCCTCCAGGCGCCATACGGGGACATCGCCGCCGTCTTTCGCGATCGTCGTCTCTTCGAGGAAGCGCCACTCGTACTCGCTCGGGTCGAGGTTGGACAGATCCTCGTAAGTGAACTCCGTGCCTTGAAAGCTGGCCGTCTTGTTCGCGCCGGAGATGCGTCGCACCCGCTTGGTGGCGGGCAGGTAGAGCCAGTTGTCGTCAGAGCTCCCCGGGTTCTCGTGGGTCAGCGCGCCCACGCCCTTGATCTCGGCGGGGGACAGAAAGCGCACCAGCAGCTTGTCCCCTTCGGCGGGGTGCTCGATGGTGAGCCGGGAGTAGGTGCGCCGCACCGAGTCGCCGTCTGCGTCGGAGAGCGTCATCACTCCTTGCATGACCTCATCGAGCCAGCCCTGATCGAAGCCCTCGGCGAACTCGGCCAGGGCTCGCCCGAACACTTCTGGGTCGCTGCGGTCGAATTCAGGGACGTCCGGGCGTGAGACACCGCTGGTGTTCTCTTCGGCTGGCTCGTTGGCCCGCAGAGTCTGCACGGGTGACAGGGCCATGAGGGCGAGCAGGCCGAAGAGGAGTCGTTGTATCGATGTGTTGGACATGGTCTGGATCAGCTCAGGATTGGGGAGCCGCTTCAGTGGCGGGTGTCTTGGTCTCGGGAAGGAAGCTCAGCAGCGCGGGCACCATGCAGAAGTCTGCGACCCAGGCCAGGGCGATCATGACCACGGCCAGGCTGCCCATCTTGCTGTTCGGAGTGAAGTCGCTGAAGGCCAGAAAGCCGAAGCCCACCATCAGGACCACCGAGGTGATCGTGAGCGCGGAGCCCACGGCCTCGAAGACTGACCTCAGGGCGTCCACGGTGTTCTGGCCTTGGGCCCGGGCGCGGCTGAACTTGGTGAAGAAATGAATGGTGTCGTCGACGCAAACGCCAAGAGCCACTGATGAAACGAACACAGCGGGGCCGTCGAGAGGCTGTCCGATGAGGCCGAAGAAGCTGATCGGCAACAGGATCGGCAGCACGTTGGGCACCAGGCTGATCAGGGCCAGCCGGATCGAGCGGAAGATGAACGCGATGAGCAACGTGATCATCACCAGCGCCAGGCTCATCGACTGCAGGAAGCCCACGGTGAAGATGCGGTTCGTCCGGGAGAAGAGCAGTGTTTTTCCGGACAACGTCATCTGGGCCACGGCGTCGTCACCGGGCAGCACCAGCTGGGGGAACTCCTCCCGGGCGATCTGGCGGATACGCGAGAAGGCCTCGTTCTGCAGGTTGGCCGGGGCCTGTGAGATGCGCCCCTGCATACGGAACACCGTGCGGTTCGCGCTCAGGTTCGTGGTCAGGTTCTCACCGGGCCGGGCGCCGTTCTCGTATTGAAGGTAGTACTGGGCGACGAGGCTGGCTCCGCTCTGGCCGGGGACATGGCGCCACTCTTCTGTCCACTCGTCGTAGTCAAGGGTCTCGCCCCGCAGCTCCTCGGGGACATCGCCCTCGCCGGGCACCCGGTAGAACGCCCCCTGGCTCTCGTTCTGCACCTGGTGCATCTTGCGCAGCACATCGAGGGGGCTGATCAGGTCGGTGACGATGCGCAACGGCGAGGCGGGGTCGGCCATCTCGCCGCGTAGTCTCGTCTCGAAGGCGTCGAGCTGGCCGAGGAAGGCGCTGGAGATGCCGATGCGCCGGCCTTCCCAGGCCGCTGCGGCCTCGGCCAGGGCGGAGAGTTCGGTCCGCTCGGCGGCGGTGAGCGGATCGAACTCGTCGGGCCATTGTGCGACGCCGAGGGCGGCCACACGCAGGTCGGAGAGGCGCTCCTGATCTGCGGGGCTGGGTTCGGGTGCGATTCCGGGCCCCTCGAACACGATCTCCAGGTCGCCCACGCCGCCGAGCCGCGCTTCAATCCAGCGAAAGTCGGTCATCACCGGGTTGCTGTCCGGGAACATGGCCCGGAAATCGCTGTCGATCTCGAGCCGGGCGATGCCCACGGCGGACAGGACGATGGCGGTCCCGGCTACCACGAGCACGGCCACGCGCCGTCGCACCAGAAACTGGGACAAAGGCCTGGCCCACAGGTTCTCACCGACCCTGCGCCTGTTCTCCTGTCCCGCATCCCGGGGCACGGGCACCAGCGAGAGCAGGGCGGGAACCAGGGTCATGGAGAGCATCCAGGCCAGCACCGTGCCCACCGCCGCGGTGTAGCCCAGCATGCGCACCGGGCTGATCTCGCTGACAGTGAGCGAGAGAAATCCGAGCGTGGTGGTGAGCGATGTCAGGAAGACGGGCAGGGCGTTGCGCCGCAAGACCTCGATCAAGACAGCTTTCTTGTCTGCGGTACGATGGCGCAGGACCGCCCAGGCTGCCACCAGGTGGATGGCATCGGCGATGCCCACGGCGGTGAGCATGTTGGGCGAGACCATGGTCATGTTGTTGAACAGGTCGCCGATGGCCAGCACGAAGCCCACCATGCCGCCGACGCTGAGCACCACCACGGCCATGGGCGCCAGCACCCCCAGGGGGTTCTTGAAGATCAGCGCCAGCAGCAGGGCTATGGCAGCGAACATGTAGCCGATGTACTTCGCGTCGGCCATGCCCACGAGCTCGAAGTTGCGCTCGAAGTAGGGCGAGCCGCCCACGTGAAAACGGTAGGGGCTCTTGGGCTGGGGCGTCCAGCCGGCTGCGGCGAGGTGGGGCTCGTCTGGATCAGCCCGGTCGACGTACGCGCCCTCGCCATCAGGTGCGAACTCGAACCACTTTCGTTGCAGCTCGCCCTCGCTGTCGCGCATGAAGGTGCGGGTGGGGTCTGCCAGTTCGCTGGTCAGGGCCGCCTGCTCGTCGCCGGGGGGCAGGCTGTTGATCCAGGCGGAGAGCTCTTGATGGGCTGGAGCGAGCTGCAGCTGACCCAGCTCTTCTCGCAGGGCGTGTTCGATCCCGCGCATGGCTGACCGTTGGGAGACCACGGAGAACAGATCTGGCGCGACGATCTTGCCTTCGGCGTCCGTGCCAAGAGCTGCCTCGAGCGCCCCCTCGTCGACCCGGGGGCGTAGCACCTGGATCTGCAGGGCCGTGGTCGAGCCTGAGCCGTCGATGATGGTGCCCAACAGCAGCGGCTCACCGAGGTAGTCGCCGAAGTCAGCGTCCGGCCCCAGGGCCGCGCGCACCGCCTCTTCACCCAGTCGTTCCACGACCTTCGCGGCGCCCAGGACGGCGACCATCCGTTCGACACGCTCCTGCTCTGTGAGCAGCTTGGCCTCGCCTTCGACCAGATCGGAGATGAGCAGGCCTTCCTCCGGGTTGCCGCCCTCGTCGAGGGCGCCGTCGATCTGTCCCCAGCGGATCCAGGGGTTGCTGGTCAGGCTGCGCACGTGGCGCACACCCGGAACGGCCAGGAAGGCCTCGGTGAGGCGGGCGACGGCCTCCAGGCTCTGGTCGCTGAAGACCCCGAAGGGCGTCTCGTCGTCCTCGAAGGAGACCACCAGATAGTCCTCGGCCACGAAGCGGTTCTCGATGGCGCGATAGGTCAGGACCGCTTCGTCTTCGGCGCCAAACCAGATGTCCATGCGCGAATCGAAGACCACGGGCGGGGTGTGGTCGCCGCCGTTGGAGACGTCGCCCAGACGCTGCAGGGAGGTGTTGAAGCGCGTGAGGCGGCTCGCTCCGGAGAAGAGGGCGGCGAACACCACGCCCAGAACGAGCAGGGTGGACCACCAGCGCAGTCGGTAGAGGGCACGGGCGAGGGGTGTGGATTCAAAGACCATGGTAATCTACTAGTAGGTAAGCGGCTTGGGGTGGGCGTAGCGGTAGCGGAGGCCGCGAAGGTGGACTCAGCCGGCCAGGGCGTCGCTGGGGGCCATGGAGCGGATGAGCTGGCGGCAGATGACCCGGTAGGTCTCGGGGCCTGCCGAACGGGCCTTCTGAAAGGCCCCCTGAAACGTGGCCAAGACCAGCCAGGCTTGATCCTCGGCCGCTCCCTCGAAGCGCACCTCTCCGCGGGCGCGGCCCCGGGTCAGCAGGCCGCTCATCCACTCGTGCATGGTCTCATCGAGGCGTCGGGCCGAGTCGGCCAGGCTCGGGGGCAGGGCGGCGAGTTCGGCCTCCAATATGCCAGAAGGGCATGTTTTGCAGCCGTCTACAAGCAGCTGCCGACCAGCCTCCACGAGCATGGCGAAGGCTTCGAGCGCGTCGCCCGCCTGCTCGTCGATGGTGCAGTGGACCTCTTTGACCTGGGCGAGGTAGCCCTCGTACAGCGCCAGCCCCAGGTCTTCTTTCTTGGGGAAGTGGTGGTGGATGGCGGCCTTGCTGATGCCCAGGGCCGAGGCCAGATCGGCATAGCTGAAGCCCGAATAGCCCCGGGTCTGGAGCAACTCCTCGGCAACGGTCAGCAGTTCGGTCTTGCGATCGGTCATGGACGTCTCAGTGAGTGATCCGGGGAACTTACCTACTGATCGGTCAGGCGTCAAGTGAACTGAAGCGCGAGCTCCCCCTGCGACCAGCGGAAGGCGCCTCTGCAGGGGGCTAGGCGGGGGCCAGGCGCACCCGCGCATCGAGGATGCAGGACTGCTTTCTGTCCCACGCGGCGAGGTATGGGTTGAAGTCGAGCTCGACGATCTCGGGGATGTCGCTGAGCATGCGTGAGGTGCGCAGCAGCACGTCGATGAGCTGAGCTTCGTCGACCGGCGGCTTGCCCCGGGCTCCCTGGAGCATGGCCCGGCCGCGGATGCCCTGCACCATCTCTCGGGCGTCGAAGGCGTTGATCGGGTGTAGCCGAAAGATCACGTCCTTCAAGATCTCGACGTGGATGCCGCCCAGCCCGAAGGCCAGCAGCCGACCGAGCTGGGGGTCGGTGGCCGCGCCGAAGAAGACCTCCACGCCGTCGCTGCGCATGGCCTGCAGCATGACGAGCATCCCGGGGAACTCCTGCCCGAACGCGTCCTCCAGCCGATCGTAGGCGTCGAGCAACTCGTCCCGGTTGCGCAGGTCGAGCAGCACGCCGCCCCTGTCGCTCTTGTGTTCGATGCCCTCGGCGACGACCTTGGCCACCAGTGGAAAGCCCAGCTTGCGTGCGGCCTGAAGGGCCTGTTCGCGGTTGCTGACGATGCGAGTGGGGACGATGGGCAGACCATAGGCTGTGAGCACCTCGCCCATCTCAACGCCTTTGAGGGTCGCGCGGTTGTCGGCCAGGGCGCTGGCGATCACGGCGCGGGCTCGGGCTGAGCGCACCTTGAGGGGCGGCGCGGGCTCGTCCGGGCGGCTCTGCAGCCGCTGCAGGGCGGTCAGTCCGGCCAGGACCCGGGCGGCTTCTTCGGGGAAACGATAGTGGGGGACGCCTGCCTCTCTGAGGGTCGCTAGTGCCTGCTCCCCCTTGTCCTTGCCCAGCAGGCAGGCGGTGATCGGCTTGGAGCTCCGGGCGAAGTGCTTGGCGATCACCTTGGCCACGGTGGACGAGTCGATCATCACGGGTGAGACGAAGATGGCGATGACCATGTCGACACGGCGGTCGGAGAGCACGGCGGCGAGGGCCTTGTCGAAGACCGCCGCGTCGGCTCCGGCGATGAGGTCGACCGGGTTGGCCAGAGAGGCCTCGGGAGGGAGGAATGTGGCCAGCTTGGCCCGTGTCTTCTCGGAGAGGTCGCCCACGTCGAGGCCCGCGGCCACACAGGCGTCGGTGGCCAGGATCGCCGGGCCTCCTGCGTTGGTCACGATGGCCACCCGGTTGCCCTTGGGGAAGGCGCCGGCCTGCACCGCGCTGGCCAGGGCGAAGAGGTGGTTCATGGTGTCGACGCGTAGCACGCCGCACTGATTGAGCAGGGAGTCGACGGCTGCCTCAGACCCAGCCAACGAGCCGGTGTGTGAGATGGCGGCGGCGGCTCCCCGGGCAGACCGTCCGGCCTTGACCACCAGGATGGGCTTGGTGCGCGAGACCCTGCGGGCCGCCTGCATGAAGCGCTCGGGATCGCCGAAGGCCTCCAGGTACATCAAGATCTGCTGCGTGGCCGGGTCGTGCTCCCAGTACTCCAGCAGGTCGCTGGGGGACACGTCGGCCCGGTTGCCCAGGCTGGCGAACATGCTCACGCCCAGGCCGAGACTGCGCGCGTCGGACAGGATGGCCTCGCCCAGGGCTCCGGATTGGGACAGGAACGCCGCGCCACCTGGCTCGGGAGGCGAGGCAGCGAAGGACGCGTTGAGGCACACGGCAGGGTCAGTGTTGAGCACGCCCATGCAGTTCGGCCCCACCAGGCGCATATGGTGCTTCTTGCACAGGGCGGTCAGCTCAGCCTGCCGCGCGGCGCCAGCAGCGCCGACCTCGGAGAACCCGGCGCTGATCACCACCAGGCCTTTCACTCCTGCAGCGGCGCAGTCCTTGGCCGCTCGCAGCACGGCGCTGGCGGGCACCACGAGCACCGCCAGATCGACCGGGTCAGGAATGTCGTGCACACGCTTGTGACAGTGCATGGAGCGCACCACCGCAGCAGAGGGATTGACCGGATGGACCGGGCCTTGAAACCCGCCATCGACCAGGTTGGCCACGACCTGGTGCCCGATCTGCTGGGCCCTCCTGCTGGCGCCGATGACCGCCACGGATCTGGGTCTGAAGAGCCCGTCCAAGGCGGTGGCAACCTGGTCTGTGCTTTGACTGGGCTGAGACTCGGCCTTCTTTGCGGAGCGAGAGCTGCGGGCGCGGCGCCTCTTGGGTTTGGGCTTGGTAGCGGGCTTTCGCGCTGGCTTGGCAGGTGTCATGGAGATCGACTCGTGGAGATTGAGCCGACATCATCGCCATCGAACAACGGCGAGACCATGGGCTGCTTGCGGCAGCAGTGTGATGTGCCGCAGAGCGTCGTGGGAATCGTGCGCAGGTGTTCGTATTGACCGACTCTGGGGGCACACCTATACCGGGCTGCAGGCTCGCGAACAGTGCTTGCGACGACAGCCGACACTGCCATGGGTCCGGCTGCGTCATCAGGGCCATCGTGCGGGCAGCGTTCTTGTCTTCTGGAGACAGTGAAATGACAAAGCCCTTCGCGGCCACTCTCGTGATCTGCGCTTTCGCCGCCGTCCTGACCCTGGGCTGGATCGCCCCCGAGAGAATGCCGGAGGACCCCACGGATGGGGCCACCTATGTAGGGGCCAAGGCCTGCAAGAAGTGTCACTTCAAGCAGCACCGCAGCTGGAAGAGCATGAAGCACGCCGGGGCCTACGAGGCCTTGCCCGAGAAGTACCGTGACCCGAACGAGAAGGACGAAAAGGGCAGAGCCTGCGTCTCCTGCCACACCACGGGATACGGCCATGCGGAAGCTGGTGGCTTTGTCGACGCCGACCAGTCAGAACATCTGGCGGGCGTGCAGTGCGAGTCGTGCCACGGGCCGGGCAGCAAGCACAGTGCTGCGGGGCAGGTGCTGCTGGACGAGAAGCGCAAGCAGTTCAACGAAGGGGAGCCCACCTTCACGGTCTTGAGAACGACGCAGTGTGCGGACTGCCACAACCCTCACATGAGCTTCAAGAAGCTCGCGGAAGACCTCTAG
>CAZIAK010000003.1:133661-162802 GCA_964537035.1 uncultured Phycisphaerales bacterium | reverse complement strand
CACATGACCAGATGGATCGCACTGTTCCGAGGCATCAACGTGGGCGGGAACAACATCCTGCCCATGGCTCAGCTGCGCAAAGACCTCGAGTCGCTGAAGCTCAAGGGTGTCCGCACCTACATTCAGAGCGGCAACGTCCTCTTTGACTCCACGGCGGGGACGGCTGCCTCGCTGACGAAGAAGGTCCGTGACCTCGTCGAGAAGCGGCACGGCTTTCGGCCCCAGGTGTTCCTGCTCAAGAGCGCAGACCTGGCGGCGGCGATGAAGGCGAACCCGTTTCCAGAGGCCGAGGCTGAACCCAAGACGCTGCACTTCGCCTTTCTGGCCGAGAAGGCCACCGGGGCGGACACCGACGCCCTCGACAAGGCCAAGGCTCCCAGCGAGCGCTACGTGATCACGGACCGGGTCTTCTACCTCCACGCTCCCGACGGCATCGGTCGCTCCAAGCTCGCCGCGAAGGCAGAGAAGCTCCTGGGCGTGGTGACCACGGGACGCAACTTTCGCACGGTGGCGAAGCTGCACGCCATGGCCACGGACGACGGCGCATAGACCCCCGCAGGGCAACGGCCGCGATGATGTGCGCGGTGCGCGGCGTGCGGCACCCTCACCACACGCCGCTCAGACCGTCACCCCCCTGAACGTGGGCACGTAGCCCCCCGGGAACACGTTGCCCAGGTTCGTGTTGCCCATGCGCAGCTGCAGCACTTCGCTGAGGATGTCCCGGTAGTCCCAGCGCGCCTCCAGGTCGGGGGCGACGAGGCCGGGCCAGTCGCTGTGCACCAGGCCGCCGTTCACGCCTCGGCCCATGAGCAACATGGCGTTGCCTGCGCCGTGGTCCACGCCCAGGCTCTGGTTCTCCTGGACCCGGCGGCCGAACTCTGACATGACCACCACGGTCACGGTGCGGTTGAGGCTGACGGTGTTGTTGTAGAAGGCCTTGAGCGCCATGGACAGCTCGACAATGTTGCTCATGGTGGTGGCGAACGACGCGGCGATGTGGGCATCCCAGCCGCCCAGCTCCAGCATCACTGCGTCGGGGGCCAGGGTGGGATCGCTCTCGGCGGCTTCGAGCAAGGCGGCGGTCTGTAGCAGCCCCGAACCCAAGGGCGTGGGCGGGTAGGCGCCGCCGTGGGTCATGGCGAAGGTGTCGAAGTCGATCGTCTTCAGCAGGTCGATGGCGGCGATGCTGTCCAGACCCGCAGGGCCTACGGGCGCAGGCTCATCGCCGTGCATGGCCGCGAGCACCAGCTTGCGCTGAGCGGCGGTCATGGGGTTGCCTTCAAGGTCGAAGTCGGAGAGGTCGGGGATGGGCAGGGTGGCCGGCGAGCCCGCCAGGGTCTTGGACATCTTGGTGTCCACGTTGATCGCACGCAGCAGGCCGTTGCCCACGGCGCTCGTGTCCTGCAGATGCCGCGCCAACCAGCCCGTGGACTGACTGCCCAACGGCTGCAGCGGGATGCCGAACTCCATGCGCTCGAAGGCCTCGAAGTGGCTGTGCGTCGGGTCAGGCGAACCCACCGCGTGCACCACCGCCAGATGGTTGTTCATCCAGGGCGTCATCAGATCGGTGGCCTCGACCGGGAAGGCAAACTCTCCATCAAGATCTATGGTCGAGCTGCCCATGCCGGGCTTGGGTACGGCGATGTTCGGTCGCGCGTTGATCAGGTCGTCTTCGAGGTGCCGCGGGCACAGGGTCAGGCCGTCCATGCCACCGCGCATGAAGAGCACGATCAGGGCGTCGGGCGTGGTCCCGGAGAAACTGCCTCCAGCTCGGGCCACCATGGGCATGGCGGTCAGTGTGGCCAGGCTGCCAGCCACGAACTGCCGGCGATTCAGGTGCGTGTTCTTTGAAGAGGTCATCTCGGGCGATCTCAGTAGAGCTGGTAGCTGGGGGCGGACGCAGCGAGGGCGAGGGCCTCGCGCACCACGGCAGGAGTGACGGTGGGGAAGCTGTCCACATGGGCCTGGATGGGTGCCAGGTCTTGTGGCGACAGCCGCCCACCACTGAGCAGCTGGTCGATGGCTCCCAGCAGGGTGGGCGCCCCCGTGTTCTGCAGCACCATCTGCAGCTGGGCATCGGACACGGTGACCGTGGGGATGGTGTCATCGATCAGCCGCGACGCGATGCCCCAGCGGGGCAACAGGCTGCTGCCCCAGGCGCCCACACCGTCGGGGTAGCCGTTGGGCGCGGGCCAGTCGAAGGGCCGCTGTCCCAAGGCGCTCAGGGCCGTGCCGATGTGGGTCCAGTCGGTCACGGTGAGTTCGAGCGACCGCAGCAGCGAGACGATCAGGTGCTGGGGGCGGCGAAACTTTGGTCGGGCGGCGACCAGCGCGGCGCCAGGGTTGCTGGGCTGGAAGATGGCCCGGATCATGGCCTTGATGCTGCCGTTGGTGTTGTCGTAGACGTCGGCCACCCGCTGCACCAACGTGTCGTTGGGAGTCTCGGTGAGCAGCCAGGCGATCATCTTGCGGCTGATGTGTTCGGCGGTCGCGCGGTGGGTGACGATCATGTCCAGCACCTGATCGCCGTCGCTCTGGTCGTATGGCGCGAGAATCGGCTGACCCAGGAAGACCTTCGGCGCCTGGATGTCGTGGTTGGCCTGCACGTAGCGGAACTCGCCGTACATGCCGGGCAGCCCTGGGGGCGAGACGCTGGGCGAGTGCATGGTCCAGCCGGTGAGGCAGCGAGCCACCACCTTCACGTCGTCCTCGTCGAAGGGCGCGCCCTCCAGGCCCAGGGTGTGCAGCTCGAGCAGTTCTCTGGCGTAGTTCTCCTGGGCCGTGCCCGCCACGTTGACCACGTTGTCCAGGTAGAACAGCATGGCCGCCGAATGGGCCGAGGCCTTGAGCAGGTCGGGGAAGTGACCCAGGGCATGCTCGCGAATGACCTCCCGATCATCGACCGTCTTCAGGTACTGGTCCTCGGTCTTGTTGTGGTCGATGTTGAAGTGGTCGGTCCAGAACTCGACCATGCGCTCGAAGAGCTGGCGCTTGCTGTAGACCTGCCGAATCAGTACCGCCGACTTCAGCTCCCGCTGAGGGTCATCGTCGTTGGTCATGCCGAAGTAAGTGTTCATCAGCTGCTGCGCGGTCATGTTCAGGCTGGGCAGGGCGTTCACCATGGCTTGCGCCGCGCCGTCCATGATCTGATCGGGATGGAGCTGCTCTTCCAGATACGCGGCGTAACCCAGTGCCTCTGCCCGCTGCCACTCGCTGTAGTTGAAGCCGCAGGTGATGCGATCGACCAGCGTGCGCACCGCCGACTGCTGGGGCAGGGGCTTGGCCAGCACCTTGCGTCCCGCACCGGAGGACAAGGTGACACCGCCCCGCAGGGGGCTGTGGGAGGCCGCCAGCAGGGCCCCGCCCGCACCGAGGGCGCCTCGGATCAAGGCCCGACGGCTGGCTTTCTGTTCAGACGGATTCCGGGTCTCATCGGCGAGCATCAGTCACCTCGAAGGGCTTGTGTGGGTGGGGAGAGTGGCAGCATGGCCGGGCGCGATGGGGGAGAGCGGCCCCAGCCGTTTCCGTTCTGACGCCGAGGCCCTGGGGATGTGGCAGCGGAGAAGAACTCTTGCCGTGATTCCACCCGCTGCCCAGCGCTCGCCCGACTTGCTACCTTCTGTCCTCCGCACACCCAGGGCACGTGGAGGCAGTCTTCGTGAACCGAGCATCTCCCGCTGTTTTCATGCTGGCCGTGATCCTCTGGGCTCCGGGCTGCGTGACCCACGAGGTCGCTGACAGCTATGGCCAGTACCTCACCAACCAGGACGACACGGTGAAGCTGCCGCAGACGGGCCTGACAGCGGTCTACTCTCTCGCGCCGGCCACCGTCGAGCACCGCCTGGAGTTCAAATCTGCCACCACGGGCCTGGCCCACACCTGGGCCGTCGAGTTCGGCAAGATGCTCATGGACACGCTGCAAGCTCAAGAAGTGCGCCGGGCCTTCGCTTCACTGGACCCGGCACCGGCGGCCGATGGTTCAGACATTCTCGAGCTGGCCTTCGACCTGGAGAACTACCGCTTCGAAGACATGCGGGCCAAGATCGACCTGGCCATCGCCGTGAGCGGCGGAGGCGAGGAGCTGTTCCGCAACGTCTACCGCGCCGAGGGCGCCTCCCAGGGGGGCAAGATGTTCTGGGGCGGAGCCTTTGCCATGCGCAACGCCATCCACCAATCGACCAAGCTGGCCATGGACGAGATCCTGGCCGAGTTCTTGAACGACCTCTGGGCCCAGACCCAGTCCCAGGCAGCGACCCCCTAGTCATGGCCCGGCCAAAGACCATCGAACCCGCGCAGGTGCGAGCCCTCGTGACCGGCGCCAGCCGTGGTCTCGGCGCGGCCATCGCTCGCCGTCTCGCAGAGTCGGGGCATCCCCTGATCGTCAACTACCGCAGCGGTGAAGCCGCCGCCGCCGAGGTGGTGGCCTCCATCGAAGACGCGGGGGGCGAGGCTCAGGCCGTGCGCTTCGACGTGGCCGACCGCGACGAGACGAGCGCGGCCATCGAGACCCTGTTGCAAGACGAGCGGCCCATCGGCGTGCTGGTCAACAACGCGGGCATCACCCGTGACGCGGCGTTTCCCGCCATGGACGGCGAGGCCTGGGACGACGTGCTGGCCACGAGCCTGGGCGGCTTCTTCAACGTCACCCGCCCGCTGGTCATGCAGATGGTGACCCAGCGCTGGGGACGGATCATCAACCTCTCGTCGATCTCTGCCCTGCGGGGCCACCGAGGTCAGGCCAACTACGCGGCGGCCAAGGCGGGCCTTCTGGGCGCGACCAAGACCCTGGCGCTCGAGCTGGCCAAGCGCAAGATCACGGTGAACGCCGTGGCCCCCGGCCTGATCGAGACGGACATGACCGCGGACGTGCCCGACTTCGTGACCAAGCAGATCCCCATGCAGCGCGTAGGCCAGCCCGACGAGGTCGCGGCCCTGGTGGGCTTCTTGGCCTCGAACCAGGCCAGCTACATCACCGGCCAGACCATCGCCATCGACGGTGGCCTGGGATGAGCGACGCACCCGAGTTCGACGTGATCGTCGCGGGCGCGGGGCCCGGTGGCAGCACCGCCGCAGCGTTGCTGGCTCAGCAGGGTCGCCGTGTGCTGGTGCTGGAGAAGATGGAGTTTCCCCGCTTTCATGTGGGCGAGTCGTTGCTCCCGGGCGTCATGCCCGTGCTCGAACGTCTGCAGATCGAGGTCGACCCGGACTTCTTCCTGCACAAGGCCGGGGCCGACTTCGTCTGCGAGACCACCGACCGCAGCCAGCGCTTCGACTTCGACGAGGCCCTGCCGGGCTGCGCGCCCTCGGCCTGGCACGTCGACCGGGCCCAGTTCGACACCGCGATCCGCGATCGCGCCCGCAGCTGGGGGGCGGACGTGCGCCACGGCGAGCGGGTCGAGCGGGTCGAGTTTCTCGATGATCAGGTGGCGGTCCACGGCAGCTGCGGCACCCTGCGCGGGCGCTTCTTCATCGACGCCACAGGACAAGACCGGCTGCTGGGCCGGCAACTCGACGCCTGCGAACCCCGCTCCGACTTCGGTCACGGGGCGGTGTTCACCCACTTCGCAGATCTCAGCGACGCCGCCATGGAGGAGCTGGGTGAGGGGGGCCAGATCCGCATCCTGGTGCACCCCGCGGGCTGGGGTTGGTTGATCCCCCTGGCCAACCGCAGGCTCAGCGTGGGCATCGTCTGCCAGGGCAAGGTCACTCCCACCACTCTCGACGACGAGCTGCTGGGCGGCCCCCTGTGCCAGCGACTGACCGCGGGAGCCCGGCGCCTGAAGACCAACGTCGCCCGCAACTTCAGCTACACCAACACAGCACCGTGCGGGACCCGGTACGCCACCGTCGGCGATGCCGCCGGCTTCCTCGACCCGGTCTTCTCCTCGGGAGTGACCGTGGCCATGCGCGGCGCCGAGCAACTCGCAGACGCCCTGGGCTCGGCTCTCGATGCAGGCACCGAAGGGGAGCTGGGCCTGCACGCAGAACACAATCCAGCCACGGAGCGGGCCCTGGCCAGCTTCTCGGCCCTGCTCGATCGCTTCTATCACACCCGCTTCGCCCACACGGTCCTGCTGGGGCCGTCTGAGCGCACGCCCATGCGCCGGGGCGTGATGAGCGTTCTGGCGGGCGATGTGTGGCGTGACGACAACCCCTTTCAGGATCTCCTGCTGAAGGCTCGCCGCAGAGCCCACCGTGATCGGTAGGATCCGCCCATGGCTGCCTCCCGCGTACGACCCTTGCCCGTCACGGGCTACACCAACCTGAATGCCCTGGGGTCCACGCGGGCCGAGATTCTTGATGCCCTGGCGGCGGGGCGCAGCGGCCTCGCTCCCCCCAGCGAGGAATTCGGTTTCACGACCATGGTGGGCGAGGTGCGCACGGAGCTGCCCGGGCTGACCGGCGAGCTGGCGCCCTGGTCGACCCGCATCGCCTCCATGGCTGGCAAGCTGGCCGCCGACCTGGAAGAGCCTCTGCGCCTGGCTCGCAAACGCTGGCGTCCCGAGCGCATCGGCGTGTTTCTGGGCACGAGCACGGGCGGGGCCGTCTCCACCGAGCGGGCCTACCGGCACTTCGTGGCCGAGGGTGCCCTGCCTGCCGACTACAACTTTCAACGTCAGCACACGTTCAGTTCGCTGCTGCACGTGGTGGGCGAACTCACCGGCGCCAGGGGCCCGGCCTGGATGGTCTCCACCGCCTGCACGTCCAGCGGCAAGCCCCTGGCCACGGCGCAGCGGCTCATCGCCGCCGACATCATCGACGCAGCCATCGTGGGCGGGATGGACACCCTCTGCGCCCTGACCGTGCTGGGCTTCTCGGCCCTGCAAGCCATCGCTGCCCAGCCCTGTCGCCCCTTCTGCAAGGAGCGCAGCGGCATCAGCCTCGGCGAAGGCGGCGCCCTGGCATTGGTCGAGCGGGAGGGCGAGGCCCGGGTGCTCATCGAAGGCGTGGGGGAGACCTCTGACGCGTACCACATCAGCGCGCCCCACCCGCAAGGTCGCGGCGCCCTGGGCGCCATGGAAGCCGCCATGGCCCAGGCCGGCTGCGCAGCCGACGAGGTCGACCACATCAACGCCCACGGCACGGGGACCCAGCTCAACGACGGCGCCGAAGCCCAGGCCATCGCCACGCTCTTCGGCGACCGGGTGCCCGTGGTGTCCACCAAGGGCTACACGGGGCACACTCTCGGCGCCGCGGCGGCCATCGAGTGTCTCTTCGCGGCCTACGCCATCGAAGAGGGCTGGATCCCGCCGTCGCTGAACAGCGAGCCCTTCGACAGCGACATGGGCATCCAGCTCAACACGACCCTGCTCAAGGGCGACTTCAAGCGGGTGCTGTCCAACTCGTTCGCCTTCGGAGGCAACAACGTGAGCGTGTTGTTGAGGGCGCCATGAGCTCGCGAGCCAACGACCCGAGCAGGGTCGGCATCGCAGGCTACGGCCTGTGGATGCCGGGCTACGCCGACGTGGCCACCTGGCTGAGCGGCACCCCCGACGACGAGGTGGTGAAGCCCCTGGGCCTGGCCCTCGATCGCAAGAACCGTCGCCGGGCCAGCCAGCTCGGGCGGTCCCTGTCCGATGCCCTGACGGCCGCCATGACCCAGGCCGACGTGGACGTGTCCACCACGCCCACGGTGGTGGGCTCGGCCATCGGTGAAGCGGTGACCCTGGTGGGGCTGCTGAGCCAGATCTGGGGCGCGGCCGAGCCCGCGTCCCCTGCGGCCTTCTCGGTGAGCGTGCACAACGCGGCGGCGGGGGTGATCTCCATCTCGAACAAGAACCAGGGCTTCTCGTCGGCGTTGTCTGCCGACTGCGACACGCCAGCGACGTCGCTGCTCGAAGCGGTGGGACTGGTGGCGACCACTGGCGCCCCCGTGGCGGTGGTCTGCGGCGACGAGCCCGTGCCCACCGATCTGGTCCCCGCAGATGTGGGCTGGCAGCTGCAGGCGGGGGCCATGGTGTTGGTGCCCCTCGACGGCGAGCACAGCTGCCTGGCCCAGCTGAAGGTGACCCTTGGCGGCGCGCCCGATCTGTCCCCTGCCGCCTTCTCTGACGAGGCCCAGGCCCGCAACCCCCAGGCTGGCATGATCGATCTGATCACCGCCGTGGCTCGGGGGCAGCGCGGTGTGCTGCGCCTCGATCGGGGCGCGGGCCGAGGCTACTGCGCCGAGATCACGCCGGCCCCCGGATCGTGAGCGACTACCCGCCCGTAGCCGAACTCGTGCCTCACGAGGCGCCCATGCTGGCCCTTGACGAGCTCGTCTCAGCCGAAGCCGGCCGGGCCACCGCGCGACTGACCCTGACCGACCGCATGCTCTTCGTGCGCGACGGCCGCCTCGACACCGTGATCACCCTCGAGTACATGGCCCAGACCGTGGCGGCCTGTCTGGGGCTCGAAGCGCTGGCCGAAGGGGGCACGGTGCGCGTGGGCATGGTGGTGGCCTGTCGCACCATGACCATCCATCGCCCTGAGCTGGCTGTTGGCGAGGTGCTCCACTGCGAGGTCGAGCGCGTGCGAGGCACCCCTGACGTGAGCTTGTTTACCGGGCTCACCCGCGACGAGAGCGGCGCGGTCGTCGCTGAGGTCTCTTTGACCTTGGTGCATGGTGAGGCGCCGCCGGCTTAGCAGCCTGTAGGGTCAGTGCCCCACGCCGGGCGCGCCTCGGTGGGTCTTTCCCTACAGGCTGCCAGGTCACGTTCTTCAGAGCGCGGCGGGGCTACCTGGGCTTGCCGCTGAGCAGCCAGCTGGATTGGCTGACGGCGAGGGTGCGTTCCAGCTTGAGGCCGGCTGCTGTGAAGAGGCGGCGGAGCTCGATCTTGCTGCGTTCGCGGCCGCCGGTGAGGATGAGCATCTCCATGTCGAGATGCCGGCCGCGGTGGGCCAGGTCGCCGGGGAGCAGCAGGCACTCCAGGACGAAGACCCGGCCGCCGGGGGCCAGGGCCTGGGCGCAACGGGACAGCAGGGCGATGGCCTGATCGTCATCCCAGTTATGCAAGACGTGTGAGATCAGATAGGCGTCGGCGTTCTGGGGCACGGCCTTGAGGAAGTCGCCCGGTGCCAGTTCGAGGCGGCCCACGACCTCGGGGGGGACGTGGTCGTGGGTGCGCTCCAGCACATCGGGGAGGTCAACCAGGACGCCTGTGAGTTCGGGCCAGCGTTGCAGCAGGGTGGTGAGCAGGGTGCCCCGGCCGCCTCCCAGGTCGACAAGGCGGCTGATTCCCGAGAGGTCGATGACCTCTGCCAGGGCCAGGGCTTCCTGGCGCGTGAAGGACTCGATGGCCAGATCGTAGCGGGCAGCGGCGGGCTTGTTCTCGGACATGTAGCTGTAGAGATCGGTGCCGTGGGTCAGGGCGAAGGCGGGCTCTGCTCCCTGGCGAAGGCTCTCCGCCATGCGTGACCAGGGGTCCCACTGTTCGGGTGATCCGAGAAAGCTGGCCAGGGGGCCCAGGGCGTCGGCGGTGAGCGTGCGGCCCAGGCTGGTCAGCCCGTAGGTGTCGTGATCGCTGTCGTCTTTGCCTTTGCGGCAGAGCACGTCCAGGCTCACCAGATAGAGCAGCAGCCGCTCCAGCCGGGTGGGTACGCAGTCGAGCTGTTGGGCCAAGGCGTCCGCCGAGAGGGGGCCCGCCGCCAAGGTGTCCGCCAGGCCGAGTTGAGCTGCCGCCGACAGGGCCTGCGCCCGGCAACGGCCGGTGAGGATGTCGAACAGGGCGATGGCGTCGTCATCTGCGTGGGGCGCGCTCAAGCAGTGGTCCTCTGAGCGAGCAGCTCGCGACACAGGGCGGCGTCCGGGTGGCGACGTTGGCGGCCCAGGTAGCGCTCGATGTCCTTCGCGATGGGGGAGATGGCCTTGCGCCGACTGAGGCTGTCCAGGGCTTCCATGTCGAGTCGTTCCGGGGGGATGGGCATGCCCCAGGAGTCGAACCGGGCCTTCTCCAAGATCGCCCGCGCCGTGTCCGGGCTCACCAGTTGCACCACCCGCACCACGAACTCGGTGACCATCTCTCGGCCCTGGGCGGCTCGCATTTCCATGTAGGCCACGGCCTCGGCTGCCTCCATCTTCTGGCCCATGGCGATGTGGGCGTCGACGAGCACGGACGGGAATGTGGGTAGCCCCATCATGATCGGATGTGACACCGACGGCTCCAGTTCGGCCCACGCACGAAACAGCGCCTGCATGGCTGCAGAAGACTCGCCGAAGCTCTGCCCCGCAGCATTGATGTGCCCTCGGTGCTCAGCGTTCATCTGCCAGACGTTCTGCTGAAAGTACTGCCCGGTGAACGACCAGTAGACGAAGTTGTCCCAGTAGATCTTGGCGGACATGGCCTGCACGTGGCCGTACACCGGCGCGGCTTCGAAGAAGATGTCGGTGGTCCCGGTGACCAGGATGCGGTACTGGGAGTTGACCAGCTGGGCCGTCGCCTCCAGATCGCCGCCCTGCTGCTCGACCCGGATCATCTCGGTGGCGAAGCAGTTGGCGAAGCCGATGAAGTCGGTGCCCGGGCTGTACAGCGGATCGACGAAGGCGCCCGCCTCACCCACGATGGCCCAGCGGTCCACCGAGAACGAGCGGGAGATGCCGTTGGTGTACTTGCCCAGGCAAAGAAAGTCCTCGGCCGGGTAGGGCGCGAGCGCAGCGGCCAGGTGAGGCTCATGCTCGGCGAGAAACGCCCGCATGTTCTCGAGCGAGCGCACGTTTCGAAATGCGTGGGTGTCTTCGTGGACCACCAGGCCGATGCTGGTGTACCCGGTCGAGAGGGGGATGACCCAGGCCCAATAGCCCTTGCCCATGAAGTGATTGGTCGAGCGCCACCGTTCGTCGGCGCAGGCCCGGTCGTGCCAGCTCGTCTCGCTCTCGGGCACCATGGAGTTGATGTCGAAGCGCCCTTTGATGCGAAACCAGCCCGCATTGGCAACGTGCTTGGATCCGCGCTTGAGCTTGAGATCGCTGCGCAGAAGAGCCGCGCGACCGCTGGCGTCCACGACCCAGTGGGCGCTGATCGTCTGGCTCTCGCCGTCGCACTCGTAGGTGATGACGTGGTCATCGTCGCCCGCCCCCAGGGCGATCTCCCGCACCCGGGCGCCCTCGATCAGGGTGCTGCCGTCGTCCTGGATGAAGCCGCGCATGGCGGTCTCGAAGCGGCCCCGGTCGATCTGGTAGCTGCGCACGATGGGCTCGGCTCCCGGGCCGATCTCGGTGCGCAGGTGCAGGGGCAGATCGCCGTGCCCCGGAAAGAAGCGCAGGCCCAGCTTCACCAGGTGCTGATCGAGCAGGTAGTCCTCGAGGCCCAGTCGCTCGAGATACTGGCTGCCGGTCTCCACGCTCGACTCGCCCACCTTGTGGCAGGCGTCGGGCAGGGGACGACGACTCTGCTCCAGCACGGTCACCGAGAGCTGGGGCAGCTCGAGGTGCAGCTGGCGGGCCAGCAGCAGGCCGGCCAGTCCGCCTCCGCAGATGACCACGTCGGTTCGAGGCGTGGCGGCGCTATCCGTGGGAGCGGTCATGGCTCAGGCAGGCTTTCGGGGTGGGGAGAACTGCGGGGACGCGGTGACGGCGGGATGGCTATCATGCTGCGGTGAGCGCACCGACAACCCGTGTCAGCCAGGACATCCTACGACTTGCTCGCAAGGGGCGCATCGTCTTCACCGTGAGCTCCTATACGGTGCTGGCGCCCTTGGGCTACCTCCTGTTCGCTTTGTCCCACGCGCTCTGGCGTGGAGACGAGTTGCTGCAGATGCGGCGCATGCAGGCCCTCACCGCGGCGGCCTACCGTTTCATGCATCGCTGGCTGCACCTGGCCCGCATCACCCGCTTCGACGTGGCCACCCAGCTTGAGCATCTGCCCGAGGGCGCCTGCGTCGTGGTGGCCAACCATCCCACCTTGATGGACGTGACCTCGATCATCGGGTTGCTGAACGGCGCCTGTACCGTGGCCAAGCCGGGCTTGTACCAGCGCTGGCTGTTGCGCGGCGTGCTGCAGGGTTCGGGGGTGATCGAGGGCGCGGGCAGCAACCCCATGGGGGCCGGGCGGGTCATGGACGAGGCGGTGGAGCGCCTGGGCCAGGGCTTCTCCATGGTGGTCTTCCCCGAGGGGACCCGCTCGCCGAGGGGCAAGATGTTGCCGTTCGGGCGGGCGGCCTTCGAGATGGCCTGCCGGGCGAAGGTCCCCGTGGTCTCGGTGACCATCACCTGCGAACCGGTCTGGCTCTCAAAAGAGCAGCCCCTGTTCGACCCGCCCTTTCAAACGCCCCGGCTCACCCTGGCAACCCTCGCAATAGACGATCCAGCACGAGTAGACTACGACAGTCGTCGCTTGTGCCAGGTCGTAGAAGGACGATATGAACAGTGGTTTCTCGGGCAGAGCCCCGAGGATCCCTCCGCCGTGGCGCCGAAAGACACCCGATGACCGACAAGACAGACACCCTTGAAGACGATCTGAAGACCATGATCGTCGAGACCCTCGCCCTCGAAGACGTCGACCCGCAGAGCATCGAGACCGCCGACCCCCTCTTCGGCGAAGGCCTGGGGCTCGACTCCATCGACGCCCTTGAGCTGGCCCTGGCCATCCACACCGAGTTCGGCGTGCGTACGAAGGAGAACGACGAGAACAACCGGGGCTACTACTACTCGGTCGAGACCTTGGCTGCCTTCATCCGCCAGGAGCAGGGCAAGGCGTCCGTCCCCGGAGCCTGACCGTTGGCGCCTGCGCAGCGGCGAGTGTGGCCTCTGCTGGGCCGGACGTTGATGGCCGTCGTGTTCATCGGCTACCCCGCCCTGGTCTGGTTCGGCCTGGGTCGCTGGAGCCCTCGCGTGCTGGCCTGCGTGATGCTCGCCGTGGTGGTGCCGTCGGCTGCGCTCAGGCTGCGAGGCAGCTCCCGGGAGCATCTGGCCAGCCTGGCCATCTTGCCCGTGGTGACCGTGGTGGCGCTGTCCTTGGCCGCGCTGCTGAACTCGAGCGGCTACGTGCTGATGGTGCCGGTGGTGATCAACCTGTCCCTTCTGGTGGGCTTCGGCAGCACCTTGCGCCCGGGGGCCACGCCCATGATCGAGCGCTTCGCCCGGCTGCAGTCTCCCGAGTTGAGCGAGACCAAGCGTGCCTGGTGCCGCCTCTGGACCCGCATCTGGTGCGCCTTCTTCGTGCTCAACGGCGGCACGGCCCTGGCTCTGGCCCTCGCGGCCCCGCTCTCCTGGTGGGCGTTCTACACCGGGCTTCTGTCCTACGGCCTCATGGGCGTGTTGTTCAGCGTCGAGTGGACCATGCGCCGGCAACGCTTCGGCGGCCAGTCGACGACCGGGCCCAGCTCAGGCGACACAGAGTCTTGAAGATCTCGGAGATCTCGGAGACCTGGCCGTGACCGACGCTGCTCCCCACGGCGAACTGCACTGGACCGACGACCACGCTGGTGAAACCGAGGGTCTGCACGGACGTCGCTGCCGCACGGTCATCCCCGCCGATTACCCTTATTTCAAGGGACACTTCAGGGGCTATCCGGTCATGGCGGGCGTGGTTCAGCTGCACGAGCTGGTGCTGCCCTGCGTGCGTCGGTTGCGGCCTGACCTGGGCGCCTTGGCGGGCCTCTCGGGGCTCAAGTTTCCCGAGCGCATCGGTCCCGGGCAGGCGGTCGAAGTGCTGCTGCGATGGAAGGACGAGGGCCCGTCCGTGTCCTTCGAGATTCGTCGCGACGCCCTACGGTGCGCCCTCGGCCAGCTGAAGTTTGTGCAGGACGGGTCGGCGCGGTGAGCACGGCTTCCCCTGCCTACCGGGCTTGCGCGCTGATCCCCACCTACGAGAACCCCACCACGGTAGGCGAGGTGGTGCGGGCCGTGGCCGGGCACCTGCCCCAGATCATCCTGGTCGATGATGGCAGCAGCGCCGCGGGCCGAGACGTTTGCGCGGGCTTGGCCGCCGAGGGGTTGGTGACACTGGTGCGTCAGGAACGCAACCAGGGCAAGGGCGCGGCGGTGATGAACGGCATGGCCCTGGCCCACGAACTGGGCTTCACCCACGCCTTTCAGATCGACGGGGACAGCCAGCACGACATCGCCGCCGTGCCCGGCTTTCTGTCGGCGAGCCGGGAGCGTCCCCGTGACATGGTTCTGGGCTACCCCGTGTACGACGAGACGGTGCCCAGCGCCCGTAGGTGGGGGCGTCGGCTGACCAACTTCTGGGTGGGGATCGAGGTGGGCAGAAGCGCGAAGGTGACCGACGCCATGATCGGCTTCCGCGTGTATCCCGTTCTCGCAGCCTTGGCTTCTGGCACGAAGGCTCGGCGCATGGACTTCGACGTGGAGCTCCTCGTGCGCATGGTACGCATGGGGCTGGGAGTGGTGAACCTGCCCGTGTCCGTGCGCTATCTCGCCGCCGAGGAGGGGGGCGTCAGTCACTATCGCCCGTTCGTGGACAACCTGCGCCTGAGTGTCATGCACACCCGCCTGTGCGTTTCGGGCAGTCTGGCCTGGGTCTCGCGCAGGCTCTGGGGCGGCAATCAGTGACTGATCCCGTGCTTGAAGACGAGCAGCTGGAGGGCGACCAGCACGGGGCTGACGACGCTCCTGAGAAGGCTGGCGAAGGCTGGCTGAACCAGAAGGAGCGGGGGCAGGTCTGGTTGATGCAGGCCACGTTTCGCATGGCGTCGATGATCGGCCGTCGTCCCATGGGCCCCATCGTCTCGCTTGTCGCCCTGGGGTATTGCCTGATCGATCGTCGGGCCGTGGCGGCGTCCCGCGACTGGCTCACCCGGGTGCACGGCGGCAGCCCGGGCTTCTGGGATGTCTACCGCCACCTGCGCAGCTTCGCCCAGACCATTCTCGACAAGGTCTTCTTCATGACCGGCAACACCAAGGGGCTGGTCATCACCAATCCCGGCGGCGAGCTGCTCAACGAGCAGGCCGCCACCGGGCGGGGAGCGGTGGTGCTGGGTTCGCACCTGGGCAGCTACGACGCCATGCGTGCCGTGGGCATGGCTCACGGCGCGCCGGTGCAGGTCCTGGGCTACTTCGAGAACGCGGCCATGATCAACTCCCTGCTGCAGAAGCTCAATCCGGGCCTGGCCGAGCGGGTGATCCACCTCGGTGACGACCCGGTGGGGGTCATGGCTCGGGTCCGTGCGCGCCTAGAGACCGGTGAGCTGGTCGCGGTGGCGGGCGACCGGGTGGGCCTCAACGATCGCATCGTCACGGCGAAGTTCATGGGCCAGGACGCACCCTTCGCTGGCGGTCCGTTTCTGCTGGCCTCCGTGCTGCGCTGCCCTGTCTATCTGGTGTTCGGCATCTACACCGAACCCAATCGCTATAACTTGACCTGCGAACTCTTCGCCGAACGCATCGACCTGCCCCGGGCGAACCGGGACGAGGCCCTGCAAGCCTGGGTTCAACGCTTCGCCGACAGCCTCGAGAGGCGCGCCCGTGAGGCGCCCAACAACTGGTTCAACTTCTACGACTTCTGGAGTAAGCAGTGAGCCGGCCCCAGCGTCCCGATCATGCCGTCTCCTTGGACCTCAAGGTGGCCTTCCATCAGTGCGATCCTCTCGGCGTGGTCTGGCACGGTCGCTACTTCGAGTTCTTCGAGGCCGCGCGCATGGAGCTCATGGCCAGTCGCGGCCTCGACGTGCCCGAGATTCGTGCCCTGGGCCTGCGCATGTTCGTCACCGAGGTGCGTTGCCGCTACATGACCCCGCTCAGCTTCGGCGACACCGCCCGGGTCACCGCCTGGTTCGGTGAGGTCACACCGCTGATCCGGGTGAGCTATGACATACGCCACGTCGAGCGAGACTCATGGAGTTCGCGAGCCACCACCATGCTGGCCACCACCGACGACGCCGGCACTCTCCTCACGAGGACCCCTGATGCGATCCTGGATCGGTTGCCGGTTCATTAGCAGACCGTGCGTCAAGAGGCGTGCTCGGCCCGCGGCCCTTCAAGCACGGGCTGCTTGCGTCCTGCTGGTTGCTGCGGGTTCGCTGCAAGGTCAGCAGGCCGCCGAACCTGTGCGCGGTGAGCCCCCGCCTGGTTCCGTGAACGAGGCTGTGGGCGTTGCAACGCCTGGCGCTCCGCCTGCTCTCCAGGCCGTCCCCGACCAGCGTCCTGCCGACGCCCGGGAGTTGCTCGCCGCCTTCGCCAAGCTGCAAGGCATGGAGGCCAGCTTCGTGGAGACCAAGCACCTGGCCCTGCTGGCCGTGCCCTTGCAGAGCGCCGGGCGGTTCTACTTCTCGGCGCCGGGATACCTGCTGAGAGTTGTCCAGACCCCCGAGCCTTCGCGCCTGCTCATCGAGCCAGGCCAGCTGCGCATGACCAACCGTGACGGCACGGAGACCATCGACCTGCGGCAGTCAGACGGCCTGCGCCTCTTCGTGACCTCGCTCGTGCGCGTGTTCTCCGGTGACGAGAAGGCCCTGGCAGAGCACTACACCATGGCCTTCGCTGCGCCCCCAGACACCGACGGCTGGACCCTCTCCCTGACCCCGAAGGCAGCGCCGCTCACGCAGATGATCCGCGAGTTGAGCCTGTCCGGGACGGGCTTTGCGACGCACACCATCGTGGTCAAAGAGCCCAACGGTGATCGCTCCGTGACCACGCTGGCCGAGGTCGACGTGGCCCGTGTGTTCAGCGCAGAAGAGCGGCACGAGCTGTTCGGCATCGCGCCTCGCTGATGTCCGGCGAGGCCCGCCGTCTGCTGCTGGGTTCGCTGGTCCTCGCGGCCCTCACTGTGTTCGTCATGCAGCGCGTGCAGGTCACCGGGGACATCTCCCACTTCTTGCCTGACGGCGAGGCGTGGCCCGAGGTGGCCCTGGCCCGAGACCTGGCCGCGGGCGAGCTGCCGCGCACCATGGTGGTGCTGGCCACCGCTCCCGAAGGCACGCTCGTCGACGAGATCGCGGCCTGTTCTGTCTCCCTGGAGGCTGCGCTGCGGCACGCACCGGGGGTCGCCGAAGAGCTGGCGTTTCTCGATGTCGGCCCTCCGGACGGGGTCGAAGAGTCGCTGTGGGCGCTGTACCAACCCCGGCGCTTCGGCTTCCTCGATGTGGCCCTCGACGATGTGGGCGGTGCGCTGTCCCCCGAGGGGTTGGAGGCTGCGGCGCGCGAGCTCACGCAGCAGCTGGCCTCACCCATGTCGAGCATGGTCAGCCGGGTCGCGCCCCAGGACCCGCTGCTGATCCTGCCCGACCTGTTTCGCCGCCTGCAGTCGTCCGGTGGAGAGAACCTGATCGTGGTCAACGGCCGCTTCGTCACCGCTGATGAACGCTCCGCGGTGATGTTTCTTGGCACCCGCTCCGGCTCGTTCGACGCCCAGGCCATGGGCCCGGTGCTGCAAGGTCTCTCGGCGGCTTTCGCAGAGGTCAACGCCACGACGGCGGGCGACTGGAAGCTGCAACTCTCCGGGGCCGCCCGCTTCGCAGTCCGCGCCGAGCAGGCCATTCGGGGGGACGTGCACCGGGTGGCCCTGGGTTCGTCGATCGGACTGATCGTGTTGCTCCTGGCGCTGTTTCGTTCGGTGCGCCTGGTGCTGCTCACCTTGCCCGTGCTCAGTGCAGGCTTCCTCGTGGGGCTGGCTTCGTGCCTGGCGGTGTTCGGCCAGGTCCACGGTCTGACCCTGGCCTTTGGCGCCTCGCTGATCGGCGTGAGCATCGACTACACCGTGCACTTTCATTGCCATCAGACCCTGGCTCCTGACCCCCGGGGGCCCCGGGCCACCTTGAGCAAGATCTGGCCGGGCCTGCGTCTGGGAGCCGCCACCACCGTGGTGGGCTTCGTCGCCCTGCTGGTGGCGACCTTCCCCGGTCTGCGCGAGCTGGCCTTGTTCGCCGCCACGGGGATCTCTGCTGCCCTGGCTGCCACCGCTCTGTTCCTCCCCGGCCTGTCTGCGGCTCGGGCAGAGACGCCCCCGGTGACCCGCCGCGTGGCTGCTGCCGTCGAGGGCCTGCTGGGCTGGCTGGCTCCCCGTCCCTGGGCCCTGGCGCTGCCCGTGGTCGCCGCCGTGGTGGTCAGCCTGATCGGCCTGCCCCAGCTCACCTGGAACGACGATATCGCCGACCTGAACCGCCTCGACCCGGACCTGGTAGCCGAGGACGAAGCGGTGCGCCAGCAGGTGGTGGCCTACGAGCAAGGCCGCCTCGTGGTGGCGGTGGGGGCCGATGAAGAGGCGGCCCTGCAGGTAAACGATCGCATCGCAAACGCGCTCGCCGCAGCCCAGGCCGCCGGCGAGATCAACGGCTTTCGCAGTCTGGCGGGCATGCTCCCCAGCGCAGCCAGACAGCGGGCCCTCGACGACGAGTTGCGCAGCGACCCCGGGCTGTGGTCTCGCCTCGAGACGGCCTTCGCAGCCCAGGGATTCGTCACCGACGCCTTCGCACCGTTTCGCGATGCCCTCGCTGAGCCCGCCCCCGAACCCCTGCTGCGGGACGACCTGACCAACAGCCCCCTGGCGTCCATGGTGCGGCCGTTCTGGGTCACTCTCGAAGAGGGCCGGGGCGTGCTCAGCTTCGTCCACGGCCTCTCGGATGGCGATGCTCTCGGCGCTCGCCTGGCGGCCATCGACGGCGCCCACATGATCGACGTGGCCGGGGTGTTCAGCCAAGCCTACGGCGTCTATCGCCAGCGCATGACCAAGCTGCTCCTGTGGGGACTGGGCGCTGTGCTGCTCCTGGTCTGGCTCCGTCATCGCCGCCTGGCCGAGACCCTGGTGGCCTTCGTCCCCGCCGTGCTGGCGGCCACCACCACCGTGGCCATCCTCGCCTTGTGCGGGCTGCCCATGAACATGCTCTCCCTCGTGGCCCTGCTCATGGTCGTGAGCATGGGCGTGGACTACGGCGTCTTCCTCGCCGAAGCGGGGGACGACCCCCGGGCCCTGGCCGCCACCCACCTGGCCGTGCTCGTGGCGGCCCTCTCCACGCTCATGGGCTTCGGCCTGCTGGCCCTCTCTGACCACCCCGCGCTGCTCAGCATCGGCGTGCCCTCGGGCCTGGGCGTCTTGCTCTGCGTGATCCTGGCGCCTACCGTGCGCTTGCTCGTGCGTCCTCGCAGAGAACGGTCGGATCACCATGAAGGACCCCAGTCTGGTCACCCCTGAGGCAGCCGTCCCCTGCGGGGGGACCGCCGGGGCGCAGAGTCGCTCCCAGTGGGTGTGGCTTCGAGCGCCGGGGCGTCTCCACCAGGTCTGGCGCCGGGTTCCGGGGCGGTCTCTCCGGGTCTGGGGCCGAGCGCTGCAGCTGAGCCTCGCCACGGTGCTGTGCTGCGTCGCCTGCGCGGCCCCGCCGGCTCAGGGTCCCCCCCGTTTCGAGGGCGATTACCCCGGGCTGCTGCGCCCCCCAGAGGTTTTGGGTCTGGACGTGGTCTGGCGCCAGCGAGTCACCGCCGAGTGGGACGATGGGCAGGGGCAGTCTGGCAGCCGAGGCTTCGAGGCGGTGGTGCAGAAACAGGGCCCCCTGCTGACCATGGTGGGCCTGTCGCCGTTTGGCTCGGTGGGCTTCGCGATCCTGTTGCGCGGGGTCGAGGCCGAGCTGCGCAATGAGTCCGGCGAAGAGCTGCCCTTCCCGCCGCGCTTCGTGTTGCTCGACTTTCAGCGGGTGTTCTACCCCTGGGTCTCAGCAAGCGGCGGCCCCCTGAGCGATGGGGCGCACGTCACCGAAGTGGGGGGCGAGGAGGTGCGCGAGTTCTGGGCAGAGGGCCGCCTGACCGAGCGCCGCTTTCGCCGCCTCGATGGCCAACCTCCGGGCGAACTGGTGGTGAGCTACACCTGGGCTGACGCCGAATCTGAGGCCTGGGTCGCCCATGGTGGGGAGGCAGGAGTCGCATCTGGCCCCGAATCTGGCGGCCCCGCCGGCTCCCCGTGGGCCGCCCCCAGCCGGGCGGTCCTTGACAATCGCTGGTTCGGCTACGAGCTCATCGTGGACACCCTCGAAGAGACGCTGCTGGAGCCTCCGCCCCGGCCGGAGGGCCCATGAGCTGTCCCGCGACGGGCCCTCAGACAGGGCCCACGACCAGCCTGAATCGACCGGTCTACGTGGCGGGTCGAGGCGTGGTCTCCGGCCTGGGCACGGCCTGCGGCACCTTCATGGACGCGCTCTTCGCCAGCCAGCAGGGCATCTTGCCCCGTGAGCGTTCGGCGGCCTGGGCGCTCCCCACCACGGTGGCGGGGGAGCTGCCTGCCAGCTTCTGGACCGGGCCCGAGCCGGTGGGCGCCCCCTTGCCCGTGGCCGTGGCCGCCGCCCGTCAGGCCCTGGCCGAGGCGGGCGACCCTGATCCGACCAGTGTGGCCCTGGTGCTGGCCTCAACCAAGGCCGACCTGACGGGGGTGATGTGCCCGGGCGAGGGCTACGGCCTCCCGGCCCGCTTGGCCACAAAACTGGCAGAAACCATGGGTTTGGGACCCGTTTTGGCCTCGGTCTCCACCGCCTGCGCCTCCGGGCTCATGGCCCTGTCCCTGGCCACCCGGCGGCTGGCCCGGGGCGAGGTTGATCGTGTGCTGGTGGTGGGCGTCGACGTGCTGACCGAGTTCGTCATGGCCGGTTTCGGCTGCCTCCATGCCCTGGATCGAGAAGCCTGCCGCCCCTTTGACACAAGCCGCCAAGGAGTGAGCCTGGGCGAGGGGGCTGGCGCGGTCTTGCTGACCACCTATGGGAGCGAGTCCATGGGTGTGCGCATCGCGGGCCACGGCGGGGCCAACGACGCGTACCACGCCATGCGCCCGGCTCAAGACGGGAGTGGCCTGGTTCTGGCGGCCCGGCGAGCCCTGGGCCGGGCCCAGCTGGCAGCCAGCGAGGTAGACGTGATCCACGTCCATGGCACGGGCACCGAGGCCAACGACGCCGCGGAGGCGCGGGGTCTGGGTGATCTCTTTGCAGGCCTTACCCCGCCAGTGTTCGGTAGTAAGGGGCAGATTGGACATACTTTGGGAGCCGCTGGAGTGATCGAGACCCTGGTGGCCATCGAGGCCCTGCAGCGCTGCCAGGCAGCGGGCAACGTGGGCCTGGAGACCCTGGGAGTCGACCCCCGGCTCGACCTGTCCCCCGCACCTCGGTCTCTGCCCCGGGCCCGTCACGCCTTGAAGGTCGGCGGCGGCTTCGGTGGTGTGCAGGCCGCCCTGGTTCTGGAGGCCTGACCATGACCGTGGCCCTGGCAGGACTGGCCCTGGCTGACGAGATGGGCCTCATGGGCAGCTCGGGGGTCCACGCGACCTGGGCCGATCTGGGCACCGAGCCCGGGGGGACCACCGCGGCCTTTCGCACTCTCTTTGGCTCCACGCACAAGAACTTCCGCCGCTTCGACAGGGCGGCGAGGCTGCTGGCCATGGCCTGCGAGGCGGCGGGGGTGGCCGAGCTGATCCCCGGCTCGGCCCGGCAGGACACGCCCCTGCTCATCGAGACCGAGCTGGGCTGCTTGCAGACCGATCGGGTGTTCGCCGCCAGCATGAGCGAGGAGATGGCGGACAGCAGCGCCTTCCCCTACACCCTGGCCAACACGAGCCTGGGCGAGCTGGCCATCCGCTACGGGCTGCGGGGCTCGACCTACTGCCTGTCGGTAGATCAGGGCCAAGATGGGCTGGCGTTCGCCGAGGCCTTGCGCCTGCTCGAAGACGGGGACGCCAGCCACGCCGTGGTGGGGCGGGTCGAGTGGCTGGAGAGCGCGCTGGGAAGCTGGCAGCCCCAGGCCCAGGCGGTGGTGGCCGTGTTGGCGGCAGTGCCCGTCGATGGAGGACTGATCAGGCCTGCCGCCTTCGGGGCTCCATGGCCCGAAACGGGTCAGCCGGTGTTCTCACGCCTGGCCGAACACGTGGCCCGGACGGCACGGGGAGCCTGACGCCGGGGCCCTGGATTTCCGCCCCTGGGGCGCCGAGCCGAGGGTGTCTCCTCGTGGTATTCTTCCCGGCCTTTTCTGCCCTCTGTGGATGGCCAAGGTCGGGGGCTCAAGCTGCCCCGGCGAACCACCCGATACGGCACAGGATGCCCTCGTTCAGGGCCGTCCACGCTCGTCCAGCCCTTGAGACACCACGCCATGGTCAGTGAGACCACTCGCCTCTTCAACTCGGCCATCGGCGCCTCTGCCATCGCCGCCAGTTTCGAACTCGGCCTGCTGGAGGAGATCCACGCCAAGGGATCCCTCGACATCGAGGCCTTCTGCGAGGCGAACAACCTGTCGGTCTGGTCGGTGACGTCCATTCTCAAGGTGCTGCACCGCTTCGACATCGCTGCGGTGTCGGCAGACAACAAGACGGCCACGCCCGCCGCCGAGTTCAAAGACTGCTACATGGACAAGGGCTACTTCATGTGGCTCATCCAGGGGTACGGACACCTGCTGCACAACCTGGGCACGATCGTCAAGGAGGGGCGCTGCACCCCGGACGGCATCGGCCGCGATGGCAAGTACATCGCCATGTCTGGCCGTGACTACGGCGGGCACTACGTCGATCCCATCTTCACCAGGGTGATGAACGCCGAGCCCTTCACCGTGGCCGCCGATCTGGGCTGTGGCAGCGCCGAGCGGCTCATGGGCCTGGCCCGGGCCCGCCCCGACTTTCGCGGCGTGGGCGTCGAGGTGAACAAGGGCGCGGTCGATCTGGCCCGCCGCTCCATTCGCCAGGCCGGTCTCGAAGATCGCGTGCAGGTCGTGCACTGCGACGTGAAGAACCTGGTCTTCCAGCCCGAGTTCGAAGACGTCGAGGTGCTCTTCTGCTTCTTCATGGGACACGACCTCTGGCCCCGTCCCAACTGCCTCAAGGCCTTTCGTTCGATCCGCGCGGCCTTCCCGGCCCTGAAGCGCTTTCTGTTCAGCGACACCTATCGCTCTGACCTGCCCGTACCCGGCGACACGCCCATCTTCACCCTGGGCTTCGAGTTCACCCACGACCTCATGGGCCAGTTCATCCCCAACGTGGCCGAGTGGGAAGACCTGTTCAAAGAAGCAGGCTGGAATTGCAAGGGTCGGCACGACCTCGACATCGCCTACAGCGCCATCTTCGACCTGCGAGCTGCCGGCGACGGCGCCGCGGAGCAGTAGGCAGGCCCTGGTCAGCTCATGAGCACCACCGGCTTCACCCTCTCGCCTCAGCAGACCCAGGTTTGGCACCAGCTCCACACCGGAGCCGGCCAGGGGGCGAACGCCTGGACCCAGATCACCTTGAGCGGCGCGCTCGATGGGGCGCAGCTGTGCCGTGCCCTGGACATGGTCGTCGCCAAGTACGAGATCTTGCGCACGCACTACACGGCGCCGCCGGGGGAGCAGGTCGCCGAGCAGGTCATCCAGGACAGCGCCCGCGTCGAGCTGCAACAGCTCAACGTGGGCGACCTCGCTCCTGAGGCGCAAGACGCTGCGGTCGCCGAGCTGATCACCGGCTTGCACGGTGAAGCCTTGAGCGGCGCTCCTGATGTGAGCGCGGCGCCCACGTTGCGGGCCTGGCTGTTCCGGCGCTCCGCCACGGCGCACGAGTTGCTCCTGGCGCTCCCGTCGCTCTGCGCAGACGAGCTCGCGTTGGTGCAGCTCGTCACCGAGCTGGCCGCGGCCTACGGCAGCCTGAGTGGCGGTGATGCCTTCGACACCGAGGCCATGCAGTACGCCGACATCGCCGACTGGCAGAACGAGCTGCTGGCCGCCGAAGAATCTCAGCCAGGATTGGCCTACTGGGCCGAGCGCCACGAGTTGGCGGTGGCAAAGGCTGGTGCTGCTCTTGAGCTGCCGTTCCAGCGCAGTGGCGCGCGAGGCGTGGCGACGGGGGTGATCAGCGCCACTGTCGATGGCGCGCCAGCACAGGCGCTGCACGGGCTGGCCACACAGCTGGGCGTGGACACCCGCGAGGTTCTGCTCGGAGCCTGGGTCGCGTTGTTGCGACGCCTGGGCGGTCAGGCCAACCTGCTCGTGGGACTGGCCATCGACGGCCGGCAGTACGACGAGCTGTCCGACGCTCTGGGCCTGTTGGCTCGCACCCTGCCCCTGCCTCTGCAGGTCGATCTCGAGTTGCCCTTCGCCGACCTGGTACGCCAGCTGTCCGGCGAGACCGAGGCCATGACCCGCTGGCAGGAATGCTACGGCGCAGGGTTGAGCGAGGGGCCGTCGCACACTGCCGACACCCGCGCCCCTGCCTTCGCCTTTGAACTCTGCCCGCGCTGGCCCAGCCTGTCGGCCGGTGATCTGCGCCTCGCCATCGCACAACAGTTCGCCGCCAGCGAAGCCTGCGCGGCCAAGCTCGTGTGCCGCGAGACAGAGGCTGGCTTCACCGTCGAGTTCCGCTACGACACCGCTACGTTCGAGAGGGCCACCATCGAGCGGCTCGCCGGTCAGTGGCAGGCCTTGCTGAGCGACGCAGCGGCCCGTCCCCAGACTGCAGTGGGGCGGCTCGACGCGCTCAGCGCTGCCGAACGCCAGGGCTTGCTGGTCGATTTCAACGATTCAGATGCGCCCTACTCACAAGGCGTCTGCGCCCACCACTGGATCGAAGAGTGGGCCGCGAAGACGCCGGACGCCGTGGCGGTGCGCCAGGGCGAGCACACCCTGACCTATGGCCAGCTCGAGCGCCGGGCCAATCAGCTGGGGCATCACCTGCGCTCGCTGGGTGTGGGGCCGGACACCATGGTGGCCCTGTGCATCGATCGCTCGCTCGACATGGTCGTGGCCATCGTGGGCATCTTGAAGGCCGGTGGCGCCTACGTGCCTGTCGACCCGGCCTACCCGAACGACCGCATCCAGTTTCTGGTCAACGACACCGACGCACCGGTGCTGGTGACCCAGGAGCGTCTGCTCGCCGACTTCGCCCACAGCGGCGCGGTGCTGGTGAGCATGGACAGCGACCGGGTGGCCCTCGACGCCTGCCCCGAGACCCGCCCCGAGAGCGGCGTGACCCCGGCCAACCTGGTCTACGTCATCTACACCTCGGGATCGACGGGCAAGCCCAAGGGCGTGGTCATCACCCACGAGAAGCTGGTCCTCTCGAACGAAGCTCGGGTGCACGCGTTCGGGCACACACCGAACTCGTTCCTGCTGCTGTCGTCCGTGGCCTTCGACAGCTCGGTGGTGGGCATCTTCTGGAGCCTGTGCGGTGGCGGCACCTTGCTGCTCATGCCGCAGGGTCTCGAGAAGGACATCGCCGAGATCCCCAAGTACATCGCCGAGCACGGGGCCAGCCATCTGCTCACCCTGCCCTCGTTCTACCGGCACATTCTCGAGCAGTCGTCAGCAGACCAGCTGGCCAGCCTGACCTGCGCCATCGTGGCCGGCGAGGCCTGCCCGCTGAAGATGGTCGAGCACCACAAGACCATGCTGCCTGGTGTGGGGTTGTTCAGCGAGTACGGCGCCACCGAGACCACGGTGTTCAGCTCGGTGTACGACTGCCTGGCGCAGACCGAGCCCATCGCGCCGCTCGGCGACCCGATCCTCAACATCCAGATGTACATCCTCGACGAGCACCTCGACCCTTGCCCCACGGGCGTTCCGGGCGAGGTGCACTTCGGCGGCACGGCCCTGGCGTTGGGCTATTGGCGCCGCCCCGAACTCACCGCCGAGCGCTTCGTGCCTCACCCCTTCAGGGACACACCAGGGGCGCGGCTGTACAAGTCGGGCGACCGGGCGCGGTTCCGCGAGAACGGTGAGATGGAGTTCCTGGGGCGCTTCGACAACCAGGTGAAGATTCGCGGCTTCCGCATCGAACTCGAAGAGATCGAAGTGGCCCTGGTCGAGCACGGTGCGCTGAAAGAAGCGGCGGTGTTGGCTCGCTCTGACCACGGTGAAGAGAAGCGGCTTGTGGCCTACCTGCTGGTTGAAGAGGGTGAGGCCCAGCCGTCCGTGAGCGAGCTGCGCGACTTCCTCGCCGAGAGCCTGCCCGAGTTCATGGTGCCGGCGGTGTTCTTGTTCATGGACGAGATGCCTCGCACTCCCAACGGCAAGGTCGATCGCAAGAACCTGCCCGAGCCCGGGAGCGAGCGCCCCGAACTGCAGAGCAGCTTCGCCGCACCACGGACCGACGCCGAGAAGACCTTGGCCGGCATCTGGGCCGACGTGCTGGGCATCGAAGACGTGGGCATCCACGACAATTTCTTCGAGCTGGGCGGCGACTCCATCCTGAGCATCCAGGTGGTCAGCCGGGCCAACCAGGCGGGCATCAAGCTCACGCCGCGGTTGGTCTTCGAGAACCAGACGGTCGCTGACCTCCTCGCCGTGGCAGAGGTCACCGGCACGCCTGGCGCTACAGAAGACCAGGGCCCGGTCACGGGCGCGGTGCCGCTCACGCCGGTGCAGCACTGGTACTTCGAGCTGGGTCTGCCTCGTCCCCAGTACTGGAACATGCCCATGCTGCTAGAGGTGGCCCGGCCCCTCGACGCAGCGACGCTCGGTCAGGCCATGACCGCGCTGGAGCACCATCACGACGCGTTGCGCACGCGCTTTGTCCAGGGCTCTGACGGCACCTGGAGCCAGCGCATTGAAGGGCCTGGCGCTGGCGTTTCGGTGGTGGTCGAAGACCTGTCGGCCTTGCCAGCAGACGCACACGCCGCAGAGCTCGATCGCCGGTCGGCCGCGCACCACGAGGCCTTCGATCTGGACGTCGGCCCGATCCAGCGGGTGGTGCTGTTCGAGCGGGGCGAGGGCTTGAACGCTCAGCTGCTCTGGAGCGTGCATCACCTGGTCATCGACGGCGTGTCCTGGCGCATATTGCTCGAAGATCTTGAGACCGCTCTCGATCAGCTCGAGGCTGGCGAGGCGGTGAAGTTGCAGCCCAAGACCACGTCGTTCCAGCGCTGGTCGAACTGCCTGGTCGACTACGCCAGCACGGCTGAGTTGGCGGCAGAAGTGGGCCACTGGTTCGAGTTGGGTGACGCCTCGGCCCTGTCCGCCGCAGCCACCGTACCCCTCGATCGCCCCGACGGTCTCAACGTCGAGGCCAGCGCCGCCCAGGTGCGCACGACCCTCGACGCCGAGCTCACCAAGGCCCTGCTGTCCGAGGTGCCCAAGACCTACAACACCCAGATCAACGACGTGCTGCTCACGGCCCTGTCCCGGGCCTTCTCTCAATGGACGGGCCACGACGATCTCTGGCTCGTGCTCGAAGGTCACGGTCGCCAGGAGATTCCCGCAGAGGTCGATCTCTCGCGCACGGTGGGCTGGTTCACGTCTGACTACCCGGTGCTGCTGAGCCAGTCAGCCAGCGGTTACCAGCCCGGCCCCGCATTGCAGGCGATCAAGGAGCAGCTGCGGGCCCTGCCCAACCAGGGCTTCGGTTTCGGGCTGGGCAAGCACCTCGCCGACGATGACGCTCTGCGCCAACGCCTCGCCGACCTGCCCTGGCCCGTGGTGGGCTTCAACTATCTGGGACAGTTCGACCAGCTCTTCAGGGACGACGCGCGCTTCCGCCACGACGGCGGGCGTTGCGGTCCGCCCCTCGGCCCGGACGGCCAGCGCATCTTCGTGCTGGAGGTCTACGGCATGATCAGCAAGGGTCGGCTCGAGTTCGACTTCGAGTTCAGTGAGGCCCTGCACGATCGGGCCACCATCGAAAAGCTGGCCAGTGACTTCAGCGCGGCGCTTGAAGCGCTCATTCAGCACTGCCTGTCTCCCGAGGCCGGTGGCTTCACCGCGTCCGACTTCTCAGACTTCGCCTGGGACGCGGGGGACCTGTCAAGCATCACCGACGCCATCAGCAAGTCCCAGCAGGACAAGAACCCCGGGGGCGAGACATGACCACTGCGGGGGGCGAGGACTGGAGCGGTTTCGAGGTCGCCATCATCGGCATGTCCGGGCGCTTTCCCGGGGCCGCTGACGTCACCGAGTTCTGGGCCAACCTGCGTGGCGGCGTGGAGAGCATCTCTGTGCGTACCGACGAAGAGCTGCTCGCCGCCGGTGTCGACCGGGCCAGCCTCGACGACCCGCACTACGTCAAGGCAGCCTCCGTGCTCGCCGACATCGACCAGTTCGACGCGGCCTTCTTCGGCGTCACGCCCCGTGAAGCCGAGATCATGGACCCTCAGCAGCGCCTCTTCCTGGAGTGCGCCTGGGAAGCCCTGGAGAGCGGCGGCTACGACCCGGCCCGCAGCCCCGGCCCTGTGGGCGTGTTCGGTGGCGCCAGCACCAACAGCTATTTCCTGAACAACCTGCAGACCGCGCCCGGCGTCGACGTGGGCGGCCTGCCCACGCTCTTCGGCAACCAGCCCGACTACCTGACCACTCGCGTCTCCTACAAGCTGGGCCTCAAGGGGCCGAGCCTCGACGTGCAGACCGGTTGCAGCTCGTCACTGGTGGCGGTGCACCTGGCCTGCCAGGCATTGATCGCGGGGGAGTGCGACCTGGCCCTGGCCGGCGGCGTGGGCGTGATGGTCCCTCACGGTCGGGGCTACGTGCACCAGGAGCAGGGCATCTATTCTCCCGATGGGCGATGTCGCGCGTTCTCCGATCGGGCCGAAGGCACGGTGGGGGGCAGCGGCGTGGCGGTGGTCTCGCTCCGTCGCCTCAGCGATGCTCTCGAAGACGGCGACCCCATCGTGGCGGTGATCAAGGGCACGGCGATCAACAACGACGGCTCGGACAAGATCGGCTACGCCGCGCCCAGCGTGGACGGCCAGGCTCAGGTCATTCGCAACGCCCTGGCCATGGCCGACGTCGAGGCGTCGTCCATCGGATACATCGAGACCCACGGCACGGGGACGGCCCTCGGGGACCCCATCGAGATCGCTGCGCTCACCGCGGCGTTCGGCGACGGTGATCTGCCCCGGGGCGGCTGCGCCATCGGCTCGTTGAAGACCAATGTCGGTCACCTCGACGCCGCCGCCGGAGTGGCCGGGTTGATCAAGGCCAGCCTGGCCTTGCAGCACAGAGAGCTGCCGCCGAGCCTGAACTGCGACGTCCCCGACCCGGCCATCGACTTTCCCAGCACACCTTTCAGGGTCAACACCGAGCTGACGCCCTGGCAGAGCGCCGGGCCGCGTCGGGCGGGTGTGAGCTCGTTCGGCATCGGCGGGACCAACGCCCACGTGGTGCTGCAAGAACCTCCCGCGCGCGCAGCTGACGGGTCTGCTGGCGACCCATCAGCCGGCCACGTGGCCCTCGCCGGCGACGCGAGCCCGCACAGCCACGCCGCCGCCAGCACGCACGCCCAGATCGACGCGAGCACGCAGGGCCACGCCGCCGCCAGCACGCACGCCCAGATCGACGCGAGCACGCAGGGCCACGC
>CAZIAK010000003.1:83711-133561 GCA_964537035.1 uncultured Phycisphaerales bacterium | reverse complement strand
GCCACGCCGCCGCCAGCACGCACGCCCAGATCGACGCGAGCACGCAGGGCCACGCCGTCGCGAGCGAACCCACGAATCGTCCCCAGCTGCTGGTGCTGTCGGCACGAGGCGCCACCGCCCTCGACCAGGCCTGCGATCGGTTGGGCGCTGCGCTCGCCAGCCACAACCCTGCGTCTCTTGCCGACGTGTCCTACACCCTGGCCGTGGGTCGTCACGACTTCGCTCAGCGGCGCTGGCTGGTGGTCCACGACCACGCCACCGCGACCCAACTGCTGGGGGACGCAGCCAGGGGCAGCCCCGACCGCCAGCGCGTGCGCGAGCTGACCCAGGACGTGGCCGACCGCAGCGCGGCGTTCATGTTCCCGGGCCAGGGCGCCCAGTACATGCACATGGGCCGTGACCTGTACGAGCGTCTGCCCGTGTTCAAGGAGCAGGTCGACAAGGCCTGTGAGCTGCTGGGCCCAGAGCTGAAGCTCGACCTCCGCGAGCTGCTCTTCGCCGACGCAGAGGCCGCCGACGGCGCCACCGAACAGCTGGGCCAGACGGCCCTGACCCAACCCGCGTTGTTCGTCATCGAGCATGCCTTGGCACAGCAGTTCATGTCCTGGGGTGTGACGCCCACGGCCATGATCGGACACAGCATCGGCGAGTACGTGGCGGCGGTCCTGGCCGGAGTCTTCAGCCTGGCAGAAGGGTTGGCCCTGGTGGCCGCCCGGGGTCGGCTCATGCAAGACCTGCCCGCGGGGGACATGCTCGCGGTCATGCTCCCGAGCGCCGAGGTCGAGCCCCTGCTGGGCGCCGAGCTGTCCCTGGCTGCGGCGAACGAACCCGCGGCCTGCGTGGTCTCCGGGCCGAGCGCTGCCGTGACCGCCTTCGCCAAGGCCATGGCCGACCGCGACGTGGCCACCCGGGAGTTGCACACGTCCCACGCTTTTCATTCGTCGATGATGGACGAGATCCTCGCGCCCTTCGCTCAGCGCGTGGCCGCCGCCAAACCTCAGCCGCCAAAGATCCCCTTCGTCTCGACGTTGACCGGCACCTGGATCACCGACGCCGAGGCCACCGACCCGGACTACTGGGCCCGGCACCTGCGGGGCACGGTGCGCTTCGCCGACGGACTGACCGAGCTGCTGGGCGATGACCGCCGGGTGCTGCTCGAAGTGGGTCCGGGCAACACCCTGACGTCCCTGGCCACGCGCATCACCCGGCACCACGATGGCGCGAGCTCAACGGGCGCCGTGGCTCACCCCCGGGTGGCCGTGGCTGGCATGCGCCATCCCCGGGACGCTCAAGACGACGAGGCGTGCCTGCTCAACGCCCTGGGTCAGCTCTGGGCCGCACGGGTCACCATCGACTGGGACGCCGTCCATCACGGCGGCGACCGGCGCCGGGTGACCCTGCCCACCTACTCGTTCCAGCGCCAGCGTTTCTGGATCGACGCGGGCGACGGTGCGCACAGTGCGGCACCCACTGGCAAGCTGGCTGACATCGCCGACTGGTTCTCCGTGCCCTCGTGGGTGCGCTCCGCCGCGCCGCTGCAGGGAGGCTCGTCTGCCCCGCCAGCCCAGGTGCTCGTGCTCGGCGGTGCTGTCGACGACTCAGCGGCTCACTCGCTCTCTGGGGCTCTGGCCGACGCTCTCTGCGAGCGGTTGGCTGATCAGGGTGTCTCGGTCTTGCGCGTGAAGGCCGGGCAGGGCGGTGCTGCCGCTGGTGCAGTACGGGCCATCAATCCCGCCAGTGCTGATGACTCTCGAGTGTTGTGCGACGGCCTGGCCAAGAGCGGGCAGTGGCCCGAGGCCGTGCTCCATCTCTGGTCTCTCGACGGGGCTGACGATGACGGCGACGGCGCCCTGACTCGGGGTTTCTTCAGCGTGTTGAACCTGGCCCAGGCCATGGATGGGCAGGGCGACGGCAGACCTGTGGAGTGGCTCACGGTGAGCCGCCGTCTGGCGGCAGTCTCTGGCGACGAGACCTTGTTGCCAGAGGTGTCCACCTTGCTGGGTGTGGCACAGGCTGTGACCCAGGAGTTCGCAGGGCTCACGGCGCGCACCGTCGACATCGATCTCGACATCGACATGGACGTTGGCGTCGACGATGACGTTGACATCGGCGGCGAGACCGCGGCGTCAGCGGCGGCCGCGATCGAGCGGGCCGCGCCCCTGGTTCTGGCTGAACTCACAGCTTCTGCAATGGGCCAGCGCACCGAACCCTTGGTGGCTTGGCGCGGGCGCCATCGCTGGGTCGCGCGCTACGAATCTGTGCGGGTTGAGGGGGACGCCGGGGCTGCGAGTCGCCCGCCCCGTCCCCTGCGTCGTGACGGGCACTACCTGATCACCGGCGGCCTGGGTTCGATCGGACTCGAAGTGGCAGCCAACCTGGCTCGCGCTCCCGGCGCCCGACTGGTGTTGGTGAGCCGCAGCGCCTTCCCCCACAGCGCTGAGTGGGACGGCTGGCTTGCCGCCCACGACGCTGACGATCTGACCTCCATGCGCATCGCCCGTCTGCAGGCGTTGATCGCCGGCGGCGCCCAGGTCCGGGTCGCACAGGGCGACGTCACCGAAGAGGTTGCGTTGGGCAAAGTGCTCGCTGACGCCGAGAGGCGCTTCGGTCCCCTGCACGGCGTGGTTCACGCGGCGGGGGCAGAGAAGACCATGACCTTGCTGAGCCAGACCAGCCCTGAGCTGTGCCTGTCCCAGCTGGGGCCGAAGCGTGAAGGCCTGATCGCCCTGGAGCAGCTGCTTGACGGTCGCGCCCTCGACTTCTGCATCGTGCAGTCGTCGCTCAGCTCGTGTCTGGGCGCCCTGGGCATGGTCGGCTACGTCGCAGCCCATCACTACGTGGACGCCTTCGTGGCCCGCCACAACGCCACCTCGTCTCAGCCCTGGACCAGCGCCAACTGGGACAACTGGCTGACCTGGAAAGAGCCCGAGTTTGCCCACGAGCACGGGGGCGCCGCGGCCTACTACATGACGCCCGCCGAAGGTGCGCAGGCCTTCGCCCGGGTCTTGGCCTTGCCCGCGGGCAGCCAGGTGGCGGTGTCGACCGGTGATCTCTCGGCGCGCATCGACGAATGGGTCCGCGGGACCGAGCGCAGCGCTGCGCACGATGCAGACTCGGGCCAGCAGCTCCACGAACGGCCGGACCTGGGCAGCGAGTACGCCGCCCCGAGCACGCTGGCCGAGTGCGCCCTGGTGACCGCATGGGGCGAGAGCCTGGGCATCGGCGAGATCGGCATTCACGACAACTTCTTCGAGCTGGGTGGCGACTCGGTGTTGGGTCTGGCGATCGTGGCCAAGCTGGGTCAGCAGGGCTTTCACATCACGCCTGCGCAGATCTTCGAGCACCCGACCATCGCTGGCCTGGGCAGTGTGGCCGAGGTGAGCGGGACCGATGGCTTGCCCCAGGCCGAGCAGGGTCTGGTCTCGGGCGCCGCGCCCTTGCTGCCCATCCAGCAGTGGTTCTTCGGGCAGGACATCCCCGAACGCCAGCACTTCAACCTGCCCATGCTCTTCGAGGTGCCCGAATCCACCACCGCTGAACAGCTGAGCCAGGCCCTCGGTCACGTGGTCGCTCACCACGACGCCTTGCGCCTGCGCTACGCAGAGAGCAGCGCGGGCTGGGTGCAGAGCCACTCAGACGATCCCGGGACGGTGCCGGTGAGAGATGTGGATCTCTCGCACATCGACGAGGGTGATCGGGCGCAGACCATGGTCGCCACCGCTGACGAGCTGCACCAGGGCTTCGATCTGGCCCGGGGCCCGCTGATGAGCGCCGGGTTGTTCCACCATGGCCAAGGGCGTGCTGCCCAGGTGCTCTGGGTCATCCATCATCTGCTCGTTGACGTGGTCTCGTGGCGCACCTTGATCGCCGATCTGACCGGTGTGCTCGCACAGCAGGCTCGGGGCGAGCAGGCGCAGCTGCCGCCCAAGACCACATCGTTCAAGGCCTGGTGTGAGGCGCTGAAGGACCACGCTGCGAGCGATGCGATGCGCGGCGAGGCGACCTACTGGCAAGGCCTGGCGCAGGCCAGCCCTGCGCCCCTGCCTTGCGAACTCGACGCGGGCGAGAATCTCTTCTCGTCGTCGCGCACGGTGACCGTGTCCCTCGATGCCGAGCAGACCCGGGCGCTGATCCACGACGTGCCGCCGGTGTACGAGACCCGCATCGACGAGGTGCTGCTCACGGCGCTGCTGCTCTCCCTGACCCGCTGGACAGGGGGCGAGAGCGTGCTGGTCGATCTCGAGGGCCACGGTCGGCAAGACGTGGTCAAGGGCTGCGATGTCTCTCGCACTGTGGGCTGGTTTACGACGCTCTATCCGGCACAGCTGAGCCTGAACGGACAGCGAGACCTGGGCGAGACGCTGAAGTCGGTCAAGGAGCAGGTCCGGGGCATCCCTCAGCAGGGCGTGGGCTTCGGCTTGTTGCGCTACCTGTGCGACGACGACGCGCTGTCGGCCTCCATGGCTGCCTTGCCCGCTCCCGAGCTCAACTTCTTGTACCTGGGACAGTTCGACAGCCAGGCGGGGGGCAGCGGCATCGCGCTGCTCGACGACGTCTCGGGCTCGCCCTGCAACGGCAGAGCGCCGCGTGCGCACCTGCTCGAGATCGTCGCCTTCGTCATCGGTGGCAAGCTGCAGGTCGAGCTGTCCTTCAGCGAGCACCGACATGAGCGCCAGACCATGGAGAAGCTCGCGGCGAGCTACATCGACGACCTGAAGGCGCTGATCGCCCACTGCCAGGACCCCACGGCGGGTGGGCACACGCCCTCAGATTTTCCCGCTGCCAAGGTGAGCCAGAAGAGCTTGGACAAGCTGCTGAACAAGCTGGGCAAGGGCGGCAAGGGCAAGTTCAAATGACGGCGGTGAGAGCATGAAGCTGCTGCGACTGTTGCTGCGCTCGAACGCGCCACGGCTGCTCATGGCCGTGCTGGTCAGCGTGATCAGCGGTGTGAGCAGCGCCGGGTTGATCGCCGTGGTGAACGAGGTCTGGCAGGAGCAGCTGTTCACCTCGGGCACCTGGATCGCCGCCTTCGCAGGCCTGCTGGTGGTCTTGCTGGTGAGTGGTGTGGTGGCTCAGCTGTTGGTCCTCGACCTGGCCTTGAAGGCCGTGGTCGATCTGCGCATGGACCTCTCGGGCAAGATCCTGTCCACGCCCCTGCGTCGCATCGAAGAGCTGGGGGCGCCGCGACTGTTCGCGACCCTCACCGAAGACGTGAACATCCTGTCTCGGGTGCTGCCCCTGATCCCCCGCATCGTCATCGACGGCACGACCCTGGTGGCCGGCGCGGTGTACATGGCCTGGTTGTCGCCCATGGCCCTGGCCGTGGTGGGAGGGTTCATGGCCGTGGGCGTGGCGGTCTACACCTTGCTGATGAAGCGGGCCCTGGTGCACATGCGCGAGGGGCGTGAGGTCTTCGACAAGGTCTTTGATCACTTTCGCGCGCTGCACGAGGGGCTCAAGCAGCTCAAGCTCAACGGGCCTCGTCGGCGGCTCTTTCTCGACCATGAGATGCGTCAGTCGCTGGAGGCCTTTCGCTCGGTGAACATGTCCGGGCGGGTGCTGCTGCTGGGTGCGGAGAACATCATCCGGCTGCTCTTCTTCACCGTGCTGGGCGCCATGATCTTCGCCGTGCCGCGCATCGAAGGCATCGAGATCGAGGTGCTCTCGGGTTACGTGCTCATGTGCCTGTATCTCTATCGCCCGCTGGGTTCGATCATGGCCCTGGCCCCCGAGTTCGGCAAGGCGGCCATCTCTCTGGAGAAGGTCGACAAGCTGGGCCTGTCACTGGGGGGCTCGGTGGTCCCCGACCATGAGCCGCCTCGTGAACCACCGACCTGGAAGCGTCTTGAGCTGGTGGGGGCCAAGTTCTCGTTTCTGCGCCACGACGACGACCGGGAGTTCACCGTGGGGCCCGTCGATCTGTGCTTCGAGCCCGGCGAGGTGGTCTTCGTCATCGGCGGCAACGGCAGCGGCAAGACGACCCTGGCCAAGGTGCTGACCAGCTTGTATCCCCTGGAGGCCGGTGAGATTCGCCTGGACGGCGTGCCCGTCGACGACATCAATCGAGAGGACTTCCGGCAGCTGTTCTCCGTGGTCTTCTCTGATTTCCACCTGTTCGACAGCCTGCCCGGGGACGGCAACGCCGAGCTGGACCAGCGGGCCGAGGGCTACCTGACCGAGCTCATGCTCAACCACAAGGTGACCGTGTCCAAGGGCTGCCTCTCGACGACCGATCTCTCCCAAGGCCAGCGCAAGCGCTTGGCCCTGCTCACGGCCTACCTCGAAGACCGGCCCTTCTACATCTTTGATGAGTGGGCCGCCGACCAGGACCCCGAGTTCAAGGAGATCTTCTACACCAGGATCCTCCCTGAGCTGAAAGAGCGGGGCAAGACGGTGTTCGCCATCACGCACGACGATCGCTACTTGTGCTACGCGGACCGTTGCCTGAAGCTTGAAGAGGGCCGAGTGAGTCAAGAAACCGTGGTGGAGGCCAACTGATGAGTTCCGGGTCCGGCCCTGTGGGGCCAGCGCGTACCGAGCAGCAGGGCGGCGAGTCCGTCCCCGTGGGCACGCCCAATCTGGCGCAGCGGCAGAAGAACACTGCGGACGTGCTGACCCGCTGCACGGAGACTCGCGAACTCGACGACGGCTACGCGCTCAGCTTTCCCGGCACGTCGGCCTGGAGCACCAAGCTCGACGCCTTCACCACGGCCTGGCGGAAGAGCTGCCCGCACATGACCTTCGACGTGGCCCCGGACGCGGAGGCCGCCGACATGGTCTGGCTGAACATCCGCGGGCCCGAGGGCACCAAGGCCTTCGTCGAGGGCGCCCGGTACATGTTGACCTCGCACATCAACCCGGCCACCACCATGAGGTACCGGTTCGATACGGCCTGGCGTTACCTGACCAACCCCGTGCGGGTGCTGCCCGACTTCTTGATCATCGGCGCGAAGAAATGCGGCACCACGGCGCTGTACAGCTACCTCACCCAGCACCCCTCGATCGCCCCTGCGTTCAAGAAGGAGATCTACTTCTTCAACGCCTTCTGGAAGAAGGGTCCGGGCTTCTATCGGGCCTTCTTTCCCACGAAGTCCGAGCGACGGAAGGGCACCATCGACGGGGTGCCCCTGCTCACCGGCGAGGCCACCCCCGACTACCTGTTTCATCCCGTGGTGCCCCAGCGCATGCACCAGCTGGTGCCGAAGGCGCGTCTGATCGCGATCTTGCGCAACCCCATCGATCGGGCCTACTCGTTCTACAACCACAACCTGCGAGCTGGCCTTGAGACGCTGTCGTTCGAGGACGCCATCGATCAAGAAGAGCAGCGTCTGGCGGGCGAGGTGGAGAAGATCGTCGCTGACCCGAACTACTTCAGCTTCCACTTCATGCACCACTCCTATTGCAGCCGGGGCTTCTACGCCCAGCAGCTTGAGGACGTGACCAAGCTCTACGACAAGGAGCAGCTGCTGGTGGTGAAGACCGAAGACCTGAACCAGAACCCGGCCGACACGCTGAAGACCGCCAGCGAGTTCTTGGGGCTGACGTACCACGCGCCGGACAAGTTCAAGAAGCTGAATGCAGCGCCCTACTACCCGGACATGAACCCCGCGACCCGTGAGAAGTTGAGCGCCCTGTTCGCACCTCACAACCAGCGGCTGTACGAGTTCCTCGGCCGCGACCTCGAGTGGTGATCGCCTAGGCTCTGCCATGGAAGACGTCGAAGACATCTACGAACTGGTCCCCATGCAGCACGGCATGCTGTTCGACAGCGTGACCACGGGCGACACGGGGATGTACCTGATCCAGCTCGACTACTTCTTGAAGGGCAGCTTGCGCCTCGATGAGTTCGCAGAGGCCTGGCGCGGCGCCTTCGCCCGGCACCCGATCCTGCGCACGTCGTTTCACTGGGACGAGCTCGAGAAGCCGCTGCAAGTGGTGCAGCGCGAGGTGCCGGTCGAGATCCCCTGCGAAGATCTGTCCCAGCTGTCCAGGGCGGAGCAGGACGAGCGGGTGGCGGCCTGGCGTCACGACGATCGCGAGCAAGGCGTCGACTTCGAAGTCCCGCCGCTCATGCGTCTGGCGCTGTTTCGCACAGGGGCCGAGTCGTGGCGGCTGATGTGGAGCTTCCATCACATCCTGATCGAGGGCTGGTCGGCATCAATCGTGTTGAACGAGGTGCTCGATCGCTATCGGTCGCTCGTCTCCGGGGGCGAGCTGACCTTGGCCGAGCACCGACCCTATCGCGACTTCGTCTCCTGGATTCAAGCGCAAGACCCGGCATCGGCCGAGGCCTACTGGCGCGGTGAACTGGGCGGATTCTCCAGCCCCACGCACCTGGGCGTCGACCTGGCCCCGGTGAGCCTCCACGCGCCTGTGGTGCACTACGACGGCACGAGCATCGAGCTGTCCGAGAGCGAGACCGCCAACCTCACGACTCTCGCCCAGAGCCACGGCCTGACCATGAACACCCTGGTGCAAGGCGCCTGGGCGCTCATGCTCTCGTGCTACTCGGGAGAAGACGACGTGCTCTTCGGCACCATCGTCTCCGGTCGTTCGGTGCCGCTGCAAGGCGCCGACACGATGATCGGGCTGTTCACGAACATCCTGCCCTCGCGGGTGTCCGTGCCTCCCGAGGCCTCGTTGATGCCCTGGCTCAAGGACCTGCAGGCGCGCTCTGTCCGTCAGCGGGAGTTCGAGCATTGCCCCCTGGTCGAGGTCAAGGCCTTCAGCGATGTGCCCGCGGGCCTGCCCTTGTTCGAGAGTCTGCTCGTCTTCGAGAACTGGACCGGCGATCTGACAGCCAGCGACTGGGGCGGCGAGCTGACCGTGGCCGACGTGCACGGTCACCATGGCGCGCCCGGCCATCCGCTCTCGGCGGTGATCATCCCGGGCAAACAGCTCACCTTGGGCATCTCTTATGACCTGACCCGCTTCGAGGGCGACGCGGTCGAGCGCATCCTGGCCAACATGCGGGCCCTGCTCGCGGGCATGGCCGCCGACCCCAGCCGCTGCCTGGCCGAGCTGCCCCTGCTCACCGACGCCGAGCGGCAGACCATGGTCGTCGACTGGAACCGTACGGCCGTCGATCCGCCTGTTGACGCCTGCATTCATCGGGCGTTTGAGCGCCAGGCGGCGGCCACGCCCGATCAGATCGCCGTGGTGCGAGGCGATGCGCTGGCAGAAGCCGAGGGCGAGGGCCGGCTGACCTACGGCGCGCTCGACGCCGCGGCGAACCGCCTGGCCCACTGGCTGGTCAGTCACGGCGCGCAGCCCGGCGAGCGGGTGGCCCTGTGCGTCGAGCGGGACCTGTCCACCGTGGTGGCCATGCTGGCCGTGCTCAAGGCGGGGGCGGCCTACATGCCCATGGACCCGGCCCATCCCCAGGAGCGACTGGGCTATCTGGTCGAAGACTGCCGACCGGTGGTCCTGTTGACCCAGCAGAGGCTGGCCTCGCGCTTCGATGACCTGGGCGACGGTGTGCAGGTGGTCTGCCTCGACGACCCGGGCAAGCCCTGGGCGGATCAGTCCGCCGTGGCGCCGCAGACCACGGTGGGGGGCGATGACCCTGCGTACCTGATCTACACCTCTGGCTCTACGGGGAAGCCCAAGGGCGTGGTCGTGCCGCACCGCGCCTTGGCCAACTACGTCGATCACTCCCGGCGCGCCTTCGCCATGGTGCCCGACGATCGCATGTTGCAGTTCGCCTCGATCAGCTTCGACACGGCGGCAGAAGAGATCTATCCCACCCTGTTGTCCGGGGCCACGTTGGTCTTGCGCAACGAGGCCATGCTCGCCTCGGTGGACGACTTCCTGGCGGCTTGCGACCTGTGGAAGATCACCATCATCGACTTCCCCACGGCCTTCTGGCATGTGGTGGTCGATGGGTTGGCAGATGCGTCCGTGCATTGGCCCGAAGCCGTGCGGCTGATCATCCTGGGCGGCGAGCGGGCCAAGCCCGAGCAGCTCGACGAGTGGTACCGGCGGGTGCGGCCGTCCCCCCGGGTGCTGAACACCTACGGCCCTACCGAGTCCACCATCGTGGCCACGTCCTGCGAGCTGTTGCCGCCTGACGACGACGACACGAGCGGCGACGACGCGAGCGACGTGAGTGACGTGAGTGACGTGAGTGACGCCGACGACGGCGCGAGCGCAGAGCAGTGGCTCGACGAGGTGCCCATCGGCCGCCCGGTGAGCAACGCCCAGGTCTACGTGCTCGATCCCCGGGGAGAGCCCGTGCCCATCGGCGTGCCGGGCGAGCTGCACGTGGGCGGCGCGGGGCTGGCCACCGGCTACTTCGAACGCCCCGAGCTCACCGCCGAACGGTTCCTCCCCGACCCCTTCTCAGACGTCGACGGAGCCAGGCTCTACCGCACGGGCGACCAGGTGCGCTACCGCTCCGACGGTGAGCTCGAGTTCTTGGGCCGCATCGACACCCAGGTCAAGTACCGGGGCTACCGCATCGAACTGGCCGAGATCGAGGCCTGCCTGTGCCGTCTGGACCGTGTGCAAGAAGCGGTGGTGCTGTTGCGCGAGGACACCAAGGGCAGCCCCCGGCTGGTGGCCTACGTGGTGGCGCGCGCGCCTGCCCCCAGCGACGTCGAGTTGCGCGGCGCCCTGGGCCAGGAGCTGCCAGGCTACATGGTGCCCAGCGCCTTCATGGCCCTCGACGCCCTGCCCCTCACGCCCCACGGCAAGGTCGATCGCCGGGCCCTGCCGGCCCCCAACGCAGCGCGGGCCGGACGAGACAGCGGCTTCGTCGCCCCGCGCAACGACAGCGAGCGCCAGGTGGCCCAGATCTGGAGCACGGTGCTGGAGGTCGAGCGGGTGGGAGCCCACGACAACTTCTTCGATCTGGGTGGCCACTCGTTGCTGCTCATGACCGTGATCGGCGAGATCCGCAAGCAGATGGGCGTGCGCCTGACCCCTGGTGAGCTGGTCTTGCCCACCGTGGCCCAGGTGGCGGCGCTCTGTGCTGAACGCCTCGCTCACCCCGAGCAACAGCCACCCGGCGGACTCATGGGACGGGTCATGCGACGGGTGCGTCGCTTCGGCCTGAAGAAGTCCTGAGGGACAGATCTGCATGGCCCTAGCAGTCGAACTCATCTTCTTCGGAGGCGACGACCGGGGGCTCTTCGGTTGTTACCACGCGCCATTGCCGCCGGCCCGGGAGTGCGCCTTTGTGCTCTGTCCGCCTCACGGCCACGAGGACATCCAGTTTCATCGTGTGTTGCGACAGCTCGCGGTGCTGTTGGCCGAAGCGGGCTTCGGGGTGCTGCGCTTCGATCCGTCTGGGTGCGGCGACTCGGTCGGCGACAGCGACGACTGGGGCCTTGCCCGCTGGCAGGACGATGTGGGTTCAGCCATGGACGAGCTGCGTCAGCGCTCCGGTGTCCACCGTGTGGGCCTGATCGGTCTGCGCCTGGGAGCGAGCGTGGCCATGGCCGCCGCCGCCCGCAGTGACGTGGACAGCCTGGTGCTCTGGGACCCGGTGATCTCTGGCGCGGACTACTTGTCCGAGCTGCGAGGGTTGCATCAGGGGATGCTGGCCCACGCCCATGTCACACCCGCTCCCGTCAGCCGGGCAGCGGCTCACGGCGGGGCGAGCACGGGTGAAGAGCTGTTGGGCTACCCCATGCCCGGCCAGCTGTCCGCCGAGCTGTCGTCCCTCGACCTGCTGGCTTCGACCGAGAGACCGGCGCGTCAGGCCCTGTTGGTCGAGAGCAACAAGGCTGCCGCTCAAGGCGACCTGGTCCGCCACCTCGGCAAACTCGACGTCGCTGTCCAGCACGAGCCAGTGAGCAACCCGCATCTCTGGGTCTGGAACGAAGACTTCGCCAAGGTGCACGTACCCCGAAAGATCCTCGAACTCATCACGGCGTGGGCTTCCGAGGTTTACCCATGAGAGAGACCGCGGTGCGCTTCGGGGAGGGCGGTGGGTTGGCGGGCATTGTCACCGAGCCGGCCACCGGTTCGGCGCTGGCCGGTCTGCCAGCGTTCGTGTTTCTCAACGCCGGGGTCACTCATCGGGTGGGGCCGAGTCGGGTGACCGTGGCCATGGCCCGGGCCCTGGCAGGGCTTGGCTTCACCACGCTGCGCTTCGACTTCTCGGGCATCGGTGACAGCTCGCCCCGCACGGACACGCTGCCCCTGGGCGAGAGCCTGATCGCAGAGATCCGTCAGGCCATGGACGGGCTCGCCCGCAGTCACGGCGTGGAGCAGTTCGTGCTGGGAGGCATCTGCTCCGGGGCCACGTTGTCGTTTCTCACCGCCCGCGAAGACGAACGAGTGGTCGGCGGGTTGCTGATCAACGCCCAGGGTCATCTGCACGGCACGGACCCGGTGCTGAGCGACAAGCTCCGCGCTGCCACCGTCTCCCGTCACAGCTGGCGCATGACCTTGAAGAGCTCGTTCCGCTCGAAGAACTGGAAGAAAGCCCTGAGCGGCCAGCTCGATCCCCTGCGCATCTTGCGCATGCTGTTCGCCGCGCCCCTGCGCCTGTTCAGCGGCAGCAAGGACGCAGCGCCCGACCACTGGCAAGGTGACGAGGCCAGCGCCGGACACACACGCCTCGATGCAGGCGACGAGCTGGCGGCCCTGGCCGCTCGCAAAGTGCGCCTGTTTCACCTCTACTGCGAGGCTGACGAAGGCCTGGACTATTTCCGTCTGGTCCTGGGCAAGCGTCTCGACGGGCTGGCCTCCAGCGAGACCGCCCGTCACGAGGTCCTGCTGGGCGCGAATCACACCTTCACCATGCTGTGGAGCCAGCACCGGCTGGTGGCCGCGGTGTGCGACTGGGCCGCAGAGTTCACCGTCCAGGCCGCAGCGGAACGCACGAGATGATCAGGAGAGACACACGCCATGGCAGCTGAGAGCCCTTGGATCCGCAGGCTGCGCCCGGGGGCGGGCGCGCACCGCCGCCTGATCTGTTTCGCCCACGCGGGCGCCGGAGCCTGGTCGTTTCGCGAGTGGCCCGCGGGCCTCCCCGATGATGTGGACGTGGTGGGGGTGCAGCTTCCCGGTCGCGAAGACCGCCTCACGGAGCCGCCCTTCAGCAACGTGGTCGACGTGGTGGCTCAGCTGGTCGACGTGCTCGCGCCCGAGCTGACCCTGCCCTGCACGTTCTTCGGTCACAGCATGGGCGCCTTGATCGCCTTCGAGCTGGTGCGCGAGCTGCGCCGTCGCGGGCTGCCCACACCGGGGCTGCTGGTGGCGTCGGCATTTCGTGCGCCCCACCTGCCGCGCCGAGCCCTGTCCTTGCACGAGCTGTCCGACGCCGAGTTCATCGCTGCGGTCAACGAGCGCTACTCGGCGGTGCCGGAGGCGGTGGCCAGCAACGCCGAGTTGATGGAGCTGATCCTGCCCGGCCTGCGGGGCGACATCTCGATCTGTGACACCTACGCGTTCGGCGAGGAGCAGCCCCTCGACTGTCCCATCGTGGCCTTTGGTGGCGAGGAAGACGGCGAAGTGGGGCACGATGAGCTGGCGGGCTGGCGGTCCCAGACGTCTGCGGCCTTCGAGCAGATCTTGTTCCCCGGCGGACACTTCTTTCACCAGACCGCGCGGGACGAGGTGCTCGGTGCGCTCACCCGACTGCTGGAGTCGCCGAGGTCCCGCTCATGAAATACGTCTTCATCGTCGGCTGTCCTCGGAGCGGTTCCACGTGGACGACGTTCTTGCTGGCCCAGCACCAGCAAGTGGCGACCTTTCAGCACGCCAAGATCTTCGACTACCTGGCGAACATGGAGCGTTGGCACCGCAACAAGACCGCCTACAGCTTCATCGTCCAGCCCAACGACGGCTACAACATCCAACCGTCTGGCGAAGGCAATCTGCGCCTGGCTGAGGTGTTGCCCCCAGAGGATCTCTATCCGCTGTTGCGCGGTGTGGCCGAGGGCATCCTCGATGCGGTGGCTGGCATTCGGGACGGCACATCGGTCGTGGTGGACAAGACCCCCGAGAACGGGCACCTGGCGGACTTCATCCTCAAGGTGCTGCCGGACGCCTACTTCTTGCACATCGTCCGTGATCCGCGCAGCGTGTTCTGCAGCCATCGCAGCGCGTCGAAGTCCTGGGCCAGCTGGGAGTTTCCCACCCAGCCCATCGATGGCGCGCGCACCTGGCATCGAGATGTGGAAGCCGCCTTGGCCATCGCCGAGAAGACCGAGCGCTACCTCGAAGTGCGCTACGAAGACCTGAAGGATCAAGGCGTGAGCGAGCTGGGTCGCATCATGAACTGGCTCGACCTGCCCGCCGATGAGTCATTTTGTGAGCAGGCCGTGGCCGCCAGCGCGAAGGACAAGGTGCGTCCGAACAAAGAGCTGCCGAAGGGCTTCGTGCGCAAGACCAGCGCGGGCGGCTGGCGGGACGAGCTCTCGACAGGCGACACAAAGGTCATCGAGTACCTCACCGGCGAGCTGATGACCCAGCTGGGCTACGAGCTGAGCACCACGCCCGGGGCCACCACCGCGCTGCGGGTGTGGCTGCGGGAGAAGCCTGAACCCCTGCTCGACTTCATCGAGAAGAAGCTGCACCGGGCCGCCCAGCTGGTGCACTGGCGTTGGGTGGGTCGCAAGCTGGAGTGGCCAGAGCCGTAGTCAGTGCTACAGATCGCCGGCTTTGTGGTGCTGCCGGGCTGCCCTGTTTCACACCAAGGGGGGCCGTTTCGCTCGGACAGGGTCGGCTTCGCCTCCACACTCGCTGCAGACCCCCCTTGGTGTGAAACAGGGCAGCCCTCACCGGTGGAGGGCCGGGCGACTGTGGCCTTCGGGGAGTGCGTTGATTGGGGGGGTGAGCCACCTCTTGGGCCGAGGTTCATTGGGGGGGGTGGCCGGTGGACACTCTGCGGTCGCCATGCCGGACATGGCACAGGGCCGCCCGGCGCACCGCCAGCGGCGACCTGTTGCCCGCGGGCTCTTGTTACTTCCCCTTGCGGCGGGCTTGCAATCGCGCCAAGCGGCTCTTGCCTGCGCTGAGCTTCTCGCTGGTGTCTTCGGGGGCGGGCTTGTCCTCTTCGCCGCCTTCGCTGAGGTGTTGGGCCAGGGCGGAGACCGTGGGGAAGCGGAAGAGGTCGACCATGGGGATGTCTGTGCCCAGCTCGCTGGTCAGTCGGCCGTGGACGGTGATGAGGTGCAGGGAGTGGCCGCCCAGATCGAAGAAGTTGTCGTGCACGCCCACCCGCTCGAGGCCGAGGGCCTGGGCCCAGATGGTGGCGATGGTCCGTTCGACGTCGGCCTCGGGAGCGACGAAGTCGGCGTCCAGCTCGGGGCGTGAAGCCTCGGGCGCCGGCAGGGCCCGCCGGTCGACCTTGCCGTTGGTGGTGAGCGGGAAGCTGTCCAAGACCATGTAGGCTGCGGGGACCATGTAGTCGGGCAAACGGTCCTTCAAGAAGCTGCGCAGCTCGGCGCTGGTGGGGGGCTCTCCGTCGCCGGGCACGACGTAGGCCACCAGCCGCTTGTCGCCGGGAGTCTCTTCTCGGGCTAGGAGCACGGTGTCGGCCACGGCGGGATGCTGGCCCAGGCTGGCCTCGATCTCACCGAGCTCGATGCGGTAGCCCCGCAGCTTGATCTGGTGGTCACGGCGTCCCAAGAACTCGATCGTGCCGTCAGTCAGCGCTCGGGCCTGATCGCCCGTGGCATACATGCGCGCCCCTGGCCGATCGCTGAACGGGTCGGGCAGAAAGCGTTCGGCGGTGAGCGCGGCGTGCCCCAGGTAGCCCCGGGTGACGCCGTCGCCGCCGGTGTAGAGGTCGCCGGTGACGCCCACGGGGACAGGCCGCAATGCGGGGTCGAGAATGTACGCGGTGCTGTTGGCGATGGCCCGGCCGATGGGCACGGTGCGGTCGAGGGCGCCCGGGTCGGTCATGCTGTGGCAGCAGGTGAAGGTGGTGTTCTCCGTGGGCCCGTACCCGTTGATCACGGTGCAGCCGTCGAGGGTTTGCAGGGCCGTCTTCACGTGGGGGACGGAGAGCACGTCCCCGCCAGCCAGCAGCTGGGTGACGCCGGAGAGCGCCGTGGGGTCGTGTTCGATGAGCTGATGGAACAGTCCCGCGGTGAGCCAGAGCGTGGTCACCCCTTCGGCGCGAATGACGGGCCCGATCTCGTCGAGGGCCGGCTGCCCCGGTGGAAACAGCGCCAGCCGTCCGCCGTTGAGCAGGCTGCCCCAGAGTTCGAGGGTCGAGGCGTCAAAGGAGACCGTGGCGAACTGCAGGAAGACCTGCTGCTCATCGAAGGTGGCGAAGTTGGTGTTCTTGACCAGCCGCAGCACCGCCCGGTGGGGGACCATGGTGCCCTTGGGCCGCCCGGTCGAGCCCGAGGTGTAGATGACGTAGGCCAGATGCTCGGGCCCCGCGGCGGACCGGGGACGCTCGCTGCTTTCGGTGGCGATGGACGCCCACTCGCTGTCGAGACACAGGGTCGGCCCGTCGCATGTCGGCAACGCAGCGGCGTGATGGGCCTGGGTGAGCAGGGCCGCGGGGCGGGTGTCCGCCACCATCAGCGACAGGCGCTCGGCGGGGTAGCTGGGATCGAGGGCCATGTAGGCCCCACCCGCCTTGAGGATGCCCAGGATCGCCACCAACATCTCGAACGAACGATCGATGCACAGCCCCACGGTGACGTCGGGCCCGACACCCAGGCCCTGCAACCTGTGCGCCAGCTGGTTGGCCCGGGAGTCGAGCTCGCCGTAGGTCAGGGTCTGTCCCGCGCAAGACAAGGCGATGGCGTCGGGCGTGGCATCGACCGCTCGCTCGAACTGCTCGTGGATCGTGCTGTCCCGAGGGTAGTCACGGCGGCCAGCAGCCCAGCTTGCGGCCAGCTGCCCGTGTTCTTGTGCGCTGAGCAGGGGCAGATCGCAGAGGCGCGCGGTGGCGTCGGCGGCCATGCCTGTCAGCAGCTCCTGCCAATGTCCCAGCAAGCGTTGCACCGTCGCGGCGCTGTAGCGCTCGGTCTGGTAGATGAGCTTGAGCATCATCTGTTCGCCAGGGATGCCCAAGGCCGCCAGGGGGAAGTTGTGCCGCTCGAACCACTGCACGTCGGTGAGCTGTAGCGATGTGCACAGCTCTTCGAGGGGGCTGTCCTTCTTGTAGTTCTCGAACAGGAAGATGCTGTCGAACAGAGCGGTGCCCCGGGGGACGGAACTCCACCCCTGAACCTCGACCAACGGGCTGTACTCGTACTCGCGCATCTCGGCGGAGTCGCCCTGGCAGCGATGCAACCAGGGGCCCACCTGCTCTGCGGCGGGCAGGGTCACCCGCACGGGCAGGGTGTTGATGAACAGGCCGACCATGGCCTCGACGCCCGTGAGCTCAGCGGGGCGGCCGGAGACCACCGTGCCGAAGACCACGTCGTCCGTGCCGGAGTGGCGACCGAGCAGCATGGCCCAGGCCCCTTGCAGCACGGTGTTAAGGGTGACGTGCTGACTCTGGGCCAGCTGTTCCAGCGCTCGTGACGTCTGCTCAGGGAGCAGCAGCTCCAGGGCCGCGAACTCCTCGCCGCTGTTCAGCGGGCCCTCGACGGCGGGTTCGAAGGGCAGGGGTGTGGGCGCGTCGAATCCGCGCAGGTTCTTGCGCCAGAAGGTCTCGGCGGCGGGCAGGCTCTGGCGGGACAGCCAGGTGATGTGGTCGCGATAGGGGCGGGGCGGGCTGACAGCGAGCGTGCGGCCATCGACCAGGGCGTCGTAGGCGCTGAAGACCTGGCCGAGCACGGAGAACATGCTCCAGCCGTCCATCAAGATGTGGTGAAAGGTCCAGAAGAGGTCGTGGGACGCCTCGCCGGTGCGCAGCAACCATGCGCGCATGAGCGGCGCTGCAGAGAGGTCGAAACCTTGCGCCAGGTCGGCGTGTCGCAGCTCGTCGAGGCGCTGCTGCCGGGTGGCCTCGTCGAGCCCCCGCCAGTCTTGCTGCTCGAGGGGCATGGTGGCCTGGTTCTTCACCACCTGGATGGGCTGCTTGACGCCCTCCCAGACGAAGAAGGTGCGCAGGATCTGGTGTCGGGCCACGACGTCGGCCCAGGCTCGCTCAAAGGCTGGCAGCTGCAGCTCGCCCTGGAGCGTGACCAGGGTCTGGTTGAAGTACATCCGCGAGTCGGGCTCGGACAGGCTGTGGAACAGCAGGCCCTGCTGGAGCGGAGAGAGAGGATAGAAATCCTCGACGTCTTGGAGCTGCATGCCGGAGGCTCTGGAGGAAACCGATCGCCGCAGAATCCTAGCAGACCTGGCAGGCCGGGGCGCTCTGGCCCGCCAGCTCTGGTGCGTAGATCAGGGTGATGCCAGCAGGGCGGTCATCTCGCGGCTGAGCTGCCTGACCGCGTCCTCGATCTCGGCGGGGAGTGGCTTGGGCAGCGTGCGCAACAGATCGACCTCCTCGAAAGGGTCCGAGGCCAGGTCGTACAGCTGGAACAGGTCTTTCTTGCCGTCGATGTGGACCCGGATCAGCTTGTAGCGGCTGTCTCGGATGGCGCGCTTCGACTGGCTGGGGTTCAGGCCGTTGGGCCGGAAGATCTCGGTGAAAATGTAGGGCCGCAGGGAGGGCAGGTCTGGGTCGGCCAGATAGGGCAGCCAGCTGACCGAGTCGAGGGTGACGTCCGGGGGCATGGAGACTGCCAGGTCGATCCCGGCCAACTCTGCCACCGTGGCGAAGAGGTCGGTGGTGTTGACCAGGGCGGCGCACTCGCTTCCCGGTCGGGCGACATGGGGGCTGGTGATGATCAACGGCACGTTGACCCCACCCTCGTAGACGCTGCCCTTGCTGTGCTTCAGGCCGAAGGGAGGGGTGGAGGCCTGACCCGCAGTACCGTTGTCGCCGAGGAAGACGACGGTGGTCTCGCTCGCCTCGTCGCCCAGACCTTCGAGCAGTCGGTTCATCTCGTGGTCGAGGGCCTCGACCGTGGCGTTGAAGTAGGGCAAGGGCGCGTCGTGGGCGCAGAGGTCTGGCAGCTCGACGGTGTGCAGTGCGGCAGGGGGCTCGTGGATCGGCGTGTGGGGAGCGCAGAAGGCGACGAAGCACACCCAGGGGCTGCTCGTCCTGGAGATCCAGGCCAGGGCGTCGTCGACTGTCTCCACCGTGTTGTACGTGGTGGACACGCTGCGCTCGCCGTTGGTGACCTTGTCCCACTGATAGTAGGCGCGCTGGGAGGGCACGGCCTTGCTGGGGTAGATGCCGTTCTGGGCGCCCTCGTAGTGATCGAAGCCCGCGAGGTTGGCCGCCATGAGGCCGCCGTTCTGCACATCGTTCAGGTGCCACTTGCCGATCCAGGCGTGGCTGTAGCCCAGGTCGGGGCGGGTGTCGAGCAGCTCGGGCAGCGTGAACTCGGAGAGCGGCAGGCCAGCGTTGCCCTTGCTGACCACCTCGCCCACCGTGGTGCGAAACGAGTAGCGTCCCGTGACCAACGTGGCCCGGGTGGGGGAGCACACCGGGTTGGACCAGGCGTTGGAGAAGAGCACGCCCCGCCGAGCGAGAGCGTCGATGGTCGGTGTGGCGGGCGCATCGTTACCGACCCCATAGACGCCGACCTTGTCGACGCCCAGATCATCAGCGAGCAGGACGAGCACATTGCCTGCAGACGGCGGGACCGTCGCCTGGCCCATGGCCTGGGACAGGATCGTGCAGATCAGGTAGAGAACAAGAGGGGGCAGTGTGTGCATCGCGTTTCGCCCGGGGGGCTTTCGGACCGATCGTGAGTTCGTGATCTGATGGTCAGGTCGTGCGCATGTCGTACCACATGGTCCCGGTGGTCACACTCATGGCGAGAGCCATGATAGGCTGCTCCAGGAAGCAGTGTGGTCGTCCCGGACTGGTCCGTGGCTCGCTGCGACCAGCAGATCGGCGGATGTGTGGTACGGGCACCGAGATCCAGCGGGCAGCTGGGCGCGAGTGACCGTGGCTGCCTCAGAGACAGGGAAACCCCATGATTCACGTGAGACTGCGAAGCTCTCTCCAGAACCTCCGGGCTGTGCTCGCGGGCGTGGCCATCACCGCGCTGCTCAGCCCTGGGGTGTCTGCCCAGGTGTTCAGCGATCAGTCGGCGGCCGAAGGTGTGGTCTTCTCCCAGAGCCTGCAGACCGACGTGCTGCATATTGGCGCCGGCGGCGCCTGGGGAGACTACAACGGTGATGGCGACCTCGACATCTACATCGCGGATCGCATGGGCCCGAACGTCTTGTTCGAGAACTCTGGTGCGGGCGTCGGTTTTGTCGATCGGGCCGCTGAGTTCGCCGTCGACGACCCCCTGGGGGAGGGCACGGGTGCGCTGTTCGGCGACTACGACAACGACGGAGACGCAGATCTCTACGTGCTCAACCGCGGCAGCAACATCATGTATCGCAACGACGGTGCGGCTGAGGGCGGCAAGGCCTGGACCTTCACCGACGTCACCACGGCCCTGCGCATCCAGGCCTTCGGCCGTTCATCCAACGCAGCCTGGGGTGACGTGGACAACGATGGTTATCTCGACCTGTACGTGTCGAACCACAACTACTCACTGGTCACTCCCCTGCCCGGCGACCTGCGGCGGGACTACCTCTATCACAGCGCCCCAGGCGCCCTGGGCGACCGGGCCTTCGAAGACTGGAGCCCGTACTGCGACCTGAACGCCATGGCCCTCGCGGCGGCCCACGCAGTGGCCTTCGTCGATATGGAACTCGACGGCGACCTGGACATCTTCGTGGCCAACGAAGATCTGTCGGCCGCCGCGGCTCCGGTCACGGGAGAGAACTTCCTCTGGCGCAATGACGGTCCCGACGGCCTGGGCGGCTGGCTCTTCACGGACGTGGCCGAGGCTGCGGGGGTCGACCATCAGGGTGCTCCCATGGGCATCGCCCTGGGGGACTACGACAACAACGGTCGCTTCGACCTGGCCACCTCTGACTTCGGCCCCAACCATCTCTACCAACGCCAGGGGCCCGGCCTGTTCCTCGACGTGGCGGTGGCGGCAGGAGTCGATCGCCCGACTCTGCCCAGCGGCGCCACCCAGATCAGCTGGGGGATGTCGCTCATCGACTGTGATCTCGACGGCAACGAAGACCTGTACGTGGCCTGCGGCAAGACCGCCGGATCGACGGGCTATCCCAACGCCCTGTTCATGAACAATGGCGACGGACCGAACAACACCTTCACCGACGTGTCCGTGACCAGCGGGGCTGACGTGGACACATCGAGTCGCTGCGCGGTGAAAGGCGACTACGACAGCGACGGTGACGAAGACCTGTTGGTGGTCAGCCTGGGCGATCGGGCCTATCTGTTTCGCAACGATCAGGTGGGGGGCGACTACTTCGCCGTCGACCTGGTGGGCACGGTCTCGAACCGGGATGGCATCGGGGCGTCACTGAAGCTCACCTGCACCGGGCTGGTTCCTCCCAACCAATGGCGCTTCGTGCAGAGCGGTTCGTCTACTGGCGGTGGCCAGGCGCTGCGTCAGACGTTCGGAGTCACCGGCGCCACCAGCGTCACCCGGCTGGTGGTGACCTGGCCCAGCGGGCAGGTGTCCGTCCTCTCGGACATGGAGATCAACCAGGTGATCACCGTGGTGGAGCCCTGCGGTGCTTGGGTCGACCTGGGAGGCAGCACCCTGGGCAGCAACGGCTTGCCGACGTTGGTGGGCAGCGGCCCGCTCAACCCTGGCTCCATGGCGAGCTTCGACCTGATGAACGCTCCGGCAGGGGCGGCCATGCTGGGCCTGGTCTCCTTCAGCTCCGCACCGTTTGCTTTTGGTGGGGGCTTCGTCCACGCCACGCCGACCGTCTTGTCGGTGGCCGTCAACGCTGACGCCGGTGGGAGTTTCAGCACCAGCGCGGTCTGGCCCGCAGGAGTGCCGTCGTGCGCTGAGATGTGGGTGCAGTTCCTGGTCTCCGATCCGTCCGTGCTCAGCGGCATCACCCTGTCAAACGCGGTGAAGGCCATGGCGCCATGACGAGCGGCTCAGACGACCGTGCGCACCTGCTCACGGGGAGTCTTCTCGGCGTGCCTGGTGGGCTCGACGTGGCTCTCGTCGAGACGGGCCATCACGTGCAGGTGCTCGGCCAGCTCATGCGGCGCAGACAAGAACGGTGAGTGGTCCGCAGCGATGGATGCGCGCAGGGCGAATCGGCACCGAGAGGCCATGGCCCGCTGGTGTTCGATGGTGATCGTGCGGTCGTGGGTGGACTCGATGTAGCCCTTCGGCGCCATCAACGGGTGACGGACGGTGTGCCGCTGAATCAAGGGCAGCAGTGGGTCCGAGCAGAGTCGGGCCGTGGCCGCCTTCGCATCGGCTGGCGAGCACTCGCCGTAAAACAGCGCTTGCGCCGCCGAGGGCTTGACGTGGTAACCCTTGGTGCCGAAGCCCACGCTGGTGCGCAGCAGACTGTGCCTGTCCATGCTGACCAGGCCCCTGATCGATTCGCCTTCCACGGGGATGACGCCGCAGACGAAGATGAGTCCTGAGCAGATCCCTGGCGCATCGGCCGCCGCCTGACTGACGACCACGCCGCCCATGCTATGTCCCACGAGCAGAGGGGGGCGGGACATCTTGGCCGCGGCTTCTTGGACGCGCTGGGAATAGCTGCCCAGGGTGATGCGATAGGACGGCGTGAAGTCGTCACCGTGCCCGGGCAGGTCGATCGCGCAGACCTCGTGCCCCCGGGCTCGCAGCAGATCCTCGACGGGCCGCCAACACCAGGCACCGTGCCATGCCCCGTGAACCAGAAGGTAGCTGGCCACGATCTCAGGCCTCGGCTGCTGGGTGGTGGACGGGCGAGTTGGCAGAGTGTGTGGCGAGGTTTGACCTGATCATTCCTGGTGTGCCTCGACCAGATCGCCGAGGCGATGTACGTAGCGATCAAGGCTCATCTCTTCATCGATGAGGCGTCGTGCGTTCTGCCCCATGGAGTCCGCGATGTCCGGGTTGTCCAGCAGGTGTTGGATGGCGCCCCGTAGCTCGCCCACGTCACCGGGCTTCACGTAGAGGCCGGTCTCGCCCTCCACGACCACGTCGGTCTGCCCCGGAGTGCGGGAGCAGACCATGGACTTGCCCATGGACATGGCCTCGAGCATGGCCGTGACGCCCGCCTGAAAGTCCACGTCGAACAGGGGCATGACCAGGAAGCGCGAGTCTGCGTAGAGCTGGCGCAGCTCATGGAGGCTGAAGCGCCGCACGGTCACGTTCTCAGGAATGGCCTCCCCCTCGGTGCTGTCTTTCTGCTTCGACCAGGGGCTGCCGGCGGCGACCACGAGGTGCACGTCGAGACCACGGACCGCTTGCATCAGCGTGGGATAGTCTCGTCGTTCCAGGCCCACGGCGCAGATCAGTGGCCGGCCTCTGTCGAGCTGCTCTGAGAGTTCGCTCTGGCCCGGGGTGACCTGTTCTGCCGAGAAGAACCTGGAGTCCACCATGAACGGGGTGAAGGTCACTCGCTCAGGGGGCACGCTCCAGCGATCCTCCACGAAGCGTTGCTGCCAGGTCGAGTAGACGAGAAAATGGATGTCTTCGGCCAGGCCGAAGCGGTCGAAGAGCCAGGTCTTCTTGCCCACCGACAAGATGTGCGCCACCATCATGTGCTGGGGCAACTGCCCGCCGAAGAGCTTGGCCATGAGTGCGTAGGGGATGCCCACCTGTTCGCCGTCGGTGAACAGCACCTTGTAGCGGTGACGGCGCTGATAGCAGGCCCAGGCCAGCAACAGGTTCGCGCCGCCGAGGGTCTCGAGCACCCGCCCGAACCAACCGCTGGTGCGCCGCGCCTCGCCGTAGTCGAGCAGATCGGCACCGAAGCGCTCGGCCATGTCGAGGTAGTCGGCTCGTGGGCGGGCGCCCTCAGCGATCTGCTGCTCGAGATCGCTGCTCACCTCGCCGGACACCGTGAGCAGAACCTGGTGGCTGGTGGAGTCAGAGGACCGCTGGTGAGTGGCGCTGGCTGGTGCTGAAAGAGGCATGGTGCAGGTCTGGGGTCTGGGGCAAGTGCTGTCACCGCGGCTCAGGTGAGGGAGCGGTGGATCTCACCTCTATCGACGGATTCTCTCGGAATCCTGACGGCAACCTGTGGTGGCTGGAGCGACATTTGCCGGTCTGCCTTGGCGGAGCAAAAGCCTGCGCGCCGAAGTGCCGAAGAAGAGGGCGGCCCTTTGGAGATCGGGACATGACCGGTCGGCGAAAAATACTCTGTCTGGACACAAACCTCGAAGTGGGTGGCGTGGTCACCGTGCTCGTGGGCTTCCTGGGACGTCTGGACAAGAGCCGTTTCGATGTGACCGTGGCCTGCGAGGCCGGCGGTCGTCCCGAACCCACCCTGCGCGGCATCGACGGCCTGCGGGTGGTGCGCTGTCGCTTCGGGACCAAGTCAGGTCACAGCGGCGCAAACCTCTGGGGCCGCGTGGTGGACGCCCTCTCGTTGCCCATCACCCTGCTGGCCATCGTCAGGCTGTCCTTGCTGGTCTGGCTCCGGCGCATTGACCTGGTGCACACGTCGGATAAGTACCGCTCGGTGCTGGTGGCGACCGCGGTGGCCACCCTGACCCGCCGGCCCTTTCTCTATCACATCCACTGCAACTGCGTGCCGAATCGGCTGAACCGCTTCGCGCTCAAACGAGCCACTGTCATCGTGGCCAACTCCCAGGCCATGAAGGTCGACTTCATCAACGCCCTCGGGCCGGACATGGAGCGCATCGTGGTGGTGCACAACGGCGTCGACGTGCAGGTGCCCGACGGGGGCTCCGACATGCGCGATCAGCTGGGCATCCCCGCCGACGCGGTGGTGATCGGAGCCGCCAGCCGGCTCTCCGCCAACAAGGGCCAGGCGGAGCTGATCACCGCCTTCGGTGCCATCGCTGAACAGGCGCCAGGGGCCTGGCTGCTCATTGCTGGCGACGACTCCATCGAAGACGGCAACCACGGCTTTCGCGAAGAACTCGACGCCCTGGTGGGCCAGTATGGCGTGGGCGAGCGCACGATCTTCTTGGGCTTCTGCGACGACATGGACGCCTTCTACCGCACCACGGACATCGTGGTGGATGCGGCCTGGGAAGAAGCCTTCGGCATGGTCGTGGTCGAACCCATGATCTACGGGCGGCCTGTGGTGGGCACGGACGCAGGGGGCATCCCCGAGATCATCGACGACGGTGAGAACGGTCTGCTCGTCCCGCCCCGAGACCCTGATGCCCTGGCCACGGCCCTGCTCAGCCTCGTGGTGGATGCGGGCTGGCGTGCCGCCCTCGGCCGCCGTGCGCGGGAGGTCGTGGTGCAGCGCTTCGACCTGGGGGTCCACACCGAAAGAGTCGCTGCCCTGTTGGAAGCACCCGGAGCTGATCTGTGAACGTCCTCTTTCTCTCGCCCTATCCGCCCTTCCCGCCCACTTTCGGTGGCACCGTGCGCATTCACCATCTCATGCGTCAGGCGGCTCGTCAGCACAAGGTCTTCAGCCTCTCCTACAGCGCCTCGGTCGAGGGGCTCGGTGGTCGCGAGCAGTTCATGGAGTTCGTGGACAAGGCCGTTGAGGTGCCCCGGCCCTCTGACAACAAACGCATCACCCAGGGCCTGTCCCTGGTGTCGCCCATGTCGTTTCAGCGCATGTCTCACCGCACGGCGGCCATGCAGACCGCGCTCGTGCGCATGATCGACCAGGAGCAGATCGATGTGGTGGTGGTGGAGTTCAGCCAGATGGCTTGCTTCGACATCCCCCCCGGGCCAGCTGTGATCGTCGACGAGCACAACGTCGAGTGGGATCTGCTGCAGCGTGAGTGGCAGGCCGCCTCGCCGGGCAGTCTGCGCAAGCTCTACGCGGGCTGTGAGTTTCGCAAGTTCCGGCGCGAAGAGATGGCCTCGTTGGCCCGGGCCGATCTGGTCACGGTCACCTCGCCCCGCGACCGCGATCTGCTGCATGAGTGGGACGACAGCCTGAACATCCATGTGGTCAAGAACGGTGTGGACACCACGTTCTTCCAGCCTCAAGAGGAACCTGGCGAGCCGGACACGTTGGTCTTCACCGGTACCATGCATTACCACCCCAACAGCCAGGCCGCTCGCTGGTTCGTGGAGGAGATCCTCCCGGCCATCGCCAGCGAAGTGCCCGGCGCTCGCTTCATCGGCGCCGGTGGGCAGGTGCCCGCCGAGCTCGAGTCGTTGCAAGGCGACTCGGTGCACTTCACCGGCTACGTTGACGACATCCGCGAGTGGTTCTACAAGGCCTCGGTCTTCGTGGTGCCCCTGCTGGTGGGCGGCGGCACACGCTTCAAGGTGGTAGAAGCCATGGCCGCAGGTCGGCCCGTGGTCTCGACGACTCTGGGAGCCGAGGGCATCGGCGCCGTGCATGGCGAGCATCTGATCCTGGCCGACACGCCCAACGACTTCGCCCGCGAGGTGGTCGACCTGTTGCGGGGCCCCGCACGGGCTGACGAGCTGGCAAAGGCGGGGCGCCGCTTCGTCGAAGAACAGTTCGCCTGGGAGGTCATCGGCGAGCACATGGAGGCGGCCTTGAACGCCGCCGTTCAAGAGCGCGAGGCGGCCGTGCGGTGAGCGCGACCCTGCCGACCTACAGACGACACTTCGCTGAGGGGCGGCGCTACGGATATCCGTCCTACGCCCTGGGTGCAGCTCTGCGTCATCGCTTCACCAACGCAGGCGCACTGGCTTGCCCCAAAGGCCTGCCGTTTCCCACGGTGGACGCCCTCGGTGGCACGGTCGACGTGGGCGATGTGGGGCTCTTCGGCGGCGTGCACCTGCACGCCGAGCCCGGCGCTCGCATCACCATCGGTGATGGCACCTACCTGAACCGCAGCACCATGGTCTGGGCCGCCAAAGAGGTGACCATCGGCAGCGAGACCATGATCAGCTGGGACGTGATCATCACTGACAGCGAAGGCTTCGGCGACAAGGCCGGTATCGGTCGGGTGGAGCCCGTGTCCATCGGCGACCACGTCTGGATCGGCGCCAAGGCCGTGATTCTCGCCGGCGCACAGATCGGCGACGGAGCGGTCATCGGCGCTGGCGCCGTGATCACCGGCGTCGTGCAACCCCGACAGATCGTGGTGGCCCAGGCCGCCCGCCCGCTCCTCGACCTGCGCAAACGCTCATGACGACAACATCCGCTCCCCAGCTGGCACCCACGAACGTGCTGGCCAAGATCATCGCCCGGCTGCGCCACGGCGCGCCCTTGTTCGGCTACCTGAAAGGTCTCTGGCTGAGGCGGCACTTCACCAGCTGCGGCTTGCTCGCCGTGGAGAAGGGCTGGCCCCTGCCCCAGATCAAGAACGCCGGCGGCGAGGTGCGGGCGGAGAACATCCTGCTCTACCCGGGCAGCCGTCTGAGCGCTGAACACGGTGGCAAGCTGACCATCGGCAACGGCACCTACCTGAACCGCGGCGCCGAGGTCATCGCCTGGGAGAAGGTCGAGATCGGTCGCGACTGCATGATCGGTTGGGACGCCCTGATCATGGACACGGATCTGCACCCTGTGGGCGATCGCCCCCTGCGCAACGCGCCGGTGGTGCTGCACGACAACGTCTGGATCGGCTGCCGGGCCATCGTGCTCAAGGGCGTGACGATTGGCGAAGGTTCCATCGTCTCTGCCGGCTCGATCGTGACCAAGGACGTGCCAGCCTTCACGGTCGTGGGTGGACAGCCTGCCAGGGTCTTGGGTTCTGTGGGCCCGGGCGAAGCTGCTCCCTAGCTGCAGACGCGGCACCATGCGCACACGTTGCTAGGGTTGAAAGTCTGCGGCCAGGGCATTGGAGAGGGCGAAGCCCTGGGCTTGGGCTGGGTCGGAGATGACGGCTTGGATGTAGAGGGTGAAGGGGCCGCTGCCTCCGGGGATGGTGGCGATCTGGTGGTCTCCGTTGGCATCTGCTGTGGCGGCGACCAGGCCTAGCCAGGGCACGGGGACGAGCTGGCCGCCCTTGAACGGTGTGGGGTTGTTGGTCAGTCCCACGGCGTACCAGAGCGAGGCGTTGGGGGGCGCGCCGGTGAGGGCGAGGTCGGCGGTGCCTCCGCTGGCGAGCACGTCACCGCACAGGGAGAGCGCCGCAGCTCCTGGTCCCGCGAAGCCCAGGTCGGGCTGGCAGAGGTCGCCGCCCAGGACCATGTCGAGATGTGCGATCAACGCGCGCAGGGTCGAGCGCGTGTAGCCCCGGGCCCGGGGGATGGGCAGGTTCTGGCCCACGTGCACATGGCCCGCTGCTACCGCGAGGGCCGGGTCGCTGGGCGCGCTATGCAGGTCTTGGTACCAGACGCCGTGGTAGCCCGCGAACTCCGAGAGGAAGCCGCCGCCGTCGCCGGTGAAGCAGATGAAGACGTCTGCGCCGGGGAAGTCCATCAGCACCTCGTCGACGATGCTCTGCACGGGCAGGGTCGAGGGGCGCAGGGTCTCGGCGGGCACGCTGGCGTCTGGTGGGCTCGGCGTGGGCTGGGTCGGGGCGGTGTAGTCGGGGATCCGCGAGGCGCGGTTGTACTGGTTCATCTCCACCTCCCAGCTCTCGTCCGGGAAGCCTCGGCTGAAGGTGATCAGGGCTACCGGGGTGATGCCGTCGGCGAGGGGGAAGAAGTCGTTGGACGTGTCCTGGTAGTCGACCTCGAGATCACCGGTGCCCTGGCCGCAGAAGAGGCAGGTCGGTGGGTTGAACTCGGGGAAGTACGAGTAGACGTCGTAGCCTCGCCCTTCCCAGTCAGAGCCGACCCAACCCTGGGGGTTCTGGGTCGGGTCATCGCTGAGGCGCCGCAGCATCTCGTTCGACGGAGGCCAGTAGCCGGTGAGCATGATCGCCGGTCGTGTGCCGCTGCCTTCCGCGAGGTCAGCGCGGCGCAGCAGCTCGGGAGCAATGGGCTCCATGACGTTCTGCTCGATGCCCGTGCCCCGCAGGGTGCGCAAGCGCGGTCGGGGAGCGTCGCCTTGCTGGGCCTGCAACCCAGGGCTCAACAGGCAGAGCAGCAGGGCTGGCGCGGCAAGGGCCCACCGTTGCTTGTGGGTGGAGTGGATGAGGTGGCGGGGCGCTGGGGTCATGACGGGGTCTCTCATCTCTTCGTGCTTGTGGTCCGCTCCACGCCTCGGCGAGGCAGAAAGCGCCGGAGGCGTGAACGCGGGCCCTGATCTCTCACCGAAAGCGCCATGGTACAGGCCTCTCGTCAGGTGTGGGGGAGTGCTACGCTTCGTGGCTCCCATGCCAGAGACACGTTCCCCACTGCCCACAAATCCCCGTGAGGGGTCATCCCTGACGGGGACTGATGCGACCGCTGCGTCTGCTGACCAGCCGCTGCCCAGCCTGTCGCCGGGCGCGTTTGCGATCAGCCTGGCCGTGGTGCTCACGATGTTCCTGGCGCTGAATCCGTTCTGGGAGCCCATGGACGTGGCCGAGGCCGACCAGAACATCGGTTGGAGCTATGCGCCCATTCCCCTGCTGGTGGGCTTCTTCCTGGTCTGGGAGAAGAAGTGGCGCTGGGCTGCCCTGTTCGTCGAGACCATGCGCCTGACCTTCGTGAAGTTCGCCATCACCTGGTTGGCAGCCAATCTCTACTGGGGTGCGGCCGGGTTGCCCGAGCCGCTGGCCAAGCCCACAGGCCTGTCGGCACATGCGCCCGCGAACACCACCAGCGTGTTCGCGGAGCGTGGAGCGCCCGCCCCCAGCGCGGTCGATGGGCAGCGTACCGGAGAGCTGCAAGGCGTCGTGATCGATGACAACGGTCAGCCGGTGGCGGGGGCTTTGGTCTATGTGTCCCACGGTCTCGAGGGCCTGAGCTTCGCTCCTCCAGCAGAGCCCATGGCGATCGCCTGCGGGGGGACAGGTTTCACGCCGGACCTGGCCGTGGTCCATGCCTTCCAGCCCGTGGTTCTGCGCGGTGGGGACATGTTGCACAGCGCCCAGGTGGTGAGCGCCAGCGGTCGAGTGTTGTTCACTTACGCGCTGGTGCCCGGAGTGGACAAGCGGCTGATGTTCGGCCGGGCTCTCGGGCTGGTCAGCCTGGATTGCACCGTGCATGAAGGGGAGGCGGGGGCCTCCTTGGCCGTGCTGGAGCACCCGTTTGCGACCTCCACGGACCTGCAAGGCCGCTTCACTCTGGGTGATGTTCCTGCGGCTGATCTGGTGTTGTCCTGCTGGAGTGTGGGGCAGGGGTCAGGCCACGAGGTCGTGACCTGCGTGGCAGGTGAGACGACTGCGGTCGCGCTTTCAACGACAGGCGAGGCCCGCTGAAAAGTACTGTTTGCCGGCGGGGCGAAATGCTGTCTTCCCGACGCTCGTTCGAACATATATGCAGTTCAGTGAACGCGTCCGGTCGACATCTTTTTTGAGAAGAGGGTTTCGCGGTTGTGGAATCTCGGTGGCGGGCGTGCGAGTTTCGTGGCCACGAGAGCGCGTCCTTCGCGCGCGGTCCCACACTCTCGCGTAGCCCGGGCAATTGAAGAATCCTTATCTGAGGATCTCTGTTTGTTGTGCAGCCTCGCCCCCGTTGGGGTCGCAGAGGTCTGCTGCCTGCGCTCCGCCGATGTGCTTCCCCACAGAGGATTCCCATGTCGTACTCGGCCCTTAGCCTGCACCGGATTCACCGCGCACTTGCGCTCGTCGTGGTCACAGCCCTGGTGCTGTGCACAGCCAGCGGAGAACTCCTGGCCCAGGCGCCCCCCGGCTACTACGACACGGTCGATACCTCCACCGCGGCGGGCATGCGGTCCACGTTGCATGCAGTGATCGACGACCATACGCGCTTCCCCTACACGTCGACGTCCACCGACACCTGGAACATCCTGGAGCTGGCGGACGAAGACCCCAACAACGCCGGGTCCATCCTGGACGTCTACAAGAACGCGAGCTACGCCAAGGAGGGCGGGGGCAACTCGTTCTACAACCGGGAGCACACCTGGCCGAAATCGTACGGATTCCCGAACGATGGCAGCACCAACCAGCCCTACACCGACTGCCACATGCTGTTCCTATGCGACAGCGGCTACAACTCGTCTCGCAGCAACAAGCCCTATCGCGACTGCAGCGCCGCGTGCACCGAAAAGGTCACCGACATCAACGACGGCCTGGGCGGCGGCAGCGGCACCTATCCCGGCAACTCCAGCTGGACCGAGGGCAGTTTCGCGGCTGGCACCTGGGAGACCTGGATCGGTCGTCGGGGCGACGTGGCCCGGGCCCTGCTCTACGCCGATGTGCGCTACGAAGGGGGCACCCACGGCGTCACTGGCATCTCCGAGCCCGACCTGATTCTCACCGACAGCGAGGCTCTGATCGACAGCTCGAACACGGGCTCGAACGAGAGCGTGGCCTACATGGGCATGCTCTCCGTGCTGATCACCTGGCACCAGCAAGACCCGGTGGACGCCCGTGAGATCGCCCGCAACAACGCGGTCTTCGGCTTCCAGGGCAACAGAAACCCCTTCATCGACAACCCCGCGTGGGTCGACTGCCTGTTCTCCGGCACCTGCGGTGGTGGCGGCGACACCACGCCGCCCCTGTTTCCCACCGGGCTCACGGCCGTGGGTGGTGATGGCTCCGTCGACCTCAACTGGGACGACAACCTCGAGTCTGACCTGGCCGGCTACAACGTGTACCGCTCGCTGGACGGCAGCTCGTTCACCCTGCTGAACGGCGGCCTCGTCCCCGCGAGCCTCTACACCGACAGCACGGTGACCAACGGCACGACCTACTGGTACGAGGTCACCGCCGTGGACACCTCGAGCAACGAGTCGACCATGAGCGCCATGGTCTCTGCCACGCCTCAGGGCGGCGGCGGCTCCGGCGGCGGCAGCCCCTGGATCAACGAGTTTCACTACGACAACGCCAGCACCGACGTGGGTGAGTTCGTCGAGGTCGCTGGCCCCGCAGGCACAGACCTGAGCGGCTGGAGCCTGCTGGGCTACAACGGCAACGGCGGCACGGTCTACAAGACTGTCAACCTCTCGGGCAGCCTGCCCGACCAGCAGGCGGGCTCGGGCACCCTGGCCTTCGCCTTCTCGTCCATGCAGAACGGCGCGCCCGATGGCTTGGCGTTGGTCGACGACACCGGCGCCGTGATCGAGTTCCTCAGCTACGAAGGTACGTTCGTGGCGGTGGGCGGCGCAGCAGACGGCATGACCTCTGTGAGCGTGGGCGTGAGCGAGACCAGCTCCACTCCTGCAGGCTACTCCCTGCAGCTGATGGGAACGGGCTCCGCCAGCGCTGACTTCACCTGGGCGGCCGCAGGTGCGGACACCAGCGGTGCGGTCAACACGGCTCAGACGTTCACGGGCGGTGGTGGGGGAGACACCACGCCGCCGATCGCACCCTTGGGCCTGGTGGCCGGCGGGGGCGAAGGGGTGGTGAACCTCGACTGGCTGGACAACACGGAGCCAGACCTGGCGGGCTACGATGTGTTCCGTTCGACCTCGCCCGGTGGCCCCTACGCGGTGCTCAACGGCGCGCCGGTCATGGTCAGTAGCTACGACGACAGCGCGGTGAGCAACGGCACGACCTACTACTACGTGGTCACCGCCAGCGACGCCACGGGCAACGAGAGCGCGCAGAGCAACGAAGCGAACGCCACGCCCGTCGACCTGACCGCACCCGCCGCACCCACGGGCCTGGCCGCCACGGGGGGCGACGGTTCGGTGAGCCTCGACTGGGCGGACAACGGCGAGGGTGACCTGGCCGGGTACGACGTGCTGCGCTCCACCAGCAGCGGCGGACCCTACACCGCTGTCAACGGCACCCTGGTCTCGGCCAGCGCCTACAACGACGGCTCGGTCACCAACGGCACCACGTACTTCTACGTGGTGCGGGCTGAGGACGACGCGGGAAACCAGAGCGCGGTGAGCGGCGAGGCCTCGGCCACGCCCCAAGCCGCCATGCCGCCAGTAGCGAACTTCAGCGGCACGCCGACGAGCGGCACGTCTCCGCTCAACGTGAACTTCACCGATCTGTCCACCAACACGCCCACCAGCTGGTCGTGGGACTTCGGCGATGGCAACGGTTCGGCAGCTCAGAGCCCCAGCCACACCTACACGTCCGCGGGCAGCTACACCGTGAGCCTGATGGTGACCAATCTGGACGGCAGTGACACCTTGGTGCGCACCGCGTACATCACCGTGTCGGCGCCGCCCACGCCTCCCGTGGCGGACTTCAGCGGTACGCCCACCAGCGGCACCACGCCGCTCACGGTGACCTTCACGGACAGCTCGACCAACACGCCCACGTCGTGGGCCTGGGACTTCGGTGATGGGGGCACGTCCACGTCGCAGCACCCGGCCTACACGTACATGTCTGCGGGCACATACACCGTGAGCCTGACCGTCACCAACGCCGACGGTTCAGACGTGCTCGTGCGTACCGCCTACATCGTGGTGTCTGACCCGCCGAGCGGATCATCGTTGCTCTATATGTCCTTCGTGAGCACGACGACCGTCCCTGGAGTGGGCAGCGTCCGCGACGAGGACGTGGTCTCCTATGACCCGGCCACGGACACCTGGGCCCTGTACTTCGACGGCAGCGACGTGGGTGTCGGTGGCACCGACATCAACGCCCTGCATGTGCGGGACAACGGCGACATCCTGATGTCGTTCACCGCGGCGACCACCGTGCCGGGCCTGCTCGGTGGGCCCAGCGGCGAGTCGGTCGACGACTCGGACGTGGTGCTGTTCACCGTGACCTCCTCGGGTGCGAGCACGGCAGGCAGCTTCAGCTTCTTCCTCGACGGCAGCGACGTCTCGCTGTCTTCGAACGGAGAGGATCTCGACGGCTTGCACGAGTTCGCCAACGGTGACATCGCGCTCTCCACCGTGGGCTCTGCTACCGCGTCCGGCCTGGCCAAGACTCGGGATGAAGATGTGATCGTGTTCACCTCGACGTCCCTGGGCTCGTCGACTGCGGGCAGCTTCGCGCTGCACTTCGATGGCAGCGACGTGGGCTTCTCCCAGTCGTCCGGCGAGGACCTGAACGCCATCACCTTCGATGTGGTGGACATGCTCTTCTCCACAGTGGGGAGCTGGTCGTCGTCCGGCGCCTCGGGTGCCGATGAGGACGTGGGCCGCTTCGCCGGCAGCTTCGGCAGCTCCACATCGGGCAACGCCTCGCTGGAGCTGGACCTCACCGCGCTGGGCATCGACTCCGGCGAGGACATCGACGGGCTGACGTTCATCCCCTGAGCAGGGTCGAGCTTGCAGTGAGATGTACCCGGCGGTGGCGCGAGAGCGCCATCGCTGGCTGTCGATGACCCAGCACGCGGGTTGCAGCGGGCGTGGCCGAGAAGCGCCCCTACTCGCAGGACATCCACAGGCAGTCGATACCGTCGAGGGCCAGGTGCAGCAGCAGCCCTGCGCCGATGACGCGGGTCTTGCGTCGTGCAGCCAGCACCACGTAGCCACCCAGCGCTGCCCAGCTGTGCAAGGGGTGAAAGCCCAGGCTGCAGCGCCCCGCGTCGTACAGGGGATCGGCCAGCAAGTGGTCGAGGTCGATGACCATGGTGGCCACCATCAGGCCCCACGCGCGAGCGGTCTGCTTCGGCCAGCCGAGGCGAGCCACCAGGCCAGGCACGACGACGTGCAGCACGATGTGGAGGACGGGGCGGAGCATGGCTCAGGGGCGCGGGCTCAGGGGCGCGCCCAGGTCCTTGCGGGAGGTCACGTGGCCAGCGACCTCAGGCCTCTGCTTGGTGGGCAGCGCGAAACGTCCCCCGCTGGCGGTCTTTCGTCACGCCCGGGAAACGCAGCACCTGGTTGTGCATCACGGCCCACACGCCCGGGGCGAGAAACTGGGCGGCCACCAGGGCCTCGGTCAGGTTCTGTAGCGCGTCGGTGTTGCGCAAGACATACGGCCGCATGGCGCCGGTCAACACGATGGGCACTCGGGGGGTGCCCAGCAGCTCGACCACCTTCTCACCGGTCACCGCCAGGGTGTCCGTGCCATGCACGATGAGCACGCCGTCGTGGGCCGCCGCCATGCTGCCTGCGGTCTCCGCGATCAGGGTGTGGTCGGCGTCGGACATCTCCAGCGAGTCCTTGTTCATCAGCGGGACGCGCACCAGGTCAGCCCCTTCGAGCTGCAGCGAGGCCAGCATGACGTCGAGCACGCTGAGCTGGTTCTCCAGCACGCCCTGAAACTCGTCGTAGGTCTTCTCGATCGTGCCTCCGGTGGAGATCACGGCAATGCGTCGTTTGGTCATGGCGGCGATTCTAGCGCGGAGGGGGCGCGGCCGTCAGTCTTCAGTCGAAGCGTAGGGTCACGGTCAGGGTCTGCCCGGCGATGAGCAGAACGTCTCGCCGCAGCGTGCGCCCGCCTTGAGTGGTGGCCACCAGCGTGTACTCGCCGGGGCTCAACATCTCGGAGACGCCCTCGGAGCCCAGGCCGATGCCTGAGATCAGACGGCCGCGCACTGCCGGCGTGCCGTCCTCCGTGTACTTGGGGAACTCCACTCGTTCGGGCCAACGCCCCTCCCGCTCAAGGTGTACCTCGACGTATCGGGCCCAATACTCAACGTACTCGACCGTGTCCTCTCTTGGGTCCCAGTCCCGAACGCCCTGGCGGTCCGCCGCCGTGGGCAGGCCATGCGCGCTCAAGGAGAGCCGTGCGCCGTCGCTGACGGAGGCCGTGACGCGGAGTTCCTGAGCCGGGGTGATCAACAGCGGCTGCTCGTGCTTCCCGTGGACGCGCCGTCTCATCAGGGATCCGTGGCGCGTGTCAAACCACGGGTGCCCCTCGACGAGCAGGTCGTACTCGCCCTCCGGCAGGGACAGGCGCAGGGGCCAGTCACCTGTGTGGGGGAAGTCGAAGGGCTTGTCCACGAGAGTCACGCCACTGGTCGTATCAGACACACGCACGCGCAGCTGCCTCACCACCGGCTCACCTGCAGAGTCGACCACATCGAGCACGAGAGTGCCGGGGATGGCTGGCTCTGGCATGACCAGATCCACGTCGACCCGCCCGGCGCCCGGGGGCACGTCCACTCGCTGCGGTCGCCAGGGCAGGTCGCCGCCGAGCACTCCGACGACCACGCTGACATCGTCGTCCAACTCGACGGTGAACTCACCGGGGCCCGTGGCCCGTGCTTTCAGATACCCGCCGATCCTGTCGCCCACAGGAACGTCCTCCCAACCCAGGGTGACCAGCAGGCCCGGCGTGTCGGGCCATTCGTCGATATCCGAGTGGCTCCGTTGCATGCGAAGGGCGCGGAATCTCTCCGGGGGGGGCGAGCCATCGGCCTGGGTGACATGAATCGCCAGGTGGGGGCGGCTGAGTTGAAACTCCAACGGCTCGCCGTGGCTGGGCACGGGCTGAGGCGTGAGCAGCCGGGGGAAGCCAGAGGTGCTGAGCTGGTCATCGGCTGCACGAACGTTGAACAGATCGTCCCGCAGTCCCCGTGCTTCGAAGGCGCCGTCGTTGTCGGTGACCATGTAGACACGTGCCTGGCCTCGGCCCTCCCGGTCGATGTCTCTGGTCCGCGAGTAGGGGATGGCCGTGTCGCTGGCCTCGTTGTCGAGCGCTGCCACCACGGCCAGGAGCGAGATGCCCGCAGCTGGCGCGCCTGCCGCGTCGACGATTCGGCCGCGGAGGACGCCTGGGCCAAAGACCTGGACCTCGATGAACGGGACCGCCTCGTCGAAGCGCACCTCGAAGAGTTTGGAGAAGCCGGTGCCCAGCTGAAGGGCCGCGTCGTTGATGGCACTCACCAGGAAAGCGTCTTGGGCCGCCTGGCCTTGGGCCAGCAGTCCATGGGTGCCTTCTCGAATCAGCTCACCGCTGAAGAGCCCGTCGGCTCCGGCCTTGCCGACGTAGCCGCTCGTGACGCCTTGATCGTCGAAGCTCCACCAGTCGACCCGGCCCGCAGTGGGCTCGCCGTTCGGGCCCAGGAGGCGGCCTTCGACCACGACGCCGGGTTGAATGGAGACGGAGAGGACGGCGCTCTCACCAGGCTCTGTCGGCGCTCTCCTGCTCGCGACCCGATTCAGCAGGCCCGTCCCCTGGGATCGGACCCAGAGCCACGGGGGCTTGCCGTCGGCGGGCGCTGCCACGAGCTGCCAGGGCAGCTCCACGACAGCTTGGCCGTCGGCGCCAGTCTCGATGAGCTGCAGGGGCTCGCCCAGGTCCTTGCGCGAGGGCGAGACGCCGAACTCGAGCTGGGTGGCCAGCGGCTGGGCGCCCCTGCCGCTGGCGTTGCGCTGCTGGGCCCGGATGACCACGGTGCAGCCCAGGGGCTCGGGGGCGGCGGACGGCGAGAGCTGCATGGGCTCCGCCACAGGTGCCGCCAGCAGAGTCGGTTCCTCGGTGCTGGGCTCGGCCGAAGTGAGGGGGGCGGTGGGGAGGCTCTCCGTCGCCGGCGAGCTGCTCCCGGCCCCGCCAGGATTCTCCGCAGACGCGACCCACCAGACCGTGCCTGCCAGGAGCAAGCCGCCCAGGACGGCGAGGAGTCGAAGAGTGGGCAAGGTCAGTCTCCCTGCGGGGAGGGCGCGAGCCAGGACGACGGTCCCCGGGGCTCCTGCCCAGTCGCCGCGGTGGCCATGGGAGCCTATTCTTCGCCTCCGAGCCAGCCTGTCCACCGCGGCCGGCCTCTGTGCCTTCCTTCACTCTTGCCCTGGCCCCAGCCGGTCCCTATCATCCGCCCTCCGAAACACGAGGTTCTCCTTGTGGTGCGGGGGTGTAGCTCAGCTGGTTAGAGCGCTAGCCTGTCACGCTAGAAGTCGAGGGTTCGAGTCCCTTCACCCTCGCCATTCTTCGCTCGCTTCTCCGGTTCGAACCGAGGGGCTGGAGCGGGAGCGGGGAAGGCCGCAGCTCCCGGGATGACAGCCGGTTGAGTAAGACGCGACAGCCGCGCTTGCCGTGCTGAACTCGAGGCAGGGTCTCCGAATCGGCTCACATCGGGGGCAAGTTCACAACGGGGGTCACGCTGCGCTGATGCAGCCGTCTTCGTGGCAGGATGCCCATCACCTGCATCGCGCCACGCGCTCAGCCCGGGCCTCAGGGCTATCGGCGGCGTGAGCCCGAGTCGACGCCTCTCTACCGGGTGCTGGCGAAGCACCTGTCGACGTTCCTGGCCGAGGCCGATGCGGGGCACTCGTCGGGTCTGCCGGCATTCGTGCGCCGGGAGCTAGCCGCGTTCCTGGACTGCGGCGTCCTGGCGCGCGGGTTTGCGCGGGTGCGCTGCACCTGCTGCGGGGACGATCTGCTGGTCGCGTTCTCATGCAAGGGCCGCGGCATCTGCCCGTCGTGCGGCGGACGGCGTATGGCGGATACGGCGGCTCACCTGGTCGATCGGGTGCTGCCTCGGGTCGCGGTGCGCCCGTGGGTGCTGTCGCTGCCGTTCTCCCTGCGCTTCGCGGTGGCCTTCGATCGCGACCTCTGCCGGCGGGTGCGGGCGATCTTCAGCTCCGTTGTGCTACCGGTCGTCGTCTCCGTCAGGCTGATCTTGCTGACGTTGTGCTGACGGTGCGCGTCAAGGTCGAGGCGCTGCTGTGCCGCCGGGGCCTGATGGAGGAGACGGCCGCCCAAGACCTGGCCGAGCGCGATCCGATGCTCGCGGTAGCTCAGGCCGCGTCGGTGCAAGGACGCTTGGCGTTCGGCCCGCGGCGCGGCCAGCGCGTCACCCGGGTGGGTAGCCGGCCCGGGAGATCGTTCGCCCAGGAACCCCGCGAGGACTGCGCCGTCGACGAGGGCTTCTCGTTGCACGCGGGCCCGCCTGTGCCGGGGCACGACCGCGAGCGGCTGGAGCGGCTGTGTCGCTACGCGGCTCGTCCCGCCATCGCGACGGACCGACTGCACGAGCTGCCCGATGGTCGTATCGCCTACGACTTACGACACGCCTGGTCGGATGGCACCACGCGGGTTGTCTTCGAGGCTCTGTCGTTCCTTGAGAAGCTGGCGGCGCTGATCCCGCCGCCGCGGGCGCACCAGGTGACGTACCACGGCGTGCTGGCTCCGGCCGCGGCCTGGCGGTCCGCGATCGTGCCGGGGCCGTCGACGTCGCGCCGGCGAAGTCCCAGCGGATGCCCCGCAGCGTGAAGCGTCGCTACGCCTGGGCCGAGCTGTTGCGGCGGGTGTTCGCGGTCGACGTACTGCGCTGCGGGCTCTGCGGCGGGCGGCGCGAGCTCATCGCGCAGATCATCCAGCCTGGGGTGGTGACGGCGATCCTGGCCGCGCTCGGCGTGGCCGACCGAGGCGCCGCGTGTGCACCCGGCGCGGGGGCCGCCGGAGCTGTTCTGAGATGGCCTCTCGGCTCTGGCACGACCCGCGATGTGGGGCGTGGGTGGGGAGGCTCCGGGTGTCGGGCGTGACGAGCGCCCTGAAAGCCGCCGCGAGGTCGCCGCGCTGTGCTGTGGGCCGCGCTGTGCTGTGGGCGGCCATGTCGGGCTCGTCGGCCGCCTGGGCGCGCCGGTGAGCGGTATGATCTGGGGTGCGGAGCGCCTGCGCGGGCTGGCAGGGGGGGCTTTGAAACGCCTATCCGCATTGGTGTCGAGTTCGTGCTGTGCTGACGACCTGACCGCCGGACATGCAGGGCCATCCACAGGGACTCGATCCATGCACGACCATCGTCGAACACTCTCATGCATCGTGGCACTGGCCCTCATCCTTATCGGAGGGTGTGCGAGCCCGCCCACGCTCGACACCGCTCCTCCGCAGGATCCACGTCTCGCAGATACCCGGCTCCGCCACGGCGTATGGATCTTCCTGAAGACCGGGCCGGCATCCTCTACGCTGTCGCCAGAAGCCATGAGTGAAGCCATGTCAGGCCACTTCGCCAACATGGATCGATTGGTCGAGGCCGGTCAGTTGTGGCTCGCGGGTCCGCTGGGTTCGACCGGCGCAGCCCATGACGATCGCGGCGTGTTCCTGCTGGCCACGGCCGACACTGCCGAGGGCCTGGCGCTCGCGCAGACCGATCCTGCTGTTCAGGCGGGAGTGTTCGTGTTGGAAGCTCACAGCCTGTCGAGTGGGTCGGCACTCGAGCACATCGTGGACCTGGACCGAGCACATCAGGCTGCCCGTGAGGCCGCACGCCCAGGGGAAGACGTCCCCTGGGAGGGGCGCGCCTACGTGCTCGCGCGGCATCTCCGCGAGGACGCCAGCGACGCGATCGTGGCCTCATTGCGCGACAGCGGAGTCGCGTTGTTCGACGGTCTGCTCGACGATCGGGATTGGTTGGTATGCCTCGACGCCCAAGACCTCACCGCAGCCCGCTCCGCGCTCGTGGCGGCGGGTGCAGTCAAACTGGCCGGAGAGTGGACCCTGATGCCCTGGTACGCCACGACCGGCCTGGTGGACCTGCCCTCGGCACGTTGAGTCGGTTCGGCGAGTCGACGCAAAGGGATCTGAGGCTTTGCAGCCACCACCGGCCTCTGCGCCGAAAGGCGCCATGAGTTGTCCGACGGTTGCCTTTCGCCCGGGAATCAACTCGCCCCCAAAACCCGAGCACTTCCGTTCCTAGGGGATGACCAGCGTCTTGAAGACGTTGCTCACCGCATCAATCTGGTGACACGGCGTGACGACTTGCAAGTGGACGAAAGTGCCGAGGGCCGCGACGGGGAGACTTGCGGTGAGACTGCCCAGTCCGGCCCGGTCGAGTTGTCCCGCTGAGACGATCACGGAGTTCAGGAGCACGGGCCACCCGCCGACCATGGTCAGGGCGCCGTCGAAGGCAACCAGGACCAGGGCGCACTCACTTGCCTCGGCTCCGAAGTTCCACGTCTCAGGTGCGCTCAGCTTTGCTGTGGCTGGGCCGGTGATCTGGGGCGGTTGGGTTTCGACGTAGCTGAACGTGACCGCTTGGCCGGGGCCACTGAAGTTGGCGGCGATGAGCTGGGCCGCTCCGAGGGCGGGCGCTGTGGGCGAGACGACGGACAGTTCGGTGTTGTCGATCACCGTGAAGGCTGCCGGCACTCCAGCCATGGTCACGGATTGGGTCGCTGCGAGGCCAGTTCCCGACACTTCAATGGTCTCCCCGCCCAAGGCCTGGACGGACTGGGGAGATGGCTGATGGAGGACGGGGGGCGGCAACGACAGCACCCAGGCCTGCCCTTCGAGAGCGGCCACGTTGGCGTAGGGTGCTCCCACCAGCAGATCGAGGGAGCCGTCACCGTCAAGGTCGCCCCCTCGCGCTACGGCGCTGCCGAAACGGTCCATGGCGAGAGAGCCGAAGCTGTGGAGGAGCTGTCCGTCGGCACCGGAGTAGAGGTGGGCCTGCCCCGTGTTGGATCCGAACTGGAAGGAGGCCGGTGCGCCCACGAGAAGTTCTGGTCGACCGTCGTTGTTCATGTCGCCCACGGCGGCGATGGAGACGCCGTAGCCGGTGGTGTTGTCGGGCACGTTGTCGTGCAGCGCCAGCAGCTCAGAGCCGTCCAGACCAGAGAGCACTCGTACAGCGCCTTGGCCGGCGAGGGTGGTCTCTTGCAACGCGCTGACAAGCACGTCGGACAGACCGTCGCCGTCGATGTCGCCGGCTGTGGCAACGACGGCACCGAACTGGTCGCCGATGTTCTTTCCCACGGCTCTCCAAATGAGCTGACCTGTGGCGCCAGACAGGACGTCCACGTAGCCGGGTGCCGTGGCGGGGTTCGCAAACTGTGGAGCACCGACGGCCACATCGCTGAAGCCGTCGCCGTTGACGTCGCCGAGCCCCGCCACTGTTGAACCGAAGAGGTCGAAGGATGTTTGGCCCATGACCTCAAGCAACCTTTCTCCGCTGAGTCCGGAGAAGATCCAGATGGCTCCGCTGCGGAGCAGCCCTGGCGCATCGTGGCGATGTGCGCCCACGATCAAGTCGTCGTGGCCATCGCCATTGACGTCGCCAGCCCCGTCGACAGCGCCGCCGAACTCGGCGTAGGCCTGCCGTCCGTGAAAGCGGTGGAGCAGATGGCCGTTCGTCGCCGAGTAGACCCAGGCGGCGCCCGAGCGGTCGCCGTTGTCATCGGCGACAGGTGAGCCGACGATCACATCGGGCTGGCCGTCGCCATTCACATCGCCCGCGTGGGCAACGTCGTGACCGAAGTCGTCACCGTCGAAGAAGAGCGTGTCTTCGCCCTTGAGGGACAAGACCAGGCTGCCGTCCACGCCGGAGCGAATGAAGGCGCGGCCGGACCAGCTGTCGTCGTCGTCAGCCCCTGGTGCTCCCACCACGAAGTCGGGCAGCCCATCTGCGGTGACGTCGGGCAAGCCTGCAACTGAGTGACCGAAATAGTCCCAGGTGTCCGCTCCGCTGACGATGTAGTGGACGACTTGTGCCACCGAGGTCTGCGTAGCACAAGAGAGCAGGATCGTGGCGAGCAACAGCCGAGGAGGTGGGGCCATGAGCTGGCCTCCCAATGTCGCGGTGGGATCCGATGCCGCCGCGCGGCGACAGCTCGTCAGGCTGTCCCAGTGTCACCCCGCTTTGAGACTTCGTCAAACGACCAAGGGATCGCGAGCCAGAGCCTTCAGGCGCCTTGCCTCAGGTCGATCAGGCAGAGGGGGGAGGGGCGAGAGCCGTGTTGGGCCCTCCGCGCGTCGCACTCTCAATCGTTGCGTGAGCGTCACGCGGGCGGCGACATCGGCGTGCTGAGAGCCATGGCCGGGGTAGGATGCCGGAGCTCATGATAGACAGCTCCCGCGAGGTGACACATGACCGAGCCCTTCGTCCCAGACCTCTCTTCACGCCCCTTTTCGATGACCATCGAGCGCACGATGAAGGCGGTCGCCAGTGGCCTCTACGAAGCCTGGACCCAGGGCTTCGACAAGTGGTTCGCGCAGCCGGGGGAGCTGATCATGAAACCCGAGGAGGGGAGTCTCTTCTTCTTCTACAACCGTCACGACTGGGGGCGGCACGCTCACTACGGTCGATTCCTAGAGCTCGTCAAAGATGAGCGCGTCAAGATGACCTGGCTGACCGGGGCCCCCGGCACCCATGGTGACGAGACGGTGATCGAGGTCGAGTTGAAGCCGCAGGATGACGGGACCCTGTTGCGGCTCACCCACTCCGGCTTCAGCACCGAAGAGGCCTGCAAGGGGCACGAGGAGAACTGGCCCGCCGCCTTGGAGACGCTGGACGAGGCGCTGCGCAGGTCTGCTTGGCCGTGACGGGGGCCTTCAAAAACCTACGCGCAAGGAGGATCCGGCCGATCAGGTTCCAGAGGCCCTGGTGCAGGCTGTACCTACGACTTACGACACGCCTGGTCGGATGGCACCACGCGGGTTGTCTTCGAGGCTCTGTCGTTCCTTGAGAAGCTGGCGGCGCTGATCCCGCCGCCGCGGGCGCACCAGGTGACGTACCACGGCGTGCTGGCTCCGGCCGCGGCCTGGCGGTCCGCGATCGTGCCGGGGCCGTCGACGTCGCGCCGGCGAAGTCCCAGCGGATGCCCCGCAGCGTGAAGCGTCGCTACGCCTGGGCCGAGCTGTTGCGGCGGGTGTTCGCGGTCGACGTACTGCGCTGCGGGCTCTGCGGCGGGCGGCGCGAGCTCATCGCGCAGATCATCCAGCCTGGGGTGGTGACGGCGATCCTGGCCGCGCTCGGCGTGGCCGACCGAGGCGCCGCGTGTGCACCCGGCGCGGGGGCCGCCGGAGCTGTTCTGAGATGGCCTCTCGGCCCTGGCACGAATCGATGCCCCTTGGGCGTGAAGCTGCTTACACTTGAGTACCTGGCTCACCTCGAGCATTCCTTCTCCAGAGCGCTGACGATGTAGGAATCAACAGCTTCCGGATATCGGGCTCGAGGTGGGTCAGCTTTCGCTGAGCAGGTGGGTCAAGTTCAGAAGATCATTTCCAAGGAAGCTCGCCACGTCGTTCCAGACATGGATCTCGTAGTCGAGGAGGTCGAAGTCGGCACCATCGACACCGGCGGTCGATCCGTAGACCACCTGGCTGCCGGTGTGCAGCAGACCATCCACAGGGACATCGACGATCATGGCGGCCAGGGCCCAGCTGGAGGACATGTCCACGTGGGAGAGCATGCCGGGGTTGCCGTCGGTGTGAGTGCCCGAGCCGATCTGATCGAGCACCGCGACCTGGGGGACCACCTCGGGATACAGGGTGAGCTCGGCCAGGTTGCTGAACTTGTTCGCGCACTCCGTTCCGGCCTGGAGATAGACCGGGAGAGGGTAGGGGATGAAGGACAAGTCGCCGGTGTAGACCTCCATCTCAAACGTTCCGGATGCGGGGAAGGTCGACGTGGCCAAGGGCCAGAGATAGGTCAGGTACCACGGTCCACGGTTCGTGACGATCGGGAAGGGCAGCAACTCCGACGAGATCCAGACGATGAAGAGCGAGCCGGGCTGCCCCGAGACGAGCGTCATGTCGATGGAGTCGTAGCTATACAACGCGTCGTCTGAGAACGAGAGCACTGGCGGAACGCTACAACCGGGAATGTCCAGATCGCCAAGGATGGCGGTCGGCGGCATCTGCCCGGTGAACGTGGTTCCGTCCCCGTACCAGAGGACGTTGTTCGGACCTTCGGTCCAGCCGGGGTGCCCGTGCCGTTGATCACGTTGTCATCGCTCAGCGACGGCCCGAGGAGCTCGTGCCACTCGGCGTAGACATCGACGCCGTCCAGGCCTCCTGGGCAGGCCAGCTGAGCGGACGCACTGCTGAGGGTGACTGCCAGGCAGGCCGTGACGAGCAACCAGCTCTGGTACCGGGAGTGGGCTCTGCTCTTCGGGGCGGACATGGTGAGTCTCCGTGAGATGAATGCAGTTCGGGCCACGGTCGTGTCGACGGGCTCGACCCATGTCACGCCGAGCTGTGCAGCTCAGCTGTCGGCAGGATCCACCACATCGACGTCGACGCCGCGGAACTCATGGATGTAGCGAGCGATGTCATCGTTGCTCCAGCCGTCCCAGCCCCTGCAGGTGTCATGCTCGACGGTCTGGGTATCGCATGAGATCTCGGTGCCCTGGACCTCCTGGCGGGCGAGTTGCCAGATGTTGGCGAGGCGCTCGAGTTCCCTGCGGGTGATGTGGGGGCGGCGTTTGACCAGCCAATCGTAGCGGTCCTTCAGCTCCTCGAAGGACCACTGTGAGAAGCCCCCGCAGTAGATCCCGTAGCGTGCCGCGACCTCGCACATGGAGTGGTCGTCGTCGGCGAACTCGAGCAGGTGTTGGCGCACGATGTGGATGGCATCGGGTCGGATGATGGTCTTCATGGGCGGATACCTCGTTGTCCCTGAGCATCGGCAAGGAGGCGCAGGACTTCCATACGTCCAGTGGCCCGCTGACCGCCCTACGATGGGGTAGACAGGAACGCAGCGCAGCGCTGGAGGGAGGGACGACGGCTGGCCGCCGCTCGCCCCTCTCGTCGGAGGTGCTGCCGAATCCGTCAGGCCGTTGTTCGCCGTCAGCTCCCCACAGCATGCAGGGGCGCTGTATGTTGAGGCTCTGGAGGCAGCTGTCTCCGTCCGCAGGCTGGAGGCTCCATGAGGATTCGCTCGTTCGTCACCCTGGTCATTCTGGGCTGGGCGCCCTGTCTCATCGGACAGATCGCGGCGCCCTGGGTGCCTATCCAGGGCCAGCAGCTCTGGGTGCGCGCCGACGTGGGAGTGATCCGGGGCGTGTCCCAGCTGGTGTCGTGCTGGAAGGACCAGAGTGGCCAGGGTCACGACCTGCTCTCGAGCGACGGTGGGGCGAGCCCGCGCTGGCAGGAGGTCGACCTGGGCGGCATGCCCTCGCTCGACTTCGACGGTGACGATGTCCTCTCGCGGGGCGATGGCATGCCCACGGGCGACTACACCAAGCTGGCGGTGGTCAGTCTCGATCAGTACGGCCTGAACAACAACGTGCTGTCCGGCGGCAGCTACCATGCGCTGTGGTTCAACACGTCCGATCGTGCACGGATGTACCACGGCGGGACTTTCGTGACGAGTTCGGTGCCGACCGCGCTCGGCCAGCCGACGGTGTTGATCGCGACGTACGATGCATCCTCGGGGGTTGGCATGCTCTACCAAGACGGCGTGCCAGTGGGGAGCGGGAGCGCGGCGCCAAACACTGACACCGTCCTCGAGCTGGGCGGCTTCGGCTCGGGCAACCACCTCGACGGCTCGATCGCCGAAGCGATGGTGTACGACCGCGTGCTGAACCAGGCCGAGATCAGCGTGCTCTTCGCGGGCCTCGCCCGGCGCTACCAGCGCGCAGGCACGCTGCCTCTGACCCTGACCCAGGCGCCCCGGGACGGCGAGCTGCTGCAGCGCGACGGTGGGGGACAGGCTTCGGTGCTCGTCGCGGGCACCGTGGACGGCAGCCGCTACCGCTCGGTCGAACTCGACGTCCTGGCCGACGGCGTGATCGTGGAGACCCTGACCCAGCCGCTGACCTACGTTGGCTCTCCTGCGATCCCCGGCAAGCCCCCGCTGGCGAGCTTCTCGTTCGCGCCCCGCATCAGCGCCGGACTGGTGAGTTACGACTTCGAGCTGCGCCTGCTGGACGGCCCGCTGCGGACCCTCGCGGTGACGCGTCGCAACGTGCTCTGTGGTGACACTTTTCTGGTCAGTGGCCAGTCCAACGCGGTGGCGAGCGACTATCACGGCGAGGGGCTGGCCAATCAATCGCAGAGCGTCTGGATCCGCACGTTCGGCAGCTCGACGGCCTCGACCGCCGTCGCCAGCGACCAGCACTGGGACCTGGCCGACGGCCTGGTCTTCCAGGGTCACGCCGCGGTGGGAGGCTGGGCCCTGCGCATGGCCGAGCAGCTCGTCGTCGGATCGGGTATCCCCGTGGGCTTGATCAACGGCGCGGTGAGCGGCACGTCCATCACCCTGCACCAACGCAACGACGCCGACCCCACCGATCTGACCACGATCTACGGTCGGCTGCTCAACCGCGCCCAGACCGCCGGGCTGACCTCGCCCCGTGCCCTGCTCTGGTATCAAGGCGAGTCGGACGGCGAAAACGCAGCGCTCTGGCAGCAGAACTTCGACGCCCTCCACGACGATTGGCTGCTCGACTTTCCTGCTCTCGAGCAGCTGTACGTGTTTCAGATCCGTCTCGGTTGCGGAGTGACCTTCGAGGGGGTGCGGGAGGTGCAGCGGCAGCTGCCGGCAGTCCATCCGGACGTGACCGTGATGTCCACCACCGCGGCGCCGGGACACGACGGCTGTCACTTCTTCTACACGGGCTACCGCCAGCTGGGCGAGCGCATGGCCAGGGTCCTGGCCCGCGACATGTATGGCTCGCGCGACACCCAGGACATCGACCCGCCTGATGTGGCCTCGGCCCGCTTCGTCGGCGCGAGCGGTGATCAGCTGGAGCTGACCTTCGTCGACCCGGACGACACGCTGCTCTGGGACGCGGGGAACGAGCAGTTCTTTCAGCTCGACGATGGCACCGCCGTGCTGTCCGGCGCGGTCTCGGGCAACCGGCTGACCCTCTCCCTGGCCGGCCCGAGCACGGCCGCGACGGTGACCTACTTCGGCCACTCCGGCGATGGGCCCTGGCTGACCAACGCCAGGGGCGTGGGCGCGCTGACGTTCTTCGACGTCCCGATCCAGTGAGGCGCGGCCCGGCCACAGCAGGTAGGCCGGAGTGGGTCACGGAGAGTATGCCGCCGCCACGGCCTTGAGCAGCCGCTCTGCTGCATGGCGGGCTGACTGGGGGGGGGCGCGGCAGGAGGCCCCATGGAGAGCCTGGCGAGACCGGTTTCAGCGTGGGTGGGCAGTCGTTGAAGCGAGGTGGGGGGCAGCGGCCTCCTTCAGTAGCTGCTCCCGCGACAGAGACTGCTGGTGACACCGAGCTAACAGCTGCGTTTCCTGAGCTGTGGTAGCTTTGGTTCCAGCTGACACCCAAGCGCCGGTGCTGTCATTCACGGGGACTGTGCCCTCGGGTCCTGTGCGCGAAGCCAGTTCTGTGGAGCCTGTGATGTCCTCGATCCGCCAGCAGCTGACACCGTCGCTCGTGAGGCTTCCTTTCGTTGCCACGCTGGTGGCTGCCACAGTGCTCTCCGCCAGCGCGGCCGGCCAAGGTCTCGGCCCATCGCAAGGCCCGGCTGCCGGTGAGCTCATGGCCCTCGGCGGTAGCTGCCCCGATTGGATCGACACCTTCGACGCAGAGCCCGGGGTCAACGGGCAGATCCTGGACATGGTCGCTCACGACGACGGTAGCGGCCCCGCGCTCTACGTGGGCGGGAACATCTCCTCGGCCGGTGGCGTGCCCGTGCAGTCCGTGGCCCGCTGGGACGGCAACACGTGGAGCGCCGTCGGCGCGGGCCTCAACGGACTGATCCACGACCTGGTTGTCCACGACGACGGTCTGGGAGGCGGCCCGGCCCTCTATGCGGGGGGCAGCTTCACCATGAGCGGCGCCACACTCATCGCCCGCGTCGCCAAGTGGGACGGCAGTCGCTGGAGCGCCGTCGGACTCGGAATGGACAACGACGTCTACGCGTTGGGTGTTCATGGAGGAGAGCTCTACGCGGGGGGCAACTTCTCCACGGCCGGCGGTGTCCCCGCGGCCTTCGTGGCCCGCTGGAACGGCAGCACCTGGAGCGCCCTGGGCAGCGGTACGCCAGGGGCCGTACTGACCCTGCACTCCCACGACGACGGCGGCGGGCAGGCCCTCTATGTGGGTGGTTTCTGGAACGCCGAACCGGGCTTCCCCCACGACAACCTGGCCCGCTGGGATGGCGCCGCCTGGAGCGACGTGGGCGGCGGCGTGGCCTCGGCGGTCTGGGCCATGGCCACCTTCGATTCAGGCAGCGGGCCCAGGCTGCTGGTCAGCGGTCCCTTCAGCTCTGTGAACGGAGGCATGCTCACGGTCCCCGGCATCGCCAGCTGGGACGGCGCGGGATGGTCCGTCCCCTTCACTCCAACCACCAGCGGCATCGAGGACATGGCCGTGGGCGACATCGGCAACGGCTCCCAGCTGTTCCTCTCGGGGACGGTCCTGGACGGCGTGGCTTCGTGGGATGGCAACACTCTGCAAGCCCTTGGCGACTTCGGCCAAGCCGTCAACTGCGTGACCGTGTTCGATACGGGCAGCGGCGGCAAGCTCGCCTGTGGCGGCGCCTTCACCGCGACCACGGGGAGCAATGACGGCGTCTCTCACGTGGCCCAGTGGGGCGGGAGCAACTGGCAGCCCATCGGCGAAGACGGGCTCACCGGCTTCGTGCGCACAGTGCACGCCCACGATGACGGCTCCGGCCCGGCGCTCTTCGTGGGCGGCCTCTTCAGCGCAGCCAACGGCCTCACCGGCGAGGGCTTCGGACGCTACAAGAGCGGCGGTTGGTCCGACCTGGGCGGTACCACGGGCTCGATCACCGACTTCGCCAGCTACAACGACGGCACGGGCGATGCCCTCTATGCCTCCGGTGCCATCTTCATCAACGGTGCCTCGCCCAGCAAACACATCGTGCGCTATGGCGGCGGCAGCTGGACCAGCGCAGGGGTCGCCAGTCGCGGCATCTTCGGGGCCAGCGTCAACGTGCTCCATGTCCACGACGACGGCAACGGCGCGGCCCTGTACGCCGGAGGCAAGTTCGATGCCATGAACGGCGTCCCGGCCAACAACATCGCCCGCTGGGATGGCAGCTCGTGGACGCCTCTCGACGTGGGTCTCGGCGCCACCGTCCTGACCATGGAGAGCTACGATGACGGCACGGGCAGCCAGCTCTACGTCGGCGGGACCTTCGCCACGTCTACCGGCGCAGCCTTCGACTACATCGCCCGCTGGGATGGCAGCAGCTGGAGTGCCCTGGGCGGCGCACCGGCCGTCGGCAGCGGCAACGCCGTACGCGCCCTGCAGGTCTACGAAGGCCTGAGCGGCGAATTCCTCTTCGTGGGTGGGACCTTCGACAGCGTGGCAGGGCTGCCCTTCTCCGAAGGGCTGGTACGCTTCGATGGCAGCGGTTGGTCGGGCCTGCCCTTCCTTGATATCACGGGTTCAGTCAACGCACTGACGGTCTACCGGGATGTGATCTTCACCAAGCTGATCGTCGGTGGCGACTTCGAAGGCCTGGGCCTGTTCAACGCCAACAACCTGGCCAGCTGGAG